>DATJBM010000087.1:0-53200 GCA_035515295.1 Casimicrobiaceae bacterium | reverse complement strand
CTCCTCGATCCTGGTCGGGGTGAGAGGATTCGAACCTCCGACACCTTGCTCCCAAAGCAAGTGCGCTACCAGGCTGCGCTACACCCCGATAGCCGACGATTATGCACCGCGGCCCCGAAGGCGGCAAAAATGGGCGCCCGCTCGCAAACTCGGCCGCGCCGGAGTTGTCTGTGTCATTATCGGCGACCCGCGGCGCACGCCTCGTTCCGACCCATAGGAAGAAGGGAGCCCATGGCCAGTCCTTGTGATGTCGCCGTTCTGGTCGGCAGCCTCCGCAAGGAATCGTTCACCCGCAAGGCGGCGAGGGCGCTCGCCGCGCTCGCGCCCGCCTCGCTCCAGCTGGAGATCGTCGAGATCGGCCAGTTGCCGCTGTACAACCAGGACGACGAGGCGCATCCTCCCGCGGCTTCGGCCGCCTTCAAGGCGCGCATCCGCAAGGCCGACGCCGTGCTGTTCCTGACTCCCGAATACAACCGTTCGGTGCCCGGCGTGCTCAAGAACGCGATCGACATCGCTTCCCGGCCGTACGGGGACAGCGCTTGGAACGGCAAGCCGGCGGGCGTGGTAAGCATCTCGCCCGGCGCGATCGGCGCGTTCGGCGCCAATCAGCACTTGCGCCAGTCGCTCGTATTCCTCAACATGCCTGCGCTGCAACAGCCCGAAGCCTACGTCGGCAACGCGGCGAAGCTCTTCGATGCGAGCGGCGCGCTGATCGACGACCCGGCGCGGGAGTTTTTCCGCAAGTACATCGAGGCTTACGCCCGGTGGGTGGAGCGCATCCTCGCGAAGTGAGCCACCCTAGGCCTCGGGCTTGAGCTGGGGAAACAGGATCACGTCGCGGATCGACGGGCTGTCGGTGAGCAGCATCACCAGCCGGTCGATACCCACGCCTTCGCCCGCCGTAGGCGGCAGGCCGTATTCCAGCGCGCGGATGTAGTCCGCATCGTAGTGCATGGCCTCGGCGTCGCCGGCCTCCTTGGCCTGCGCCTGGGCTCGGAATCGCGCCGCCTGATCCTCCGGATCGTTGAGTTCGGAGAAGCCGTTGGCGATCTCGCGTCCGGCGATGAAGAGCTCGAAGCGGTCCGTCAGCGACGGGTCGGCGTCGTTCGCACGAGCGAGCGGCGAGACGTCGGCCGGGTAGGCCACGATGAACGTCGGCTGCACGAGCTTGTCCTCGGTCGTGGCCTCGAAGAGCTTGAGCTGCAGCAGCCCCACGCCGTCGGTGGGAAAGACTTCGGCATCGAACGGCGCGAGCGCGACGCGAAGGTATTCGGGTTTCCCGAGCTCGCGCAGCGCGTACTTCGGGTTGTGCTTGGCGATCGCCTCGGCCATGGTGAGCCGGTCGAACGGTGCGCCCAGGTCGATCCCCACGCCCTGATACTCGACGCTCGTGGTACCGCGCACGGCGAGCGCGACGTGCCGCAAGAGCGCCTCGGTCAGCACCATGAGGTAGCGGTAATCCCGATACGCCTCGTAGAACTCGAGCATCGTGAACTCGGGGTTGTGTCGCGTCGAGATGCCTTCGTTGCGGAAGTTGCGGTTGATCTCGAACACCTTCTCGAACCCTCCGACCACCAGCCGCTTGAGGTAGAGCTCCGGAGCGATGCGCAGGTACAGGTCGGTCTCGAGCGCGTTGTGGTGGGTTACGAACGGACGCGCCGCGGCGCCGCCGGGGATGGGATGCATCATCGGCGTCTCGACCTCGAGATAGCCGCGGGCGACGAAGAAATCGCGGACCGCCTGCACTGTGCGCGAGCGGGCGAGGAACACGTCGCGGGAGTCGGCGCTCGTGATGAGGTCGACGTGGCGCTGGCGATACTTCTGCTCCTGGTCGGTGAGGCCGTGGAACTTCTCGGGCAGCGGTCGCAGCGCCTTGGCGAGAAGCCTGAGCTCGGTCACCCGCACCGAGAGCTCGCCGGTGCGCGTCTTGAACAGCGTTCCCCGCGCGCCGACGATGTCGCCCAAGTCCCAGTGCTTGAACGCCTCGTGCGCTTCGGCGCCGATTGCATCGTTGGTGATGTAGAGCTGGATGCGACCGCTCATGTCCTGCAGCGTGGCGAAGCTCGCCTTGCCCATCACGCGCTTGAGCACCATCCGGCCGGCGACCGACACCGGCAGCGGCGCGGCTTCCAGCGCCTCGTTCGTCTTGCCGCCGTGAGCCTCGTGCAGCGCTCCGGCCAGCGCGTCGCGGACGAAGTCGTTCGGGTACGCCTGGCCGCGCTCGCGCAGAGCGGCGAGCTTGGCGCGCCGCTCCGCCATGATGCGATTCTCCTCGTCGGGCGCCGGCACGTCGCGCGGCTCGTTCATCGCCTAGACCCCTTGCTTCAAGCTGGCGGCGATGAAGTCGTCCAGGTCGCCGTCGAGCACCGACTGCGTGTCGCCCTTCTCGATGTTGGTGCGCAGATCCTTGATCCGCGACTGGTCGAGCACGTAGGAGCGGATCTGGTGGCCCCAGCCGATGTCCGTCTTCGCCTCCTCGAGCTTCGCCTGCTCGACCTGGCGCTTGCGCAGCTCGAGCTCGTAGAGTCGGGATTTGAGCATCGCCATCGCCTCGGCCCGGTTGCGGTGCTGCGAGCGGTCGTTCTGGCACTGCACGACGATGCCGCTCGGCGCGTGCGTGATGCGCACCGCGGAATCGGTCTTGTTGATGTGCTGGCCTCCGGCGCCGGAGGCGCGAAAGGTGTCGATGCGCAGGTCCGCGGGGTTGATCTCGACTTCGATCGTCTCGTCGACTTCCGGGTAGACGAACACGCTGGCAAAGGAGGTATGCCGGCGGGCATTGGCGTCGAACGGGCTCTTGCGCACCAGCCGATGCACGCCGGTCTCGGTGCGCAGATGCCCGTAGGCATAGTCGCCCTCGACCTTGACGCTCGCGCTCTTGATCCCCGCGACCTCGCCTTCGGACTCCTCCAGGATCTCGGTGCGGTAGCCCTTGCGCTCGCAGTAGCGCAGGTACATGCGCAGCAGCATCGCCGCCCAGTCCTGGGCCTCGGTGCCTCCGCTCCCCGCCTGGATGTCGATGAAGCACGAATTGGGATCCATCGGATTGTGGAACATCCGACGGAACTCCAGGTCCGCGACCGAACGCTCGAGCGCCTCGACGTCCCGGGCGAGCGAGGTCAGCATCGCGTCGTCGTTGTCGGCGCGCGCGAGCTCGAACATCTCGCCGCTGTCCGTGAGGCGTGCGGCGAGATCGCTTAAGCGTCCGACGACGGACTCGAGATGCTTGCGCTCCCGGCCGAGCTCCTGGGCGCGCTTCGGGTCGCTCCAGACCGCCGGATCCTCCAGGGCGCGGGCCACCGCGCCCAGGCGTTCGGACTTGGCGTCGAAGTCAAAGATACCTCCGCAGATCGGCAGCTCGGTGCTGCAATCCGGACAGGGTCCCGGCGATTTGGTTGATGCGTTCGGCTTCCATGGCTTCCCAGAGCATTGTTGTGGTTGACATTATACCCCGGGTGGTGGCGGCGGTCCCGCATTGGTCCGAAAGTTGCTACCACGAGTTGCGCGCTGCCGCGGATCGCCTATGATAAGTCAGGCGGACGGGCGCTGAAGTCGAGGAGGACGGCGATGGGCAAGGCATGGAGATGGCTCGGCGGGCTCGGATTGGCAACCGTCGCGCTCGGCGCGGGGGCCGATCCCGGGGTCACGGCGACCAGCATACTGCTCGGACAGTCCGCGGCCTTCAGCGGTCCGGCCTCCGAGCTTGGCACCGAGATGCGGGCCGGAGCGATGGCGTATTTCCAGTGGATTAATGCCCAGGGCGGGGTGAACGGCCGGAAGATCGAGCTCAAGTCGCTCGACGACGGCTACGAAGGCGATCGCGCCGCCGCCAACACCAAGAAGCTCATCGACGACGGCGTGTTCCTGCTCTTCGGCTACGTCGGCACGCCGACGTCGAACGCGTCGAAGCCGATTTTCACCGCGGCGAAGGTTCCATTCGTCGGCCCGTTCACCGGCGCCGAGTCGCTGCGCAATCCGGTCAACCGCTACATTTTCAACATTCGCGCGAGCTACTACGACGAGACCGACAAGCTCGTCGGTCAGCTCGTCGGACAGACGCTGGACCGCGTGGCCGTCTTCTACCAGAACGACGACTACGGCAAGGCGGGCCTCACCGGCGTCGAGCGGGCGATGCAGAAGCGCAACATGAAGATCATCGCCACCGGCACCGTCGAGCGCAACACGGTCGAAGTCGCGGCGGCGGTAAAGTCGATCTGCAAGGCCGATCCGGAGGGCGTGGTCATGATCTCCGCGTACAAGTCCTGCGCGGCGTTCATCAAGGGGGCGCGCGCGGCTGGATGCAACCCGCAGTTCATGAACGTCTCCTTCGTCGGCAGCAAGGCCCTGGCCCATGAAACCGGCCCGGCGGGACGCGGCGTGGGCATCTCGCAGGTGGTGCCCTTCCCGTGGAATCTCTCGGCGCGCGTGGTGAAGGAATATCAGCAGCTGCTGGAAGCCTCCACCGGCAAGCAGAATTACTCCTTTACCAGCCTCGAGGGCTTCATCGCCGCCAAGGTGCTGGTCGAGGGCTTGCGGCGCGCCGGCAACGACCTCACGCGGGAGAGATTCGTCAACGCGATGGAGCAGATGCGCGATTACGATGTGGGCGGATTCACGGTGAGCTTCTCGCCGACGGACCATAGTGGATCGAAATTCGTCGAGCTCACCGTCATCGGCAAGGACGAGCGCTTCCTGCGGTAGAGGCGCTACAATAGTCCGTCACCGCCACCTGGGCGGCCCCGCGAAAGCTTCCCTCGAGCGATTGAATCGGGGGCAGAGAGCCAAGCGCCGTTAGCTGCGCGGCGTCGCTGGATTCACGCCTGCGCGGGAATGACGGCGCGCAGGTCGCCGGCAAATCCTTCCGTGCGCATGAACACCCCCGCCGGCTTCGAGCCGGGTTACTCCTATCCTCGAGAGCCGAGCGCCGAGGCCGTGTGCCTCGTTTGGCGCGGCGACCGGATTCTCGCCAGCGCGGGCGAGCCGCCGGCCCTGCCGACCCTGCGCGACGTGATGGCGCTGTCCATCGACGGTCCGCGCCACTATCTCGGCCGCCTCGACGGCGTGGATTGCATCGCAATCCGCGCGCTCGGCGACGCCGGCGTCGGCGACCACTGGCAGTGGCGGGGCTTGCGCAGCCTTTTCCTGCGGCTCCCCGACGCCTGGCTGGCGCTCGCCGGCCGCGCCTCGCAGATCGTCGAGTGGGATCGCAGCCACCAGTTCTGCGGCCGCTGCGGCACGCCCACGCGCGAGAAGCTGGGCGAGCGGGCCAAGGAATGCCCGGCTTGCGGCCACGTCGCCTGGCCGCGCGTCTCGCCGGCGATGATGGTGCTGGTCACCCGCGGCCGGGAACTCCTGCTCGCGCGCTCGAAGCGCTTCGCGCTGCCCATCTACAGCGCGCTCGCCGGATTCGTCGAGGCGGGCGAGTCGATCGAGGATTGCATCCATCGCGAGGTCCGCGAGGAGGTCGGCATCGAAGTGAGAGACCTGCGCTACATGGCGAGCCAGTCCTGGCCGTTTCCGCATTCGCTGATGATCGCCTACAACGCCGAGTACGCCGGCGGCGAGGCGCGTCCCTGCGACGGCGAAATCCTCGATGTCCGCTGGTTCTCGATCGACGCGCTGCCGCAGCTGCCCAATCCCGTGAGCATTGCCCGGGCGCTGATCGACGCTACGGTCGAGCGTTTGCGCACGGCCTGATAGAATGACGGCGCGGCCCACGCAAGAGCCGCATCCATAGCCTCGATGAGATCACGTTCCGTCGGCCGCGTGGCGGTGTGCGCGCTTGCGGCGGCCTGCGCGGCGGCGATCGCGCAGCAGGCGCCGCCTCCGCCGCCCACCTCTGCGACCGTCCAACCCCAGCGCACGCCCGGGTTGCCGCCCGAGCTCGCGGAAGCGGCGGCAATGATCCGCGAAGGCCAGTACGTGAGCGCGCTCGCGAAAATCGATGGCATGCTTGCCTCCGATCCGAAGAATCCGCAGGCGCGCTTCCTGAAGGGCGTCGTACAGACGGACGAGCAGCAGACCGACGCGGCGATCGCCACCTTCCAGAGTCTCACCGAGGACTATCCCGAGCTGCCCGAGCCGTACAACAATCTCGCGGTGATCTGGGCGCAACAGGGCAAGTACGAACAGGCGCGCAAGGCGCTCGAGACGGCGCTTCTGGCTCGTCCCGACTATGGGATCGCGCACGAGAACCTGGGCGACGTCTACGCGCGGCTCGCCGGCGTCGAATACGACCGCGCGGTCGCGCTGGAGAAGGGCAACAGGAGCGCGCAGACCAAGCTCGCGCTGGTGCGCGAGCTCTACGCGGTGGAGCCGTCGAGCACCGCGCCCAAGCCCACCGTCCCCGTGCCGAAGCCGCCCGCGAAGCCCAGGAAGTAGCTTCGCCGAACGATTCCATCCCAGGCCACTTCAAGGAGATTGCATCGATGCTGCGCCGACTCTGCGCCTCAGTCCTCATCGCTCTCGGCCTCGCCGGCTTCGCCGGCGCAACGCTCGCCGCCAACCCGCAGGTCGATCTCGACACCTCCGCCGGAAAGATCCGGATCGAGCTCTATCCCGACGCCGCGCCCAAGACGGTAGAGAACTTCCTGGAGTACGTGAAGGCGAAGTACTACGACGGCACGCAGTTCCATCGCGTCATCAAGGGCTTCATGATCCAGGGCGGCGGCTACGGGACCGACTTCCGGGAGAAGCCGATCCGGGCGCCGGTCGTCAACGAGGCCGAGAAGAGCAGCAAGGCGGGGCTCCTCAACACGCCGGGGACGATCGCCATGGCGCGGACCGCCGACCCGAATTCGGCGACCGCGCAGTTCTTCATCAACGTGGCCGACAACAAGTTCCTCAACTACCGCGATCCGTCCGTGGCCGGCATCGGCTACACCGTCTTCGGCAAGGTGATCCAGGGTATGGACGTGGTCGAGAAGATCGCGACGACGCCGACCGCTGCCGGCGGACCCTTTCCCAGAGACGTTCCGATCGAGCACGTCGTGATCAAGAACGCGACGATCGTCGGCGCGCCCTAGGAGATTCCATGGTCATCCTGCACACCAATCTCGGCGACATCACCCTGGAACTCGACGCGGCGCGCGCGCCGAAGACGGTGGCCAACTTCCTCGACTACGTGCGCTCGGGCCACTTCGACAACACGCTCTTCCACCGCGTGATCGACGGCTTCATGATTCAGGGCGGAGGCTTCACGCCGGAGTTCCGCCAGAAACCGACCCGGGCGGCGGTCGAGAACGAGGCGGCCAACGGCTTGAAGAACGCACGCTACAGCGTCGCGATGGCGCGGACGGGCGATCCGCACTCGGCGACCGCGCAGTTCTTCATCAACGTCGCCGACAACGATTTCCTGAACTATCGCTCGGCGGACGCCAACGGCTTCGGCTACTGCGTGTTCGGCCGCGTGGTGGCGGGCAAGGACGTGGTCGACCGCATCAAGGCGGTCGCGACCAGCGACCGCGGCATGCACCAGAACGTGCCGCGCGACGACGTGGTGATCGAACGCGCCGAGATCGCGGGCTAGGACCCGGAGGCGCGCCGTGGCCAGGGCGCCGACGCTGTTCATCTCCGATCTGCACCTCTCGCGCGAGCGTCCTGAGCTCATCGAGGCGTTCCACGCTCTGGTGGCGGGACCCGCGCGCGGCGCGGCGGCGCTGTACGTTTCCGGCGATCTGTTCGACGTCTGGCTGGGTGACGATCAGCTGCGCGAGCCGCTCGCGGCCGCGGTCGCCCGCGCCTTCGCCGATCTCGCCGCCTCCGGCGCGCCGGTCTATCTCCAGCGCGGAAACCGGGATTTCCTCCTGGGCGAGCGCTTCGCGCGGGCTGCCGGCGCCACGCTTCTCGAGGACGCCGTGGTGCACGACGTGCAGGGAACACCGACGCTCATCATGCATGGCGACACGCTGTGCACCGACGACGTCGACTATCAGCGCTTCCGCGCCTACTGGCAGGATCCGGTGCACCGCCGCAGGCTGCTCGCGCTGCCGTACGTCTTTCGTCGCGGGATCGCGGCGTTCTTCCGCGCCCGCAGCAAGCGCGCGACTGCGAGCAAGTCGGAGGAAATCATGGACGTCAACGCGGACGCCGTGGCGGATGCCCTACGGGCGCACAGCGTCACGCGGCTCATTCATGGCCACACCCACCGCCCGGCGCGGCACCAGCTGACCGTCGATGGCCGCCGTTGCGAACGCTACGTGCTCGCGGACTGGTACCGCACGGCGAGCTACCTACGCGTCGACGCGGCCGGCGCGGCGGCATGCACGTTGTAGGGCCGGATTCATCCGGCCCGCGCCGAGCGGTGCGAATGAATTCGCACCTACAGATTCCGCCTTCGTCCGCGCGTGCGAAGGAATTCGCGCCTACGACAGCGCGCGCTCGAAATCGCCGATGAGATCCTCGCGTTCCTCGATCCCGACCGAGACCCGGATCAGCGAATCGGCGATGCCCATTGTCCGGCGCCGCTCGGGGCCCATCTCCCAGTAGATCGTGTGGGCGACGGGAATCGCCAGCGTGCGGTTGTCGCCGAGGTTGGACGAGAGCACCACGTTGCGCAGTCGATTGAGAACGTCGAAGCAGTCCAGGGCGGCATCGAGCTCGAAGGACAGGAGCCCGCCGAAGGTGCGGAAGAGCTCCCGCGCGAGCGCGTGCTGCGGATGCGCCGGCAGCCCGGGATAGTAGACGGCGTGAACCCGCTTGTGCGTCGCGAGAAATTCGGCCAGCGCCGCGGCGTTGGCGCACGCCCGGTCCATGCGCAGCGCGAGCGTTTCCGCGCCGACCGCCAGGTGATGCGCCTGCTCGGCGGAGAGCGTGCCGCCCCAGTCGCGCAGACCTTTCTTGCGGATCTGCGTGATGCCCCACAGCGCGGGCTGCGCGGTCTTGTAGCCATCGTAGATGTTCGGGAAGCGCTTCCAGTCGTAGCGGCCGGTATCGGTCACTGCCCCGCCCAGCGCGTTGCCGTGACCGCCGATGTACTTGGTGAGCGCATTCAGCACCAGGCTCGCCTCCACGGTCGCCGGCCGGAACAGGTACGGCGAGGTCATCGTGTTGTCCACGACGTAGAGCAGCCCGCGGCTCGCGCAGAGCTCGCCGATGCGCGCGAGATCGGCGACTTGCGTGCGCGGATTGGCGATCGTCTCCACGAATACAAGGCGCGTGGCCGGCGTGAGCGCCGCCTCGACCGCGCGCACGTCGGTCGCGTCGACGAAGGAAACGCGCACGCCTATCGTCGCTAACGTGGTGAGCAGGCTGTTGGTGTTGCCGAACAGAAAGGCGCTGGATACGACGTGGTCGCCGGCGCGCAGGAGCGCGACCATGATCGCGCCGATCGCCGCCATGCCGGTGGCGAAACAGGCGGTTGCCACGCCCCCCTCCATCGCGTTCACCTTGTGCTCGAGCGCGGCCGTCGTTGGATTGCCCTGCCGGCCATAGGCGAAGCCCTGGGCGCGCCCCTGGAACACCGCCGCCAGCTCCCGCGCATCGCGGTAGCCGAATGCCACCGAAAGGTGCAGCGGCTTGTGCAGCGAGCCGTGCTCGACGGGAAGCTCGCGGTCGGAATGCAGGATCGCGGTGGTGAAGCCGCGGGTCGAAGCATCGTTCATCGGCGTATCAAATGTCCAAAAACAGAAAACCCGTCTGGCCTCCGCCAAACGGGTTTTGTGTGCCCCGCCTGGTATCTCCAGGCTGGAGCTTTTACCTCGCTTCGTCGGGTAGGAATGGCTCGTTGCCAAGCCATTCCCCCCTCAGAACCGGGCGTGTGGTTTGCCCACACCCGGCTCAAGCCTCTACGAGGTCCCCACATGCTATAGGGACCGGCCCTCCAACGTCAAGCCAGCAGCATGCAGTTGACGATGGCAATTCGGATGAAGGAGGACCAGATTAGCGAGCCCGTCGGCGCCGCCCTCACACTTGGGAGTGCGGTGATGGACATGCCACCCCGTTTCCTTCGTGATCAGGTCGTCGCATAGTGTACAGCGCTTGTTCTGGCTCCACCAAAGCCGCAGCAGCTTCGCCTTGCCCTTCATATCGGCCTGCATCTTCAGACCCAGTCGGTCCTCGAAGTAAGGCTCCCATTGCGGGTCGAAGGGGTTGGCTTCACCGAAACTCCGTCATGCTTGTCTCCGGTCCCGATTCCGCCGATCCCCCACATCCGGCCAGCATAAGTACGACCTTCGCGGTCGAATTATTCGCCTCGGCCGCTTGCTGCAGCAGCTTGACGGACTCCTCATGGTTCGCCGCAATGCCGCAGCTGCCGGCATCCTCGATGATCGCCAGACTCAACTAACGCGTTGCTATCACCCTGCTTCGCCGCGTTGGAGAATTGGGCGATGGCCGTCGCGTAATCGCGTCGTTGAAACGCCGCAAGTCCATCGTCATTTGAGGCGCATGCCCAGCATCCAACCAAGAGCAACTGCAACAAACTCGTTCGAAGGATTCTCAACATCGGAATTGCACCCTCGGGCACAACCTGTACCGACCGATGTCATGCGGCAGGTGCGCCACTACTCCGCGTGATGCCACGATGGGACCGTGGCGATTATCCCGCGACCCGCGACTCGAGCGCGAGGTCGGCCTCCGCCTCGCCGCGTGCTTCGTTGCGCTCCTGCGCGAGGTGCGACAGGTAGTCCGCGGTGACGTCGCCGGTGACGTAGTAGCCGTCGAAGCAGGAGGCCTCGAATTCCTTGATGCGGGGATTGGCCGACCGCACGGCGGATTTGAGCGCGGTGAGATCCTGGTAGATCAGAAGATCAGCGCCGATCTCGTGCGCGATGTCGGCCTCGGTGCGTCCCGTCGCGATCAGCTCGCGCTGGTTGGGCATGTCGATGCCATAGACGTTCGGATAGCGCACCGGCGGACTGGCCGAGGCGAAATAGACCTTGCGCGCGCCGGCCTCGCGCGCCATCGACACGATCTCGCGGCTGGTCGTGCCGCGCACGATGGAGTCGTCCACCAGCAGCACGACCTTGTCCCTGAACTCCACGCCCATGGGGTTCAACTTCTGCCGCACGCTCTTCTTGCGGATCGCCTGCCCCGGCATGATGAAGGTCCGGCCGACATAGCGGTTCTTGACGAACCCTTCGCGGTACTTCAGCCCCAGCGTGTTGGCGAGCTCCAGCGCGTAGGGCCGGCTCGAGTCGGGAATGGGAATGACGACGTCGATGTCCTTCGCGGCCGGAATGCCGGATATCTTGCGCGCGAGCTCGCCGCCCATGCGCAAGCGCGCTTCGTACACGGACGCGCCGTCGATCACGGAGTCCGGGCGCGCCAAGTAGACGAACTCGAAGATGCAGGGGCACAGGCGCGGATCCTCGGCGCACTGGCGCGCGTGAAAGCGACCGGCCTGGTCGACGTAGATCGCCTCGCCGGGCGCCACATCGCGGAGCACCGAGAAGCCGAGCGCCTCGAGGGCCACCGATTCGCTCGCCACGAGATATTCGGTGCCGCCCATCGCCTCGTTCACGCCGATGATGAGCGGCCGGATGCCGAACGGATCGCGGAACGCGAGCATGCCGTAGCCGGCGATCATCGCCACGATCGCGTACGCGCCCCGGCAGCGGCGATGCACGCCGGCGACAGCGTTGAAGATGGCGTTCGCGTCGAGGCGCGCGTGGTGCGCGGCGCGCTCGAGCTCCAGCGCCAGCACGTTGAGGAGGACTTCGGAGTCCGAATTGGTGTTGACGTGGCGGAAGTCGAGCTGAAAGAGCTCGCGCTTGAGCGCCTGGCTGTTGGTCAGGTTGCCGTTGTGCGCGAGCGTGATGCCGAAGGGCGAATTGACGTAGAACGGCTGGGACTCGAGGTCGGACCACGCGGAGCCGGCGGTCGGATAGCGGCAGTGACCGATCCCCGCGTTGCCGGAGAGCTCGCGCATGTTCCGCGTGCGAAACACGTCGCGCACGTAGCCGGCGCCCTTGTACATGTGGAACACCGGTCCTTCGCTGGTCACGATGCCGGCCGCATCCTGGCCTCGGTGCTGCAGCAGGAGCAGGCCGTCGTACAGCAGCTGATTGACGGGCGTGTGGCCGACCGCCCCGATGATGCCGCACATGTGCCTAGTAGTCCCCTACCGTGCGTTTGACCGCCAGCCGCGCCACCTGTTTCACGGCTCCGCGCTGCGGCCGCCCGTAGTCGAGGCGATCCGCCCAGCCCTTGGGAAGCCACGGCCTCAGGCTCAGCGCGCCGGCGACGAGCGCCGGACTGAACATCGCATTCTGCCACCAGTCGCTCTTCGGCAGATCGGTGACTCCGGCGATGAGCACGAGCAGCACCGCGACCAGAACGCCGCGTGCCAGCCCGGCGACCGCGCCCAGGATGCGATCGACGAAGCCCAGGCCCGCAGCCTGCACGAGGTGCGAGACGAGGAAGCCGATGAGACCGCCGGCGAGCAGAACGAGAACGAGAATGATCGCGAAGGCGATGACGTAGCGCACCGCCGTCGACTCGCCGAAGTCGGGCAGCAGCGCTCCGACGAGATTGGAAAAGCGGACCCCCGCGATGATTCCGACCACCCATGCGACGAGCGAACCCACCATGCGGACGAAGCCCTGCCAGAAGGCGAACAACGTGGACAAAGCAACAAGGCCGATGAAGATGAAATCGAACGCGGTCATGCGTTGCGCGCGACCACGCCTGCGAATCCCGCTGCCTTGAGCTTGGCCCGCGCCGTGTCGGCGACCTCCCGCGACGGATATGGCCCGACGCGCACCCGATGCAAGGTCCCCTTGTCGGTGGTCACCGTCTCGATGAATGCGGGAAAGCCGACTTTCTTGAGCTTGGCGACCAGCGATCGCGCGCCGTAGCGATCCGAGAACGCCGCGACCTGCACGACGAACGGGCCGCTCGCCTTCGCACTGTCGGGTCCGCTCTCGGCACTGGCGGTCGGCGCCTGCGGCGTCGCCTCGGGCGCGGCCGGTGCCGGGATCGCTGGTGCCGCCGCCGCGGGCTTCGCTTCGGCGATCTGCTTCTGCGCCTCGGTCGGCGGCGCGGACTGCGTCGCCGCCGTTTCGGCGGACGGCGACGGCGAAGTTTCCCCAGACGACGGCGTTGAGGCGATGGAGCCTTTCGTCTTCGCTGCATCGCTCGGCGAGCGCGGCGCTGGAGGCGCCTCGTCGCCGGCGATGCTTCCCTTGGCGTTCTGCTCGGCCGGGGCCGCGGGAGAAAGCGGATTGACGAACTTGCCGCTGTCCACCGGCGGAATCTGGATCGATATGTCGTCGCCGAGCGGCTTGGGCTCGTTCTCAAGGAGCAGCGGCAGCAGCACGGCCGCGGCGAGCGCAAGCACAACGGCGCCGACCAAGCGGCGTCGCGCCTTGCGGCGCAACTCGTCGACGGCAAGCTCGGGAGCGTCGGAACGTGGTGCCATCTAGCGCTTCACGCGCCCGCTCGCCTGCGCGAGCGCCGCTGCGACGGTGAGAAAGGATCCAAAGACGATGATTCTATCAGCTTCGAGCGCCAACCCGCGGGCCGCGGCGTAGGCCTCGCCGGGGCTTGCGAACGCGTGGATCGCGTCCGCGGCGACGCCCGAGCGGGCGAGCCGCTCCGCCACGAGCGTTGCGCCGGCACCGCGCGGCGGCGGCAGCGCGGCGACCAGCCACACGTCGACGCGCCTGGCGATCGCCGCGATGACGGCGTCGATGTCCTTGTCCGCCATGATGCCGAAGACCGCCAGCGTGCGCGGATGAAAGCCCATCGTGCCGAGGACATCGCTCAGCGTGCGCGCCGCCTGGGGATTATGGGCGACGTCGAGCACGGTGACGGGCCGCCCGGGCAACACCTGAAAGCGTCCGGCCAGCTCGATCCCGACCAGCGCCTCGCGTACCGCACTCATGGCCACGGGGAGCCGCTCGCGCAGCGTGTCGATGGCGGCGAGCGCCGCCGCAGCGTTGGCGATCTGGTGCGCCCCGCGCAGCGCGGGGTGGGGCAGCCCGTAGCGAGCGCCGCCGGGACCGAAGTACCTCCATTGCGGTCCCTGCGCTTCATAACCGAAGTCCACGCCGATCCGCGTGAGCTTCGCCCCGATCGCGTCCGCCTTCGCGACCAGCGATGCCGGCGGGTCGGCATCGGCGCAGATCGCCGGCCGGCCGGGGCGGAAGATTCCCGCCTTTTCGGCGCCGATGGCCTCGCGCGTGGATCCGAGAAAGTCGGTGTGATCGACGGCCACGGTGGTCACCACGGCGACGTCGGGGTCGACGACGTTGACGGCATCGAGCCGCCCGCCGAGGCCGACTTCCAGGACCCACGCGTCGAGCTCTGCGCGGGCGAAGAGCCAGAACGCGGCTAGCGTCCCGAACTCGAAGTAGGTGAGCGGCGTGTCGCGGCGTACCGCTTCGACGGCGGCGAATGCCGCGCAGAGCTCCGCGTCGGTCGCGAGCGCGCCGGCGATGCGCACGCGCTCGTTGTAGGCGAGCAGATGCGGCGAGGTATACAGACCCGTGCGGTAGCCGCCCGCCGAGAACATCCGCTCGACGAAGGTGGCCGTGGAGCCCTTCCCGTTGGTGCCCCCGACGGTCACCACGGGACAGCCGGGTCGGACGCCGAGCCGCGCGTGGACCTGCTGCACGCGGTCGAGGCCAAGGGCGATCGCCTTGGGATGCAGCGTCTCGAGATACGCCAGCCACTCGGCGAGCGTCGCGGGTGAGCTCATGGCGAGAAGCCGGCCGCGCTAAAGGTTCAGCGGCGCGGCGCGAACGGATTTCAGGCGGCGGGCAAGGGCTGCCGGCGCATCAGCGCGAGAAGCCGCGGGAGCTCTTCGCGCAATTGGCGGCGATCGACGATCATGTCGATGGCGCCCTTCTCGAGCAGGAACTCCGCGCGCTGGAAGCGCTCCGGCAGCTTTTCGCGCACGGTCTGCTCGATCACGCGCGGCCCGGCGAACCCGATCAGCGCCCCGGGCTCTGCGATGACGATGTCGCCCAGCATGGCGAAGCTCGCCGACACCCCGCCCATGGTGGGGTCGGCGAGCAACGAGACGAACGGCAGCCGCGCCTTGGTGAGCTCCTGCAGGACCGCCGTGGTCTTCGCCATCTGGAACAGCGAGTGAACGCCCTCCTGCATCCGGGCTCCGCCGCTCGCCGTGATGCAGAGAAAGGGCACGCGGTTCTCGTAGGCCACCCGCACGCCGCGGACGAATCGTTCGCCGACGACGGAGCCCATCGAACCGCCGAGGAAGTCGAACTCGAACACCGCCGCCACCAGCGCCACCGCGCGCACGCTGCCCTGCATGACGATGATGGCGTCGGTCTCGCCGGTTTGCTCGAGCGCCGCCGACAGGCGATCGGGATATTTTTTCGTGTCCTTGAACTTCAGGCTGTCGATGGGAACGACTTCAGAGCCGATCTCGTAGCGGCCTTCGGGATCCAGCAGCTGGTCGATGCGCTCGCGGGCGGAGAGCCGGCCGTGGTAGCCGCACTTGGGACAGACGTTGAGATTCTTGTCGAGGTCGGTGCGGTAGAGCACGGCCTCGCAGGCGGTGCACTTGACCCACAGGCCCTCGGGCATCGCCTTCTTGGAGACGCCCGGCGTGGACTTGATCCGCGGCGGAAGCAGCTTTTGCAGCCAGGTCATGGTCGAAAAGCGCTCCTGTCGTCTTTCAGGCGGCGCGCTTGGCGACCTGGTCGATCGCGGAGCGGATCGTAGCGAGCCACGCGGCCGCGCGCTCGGCGGCGCGTTCGGCGGGACCGGCCTCGATCTCCTGGATGATGCGGCTGCCGATCACCACCGCATCGGCGTGCGCGGCGATCGCCTGCGCGCTAGCCGCATCGCGAATGCCAAAGCCCACGCCCACGGGTAGCGCGACCCGCTTGCGGATCTCGGTGAGCTTCGCGACCACTTCGGCGACGTCGAGGTGGCCGGCGCCGGTGACGCCCTTGAGGGAGACGTAATACGCATAGCCGCGGCCGATGCCGCCGATGGCGTTCATGCGCGTCTCAGGCGTCGTCGGCGAGAGCAGGAAAATGGGCGCGAGGCCGCGCCGGTCGAGCAGCGCGGCGAATTCCCGCGCCTCCTCCGGCGGATAGTCGACGACGATCACGCCGTCGACGCCTGCGGCGCTCGCGCGGTCGGCGAACGCCCTCGGCCCCATCGCCTCGATTGGATTGGCATAGCCCATCAGCACGACGGGCGTCGCCGCATCGCTCGACCGAAACTCCGTCACCATGTCGAGAACATCGCGCAAGCCGACGTGCTGCGCGAGCGCGCGCTCGGAGGCGCGCTGAATCACCGGGCCGTCGGCCATGGGATCGGAGAACGGCACACCCAGCTCGATGGCGTCGGCGCCCGCCGCGACCAGCGCCTTCATGAGCGGCACCGTCGCCGCGGCTGCGGGGTCGCCGGCGGTGACGTAGGGAATCAGCGCAGTGCGCCCCGCGGCGCGGAGCCTGGCGAAGGCGGCGTCGATCCTGTTCACGCTGTACTCACCGGCGGGCACAGAGCCGCAGAGGAATTCGACTCTTCATGAAAAATTCTCGGATGCCTCTACGTCATCCCCGTCGAAATGGTCGGCGTCTCAGCGCCGCGAAGGATCGCACTCGGGCCGACAATAGAACTTCAACCCCACCCGATCGGCAACGGTGGCCATGTCCTTGTCGCCGCGTCCCGAGAGATTGACGAGCAGGATTGCGTCGCAGGCCAGCGTCGGTGCCAGCTTCGCGGCGTAGGCCAGCGCATGGCTCGACTCCAACGCCGGGATGATGCCTTCGGTGCGGCAGCATTCGTTGAACGCGGCCACGGCCTCGTCGTCGGTGATCGCGACGTATTGGGCGCGTCCGCTGTCCTTGAGCCACGCGTGCTCGGGTCCGACGCCGGGATAGTCCAGGCCGGCGGAAACCGAGTGCGTCTCGATGATCTGGCCGTCCACATCCTGCAACAGATAGGTGCGGTTGCCGTGCAGCACGCCCGGGCGGCCGCCCAGGAGCGAGGCGGCGTGGCGACCGGTGGCGATCCCCTCGCCCGCCGCCTCGACGCCGATCAGCTTCACCGCCGCGTGGGCGATGTAGGGATAAAAAATCCCCATCGCATTGGAGCCGCCGCCGACGCAGGCGATCACTGCATCGGGCTGCCGGCTCGCGAGCCGCGGCATCTGCTCGAGGCACTCCTTGCCGATGACGCTCTGGAAATCGCGCACCATCATCGGATACGGGTGCGGGCCCGCCACGCTGCCGATGATGTAGAACGTCGTCTCGACATTGGTCACCCAGTCGCGCATCGCTTCGTTGAGCGCATCCTTGAGCGTCTTCGAGCCGGACTCCACGGGCACGAGCTGCGCGCCCAGGAGCTTCATGCGGAAGACGTTCTGCGCCTGCCGGCGCACGTCCTCGGAGCCCATGTAGACGACGCATTCCATGCCGAACCGGGCCGCGACCGTCGCCGCCGCGACACCGTGCTGACCGGCGCCGGTCTCGGCGATGATGCGGCGTTTTCCCAGGCGCCGCGCGAGCAGCGCCTGACCGATGCAGTTGTTGATCTTGTGCGCGCCGGTGTGATTCAAGTCCTCGCGCTTGAGATAGATCTGCGCGCCGCCGAGCTTCTCCGACCAGCGGCGTGCGTGATACACGGGGCTGGGCCGGCCGACGTAGTGCTCGAGCTCGCTCTCGAATTCGGCGACGAACTCGGGATCGACACGATAGCGCTGGTAGCCTTCGCGCAGCTCGTCGAGCGCGTGAATCAGCGTCTCGGCGACGAATACGCCGCCGTACGGTCCGAAATGGCCGTGCTCGTCGGGCAGGTTGTAAGGGATGTCACCCATCTGCATCGCGCACCTCCCGGATGAAGGCGGCGATCCGGGCCGCGCTCTTCACGCCGCGGCGCGGCGTGCCGTTGTCGTCCCTCTCCTCCACGCCGCTCGACACATCCACCGCCCACGGCCTGACCGTCCGGATCGCGGACGCCACGTTGTGCGGGCCGAGCCCGCCGGAAAGAATCGCTCGTCGCGACACGGCGTCGGTCAACTGGGCGCGCAATCGCGACCAATCGAAGGTAGTACCGGTGCCCCCGGGCATACCGCCCGGCTGAAAGGCGTCGAACAGCCAGCCGAGCGCGGCGGGATAGCGAGCCGCGTATTGTAGCAAATCGACTTCCGGCCGCGCCGGCACCGCCTTGATGTAAGGGCGACCGAAGCTCGCGCACAGCTCCGGATCCTCGTCGCCGTGAAACTGCAGCGCGGCGAGCGGCGCGGCGGCGAGCGCGGCGCGCACTGCTGCGGGCTGCGGATCGACGAACAAGCCCACCACCGTGACGAACGGCGGCAGTGACCCGGCGATGACGCGCGCCTGCTCGAGGGCGACGCAGCGCGGGCTCCCCGGCCAGAACACCAAACCGATCGCGTCCGCGCCGGCCTGCGCCGCCGCGACGCCGTCTTCGACGCGAGTGATGCCGCAGATCTTGACGCGGGTGCGCACGGGACTCTTCCCTATCCTGGAATGCGCACAGGCACCGAGGTCGGCGGCAGATTCCACCGCAACGGGTAGTCGATGCCGCTCAAGTACAACCCCGACGCGGCGAAGGTCGGCGCCCCGCGCGTGCGATCGCGGCTCCCCAGCAGATCAGCGACCCACTCCGCCGGTTGCCTCCGGTCGCCGACATAAACCAGCGCACCGACGATGTTGCGCACCATGTGCTGCAGGAAGGCATCGGCGTGAAATTCGAAGCGGATCATGTCGGCGTCGCGTGTGATCGACAGGCGGTCGAGCGTCTTGACCGGCGAGCTGGCCTGGCACTCGGCAGCGCGGAACGCGGAGAAGTCGTGCGTGCCCAGGAGCGCCTCGGCCGCCGCGCGCATTGCCTCGACCGCCAGAGGCCGATGGTACCAGCCGATGCACCGCGCGCGGAGCGCCGGCCGGACCGGGCGATCGAGCAGCAGATAGGTGTAGGCGCGCCCCGTGGCGCTGAATCGGGCATGAAAGCTCTCCGGAACGGCGAGCGACCAGCGCACCGCGATCGCCTCCGGCAGCAGCGCGTTCACTCCGCGAACCCACGCCGTCTCCGGGCGCGACGCATCGCTGTCGAAGTGCACCACCTGGATCGACGCGTGCACGCCCGCATCGGTGCGCCCGGCCGCGATCGCGCGCACCGGAGTGCTCGCGATGCCGGCGAGCGCCTTCTGCAGCGCGTCCTGCACGCCCGTGCCGTCCGGTTGGGACTGCCAGCCGTGGAACGGAGAGCCGTCGTATTCGAGTCCGAGGGCGATGCGCATCGCGGATCAGCGATATTCGTAGGCGATGAAACAAACGGCGGCCGGGAAGGCCGCCGCGAGAAGCGAGCGAAAAGGAACCGGCTACGCGAGCTTGGACAGCAGCGACTGCGCCTCCGTCTTCTGCTGATCGTCGCCTTCGTGCAGCACTTCCTGCAGGATCTCGCGCGCGCCTTCGACGTCGCCCATCTCCTGGTAGGCCTTCGCGAGATCGAGCTTGGTCGCCGCGTCGTGCCACTGGCCGTCGAGCACCGACGGCGTGGGGTCCTCGAACGTGGAGCGCTGCGGATCGAACGAGAGGTCCAGCTTGTCGAGCTCGATCGCCGCGGCAGGACGCGCGAGCTGCGGCGCGGGCGCGGTGGCCACCGTGGCGAGCGCCGGCTCGACCACCGAGCTCGGGGCGCTCGCCAGTGCGGCGGCAGGGGCCGGCGGGATCGGCGTAAGCGTCGGGCCCGGCCGCGACGGCTCCTCGAGGTTGAAGTCGAGATCGAACTTCGGAATCGACTCCGGCTCGAACGACACGGCCGGCCCCGGAATGGTGTGCAATTCGTCCGCGGCAGCCGGTACGGGTCGAGCCATGGGTTCCGTGCTGCGGGTCGACTTGGCGACTTCCTGCGCGGCACCCGCAAGAATCGCCGCGGGCGTCTTCATCTCCGAGATCGGGCCGGACGTAGGCGAGAGCGAAATGTCGTCGTCGAGGCTGAAGTCGAGCTCCTTCGGCTTGGACTCCATCCTCGGCTCCGAAGGCATCGCCAACACCTGAGCGCCGGCGGCCGGTTTTTCCCGCTCCAGCGGCACCGCGTCCTCGGTACCGGTCGCCGCCGCGGCGGCGACCGCCGGCGTGCCGCCCGCCTCGGCGAAGAGCGGGTTGCCCGGATCGAGCTGGCGACCGAGCGCCATCGCCTTCTGCCACACCTCGCCCTGACCGCCCGAGACGGAGTACAGCTCGGTGGCCACGGTTTCGAACGCCGAAGGCTTGTTGTGCTGGGCGTGGATCTCCAGGAGCTTCAGGTAGATCTCCTGGCGCTGAGAATCCTTCTTGAGCGCCTCCTTCAGGATCTCCTCGGCTTGCGCGTCGCGCCCGTACGCGAGATAGACCTCGGCTTCGGCGATCGGATCGACTTCGTCGGTGTCGATGCTCCCCAGTCCCTCGCGACTGAAATCGCTGGAGAGCGAATTGTCGCCCGTGTTGACGACGCCGCCGCCGGTCGAGCCGAACACCGTATTGGTCTTGATGTCCGTTCCGGAGATGATGCTGTCCTCGAACTTGGTCGCCGTCCGGCGCCGCGCCGCGATCAGCCCGGCGATGAGCGCGACGATGCCGAGCGCCGCCGCGCCGATCGCCCACGTCGGCGTGTTGCCGAGGAGATCCTCGAAGAACGACGGCTCGGGCTTCGGCGGCGCCTTCGCCGCCAGCTTGGCCTTCGGCATCTCCGCGGGCTTGGTCGCGGCGGGCGCCGGTTCGGGCGCCTTGGTCTCTGCTGCCTTGGGCGGTCCGGCCGGCGTCTCCGGCGCCCTGGTCTCGGGTGCATTCGCCGCCGGCGCTTTGGCCGCTTCGGCCCGGGTCTCCTCGACGGCCTTGTCAACGGATGCGCTCGGACCCGGCGGCGTAACGGCAGGCGGTGGCATGGCCGCGCTCGGCGTCATCGCTGGCGAGGGTGGCATCGCCACTTGAGGCGCAGCCGTCTTGGGCGATTCCGGCGCCTTCGCCGTGCCGGCCTCGGCCTGCTTCTGGAGCTCGGCCATCGCCTGGCTCTTGATCTCGGCGGCGCGTTGCATGTCCTTCAGCGTCTTCTCGAGCTCGGCGATGCGCGAATTGGCGTCGCGCAGCGCTTTCTCGTTGGCGGCCCGCTCTTCGGCCTGCGCGGACGCGGCGCCCGCCCCGCCCTTGCCGGCCTCGCGCGAAACACGCAGCTGATCCTTGCCTGGCTGAGCGGGCGCGGCCTTGTCTTCCACCGCCGTCGTGATCTTGCCCGACGCGGCCTGTCGGCTGCCCGAGGGCTCCGTCGACACGGCGGCTGCCGCCACGCGGTCGCGATAGGCGCGCCAATCGGCTGCCTGCACGTGCACCACCTGTCGCGCTTCGCTCGGCGTCACGCCGGCGGCCTGATCCGACGACGGAATGGTGAGTATCTGGCCGCTGCGCAGTCGGTTCATGTTGCGGCCATCGAACGCACGCTCGTTGCTGCGGAACAGCGCAACCAGCATCTGCTCCAGATTCACGGTCTCGGGCTTGTACGCCTGGGCGATCTTCGACAGCGTGTCGCCCCGTCGCACGGTATAGGTGTCGCCGGCACCGGACGGAGCGGGCAAAGCGCCTGCTGGCGAGGACGGCGCGCTACGCGGCGCGGCTTCGGTCCGCGCCTGCGGTGCTCCCTGGGAGCGCACGGCGGCCGGCGGCGCGACCGCTTGGGCCTGGCCCATACCGGGCGGGTCGAGCAGGAAGGTGTAGTTGCGCACGACGCGTCCGGTGGCCCAGTTCACCTCGACGATGAGATCGAGGTACGGCTCGTTGACCGCTTGCGACGTCGTCACCTTGAGTTGTGCCGGACCGTTCGCACTCCGTTCGATGACGACCCGAGCGCGCGAGAGCACGCCGGGGTATTGCACATTGTTGTCGCGATAGACGGACGGGTCGGCGACCTTTGCAGAGAGAGAATCGAGTTCGTCCTTCTGGGCCGCCGTCAATTCCACATGCGCCGCGAGCGGTTGACCCAGATTCGAATCCACGGTGAGCTTGCCGAGTCCAAGCGCAAGCGTCGTGGCGGGAAGCGTGAAGACACCTCCCAGCAGGCCCCACATCACCAAGGGTTTGGCACGCATGCCGACCTCGAAAAGCTTATGAGCTAAGCTAACTTAACATCATGGAGTTAGCGACGCAAGCTAAACCTCGGTATTAGCTTGCCTTTTTGCTTCAAACCGGCCGTTCGCGCCGCCTCCGGGCTGAGCGGGGTGGAGACGCTTCCGACCCCATCGGTACCCCTCCTCGATGGATCCGATCGCAAGATGTTGTGGACGCGCCGGACGTCCGGCGGCGACCGAGACGTGTTGTAACGGCGTCGGGAACCGCGCTCCGGCCACGATCCGAGGGATTAAAGGCATCAAAGCAGCCTCGCCAGGCGCCCGTTTAAACGTACCTCAATGCTCGAGCAGGATGCGCAACATGCGCCGCAGCGGCTCGGCCGCGCCCCAGAGCAATTGATCGCCTACCGTGAAGGCTCCGAGATACTGCGTCCCCATGGTCAGCTTGCGCAGCCGGCCGATCGGCACGTCGAGCGTGCCGGTGACGGCGGCGGGGGTGAGCCGTTCGATGCTGGCCGAGCGCGTGTTGGGCACTACGCTTACCCACGGGTTGCCGTCGGCGAGCATGCGCTCGATGTCGTGAAGCGCGACGTCGCGCCGCAGCTTGATGGTCAGCGCCTGGCTGTGA
This sequence comes from Casimicrobiaceae bacterium, assembly GCA_035515295.1. Lineage (GTDB taxonomy): Bacteria > Pseudomonadota > Gammaproteobacteria > Burkholderiales > Casimicrobiaceae > PALSA-1003. Next base: position 30,587 of record DATJBM010000087.1, on the reverse strand, counting down.
CAGCGCATCGCGCCGATGCGCACGCACAGGGATTCGATCGGGATCGCGTCAGCTGCGCACCGGCCGAGGATCTTGTTGCTCTCCGCACCGCCCTTCCATTCTTCCAGGCTCATGCCGTTGCCGAGATCCCTGTCGATCCACGGGATGAGGCTGCCGGCGAGCGGCGCGACCGTGTGCTCGCGCGGCAGTCGCTCGCTGCGCAGAGCCGCCGCGACGTCCCGGTCGATATCGAGAATCGCCGCTGCGGGATCCTCGAGCAGGCGCTTCGCCGCACCGTGCGCAGCGCCCATCTGCTGGAGCAGCTCGCGCATCGTCTGCGCGCCGGCGCCGGATGCCGCCTGATACGTCATGCAGGTCATCCACTCGATCAGGTCCTCGCGGAACAGACCGGCGAGCGCCATCATCATGAGGCTCACCGTGCAGTTCCCGCCGATGTAGTTCCTCACTCCGCGCTCGAGCGCCGCGTCGATCACCGGCCGGTTGACCGGATCGAGGATGATCACCGCGTCGTCCTGCATGCGCAGCGTCTTGGCGGCGTCGATCCAGTAGCCGCTCCAGCCGGCCGCCCGCAGCCTGGGATAGATCTCGGTCGTGTAATCGCCGCCTTGGCAGGTCAGGATCGCGTCGTTGGCTTCGAGCGCCTCGATGTCCTGAGCGTCCTCGAGCTCCGCAGTCCGCCCGCCGACAGCCGGTCCGGTGCCGCCGACGTTGGACGTCGTGAAGAACACGGGCTCGATCAGCGCGAAATCGTTCTCTTCGAGCATGCGCTGCATGAGCACCGAGCCCACCATGCCGCGCCAGCCGACGATACCCACGCGCAGCACCCGCCGGTTGCTCCTGGCCGCCCGCTTCGGGACCGGCCGCACCGCGACCTGCTCACTCATCCTTCACCGCCTCGTTCGATTCCAGTTCGGGATGGAGCCGTGCCATCTGATAGGCATCGACGTAACGACCATCCCGGAACGCGTAAGCACGGCACGTGCCCTCGATCGCAAAACCGAACCTGCGATAAAGCCCGAGCGCTGCCACATTGTCCGTGTACACGAGTAGCTCCAGCCTGCGGTAATTGAGCCAGCCATCCGCCAGCTCGATCGCCGCTTTCATGAGCGCGGTGCCGACGCCGCAACCCTGCCGATCGTCACGTACCGCCATTCCGACCGAGCCTACGTGGCGCCGGCGCGCGGACCTCGACGCGTGCAGCCCGGCGTTGCCCACCACTTCGCCGGCGACGCTCGCCACCAGAAAGTAGTCCTCGGGCGCGAAATCGGCGATGCGCTTGCGCCACAGCTCCACCGAAGGATACGGCAATTGGAGCGTCCCGGCGATGGCTTTCGGGCCGAGGAAGGTATCGTGGATCGCCTGGGTGTCGCCGGGCTCGGCGCGGCGCACGACGATCGGATGCCCGGAGTTCATCGCGTCTGGGCGAGCGCGCTGACCACCGCGTCCCCCATTTCACGAGTCCCGATGGCGCGCTCTCCGGCGCCGGCGATGTCGGGCGTGCGCCGCCCTGAGGCGAGGACCCGCCGCACGGCTCGGTCGATCCGGTCGGCGACCTCCGGCCGGGCGAAGGTGTAGCGGAACATCATCGCGAGGGAGAGGATCGTCGCCAGCGGGTTGGCGACGTTCCTGCCGGCGAGATCGGGCGCCGAGCCATGGATCGGCTCGTAGAGCCCCTTGCTGCGCGCATCGAGCGCGGCCGAAGGCAGCATGCCGATCGAGCCCGCCAGCATCGAAGCCTCGTCGGACAGGATGTCGCCAAAGAGATTGCCGGTGACGATCACGTCGAACTGCTTCGGCGCGCGCACCAGCTGCATCGCCGCGTTGTCCACGTACATGTGCGAGAGCGCGACATCCGGGTACTCGCCGGCGACGGCAGTCACGACCTCGCGCCACAGGATCGAGGTGTCGAGCACGTTGGCCTTGTCGACCGAGCACAGCGTGCGCTGGCGCTTGCGCGCGGTCTCGAACCCCACGCGGGCGATGCGCCGGATCTCCGACTCCGAGTAGAGCATCGTATCGAAGCCTTCGCTCTCCCCGTTCGCGTTCGTGCGCCGGCCGCGGGGTCGGCCGAAGTACACGTCGCCGGTCAGCTCGCGCACGATCATCAGATCGAGCCCGGCGATCACGTCGGGTTTCAGCGTCGACGCGGAGGCAAGCTCGGGGTAGAGCACCGCCGGACGCAGGTTGGCGAAGAGCCCCAGCTCCTTGCGAATCGCGAGAATGCCCTGCTCGGGACGAAGCGCCCTCGACAGACCATCGTATCGGGGACCGCCGACCGCCCCTAGAAGGACCGCATCGGCGGCTTGTGCCAGCTCGAGCGTCGCATCCGGCAGCGGCTTGCCCGCCGCGTCGTAACCGGCGCCGCCGATCGGCGCGCTCTCGGTCTCGATCGCGAGTCCGTCGCGGCGCAGCCGCTCGAGGACCTTGACCGCTTCGGCGACGATCTCCGGACCGATGCCGTCGCCGGGCAGGAGCGCGATCTTCACGCCCGTCCGCTGCTCACATCAGCCACGGCTGGTTGGCGAAGTGCCTTGCCTCGAAGGCGCGGATCTCGTCGGCGTGCTCGAGGCTGAGCCCGATCTCGTCCAGCCCGTTGAGCAGGCAGTGCTTGCGGAACGGCTCGATGTCGAAGGCGAGCACGCTTGCGCCGTCGGTGCTGGCGACGATTTGGCGCTCGAGATCGATGGTGAGCGCGAACCCCGGCATGGCGAAGCAAGCGTGAAACAGCCGATCCACGTCGGCCTCGCCGAGAACGACGGGGAGCAGTCCGTTCTTCAGGGAATTGTTGAAGAAAATATCGGCGAACGACGGCGCGATGATGGCACGGAAGCCGTAGTCCGCGAGCGCCCACGGCGCGTGCTCGCGCGAGCTGCCGCAACCGAAGTTGCGCCGGGCGAGAAGGATCTGCGCTCCCCGGTAGCGCGGCTGGTTGAGCGCGAAATCGGGATTGAGCGGGCGCGTGGCGGGATCCACGCCGGGTTCGCCGCGGTCGAGGTAGCGCCAGCCATCGAACAGGTTCGGTCCGAAGCCCGAGCGGTTGATCGATTTCAGGAATTGCTTGGGGATGATCGTATCCGTGTCGACGTTGGCGCGATCGAGCGGCGCCACGATCCCGGTGAGCACGCGAAAGGGCTGCATGGATCGCTCCTGCCTAGCGCAAACGCCGCACATCGACGAAGTGACCCTCGATCGCGGCGGCCGCCGCCATCGCGGGGCTCACGAGATGCGTGCGGCCGCCGGGTCCCTGACGGCCCTCGAAGTTGCGGTTCGACGTCGAGGCGCAGCGCTCGCCGGGGCCGAGCCGGTCGTCGTTCATGCCGAGGCACATCGAACAGCCCGGCTCGCGCCACTCGAAGCCGGCATCCGCGAACACGCGGTCGAGCCCCTCGCGCTCGGCCTGCGCCTTGACCAGCCCCGAGCCGGGCACGACCAGAACCTGCTTCACGCTGGCGGCCTTGCGCCGTCCCTTCGCCACCGCGGCCGCGACGCGCAAGTCTTCGATGCGCGAGTTGGTGCACGAGCCGATGAAGACCTTGTCCACGCGGATATCGGAGATTGCCGTGTTGGGCTCGAGGCCCATGTAGGTGAGCGCCCGCTCGATGCCTTCGCGCACGATCGGATCGCGCTCCTTGTCGGGATCGGGCACGCGCCCCTCGATCGTGGTCACCATCTCGGGAGAGGTTCCCCAGGTCACTTGCGGCGCGATGGTTTCCGCGTCGAGCGTGACCGTGCGGTCGAAGCGGGCGCCCGGCTCGGACTTGAGCGTGCGCCAGTGTGCGACCGCACGCGTCCACAGCTCGCCTCTGGGCGCGAACGGCCGACCCTCAAGATAGGCAATCGTCGTATCGTCGACCGCGATCATGCCGGCGCGCGCGCCGGCTTCGATCGACATGTTGCACACGGTCATCCGGCCTTCCATCGACAGCGCCCGGATGGTCGAGCCGGCGAACTCGATCGCGTGGCCCGTGCCGCCCGCGGTGCCGATCCGACCGATGATCGCGAGCGCCACGTCCTTGGCCGAGCAGCCGAAGGGAAGCGCGCCCTCGACGTCCACCCGCATCGACTTCGATTTCTTGGTGACCAGACACTGGGTCGCGAGCACGTGCTCGACCTCGGTGGTGCCGATGCCGAAGGCAAGGCAGCCGAATGCGCCGTGGGTGCTGGTGTGCGAATCGCCGCAGACCACGGTCATGCCCGGAAGCGTCGCGCCGTTTTCCGGGCCGATCACGTGGACGATGCCCTGCCGCCGGTCGCGGAACGGGAAGTAAGCCTTGGCCGGATACTGGCGCATGTTGGCGTCCAGCGCATCGACCTGGACGCGCGAGGTGGGATCCTCGATGCCGCGATCCCAGGCCTTCGTCGGCGTGTTGTGATCCGCGGTGGCGATGACCGATTCCATCCGCCAGGGCTTCCGGCCCGCGAGCTTCAGTCCCTCGAACGCCTGTGGGCTGGTCACCTCGTGCACCAGATGGCGGTCGATATAGAGGAGCGTCGTGCCGTCGCTCTCGCCGCGAACGACGTGGCTCGCCCACAGCTTGTCGTAAAGGGTCAGTGCGGTCATTGCTGCAGCCGGTACTGCCGGGGATTCGAAGGGAAAGCTTTTGAACTTAGCCGCAAACCGCGGAACGCGCAATAGGCGCGTCCGATTGCACGGCCGCATCGACGAGCTCGCTGAGCGTGCGCTCGACGCCGCTGGCGAAGGGATCGACGGTCCGGACGCGCATCGCGCGCAGCCACGTGAACTGGCGCTTCGCGAGCTGGCGGGTGGCGGCGATGCCGCGGGCGCGCAGCCCGGCCGCGTCGATTTCCCCCTCGAGATACGCCCAGGCCTGGCGATAGCCGATGCAGCGCATCGCCGGCAATCCGGCATGAAGGACGTAGCGCCGGCGCAGCGCGCGCAGCTCGTCGAGCAGTCCCGCGGCCAGCATCGCGTCGAAGCGCTCGGCGATCGCGTGGTGCAGCCACGCCCGGTCGGGCAGGAGCGCGACGGCGAGCGTCGAACCGAGCGACGGGTTGGCGCGGCGGTGACCCTGCAGCGACGACAACGGCACGCCGGTCAGGCGCCACACTTCGAGCGCTCTCTGAATGCGCTGCGCATCCGTGCGCTCGAGCCGGTTCGCCGTCTCCGGATCCACACGGGCAAGCTCGGCGTGCAGCGCGGGCCAGCCTTCCCGGGCTGCGCGCACGTCGAGTTGTGCCCGCAGCGCGGGATCAGCTGCCGGCAATTCGGACAACCCCTCGGCGAGCGCCTTGAAGTAGAGCATGGTGCCCCCCGAGAGGATGGGAAGCCGGCCGCGGGCGCGGATCGCAACGATCGCATTCAGCGCTTCGCGCGCGAACCGCGCGGCGGAGTAGGCTTCCGTCGGCTCGATCACGTCGATCAGATGATGCGGCACGCGCTCGCGCGTGGCCCGATCGGGCTTCGCGCTGCCGATGTCGAGCCCGCGGTAGACCTGCGCCGAGTCGACGCTGACGATCTCGCCGCCAAAGCCTTCGGCGAGCGCCAGCGCGAGCGCGCTCTTGCCCGAGGCAGTGGGTCCCATGAGCAGCACCGCCGGAAGCGTAGGGGCGCCCTGCATGGCTCGCGGAGCACTCACCGGCCGCGCAGGAACAGCCGATCCAGATCGGCGAGCGTGAGCTGATACCAGGTCGGCCGGCCGTGATTGCACTGGCCCGAGCGCTCGGTCTGCTCCATTTCCCGCAGCAGCGCGTTCATCTCCGGCACGGCGAGGCTGCGGCGAGCACGCACCGCCCCGTGGCAGGCCATCGTCGAGAGCAGCTCGTCGCGCTCCCCGGTGAGCACTTGGCTCGCGCCGTATTCGCGCACGTCGGAGAGGACTGCGCGCGCCAGCGTTGCCGCGTCCGCGTCGCGCAGCAGCGCGGGAATTGCCCGCACCGCGAGTGTGGACGGGCCCAGCGGCGTCAGCGCGAAGCCCAGGGCACCGAGCGTCGCGGCGTGCTCCTCCGCGGTGGCCACTTCGAGCGATTCCGCGGCGAAGGTGACCGGCACGAGCAGCGGCTGCATCGGCATGCTGCCGTCGAGCGCCTGCTTCAGCCGCTCGTAGAGGATGCGCTCGTGCGCCGCGTGCATGTCGACCAGCACGAGGCCGTCGCGGTTCTGGGCGAGGATGTAGATCCCGTGCAGCTGGGCCAGCGCGAAGCCGAGCGGATGCTCCTCCTCGTTCGGCAGGTCGGGCCCGCTCGGCGGCGGCGTGCGCTCGCCGAAGAGCCGCGCGTAGAAGGCCTCGGGCTCCCGGCTTTCGAGTCCGATGGCGCCCTGGGCGCGGAAGGCGACCTCCGGCATGAGCGGCGGCGTCAGCGCCGCTGCAACGCCGAGGCGCTCCGCCGCGGAAACCGCCGGCTGCTCCGCCGCCGTCGCGGCGAGCGCTTTCTCCACCGCCCGGCGCACGAACTGATGCACGGCGCCGCTGTCGCGGAAGCGCACCTCGATCTTGGTCGGATGGACGTTGACGTCGACCAGCCGCGGCTCGATGTCGAGCCACAGCGCGTAGGCGGGCTGGCGCTCGCCGTGCAGCACGTCCCGGTAAGCCTCGCGCAGCGCATGGGTGAGCACGCGATCGCGGACGTAGCGGCCGTTGACGAACAGGTACTGCGCCTCGCGGGCCGGGCCCGCGGCCGTCGCGAACGCCGGACGCACGGCCCAGCCGGCGAGCGCGATCTCCGCGCCACGCGCGTCAACCGCGGCCGCATGGGCGGCGAATGCGTCGCCGAGGAGCGCGTCGACCCGCGCGCGCCGCCCGCCGCCAAGCAGGCGATGGCGCACGCTGGCGTTGTGACTCAGCGTGAACGCCACGTCGGGATGGGAAAGCGCGACGCGGCGAAATGTTTCCTCGCAGTGGCCGTATTCCGTGGCCTCGGTGCGCAGGAACTTGCGCCGCGCCGGTGTGTTGAAATAGAGCTCCTGCACCGTCACGGTCGTTCCCGCGGCGAGCGCGGCCGGCTGCGGCACGCCGAGATCGCCACCCTCGACCTCGAGCCGCCAGGCATGGGCCTTGTCGCGCGAGCGCGACGTGATGGCGAGCCGCGACACCGCCGCGATCGAGGCGAGCGCCTCGCCGCGAAAGCCGAGCGTGGCGATCGCCACGAGGTCGGCGACGCTGGCAATCTTGGAGGTCGCGTGCCGGGCCACGGCGAGCGCGAGCTCCTCGCGATCGATCCCTGAGCCGTCGTCGGCCACACGGATGAGCCTCGTGCCGCCGCCGGCGAGCTCGACGTCGATCGCCCGCGCGCCCGCATCGAGGCTGTTCTCGAGCAGCTCCTTGAGCGCCGCCGCAGGCCGATCGACGACCTCGCCGGCCGCGATCTGGTTGATGAGGTGATCGGGAAGCGCGCGGATGGATGCGGTCACCACGCGAGCCCCTCTGCCCAGCGCGCGTAGAAGTCGTCGGCGACGCGAGAGAGCGCCGCGAGCCGCGCATCGACATCGACGAACATGTCGGCCCGGCTCTGCACCTGCCCGGCGGTGCGCTCGGGAAGCTCGGCCGCGCCGCTCCGGCACCATGTCTCCACCATCGGCCACGTCATCTCGATGTGGCATTGAAAGCCCACGTGCTTCCCCAAGAGGAACGCCTGATCGGGATTCCAGGCGTTGGTCAGCACGCGCGTCGCCCCTCGAGGCAAGCCGAAGATCTCGTAATGCCAGTGGAACGCGGTAAATGCATCGCGGCCGCCGAACCAGTCGTCGGCGCCGAGCACGCGCACCTCGCCCCAGCCGACCTCCGGCGTCGCGCTCCGCGTCACGTTCGCGCCGAGCGCCTTGGCGAGAAGCTGCCCGCCGAGGCAGTGGCCGAGCACGGGAATCTCGGAGCGCATCGCTCCGTCGAGCAGAGCCATGAGCGGCGTGTTCCACGGCAGATCGTCGTTGGCGCTCATCGGCCCGCCCATCATGGCGATCCCGCAGAACGCTCGCGGATCGCGAGGGACGCTCTCGCCCTGGTCGACCGCGATCAGGCGCTGCGGCACGTCGTGCCGGGCAAGCCACTCGCCAAAGTAGCCTGGACCCTCGGTAGGGGAAAAACGGAAGATCGCGACGGGCCGCATCTCTCGAGCGCCGATTCTACGCCGATCGACGCGCCGGTCCGCGAGCGCCGCGACAGGGATTCTCGGCGCCACCGCGGCGCTAGACGGCGATCACGTCCGCGGCCGCGAGCGCGTCGATCTCCGCTCCCGCGTAGCCGCATTCACTCAACACTTCGCGCGTGTGTTCGCCGAACCGCGGCGCCGGTCGGTCGACGCGTGCCGGCGTGGCCGAGAAGTGCAGGGGGCAGCCGAGCGCACGCGTGGCGCCCGGCTCGCCATGCGCGAGGTCGATCACCATGCCGCGGGCGAGGGTCTGCGGATGCGTCAGCGCCTCGCCCAGGGTATGCACGGGCCCCGCCGGCACGCCCGCGGCGTCGAAGGCGGCGAGCCATTCGTCCTTGCCACGTGCGGACAGGACATCGTCCATCAGCGCGATGAGTGCCGGCAGATTAGCCATCCGCGCCGAATTGCTCGCGAAGCGCGGATCGTCGCGCCATTCGGGATGGCCGAGGACCTCGGCGATGCGCTCCCAGTTCGCCTGGTTCGCGCCGCCGATGTTGATCCAGCCGTCGCGCACGCGGAACGCCTGGTACGGCGCGGTGAGCACGTGGGCCGACCCGGTCGGACCGGGCGACTGGCCCGTCGCGAAGTAGATCGCCGCGTGCCAGTAGGTCTGCTGCAGCGCCGCCTCCATGAGCGAAGTGTCGACGATCTGGCCTCGCCCCGTCTTGAGCTTGTGCACGTACGCGGCGACGATGCCACCGAAGGCGAGAATGCCGGCGTTGATGTCGGCGACCGAGTTGCCGGTCTTCACGGGCGGGCGACCCGGCTCGCCGGTCATCGACATCAAGCCGGCGAAGCCCTGGGCGATGAGATCGAACCCGCCTTTGTCGCCCCAAGGCCCGTCGCGTCCGTAGCCCGAGATGGCGCAGTAGATCAACCCGGGATTCGCCTTCGACAGCGCGTCGTATCCCAGCCCGAACTTCTCCAGCGTGCCGCGACGGTAGTTCTCCGTGAGCACGTCGGCGCCCTTCGCCAGCCGCAAAAGCACCTCGCGTCCCCGCGGTTGCTTGAGATCGAGCGCGATGCCGCGCTTGTTCCGATTGAGCATCAGGAACGGGGCCGACACGCCGTTCACCCGCGGTTCGCGATAGCCTCGGGCGTCGTCGCCGCCAGGGAGCTTTTCCACCTTGATCACGTCGGCGCCCAAGTCCGCCAGCATCATGCCGCAGGTGGGGCCCGCCATGATCTGCGCGAGCTCCAGCACGCGCATGCCGGCGAGTGGCCCGGGGTGCGCCGCGGATGGCATCGATCTCATCAGCGCCCGACGAACGCCGGCTTCGTCTTGGCGAGGAACGCGGCGTAGCCGATCCGGAAATCCTCGGTGTCGAAGCAATCGAAGCACTCGTCGATTTCCGCCGCGGTGAGCTGGCGCGGATCGGCGAGCCGCCGTGCGAACTTCTTGTGCCAGCGCGCCACCAGCGGCGCGCCTTCGGCGATGCGCTCGGCGGTCGCGCGAGCCTCTCTCGCTACATCAGCGTCGGGGACGACGCGGCTGGCCACGCCCTTGGCGAGCGCCTCGGCCGCGTCGAAGATCCGGCCCTCGAGCAGGATCTCGAGCGCGACGGCCGAGCCTACCAGCCGCACGAGAGGCGCCATCTCGGCGTAGGCCATCGTCAGCCCGAGGTTCTTGATCGGCGCCCCGAAGCGGCTCGACTCGCCGCAGACGCGGACATCGGCGAGCGCGGCGATCTCCATTCCCCCCCCGACGCAGACGCCGTGAATCTGCGCGACCACCGGATGCCGGCACGCCTCGAGCGCCCGAAGCGTCGCGTGCATCACGCGGCCGTAGGCGATCGCCTGCGCCTTGTTCGCACGCTCGGTCGCAAACTCGCCGATGTCGTTGCCGGGCGAGAATGCCTTCTCGCCGGCCCCGCGCAGGATCAGGCAGCGCAACGCGTCGTCGGCGGAGAGCGCGTCGACCGCCTCGCCGAGATCGCGCCACATGGCCTTGGTCAGAGCGTTGAGCTTCTCGGGCCGGTTGAGCACGACGGTGGCGATGACTCCGTCGCGCGCGACGTCGACAAACCTGGACATGCGCAAGGACTCCTAGCGGTAGAACAACTCGACCAGGCCCATGCCGGTCACGGGCACGTAGGTGACCAGGAGCAGCACGGCGAGCAGGACGGCGATGAACCAGACGTTGATCCGGGTGACGTTCCAGATCGACTCCTTGGCGATCGCGCTCGCGACCATGAGCACGCTCGCCACAGGAGGCGTCTGCTGACCGATGCCGAGGTTGACGGTGACGATCAGGCCGAAATGCACCGGATCGATGCCGACTGCGTGCACCAGGGGCATGACGACGGGCACGACGAGAATGATCGCCGCAGCCGAGTGCAGGAACATGCCGAGGATCAGAAACAGCACGTTGAGGAGCGCGAGCACGATCCACTTGTTGTGGGTGAGCTGCGCCACGGCGCCCGCCAGCTCCTGCGGCGCGCGCACTTCGGAAAGATAGCTTCCGAGCAGCGCGCTGGTGGCCACCAGCAGCATGACCACCGCGGTCTGAACCCCGCCCTCGAGAATCGAGCGATAGAGGTGCGCGTAGTCGAGCTCCCGGTAGATGAGGAGCCCGACGAAAAGGGCCGCGACGACCGCCAGTGCGGCACCCTCCGTCGCGGTAACCACGCCGCCGAAGATGCCGCCGAGGATGATGATCGGCAGCAGGAACGCCCACAGCGCGTCGCGTCCGGCCTCGGCGACGCGCCTCAGCGAAAACGAGCTTTCGCGGGGCAGGTCGTAGCGCCGCGCGAATACGTACGCCATTCCCATCAGGCCGAGGCCGCCGAGAACGCCGGGCACGATGCCGGCGACAAACATCTGGACTACCGATGTTTCGGCCATAACCGCATAGATGATCATCGGGATGGACGGCGGGATGATGATGGCGAGCGTAGCGGCGCTCGACATGGTCGACGCCGCGAGGGCCGCCGGATAGCCCTGCGCCTTCATGCCCGGGATCAGGATCGAGCCGAGGGCCGCCACGCCGGCGACCGCGGAACCCGAGATCTCGGCGAAGAACATCATCGAGCCGATCGACACGTGCGCGAGGCCGCCGCGGATCCACCCGAACAGCGCCGAAGCGAACGCGATCAGCCGCCGCGAGATGCCGGAGGCGTTCATGATCGCGCCGGCCAGGATGAACAGCGGAATCGCGAGCAACGGGAAGCTCGTGGCGCCGTTGTACGTGGAAAGCGCCAGATTCGGCAGGCTCGCGGCGCCGTGCGTGGCCAGCATCGCCGCAACGGCCACGACACCGAGCGCAACCGCGATCGGAACGTTGATGAGCACGATCGCGATCACGGCTCCGAATAGGCCGAGCATGGTCGTCATGACCGGTCGGCGAGGCTCACTGCAACTCGTCGGCGATCGCCGGACTCGGCATCTTGGGCGGCGCCGCCTGCAGAAGAAGCTCCGCCAGGTACGCCACTTCGGCGACAACGATCAGGAGCGAGGAGATCGGGATCACCGACTGCACGACGCTCATCGGGATCTCCGGCAGGCTGATCAGCGCGTCCGTGGCCAGCACGGGCATGATCCAGGCGCCCACGCTGCCGAGCACGACGAAGAACGCGATCACGATCACCTGGGCGACGATGCTGGCGAGCCGCCGCGCCCGCCAGGGCATCATCTCCACGACCTCGGGGCAGCCGATGTGCGCCCGCTTGACCGAGGCGAGCGCAGCGCCGTAGAAGGTGAGCCAGGCGAGAAGATGCGAGGCCACCTCGTCGTACCAGGAGAGCGCCTGCCCGAGGAAGCGAAAGACCACGCCCAGGGTCACCTCGACGAACAGCAAGACCATCAGCGCGACGACCACCCACTCGAGCAGTCGCTCGTAGGCGGCGCGGAACCGCTTCACTTGCCGAGCGCCACCGCGCGGTCGATGATTTCCTTGCCGCCCTTGACGTCCTTGCCGAACTCTTCGTAGATGGGCTTGCTCGCCGCGATGAAGGCGTTCTTGTCCACCTCGTTCACCTGCATGCCCGCGGCCTTGAGCTTGCCTAAGAGCTCCTCGTCGTCCTTCGCGGCGGTCTCGTAGACATACGCCTGCGTCTCCTTCGCCGTATCCTCCAGGACTTGGCGCACGTCCGCCGGCAGGGCGTTCCAGTGGGTCGTTCCCACGGTCAGGTACGCCGGCGTGTAGACGTGACCCGACATCGATAGATATTTCTGGACCTCCTGGAACCGCGCCGAGTAGATCTGCGTGAGCGGGTTCTCCTCGCCGTCCATGACGCCGGTCTGCAGCGCCGCGAATACCTCGGAGAACTTCATCGGGCTCGGATTGGCGCCGTAGGCCTGGAACATCTTCACCCGCCACTTGCCTCCGGGCACGCGCAGCTTGATGCCCGCCAGGTCGCCGGGCACGTTGATCGGATGTTTGCTGTTGGTGATCTGGCGAAAGCCGTTCTCCCATAGCGCGATCACCTTCAGGCCCTTCTTCTCCACCTCCGGCTCGAGCTTCGACCAGAAGAGCTCCTTTTCGATGCGCTTCATGTGCGCACGGTCCTTTACCAGATACGGCATCTCGAACACGCCGAACAGATCCACCTGCGAGCTCATGACCGTGGAGGGCAACGCCATGTCGATCGTGCCGAGCTTCAACTTCTGGATCATCTCCTCGTCGCTGCCGAGCTGGCTCGAGCCGTAGGTGACGACCTTGGCCTTGCCGGCGAGCTTGGCGTTGGCGCGCTTCGCGAACTCGTCGGCGCTCTTCTGGAACAGCGATCCCGGCTCGCCGACGTGGCCGAGCTTGATCTCGAGCTGGGCCAGCGCCGGCGCGGCGAAGAGCGCGAACCCGAGCGCGATCGCCGATGAAAGGGCAACGACCTTGCACCGCCGGTTGACCGATCGGCTGATCTTCATTGCTGACTCCTCCGTTTGATTGTTGTCTTCGAAAACGCTCTCGTTGCCGAGCCTCAGGCTGCGCGGGCCAGCTCGGCCGCCGCGGAGTGCGCGAGATAATCCATCGCCGCCTGCGCACCGCCCTTGCGATACGGCACGCCGGCCAGCTCGAGACCCATCTCCACGCCGGCGAGCGCGCCGCACAGCATGAGATCGTTGAAGAAGCCCAGGTGGCCAATGCGGAAGATCTTGCCGGCGAGCTTGCCCAGTCCCTGCCCCAAAGACATGTCGAAGCGCTCCAGCACGGCCTTGCGGAAGGCGTCCGCACTGTGCCCGGAAGGCATCATCACGGCGGTGAGGGAGGCGCTGTACTCGGCCGGATCCGCGCACAGGATCTCGAGACCCCACGCCCGCACCGCGCGTCGCGTGGCTTCGGCGAGCCGGCTGTGCCGCGCGAACACGCGCTCCAGCCCTTCGGCGAAGAGCATCTCCAGCGCCTCGTGCAGCCCGTAGAGCAGGTTGGTCGCCGGCGTGTAGGGAAAGTAGCCCGAGGCGTTGAGCGAGAGCATCTCGCCCCAGTCCCAGTAGGAGCGCGGCAGCGTGGCGCTCTTCGATGCCGCAAGCGCCTTGTCGCCGATGGCGTTGAAGCCGAGCCCGGGCGGCAGCATCAGCCCCTTCTGCGAGCCGCCGACGGTGACGTCGACGCGCCACTCGTCGTGGCGATAGTCGATCGAGGCGAGCGACGAGATCGTGTCGACCATGAGCAGCGCCGGGTGCTGCGCGCGATCGATCGCGGCACGCACCTCCGCCACCCGGCTGGTGACGCCGGTCGAAGTCTCATTGTGGACGATGCATATCGCCTTCAGCGCGTGCCGCCCATCGGCGGCAAGCGCTTCCTCGATCGCCGCCGGAGAGACGCCGTGGCGCCAATCGCCGGGCAGCAGCGTCACGCTCAACCCCAGCCTCTCGGCGAGCCGCTTCCACAACGTGGCGAAGTGGCCGGTCTCGGCCATCAGCACGCCGTCGCCCGGCGAGAGGGTGTTGACGAGCGCCGCCTCCCACGCGCCGGTGCCGGACGACGGATAGATCACGACGTCGCCCTCGGTCCGGAAGACCTTTTTCATGCCCGACAGCACGGCCTTCGTCAGCGCCGTGAATTCCGGACCGCGATGATCGATGGTGGGCTGATCGATGGCCCGAAGCACGCGATCGGGAACGTTGGTCGGACCGGGAATCTGCAGGAAATGGCGGCCCGAAGGGTGGCTGTCGAGGGCGATCATGCGTGCGATCCGCGCGCCGGGGACAACGCAGGCGCAAAGGCCGATCCTACCCAGCTTTGTCGGCACCTCGCAAGCGCCGGCCGCACGCGCTCGGCGGCGTATGATTCCCGCCATGCGGAGCGTTGTCGCGAGGCGCACGCCCAAGCCCGAGGACCTGGGCCTCACGCGCGGCGAATTCGCCACCTTGCGCCGGCTCTCGACGCCGCAGAAGATCCAGGCGTTTCTGAACGCCATCCCGATCAACCACGAGCTCGACGGCGAAACGCTCCTGTCGGTGCGCGAGGTGCTGCGGCAGCGGCGCGCGCATTGCATCGAGGGAGCGCTCCTGGCCGCCTGCGCGCTGTGGATCCACGGCGAGCCGCCGCTGGTCATGCACCTGGACTGCGACCCCTGCGACTACCCGCACGTGGTCGCGCTGTTCCGCCGGCAGCGCGCGTGGGGCGCGCTGTCGAAGACCAACGGCGCGTGCCTGCGCTATCGCGATCCCGTGTACCGATCGCTGCGCGAGGTCGCGATGTCGTACTTCCACGAGTACTTCGACAAGCGCGGGCGCAAGACGCTGCGCAGCTACTCCGTCGCCTTCGATCTGCGGCGGCTCGACACCGCGCTGTGGATCACGCCGGACAAAGCGTGCGTCGAGGCGCACGAGCGGCTCGCCGGCTTGCGCCATTACCGGCTCATCTCCGGCCGGCAGGAGCATCTGCTGGCGAAGCGCGATCCGTTCGAGCGCAGGGCGGCGGCGCTGGTCGAGTACCCGCGGCCGCCGAAACGCTTGCCCCTACGCTCCTGAGCCTCCGCGCCGCTAGGCGGCGGGCTTGGCGAGATTGACCACCGTCGGCGCGGCCGCCTCGCCCTTGCGCGCGCCGAAGCGCTGGCCGATCGAGCCTGCGATGCCCTTGGCGTCGAGACCGACGTGGGCGAGAACGACCGCTGGATCGCCGTGGTCGACGAATGCGTCGGGCAGCCCTAGATGGAGGATCGGCACGGCGAAACCCGCCGCGGCGAGCGCCTCGGCGACGCCGCTGCCCGCGCCGCCGGCCACCACGTTCTCCTCGACGGTCACGAGCGCCTCGTGCGTGCGGGCGAGATATGCCGCGAGCTCGACGTCGAGCGGCTTGACGAAGCGCATGTTGGCTACGGTCGCGTCGAGCTCCTCGGCCGCCGCCAGCGCCGCGTGCAGCACGCTGCCGAAGGCGAGGATCGCGATCCGGTGACGCCGGGAATCGCGGCGGATCTCGCCCTTGCCGACGGGCACGCCCGTGAGCTCGCGCTCGACCGTCCGGCCGGGCCCGGCGCCTCGCGGGTAGCGCACGGCCGCGGGCGCATCGAGCATGAACGCCGTCGTCAGCATCTGCCGGCACTCGTTCTCGTCGGCCGGCGCCATGACGGTGGTGTTCGGCAGACAGCGCAGGTAGGTGAGATCGAAGCTTCCGGCATGCGTCGGCCCGTCGGCGCCGACGATGCCGGCGCGGTCGATGGCAAACATCACGGGCAGGTTCTGCAGCACCACGTCGTGGATGAGCTGATCATAGGCCCGCTGGAGGAACGTCGAGTAGATCGCCACGACCGGCTTCATCCCCTCGCAGGCGAGCCCGGCCGCGAAGGTCACCGCGTGCTGCTCGGCGATGCCCACGTCGAAATAGCGGTCCGGATATTCTTGCGAGAAGCGCACGAGCCCTGAGCCCTCGCGCATCGCCGGCGTAATGCCGATGAGGCGCAGGTCACGCGCGGCCATGTCGCAAAGCCAGTCGCCGAACACCTGCGTATACGTAGGCTTCGCCGAGGGCTTCGGCACGATGCCCACCGCCGGATCGAACTTGGTCACGCCGTGATAGAGGATGGGGTCGTCCTCGGCCCGCGCGTAGCCCTGCCCCTTGCGGGTCATCACGTGCAGCACCTGGGGCCCCTTTAGCTTCTTCACGTTGGAGAGCGTCTTCACCAACGTGTCGAGGTCGTGGCCGTCGATGGGGCCGATGTAGTTGAAGCCGAGCTCCTCGAACAGCGTCCCGGGCAGCACCATGCCCTTGGTGTGCTCCTCCCAGCGCTTGGCGAGCTCTTTCACGGGAGGAAGCTTCGAGAGCACCTCCTTGCCGCCGCGGCGCAGCGTGTTGTAGACCCGGCCCGAGAGCAATCGTGCAAGGTAGTTGTTGAACGCGCCGACCGATTCGGAGATCGACATGTCGTTGTCGTTGAGGACCACGAGCAGGTCGGCTCCCGCCGCGCCCGCGTTGTTCAGCGCCTCGAACGCCATTCCGGCGCTCATCGCGCCGTCGCCGATCACGGCCACGACGGCGCGCGTCTCGCCCTTGCGCCGGGCCGCGATGGCCATGCCGAGCGCCGCGGAGATCGAGGTCGACGAATGGGCGGTGCCAAAGGCGTCGTATTCGCTCTCGTTCCGGCGCGGAAAGCCCGCGATCCCGCCCCACTGCCGAAGGCCCGCCATGCCTTCGCGGCGGCCGGTGAGGATCTTGTGCGCGTAGCTCTGGTGTCCGACGTCCCAGACCAGGCGATCGCGCGGCGTGTCGAAGACATAGTGCAGCGCGATGGCGAGCTCGACCGTGCCGAGATTCGACGACAGGTGCCCGCCGGTCCGGGCAACGGAGGCGAGAACGAAGTCGCGCAACTCGCGTGCGAGCTGCGGCAACTGGTCCTCGCGCAAGCGCCGCAGCTGCGCCGGGTCGTCGATCTTCTCGAGCAGACGCTCCATCAGTGCGTCCGCGCCGCGATCCAGTCGGCCATCTCCTCCAGCCGTCTCGCTCGCGAGCCCAGCGCGGCCGCCGCCGCCCGCGCTTCCGCGCGAAGCGCCGCTATACGCTCCCGGGCAGCGGTCAGGCCCAACAGCGTGACGTACGTCGACTTGCGCTGCACCGCGTCCTTGCCCGCGGTCTTGCCCAGACTCTGCGCCGTGCCTTCGACGTCGAGGACGTCGTCGACGACCTGGAAGGCCAGCCCGATGGCCGAGGCGTAACGGAGCAGTGCATCGTTGCCATCGGCATCCACGAGCCGGCCGCAATCCGCGCCGAGGCGAACCGCCGCCCGGATCAGCGCACCTGTTTTGAGTCGATGCATACGCTCGAGTTCAGGCAGATCGAGTGCCGCGTCGAAGGCGGCGAGATCGATCGCCTGGCCGCCGGCCATGCCGCGCGAGCCGGCCGCCTCCGCCAGGAGCCCCGCGGCGCGCGCCCCTTCGATCAACGGCGCCGCGGCGAGGGCCTCGAAGGCGAAGCTCTGCAGCGCGTCGCCCGCGAGCAGCGCCATCGCTTCGCCGAAGGCGACGTGGCAGGCAGGCTTGCCGCGCCGAAGCGCGTCGTCGTCCATGCACGGCAGGTCGTCGTGGACAAGCGAATAGGCATGCAGACACTCCACCGAAGCGGCGACATGATCGACCACCGCCGGATCGGCGTTCGCGACCTCGCCGGCGGCATAGGCCAGCAGAGCCCGGACGCGCTTGCCACCGCCCAGAACAGCGTAACGCATCGCTTCGTGCAGGCGTGCCGGCGACTCGGCCGCGGGCGGAAGCAACCGGTCGATGACGTTCTCGACGCGGCGCGCGCGCTCGCTGCACCACACGGGAAAGGCGACGTCAGGATGCACGGTCTTGCTCCGAGCCGCCGTTGGGACTGCCCGCAGGGCCGGTATCGGTTTCGGGCGGCGTGAACGCCTTGAGGACCCCGCGCTCCAGCACCTGCACGTGCTGTTCGGCGTCCTTGAGCGCCGACTGACAGTACTGCAGCAGCTCGGCCCCACGCTGGTAGGCGGCGAGCGCATCGGCGAGGGGCAGCTGCCCGCCTTCCATGGTCGCGACGATGGTCTCCAGCTCCGCGAGCGCGGCTTCGAAAGTCTTGGGCGGGGACGGGTTGGCCATGCGCTCGAAGGAACACGGTCGGGCCGGATCGGGCCGGCGCGCGAGGACGGTGTGGAACCTCATTCTAGCGTAACGTGAAGCCCCCAGAGGCTTCGCCATGCGCGCTTACCGACCACTTCGGGGATTCACGCGCATCTACGCGGGAACTCCGGCGTGGACCGGGGGTCGATCGAGACGCTATAATTCAACTCTTATTTGACGACGCAGCCTCGATACGAGCTTTTCGTAGCGGGCTGACTTAGCAAAGGGTTGGGGGCAGGCCACCGCGGAACGTCCCCATATTGTTTGTTGGGTTGGCGGTTTACGGAAAGGAAGGCTGATGTCCAATCTCGCGACGGCGGATCGGCTGCGGCCCGCTACATCGCAGCTTCCCGTCTCCTGGTACTGCGATCCGGCGCTGCTCGGGCTCGAGCAGGAGGTTCTGTTCGCGACCGGACCGGGCTACGTCGGGCACGAGCTCATGGTGCCCGAGACCGGCGACTACTACGCGCTGCCCTGGCGGGACAACGCTCAGCTTTTGGTACGCAGCGCCAACGGCGTGGAGCTGCTGTCGAACATCTGCCGGCACCGGCAGGCGATCATGCTCAAGGGCCGCGGCAACGCGGCGAACATCGTCTGCCCCATCCATCGCTGGACCTACGACCTCCGGGGCAACCTGCTCGGGGCACCGCATTTCGCGCAGCAGCCCTGCGTCAAGCTCGCGAGCACGCCGCTCAAGGGCTGGCGCGGCCTGCTCTTCGACGGTCCGCGCGACGTCGCCCGCGACCTCGCGGGCATGGGCGTGGCGGGCGATTTCGACTTCTCCGGCTACCTGCTCGACAGGGTCGAAGTGAAGGAGCTCCACTACAACTGGAAGACCTTCATCGAGGTCTACCTCGAGGACTATCACGTCGAGCCCTTCCATCCGGGGCTGGGTCAGTTCGTCACCTGCGACAACCTGCACTGGCAATTCGCCGAGCGCTACTCCGTGCAGACGGTAGGCGTGAACAACGCGCTCGCGAAGCCGGGCACGAAGACCTACGAGCGCTGGCACAAGGCAGTGCTCGAGTACTACCGCGGCGAGATCCCCAAACACGGCGCGATCTGGGTCACCATCTACCCGAACATCATGCTGGAGTGGTATGCGCACGTGCTGATCGTGAGCACGCTCCTCCCCCGCGGCGTGGATCGGACGACCAACGTGGTCGAGTTCTATTATCCAGAGGAAATCGCGCTGTTCGAGCGCGAGTTCGTTGAGGCCGAGCAGGCGGCGTATCTCGAGACCGCGGTCGAGGACGACGAGATCGCCGCGCGCATGGACGAGGGCCGGCGCGCGCTCCACAAGCTGGGCCGCAACGAAATCGGGCCGTACCAGTCGCCGATGGAGGACGGCATGCAGCACTTCCACGAGTTCGTGCGGCGGCAGCTCGAAGGGCGCACCTAGCGGGCGTGTCCGGACGGCGCGCCGGGCGCCGCTCCCCGGCGATGAGCCATTCCACTCTCATTTCGACCGACGCGCTGGCGTCGCACCTTCACGATCCCGCGTTCGTCGTCATCGACTGCCGGCACGAGCTCGCCGATCCCGACGCGGGCGAGCGGGCCTATCGCGCGGGCCACGTTCCCGGGGCGCGGTTCATGCACATCGACCGCGACCTGTCGGGTGAGAAGACCGGACGCAACGGCAGGCATCCTCTGCCCGGCGTGGGCGCTCTCGTCTCGACGTTCGGCCGCGCGGGCATCGACGCGACCCGCCAGGTGGTGGCCTACGACCAGAACAGCGGCGCCTGGGCCGCGCGCCTCTGGTGGCTGCTGCGCTGGCTGGGCCACGATGCGGTCGCGGTGCTCGACGGGGGCTTCGACCGCTGGCGCGCCGAAGGCCGGCCGGTTACGGCGGACGTGCGGCAAGCGCGTCCCGCGCGGTTCTTGACGAAGCCGCCCGCCGCGACGGCTTCCGCCGATGAAATCATGCGCCATTTGAGCGACGGCGCCCTGCTGGTGCTCGATGCGCGCGCGGAGGAGCGCTATCGCGGCGACGTCGAGCCGATCGATCCGGTGGCCGGTCACATTCCCGCCGCCCGCAATCGTCCCTACAGCCGCAATCTCGCTCCGGACGGTAGGTTCAAGACGCCGGACGAGCTGCGCGCCGAATTCGCCGCGCTGCTGCGCGAGACGCCTCCGGCCGCGGTCGTGCATCAGTGCGGCTCGGGCGTCACGGCGTGCCACAACGCGCTTGCTATGGCGATCGCCGGCCTTCCCGGCTCCCGGCTCTATCCGGGCTCGTGGAGCGAGTGGGTTGCCGATCCGGGGCGGCCCGTCGCCCGCGGCGTCGACTGACTGGCCGCTTCCGCGGCTCCCGCGGCGTTTCGTCGCGCGTCTCGCGCGCTTCGTCGCATGCGCCTTGAGGCGCACCAAGGCGGTTCGTAATCTTCTCCTCCATCAAGCCGGCATCTATTGCGAATCCGGCTCGGCACCTCGACGCATCCAACAATGCGTGACTGACGCAAGACAACGGAAGGAGAAGCTCGTGAAAGCATTGCGCAAGCGGCGGATGACCTCGATCGTCGGCGCGCTGACCGGAACGGCCGGTGCGCTGCTCCTTGCCGCCATCGTCATTCCTTCGGACCCTCTCGGGCGCTCGATTGGAGCGCTGCTCGCCGCGAGCATCGCGGTCGGCATTGCCGGCGCGCTCGTCACGGCGTCCGCCCATCGCAGCCACTCCGTTCGCCGCGGTCCGCGGCCGAGCGAGATTCCGTTCGATCAGCCTTCGCCGCCGGCCGAGCGCGCAAGCGCGCCGCGGATGGAACCCATGGTGTGGGGCGGCGACCGTGCGGCGCCGGACTTCGTCCCGATTGCTTCCCTTACCGAAGCGCGAGTCGCGCGCCGGCGCGTCGCGCGCGCACCCTGCGAGGTGGCGGAGGCCTGAAGAACCGAGCGCGCGCGCAGAGCTTCCCGCTGGAGTGGCCGCGGCTCGTCCCGCGGCTCTTTTTTTCTACAACATGATCAGCGGCCATTGCGCGATCGTGCGGTACACGGGAACGGGGCCGCTCGTATCCGAGGAGACGAGCGTGAACCCGCCCACGTGCCAGCGGATCGGCTCGGGCAGGCGGCGCTCGACCAGGGTGGTCGCGCGCCGCGCGAGGGTCAAGTGCGGCGTGTACGGCCGCTCGTCGACGGAAAAGCCCCGCGAGCGCAGCGCCTCGGCGAGGTCGCGCTGCAGCGCCGTGAGCTCCTCCTGCGGCGTCGATGCGCCAAGCCACGCAACGCCGGCCTTCTCGAACACCCCGACCCAATCGAGCGCGAGGTCGAAAGTGCGGCCGCGGACGAGTCCCGCGAGACGACGCAGAGAATCCACCCGGATCGCCGGTTGCGGACCGACGAAGGCGAGAGTCAGGTGAACGAGATCGGGCAGCGTGGGGCGGCCGCACGTCTCCAGCGCCACTTCGCGCGCCAGTCGACCGATGGCTGCACGGGCGGGCGGATCCGGCCAGAGCGCGAAGAAGAATCGGAGAGACTTGTCGTCGCTGTCGGCCATCCCCGGAACTATAAGGCAAACGCGGCGCGGCGCCCTACCGGACGCCGCGCCGCGCGGGATGAAAACCTACTCAGCCGTTGGCGACCGAGAGCTCCGTCTTGGGCCTGTCGAAGAACTGCTCGTCCTCCGTCGATCCCTTGAGCGCGGTCACCGAGGACTGCGCGCCCTGCACGGTCTGCGTCACGGCGTCGAAGTAGCCGGTGCCCACCTCGCGCTGATGCTTGACCGCGGTGAAACCGTTGTCCACCGCCGCGAATTCCGCCTCCTGCAGCTCGACAAACGCGCTCATGTACCGCCGAGCGTAGCCGTGAGCCAGGTCGAACATCGCATAGTTCAGGCTGTGGAAGCCGGCGAGCGTGATGAACTGGAACTTGTACCCCATCGCGCCCAGCTCGTGCTGGAACCGGGCTACGGTGCCTTCGTCGAGATTCTTCTTCCAGTTGAACGACGGCGAGCAGTTGTAGGCGAGCATCTTGCCCGGATACTTCTCGTGAACGGCCTCCGCGAAGGCACGGGCGAAGGCGAGGTCGGGCTTGCCGGTCTCGCACCACAGCAGATCCGCGTACGGCGCGTAGGCCAGGGCACGGGCGACGGCCTGATCGAGCCCCTTGCGCGTGCGGTAGAACCCTTCCACGGTGCGCTCGCCGGTGCAGAACGGCTTGTCGTTGTCGTCGATGTCCGAGGTGACGAGATCAGCGGCCTCAGCATCGGTGCGCGCGAGAATGAGCGTGGGAACGCCCATGATGTCTGCCGCGAGGCGCGCGGCGACCAGCTTCTCGACCGCCTCGCGTGTGGGCACCAGCACCTTGCCGCCCATATGGCCGCATTTCTTGACGGAGGCGAGCTGGTCCTCGAAGTGCACGCCTGCCGCGCCGGCCTCGATCATTGCCTTCATGAGCTCGAAGGCGTTGAGCACGCCGCCGAACCCGGCCTCGGCGTCGGCTACGATGGGCGCGAGGTAATCGATGCTGCCGTTGCCTTCCATGTGCTGGATCTGGTCCGCGCGCAGGAACGCGTTGTTGATCCGCTTGACCACGGCCGGAACGGAGTTGACCGGATAAAGGGACTGGTCCGGATACATCTCGCCGGTGATGTTCGCGTCGGCGGCCACCTGCCAGCCCGACAGATAGATCGCCTTGAGTCCCGCCTTGACCTGTTGCAACGCCTGGTTGCCGGTCATTGCGCCCAGCGTGTTGACGAACGGCTCATCGCCGAGAAGCTTCCACAGCTTCTCGGCGCCGCGTCGCGCGAGCGTGTGCTCGATGTGGAGCGATCCGCGGAGCCGGATGACGTCTTCGGCGCCGTAAGCGCGACGGATCGCCTTCCACCGTGGGTTCTCCGCCCAGTCCTTCTTGAGCCTTGCCGCTTCCAGGTCGTAGTTCATTGCATCTCCGTGAAAGATTCGCTCCGACTGCCGCGAAACCACGGTAGCAAACTCGGGCGATGTCCGCAAGCTGATTTGTCGCTGCGCAATGTAGGAAAAAAAGCCAACAATCAGCATGTTAGAAAACAATTCCGCATCATGGAAAAGAGCAACGCACCATCTCGTCGGAATTCTGCTGCTTCGCAGTAAGACCCTTTCTGACGGCGTCCGATGCTAGCGATTAACTCGTTGGGCAGCCGCGGTTTTTGTACGCCGGCGGTGGTCCCCCCGTCCGCGACGTCTCGGCCGCGACTTGGAAATGCTTTCTGCGTGCTCATTGCGAGACCGGGGCGCCCCGTCAGCTGCGTCGCGAGCGGCCCGCGATCCGCCACGCGAGGCGCCGTAGGGCGTGGAAGGCGAGCACGGCCGCGAGTCCGGCCCCGAAGCAGCCGGCCGCCGCGCCATACGCGATCGGCGCGAAGCCGAAGACATGCTGCAGCGGAGGCCAGTACACGGTGAGCGCGAGCGCGGCAATCGCCGCGCCGCTCACCCAGTACAGCGGCACGTTCTTGATCCGCAGCGTGGCAAGAAGCTTCCCCGAGAGCGAGCGGTTGGCGAGCATCAGCCCTAGGTTGCCGCCGATGAGCGTGACGAACGCCATGGCGCGGGCGGCCTGCGGAGCAACGCCTGCGTGCTGCCAGTAGCCATAGAGCAGGGCGATGACGGCGAACACGCAGCCGCCCTGCGCGAGACTCGCGAACAGTGCGCCCGGAGAGAACAGCGGCTCGCGGGCGGGACGAGGCGGCCGCCGCATGGAATCGCGCTCCGCCGGCTCGACTTCGAAGACGATCGAGCAGGCCGGATCGATGATCAGCTCCATGAACACGATGTGCACCGGGCCGAAGGCGAGCGGCCATCCGGCGAGCAGCGGCAGCAGCGCCATGCCGGCGATCGGCACGTGTACGGCCAGCGCGTACGACATCGCCTTGCGCACGTTGCCATAGATGCGCCGGCCGAGCTGCACCGCCGAGACGATCGAGGCGAAGTCGTCGTCGAGAAGCACCAGCGAAGCCGCTTCGCGGGCGACGTCGGTGCCGCGCCCACCCATCGCGATGCCGATGTGCGCGGCCTTGAGCGCCGGCGCGTCGTTCACGCCGTCGCCGGTCATCGCGACCACCTCGCCGTTGGCGAGCAGCGCCTCGACCAGCTTGAGCTTCTGCTCGGGGGCGATCCGCGCGAAAACGCTCGCTTCGCGCACCAGCGCGTGCAGGGCCGCGGCGTCGAGCGCGGCCAGCTCGGACCCTGCCGGAACGAGCGACGTGGCCAGCCCCGCCTGACGGGCGATGGCCCGCGCGGTCGCGGGAAAGTCGCCGGTGATCATCACGACGCGAATGCCTGCCGCGCGGCATTCCGCGACCGCGCGCGGGACGCTCGCGCGCAGCGGATCGGCGAACGCGACGAGGCCCAGCCATTCGAAGCGAAACCCGTGGGGAGTACGCGGCCACGGCGGGCCGACGTGCGTGGCGCGAGCGACGCCGAGCACGCGCAAGCCGTCGGCGGCCATCCCCTCGGCATCGCTCGCGATCGAGCGCAGCGTCTTCGCGTCGAGGCCGCAGAGCGAGGCGACGCTCTCGGGCGCACCCTTCGCCGCGATCATGGCCGGCGCACCGGCGCCCGTCCACACGTGCGTCATCACGGGCAGCCGCGCGCTGAGCGGGTATTCGTGTACGAGCACTCTGCCGTCGACCGGTGCGGCGGAGAGCGCCGAAGAAGCCAGGCGATGCAGCGCCTGCTCCATCGGGTCGAACGGCCGCACCTCGCTCGCCAGCACGGCGATCGACACGAGCGAGGACTCCGCAGCCGTCAGCGCGCCCGGTCGCGCATCGCCGGGATCGCGCATGCCGTCGGGTGTGGCGAGGCGCTGCACGCTCATCCGGTTCTCGGTGAGCGTGCCCGTCTTGTCAACGCACAGCACGGTCGCGGCGCCCAGCGTCTCGATGACGCCGACGCGGCGCGTGAGCACGTGGCGGCGCGAGATTCGCCACGCCCCCATCGCCAGGAATACCGTGAGGATTACCGGAAACTCCTCGGGCAGCACGCTCATCGCCAGCGCGAGCCCCGCCAGCACGGCTTCGAGCACGCCGCCGCGCGTGGCCCAGTACAGCGCGGCGGCGGCGATCGACACGGCGGTGGCCACGACCGCGAGGCGGCGCACCAGTTGCGCCGTCTGCCGCTGCAGCGGACTTTCCGGTTCCTCGATGGTCGAAAGCGCGTGGCCGATGCGACCCATCTCGCTGTGGGGCCCGGTCGCACACACGCGCACCGTACCGCCGCCCTGGACCACCATCGACCCGGCGTAGACGCGCGTCAGGCTCTCGGTCTCGGGACGGACGAGCGCGCCGGGAACCGGCGCGCGTGCGCCCGGGGGCCGCTTGCCGACCGGAACCGACTCGCCCGTCAGCAGAGATTCATCGACCGCGAGATCGTGCGCTTCCAGCAGGATGCCGTCGGCCGCGACGCGATCTCCCTCTTCGATGAGCAGGATGTCGCCGGGGACTACCGCGCCGCCGGCGATGAGCCGGGTCGCGCCGTCGCGCACCACCCGCGCTCGCGGGCTGGAAAGGTCGCGCAGCGCGACGAGCACGCGCTCGGTCTTGCGCTCCTGGACGATGGTGATGCCCATGACCACGCCGACGAAGGCGAGCAGCAGCAGCGCCTCGCCCAGGCTGCCCAGGATCAGATACAGGGTCCCGGCCGCGACGAGCATGACGAACATCGGCTCGGCGGCCACGCCGGCGACGATGCGCGCGAGCGTGCGCTTGGGCTGCGCCGGCAGGGCGTTGGGCCCGCGCGCAGCCAGCCGCGCGGCGGCCTCGCGGGTCGTAAGTCCCTCGCTCGCCGAGACTTCGGGAAGGTCGTGTGCGGTAGCCATTCGAGCGGCGCGAACGCGCTGCTCGAAGGCTAGCAAGGGCGGCGGTCGCGGCTCTTGATCTGCGGCAATGCGAGCCCGTCGCGGGAGTCAGGCGAGCGCGTCGGCCCAGATGTTGCGCGCCCACGCTTCGGCGGACGCGGCTTCTTCCAGGTCCGCCGCCGCGGACCCACCCGCGGCGACGACCATCGTCCTGACCGCGGCGTCGTAGCGAAGCGTCGAAGCGATGTGAGCCACCTCGAGCTCCGACAGATAGCTGTAGCAGGCGCCGGTCAGCACCGGTGCGGAGTTAACCACGCCGCCCCTCAGCAGCGCGAGCACCGCGCAGGCGCAGACCTTGGCCTGCTGGTTGGCCATGTGCCCGGAGCGCGGCATGAGCGAGGCCGGCTGAAGCGCGTCGCCGACGACGTGCACGTTACCCTGCGCGGTCGACTCGTAGGTAAGGAAGTCGACCTGGCAGAACCGGGCGTTGGCGTTGGCGATGCCGGCGATCCGCGCGATCGCCCCGGCGCGCTGCGGCGGAATGACGTTGAGCACATCGGCCTTGACGTCCTCGAACTCGCATTTCGCGGTCAGCGTCGCGACGTCGACGTCGAGCAGAGCCGTCCGCGGGCGGTAGTCGACGTAGCCCTTGTACGGACCGTTCCACGCCGCGACGAACAGCGCCTTCTCGCTCAGAACGTCCTCGTTGGCATCCAGGACGATGAGCTTCGATCGCTTCTTGTGCGTCGAGAGGTAGCGCGCGACCAGGCAGGCGCGCTCGTACGCCGCCGGAGGGCAGCGATAAGGCGCGAGCGGGATGTGCATGACGAACACGCCGCCGTCGGGCATCGCCTCGAGCTGCCGCCTCAGGGCGACGGTCTGCGGACCGGCCTTCCACGCGTGGAGCACTTTCTGCTGCGCCGCGGCGTCGAGCGAAGGCAAGGCGCCGTAATCGAAGTCCATTCCGGGTGCGAGGACGAGGCGGTCATAGCCGAGCGTCTCCCCGCCGGCGAGCGATAGCTTGCGCGCCACCGGATCGAGGTCCACGGCCTGGCCGGCGATCCGCCGCACGCCCCACCGCTCGAGGCCGTCGTAGGGCACCGTGAGCTCCTCGATCCGCCGCATGCCGCCCACCACCAGATTCGACAGCGGACAGGAGACGAACGCCGTCTCCTGTTCGACCAGCGTCACGCGCACTGCGCCGGCGCTTTCCTTGCGCAGATACTTCGCCGCCGTGGCGCCGCCGAAGCCGCCGCCGACCACGACCACGTGCGCGCTTTCGGCCGAGCGAGCCCAGCGCGGGAACGCGGCGCCCAGCGTGGCGGCCGTCCCGGCGCGCAGCCAGCCGCGGCGCGTGGTGCGGATCATGGGCACGGACGGAAATCCCGGGGAATGATCGAGCGCGCGATGCTACTACTGCAGGAGCGGCGCGCAAAAGAGAAACGGGGGCCGAAGCCCCCGTCGTACGGACTCAAAGCGCGGCGGCCCTCAGGCAACCGGCTCGGCTTCCTTGCTCTCCTCGAATTCCAGCCGGATCTTGTCGTCGTCGTCGATATCGATCGTGACCTTGCCGCCGCCCACCAGCCGGCCGAACAGCAGCTCGTCGGCGAGCGCCTTGCGGATCGTGTCCTGGATCAGCCGCGCCATGGGGCGCGCGCCCATCTGCGGATCGAAGCCCTTGCGCGCCAGGAACTCCTTCAACGCGGGCGTGAACGACGGCTCCACCTTCTTCTCGTGCAGCTGGTTCTCGAGCTCGAGCAGGAACTTGTCGACCACGCGTAGGATGACGTCGTGGTCGAGCGCCGAGAACGAGATCGTCGCGTCGAGCCGGTTGCGGAACTCCGGCGTAAACATGCGCCTGATCGCCTCCATCTCGTCGCCCGCCTGCTTGGTGTCGGTAAAGCCGATCGAGCTCTTGGCCAACGTCTCCGCGCCCGCGTTCGTGGTCATGATCAGGATCACGTTGCGGAAATCCGCCTTGCGGCCGTTGTTGTCAGTGAGCGTACCGTGGTCCATCACCTGCAGCAGGATGCTGAAGATATCCGGATGCGCCTTCTCGATCTCGTCCAGGAGCAGCACGCTGTACGGATGCTTGGTGATCGCCTCGGTGAGCTGCCCGCCCTGGTCGAAGCCGATGTAGCCCGGCGGCGCGCCGATCAGGCGCGACACCGCGTGCCGCTCCATGTATTCCGACATGTCGAAGCGGATCAGCTCGACGCCGAGGCAGTAGGCCAGCTGGCGCGCGACCTCGGTCTTGCCCACGCCGGTCGGACCGCTGAACAGGAAGTTGCCGATGGGCTTGCGGGGATTGCCGAGTCCCGACCGTGCCATGCGGATCGCCGCGACCAGCGCGTCGATGGCCTCGTTCTGGCCGAACACTACGTTCTTCAGGTCGCGGTCGAGCGTCTTCAGCGCATTGCGATCGTCGGAGGTGACGTTCTTCGCCGGGATGCGGGCGATCTTGGCGACGATCTCCTCGATCTCGGTCTTGCTGATCAGCTTCTTCTGTCGCGACTTGGGCAGGATCTTCTGCGCCGCGCCCGCCTCGTCGATCACGTCGATCGCCTTGTCGGGCAGGTGCCGGTCGTTGATGAAGCGCGCGGAAAGCTCGGCGGCGGTCGTGAGCGCGGCCGGCGTGTACTTCACGCCGTGGTGCTGCTCGAAGCGCGTCTTCAATCCCTTGAGGATCTCGACCGTCTCCTGGATCGACGGCTCGGGCACGTCGATCTTCTGGAAGCGCCGGGAGAGCGCGTGGTCCTTCTCGAAGATCACGCGGTATTCGTTGTAGGTGGTGGCGCCGATGCACTTGAGAGCGCCGGTGTTGAGCGCCGGCTTCAGCAGATTGGATGCGTCAAGCGTGCCGCCCGACGCCGCGCCGGCGCCGATGATGGTATGGATCTCGTCGATGAAAAGAATCGACTTCGGATTGTCGGTAAGCTGCTTGAGCACGGCCTTCAGACGCTGCTCGAAGTCGCCGCGGTACTTGGTGCCCGCCAGCAGCGCGCCCATGTCGAGGGAGTAGACGGTGAACTCGCGCAGCATCTCCGGCACATTGGCGTCGTTGACGCGGCGCGCGAGCCCTTCGGCGATCGCCGTCTTGCCCACCCCGGCTTCGCCGACGAGCAGCGGATTGTTCTTGCGCCGCCGGCACAACACCTGGATCACGCGCTCGAGCTCGAGCTCCCGGCCGATCAGCGGATCGATCTTGCCGGTGCGCGCCAGGTGGTTGAGATTGACCGTGTAGGCGTCGAGCGCTCCCGCGGGCTGCTGCTCGCCGTCGCTTTCCTCCTTGGCCGATTCCGCCTTCTCGTCCTTCTTCGGCGAGGTCTTGGTGATGCCATGCGCGATGTAGTTGACAACGTCCAGGCGGGTCACGCCCCGCTGGTTGAGGAAATACACCGCGTGCGATTCCTTTTCGCCGAATATCGCCACCAGTACGTTGGCGCCGGTGACTTCCTTCTTGCCCGAGGACTGCACGTGCAGGATCGCGCGCTGGATCACGCGCTGGAAGCCCTGCGTCGGCTGGGTGTCGGCGTCGGAGTGGGGCGAGAGCCGCGGCGTGTGCTCGTTGATGAAGTCGGTGAGCACACCGCGCAGCTCTTCCAGGTCCACGCCGCAGGCCTTCAGCACCTCGGCAGCCGACGGGTTGTCGAGCATCGCCAGCAACAGGTGCTCGACGGTGATGAACTCGTGCTGCTTCTGCCGGGCCTCGACAAAAGCCATGTGGAGGGAGACTTCCAGTTCCTGCGCAATCATGATCGACCTTCTTCAGCGATAGTCGCCGTTACTTCAACCTCTACGTCTCCTCCATCGTGCACTGGAGTGGGTGCTGGTGCTTGCGCGCGATGTTGAGCACCTGATCGACCTTGGCGGCCGCAACCTCGCGCGTATACGTGCCGCAGACCCCCATCCCCTCGCGGTGCACCTGCAACATCACCTGGGTCGCCTTCTCGCGGCTCATCGCGAACACAGTCTGCAACACCACGACTACAAAGTCCATCGGTGTGTAATCGTCGTTTAGCAGGATCACCTTGTACAGCGGCGGCGGCTTGAGACGGGTCTTTTCGACCTCGAGAACGCCCCCGTCCTGGTGCTGAATCGCCATACCGTCCCGGAAACCCCGCGGTCCGATGCTCAATGTTTGATGATTGCAACAGATTTTTCAAGAGGAAGGCGGGAATGAGCCTCTGGACTTGACTTTGCCATCGCAAACCGCGTACAAAATCTGCGTTTGGCCATCGAGTCTTTGCTGTCCCGGTTTGTCGCCGCGCCTAGCAAGGTTGCGCTTGCCGTAGATAGTACTTGCTCCCCCAAACACCAAACCCCTCATAAACAGGAAGGAAGTCAGGTCTATGGCAACAGGCACGGTCAAGTGGTTCAATGACGCGAAGGGTTACGGCTTCATCACACCGGACGACGGCGGCGAGGACCTGTTCGCGCATTTTTCCGCGATTCAGATGAATGGTTTCAAGACGCTCAAGGAAGGCCAGAAGGTGAGCTTCGAAGTCACCCAGGGCCCGAAGGGAAAGCAGGCGTCGAACATCCACTCCGCCTGAATCCGAGTCGAGGCCGGCTCGCATCTGCCGGCCCACGTTGCCCGCAAGGAACCCGCCTCACGGCGGGTTTTTTTGTTGCGTCGCGTCGGGCGCCCTACATCCGCTCGATCATCGCCCCGCCGAATCCCGAGCAGGAGACCTGGGTGGCGCCCGACA
>DATJBM010000086.1:0-21082 GCA_035515295.1 Casimicrobiaceae bacterium | reverse complement strand
CCGGTTCTGATTGCGACGCACAATATTACGGAGCCGTGAAATCGAGGCCGTCCTCGAAACTGTCGCGTTTCTGCACTTCATTGTAAAACAAGCATTTCCAATCGATCCTCCGAGGCCTCTCGTTGCCTGCGCATCGGCTTGGCCGCGACGCCTCGATACCGGGTCCTCGCAGCGCAGCGCATTGGCTGCGTGCGCACAGGCATCGGGGACCGGGCTTAGTCGGGTTGCCAGGAATCGATGATCAGCTGCAGCGATTCCAGGCCCTGAAAGCGATCGATCTCGGGGCGATAGGTGACGCGGACGCGTGCGGGCAGCGGCCCGGCGGCGTCAAAAACCACGGCCTGGAAGCGGGCCGGCGGAGCCGCGACGATGAGGCGCAAGTGCTTGCCGGCGATAGGCTGCTGCTCGAGCACGTCGAACCGGCCCTCGAACAGCGGCGCCGGGAATCCCTGGCCCCACACCTCCTCCCGGATGTCGCGCGCGAGCGCCATGGTGAGCTCCGGCGCCTGAAGCTCGCCGTCGGTCTCGAGCGTGCGGCGCAGCGCCGTCGGCGTGAGCTGCGCGCGCGCCACGCGCTCGAATTCGTCGGCGAAGCGGGCGAGCGCGTCCTCGCCGAGCGTCAGCCCGGCCGCGAACGCATGGCCGCCGAAGCGACGGATCGTCCCGGGCGCGCGCTTGGCGACGAGATCGAGCGCATCGCGAAGATGAAACCCGCCGATCGAGCGCCCGGATCCGCGCAACTCGCCCTCGCCGCCGCGCGCGAAGACCACGGCCGGGCGGTGGAAGCGGTCCTTGAGGCGCGAGGCAACGATGCCGATCACGCCCTGGTGCCATTCCGGGCGATAGGCACAGACGGTGTACCGATCGTCGTCGGCGACGTCGGCTAGGCTGTCGAGCGCCTGGACCTGGATCGCGCTCTCGATCTCACGGCGCTCGCGATTGAGCGCGTCGAGCCGCGCGGCGAGCGGTGCCGCGGTCGCGGCGTCGGGCGCGATCAGGCAGCCGATGCCGATCGACATGTCGGCGAGACGCCCTGCGGCGTTGAGCCGGGGCCCGACGACGAAGCCCAGATCGTAGGCGGTAGCCCGCGCGGGATCGCGGCCGGCCACCTCGAGCAGCGCGCGCACGCCCGGCTGCATGCGCCCGCCCCGGATGCGGCGCAGTCCCTGGGCGACGAGGATACGGTTGAGCCGATCGAGCGTCACGACGTCGGCGACGGTGCCGAGCGCGACGAGGTCGAGGAAGCCCGCGAGATTCGGCTCGGTTCCCGCCGCAAAGTGGCCGCGTTGGCGCAAGCGGGCGCGCAGCGCGAGCAGTACGTAGAACATCACGCCGACACCGGCGAGATGGCGGCTGGGAAACCCGCATCCCGCCTGGTTGGGATTGACGATGAGCTCGGTGGGCGGAAGCTCGGGGCCGGGCAGGTGGTGATCGGTGATGAGCACCTCGATGCCGCGCGCCTGCGCGGCCGCCACGCCCTCGACGCTGGCGATGCCGTTGTCGACGGTGATGATGAGGCGAGGCCGGCGCTCGGCGGCGAGCGCGACGATCTCGGGCGTGAGGCCGTAGCCGAACTCGAACCGGTTCGGCACCAGGAAGTCGACTTCCGCGCCCATGGCGCGCAGGCCCAGGACGCCGAGCGCGCAGGCCGTGGCGCCATCGGCGTCGTAGTCGGCGATGATGAGCAGCCGCTCGGTGCGGGCGATCGCTTGCGCGAGCCGCTCCGTCGCGGCTTCGATGCCCTTGAGCGTCGTCCACGAAGGAAGCCCCGTAAGTTCGAGCGCCAGCTCCGCCGGCGAGCGGATGCCGCGCGCGGCGTAGACGCGCGCGAGCGCCGGGATGATGCCCGCGGTGGCGAGCATCGACGCGCTTTGCGGAACCGCGCGGCGGACGATCTCCATGCCAGGCCCTAGCTGCTTTCCGTCTGCGCCGCGGCAAGAAGCCGCGCGCCGCGGGGCGGCGACAGCCGGGCGCGCCAGCGTCGCGCGAGCGAAGAGCGCTTCGGCCGGAAGGTGAGCGCCCGCGCGCGTCCCGTGACGACGATCGCCATCGTGTTCACGAGGCCGCTGTCGAGCGCGCGTTCCGCTGGCGCCATCCAGGCACGCTCGAGGCTGGCGAGCGTGCCGGCAGCAGCATCCGACTCGATATCGTCCAGCCAGACCCACGCGTCGGCATCATCGACCGCTTCGAAGCTCTCCGGAGGCGGGCGCAGTTCGACGGCACTCCCGCGCGCGAGTTCGACGACGCGCGACGCGGAGGCGAATATCACGCTCGCCGCCGACCCGCGCGGCGCATCGATTCCGCCGCCCCAGAGCCAGACGCTGTTCACCGGCGGGTCGCCCGCGCGCTCGCGCTCGACGTTCACCGGGTGCTCGAAGAGCAGCATCTGCGCTTCGTTCTGCCAGCGCCGCCAGCGCGACGCGTCGGCGCCCGACGGGAGAAAGGCGAACAACGGCGCCTCGAGCGCGGCTTCGGGTGGCCACGTGACGAGACGTTGCGCTTGCGCCGCGCGAACGAACCAGCGCCCCGGGCTCGCCGCGACGAAAGCCACGCCGTCGGCAACGAAGTGGTCATTGAGCGTGGAGATGAGCGCTTGCGTCTGCTCCGGTGCGAGCTCGTGAGCGAACGACGCGAGCCGCACGTCGTCCGCGCCCACAGCGAGCGTCGCGGGCTCGGCGCACAGCCAATAGTCGCGCCCGGGTTCGATACCCAGCGCCCGCGCGAGCAGCGGCGCCACCGGCCAGTCGTCCTGCCGCTCGATGCCGCAGGCGCGGCACGCGGCTGCGATCGCCCCGTCCGGCTCGTTCGCGGCCGGCGCGCCGGAAGCGAGCAGCCGCGAGAGCGCCGGCGCGCTTGCGTCGATCGATGCGAGCGTGGCGGCCGGCAGATCGAGCAGTCGGGGAACCACCAGAGTCAACGCCATGGAACCTGCGCGGCGGAGGGCGGTCGAGTGTAGCACGCGCCGGAACCCCGGCCGTTTGTGGCACACTCGGCACACTCGCGGCGCAACGCGTTCCGGGGGCCCTGAGCTCATCGATCTCCTCCGACAGCGCCGCTCCCCGATGCTCTACGAACTCGTCGTCGGACTGCGCTACACCCGCGCCAGGCGGCGCACGGGTCGCAACGGCTTCGTATCGTTCATCGCCGCGGTGTCGATGCTCGGCATCGCCCTCGGCGTCGCCGCGCTGATCGTCGTGCTCTCGGTGATGAACGGCTTCCAGGAGGAGCTGCGCACGCGCATTCTCTCGGTCGCCTCGCACATCGAGATCCAGAGCCTTCAGGGCGGGCTGGCCGACTGGCGCGGCATCGCCCGCGCGGTGGCGCAGAATCCCCACGTCAAGGCCGCCGCGCCGTACGTGTCGGGGCAGGCGATGCTGTCCGCGGGAGAGGTCAACCGCGGCGTGCTGATCCGCGGCATCGACCCCAAGCTCGAGGAGACCGTGGCGGATTTCGGGGCGCATATGAGGCAGGGCTCGCTCACGGCGCTCGAGCCGGGCGGATTCGGCATCGTGCTCGGCTCGGAGCTCGCGCGCGCTCTGGGCGTGCGCGTCGGCGACAGCGTGGTGGTCATCACGCCGCAGGGCACCGTGACGCCGGCGGGAACGCTGCCGCGGGTCAAGAGCTTCCGCGTGGTCGGCGTGTTCGAGATCGGGATGTTCGAGTTCGACAGCGGGCTCGCGCTCATCGACATCGCCGACGCCCGGAAGCTCTACCGGCTCGATGACATGGTGAGCGGCGTGCGCCTGAAGCTCGACGACCTGTTCCTCGCACCCAGGGTCGCGCGCGACCTGGTGCCGCTGCTGCCGATCGACGCCGAGGTGCGCGACTGGACGCTGTCGCATGCCAACTTCTTCCGCGCGGTGGCGATCGAAAAGCGGATGATGTTCCTGATCCTCACGCTGATCGTCGCGGTCGCCGCCTTCAACATCGTCTCGGCGCAGATGATGGTCGTCACCGACAAGCAGGCCGACATCGCCATCCTGCGCACGCAAGGAGCCTCGCCGGGAAGCATCCTGGCGATCTTCGTCATCCAGGGCGTCCTGGTCGGGACCGCCGGCACGCTGCTTGGCGTCGCCGGGGGGCTCGCGCTGGCCTTCAACGTCGAGACCGTCGTGCCCTTCATCGAGCACGTGTTGGGCGTGCAGTTCCTCGACAAGAGCGTGTACTACATCAGCGAGCTGCCGTCGCAGGTTCAGACCCCCGATGTGGTCACCGTGGCAGCGATCGCCTTCGTGCTCACGCTCCTCGCCACGCTCTACCCGAGCTGGCGCGCCGCGCGCGTCAATCCCGCCGAAGCCCTGCGCTATGAGTGATCCGGGTCCGGTGCTCGAGTGCCGCGGCTTGCGCAAGACCTATCGCGGGGGGCCGCAGGACGTGCCTGTGCTCCTCGGCATCGATCTCGCGATCGCCGCCGGCGAGCGTGTCGCCGTGGTCGGCGCCTCCGGCTCGGGCAAGAGCACGCTGCTGCACCTGCTCGGCGGTCTGGACGAGCCCAGCGCCGGCGAGGTCCGGGTGCAGGGCCAGTCCCTCGCGGCGGTCAACGAAGCCGAGCGCGGGCGCATTCGCAATCGGGCGCTCGGCTTCATCTACCAGTTCCACCACCTGCTGCCCGAGTTCTCCGCGCTCGACAACGTGGCGATGCCGCTCTACATCCGCCGCGAGGCGCCGCGCGTTGCGCGCGACAAGGCGCAGGCGCTGCTCGGGCGCGTGGGCTTGCGCGAGCGCATCGCCCATCGGCCGGGCGAGCTCTCCGGCGGCGAGCGCCAGCGCGTGGCGCTCGCGCGCGCGCTCGTGACCTCACCGGCGGTGGTGCTGGCCGACGAGCCCACGGGCAATCTCGACCGCCACACCGCGGAGCAGGTGTTCGACCTGATGCTCGAGCTCAACCGCAGCGCCGGGACGAGCCTGGTGATCGTCACCCACGATCCGGAGCTGGCCGCGCGCACCGATCACACGCTGCATCTGATCGACGGCATGCTGCGGTAGGTGCGAATTCAGTCGCACGCGGCATCATTCGCAGGTGACGCGGCGGTGCGAATGAATTCGCACCTAAGCCTCGAGTGGCGGCTCGCCCATCGCGGCGACCTGCTCGCGGAGCTCGAGGATCCGGTCCTGCCAGTAGCGCTGGGTGTTGAACCAGGGAAACGCCGCCGGAAACGCCGGATCGTTCCAGCGACGCGCGAGCCACGCGGCGTAGTGGATGAGCCGCAGCGTGCGCAGCGCCTCGACGAGCAGGAGCTCGCGCCGGTCGAAGCCGCGGAAGTCCTCGTAGCCCGCGAGGATGTCGGCGAGCTGCGCGCTCATCTCGTGTCGGTCGCCGGAGAGCAGCATCCACAGGTCGTGCACCGCCGGCCCGCTGCGGCTGTCGTCGAAGTCGACGAAATGCGGGCCGGCGAGCGGCCCATCGGCGATCCACAGCATGTTGCCCGCATGGCAATCGCCGTGGAGGCGCAGGCTGCCGATGTCGCCCGCCCGCGCGAAGCTCTCGCGCACGCCGGCGAGCGCGAGCTCCGCCACGCTGCGATAAGCCTCCGCGAGATCCGACGGAACGAACCCGTGCCCGAGCAGCCAGTCGCGCGGCTCTTCGCCGAAGCTCGCGATGTCGAGCGCTGGCCGCTCGCGGAAGCGCGACCGCGCGCCGACGGCGTGGATGCGGCCGATGAAGCGGCCGAGCCATTCGCGGGTCGAGCGCTCCTCGAGCTCGGGCGCGCGACCGCCGCAATTCGGATACACGGCGAAGCGGAAGCCGCCGAAGGCGTGCAGCGTCCTGCCTGCGAAGGCGAGCGGCGCGACCACCGGGATCTCGTCCGCCGCGAGCTCCGCCACGAAGGCGTGCTCCTCGCGGACCTGCGCGTCGCTCCAGCGTCCGGGCCGGTAGAACTTCGCCACCGCCGTCGAGCCGTCGGCGAGCGTCGCCCGATAGACGCGGTTCTCGTAGCTGTTGAGCGCGAGGAGCCGCCCGTCGCCGTGCAGCGCGACGCTGTCGAGCGCGTCCAGCACGACCTCCGGCGTGAGCCCCGCGAACGGCGGCGGACCGGACGCGCCGTCCGGTGAGCGCGACGGACCGTCGGCGGCTTCAGTACTCAACGGGAATGGGATCGAGGCTGCGCCACAGATACCAGGTGGCCACCGAACGCCAGGGCCGCCACGGCTCGGCCAGCGCCTTCATCGCCTTGGCATCGAGACGCTTGCCGCCGTTGTAGTGGGTCCCGAAAGCGCGTTGCAGGCCGATGTCGTCGACCGGCAGCACGTCCGGCCTCAATTCATGGAAGATGAGGAACATCTCGGCGGTCCAGCGACCGATGCCCTTGACGTCGACGAGCGCGGCGATGAGCGCCTCGTCGTCGAGCGACTTCCAGCGCTTGGGATCGAGCCGTCCCGAGGCGAAGTGGCCGGCGAGGTCGACCAGGTACTGCGCCTTGCGCTGCGACAGCCCGCACGCGCGCAGCGCCTCGGCCGGCACGGCGGCGACGCGCTCCGGATCAAGCCTCGGGAAGCCGCGCGGGGGCATGCGGCCGACGCAACCGACGAAGCGGCGCCAGATCGCGTCCGCGGCCTTCACCGAGATCTGCTGGGCGACGATGGCGCGCGCCAGCGTGGTGAAAGGGTCGCTGCGGCGCTTCAGATGGATGCCGGGATGGCGCCGGATGAGCCGCCCGAGCACGCGATCGCGCTGCGACAGCGCGGTCGCGGCTTCGTCCCAGTAGCGAGGCTTCATCGCGGGGTGGAGGTCTTGCGCGCACGGTCCAGCCTTGCGGCGCACGAGCGCAGGTAGATCATCGGGTGAGGTAAACAAGGGAAATGGTACATGAGCGCGCGCCCGCGCCGACCCGCGACGCGCCGGCGTTGCACGACCAAGCGCCCTGTGGCGCGGAGTGGTAAATTACGCGCCTTTGTCTTCAAGCACGGGAATGACGTTTAGAAAACGGCGGACCTGGGCGGCGGCCGGCGCGCTGCTCGTGGTGCTGGTCGCCGCATTCCCCGCACGCGCGGCCGATCCCGCCAAAGTGCTGCGCGTGGCGTTCGACGCCGCGGAAACGGGCTTCGATCCGGCGAAGGTCAACGACAACTATTCCAGCCAGGTGCTGCGCTGCGTCTTCGAGCGGCTGCTCTCCTACGACTACCTCGCCCGCCCCGCGAAGCTCATTCCGATGACCGCGGAGGCGCTTCCCGAGGTCACCGATCAGGGCCGGGTCTACACGTTCAAGCTGCGCACAGGCATCTATTTCCAGGCCGATCCGGCGTTCATGGGCCGGCGTCGCGAGCTCGTCGCCGAGGACTACGCCTACTCGATCGAGCGCTTCGTCGATCCCGCGATCCATTCGCCGTGGCGCTTCCTGGTCGCCGGGAAGATCGTCGGTCTCGACGCGCTGGAGAAGAAGGCCGCGCAGAGCGGGCGCTTCGACTACGACACGAAGGTGCCGGGCCTCGAGGTCGTCGATCGCTACACGCTGCGCATCCGGCTCACCGAGACCGACTACGACTTTTCGTACATCCTGGCGATGCCGGCGATGTCCGCGGTCGCGCGCGAGGTGATCGAGGCGTACGGCGAGGACAGCAACGCCCATCCGGTCGGCACGGGCCCCTATAAGCTCGCTTCCTGGACGCGCAAGGCGAAGATCGTACTTGAGGCGAACCCCGACTACCGCGATGTCGTCTGGGACTTCGCCGGCTCGGACGATCCTCGCGATCGGGCAGCGGTCGCCTCGATGAAGGGCAAGCGTATCCCGCAGATCGGCCGCGTCGAGATCAGCATCATCGAGGAGGAGCAGTCGCGCTGGCTCGCCTTCCAGCGCGGCGAGATCGACTTCATCGACCGCTTCGGCTCGTTCGCGCCGGTGGCGATTCCCGGCAACAAGCTCTCGCCGGAGCTGGCCAAGCGGGGGATCGGCTGGGATCGCAGCGTCGAGCCGGAGATCACCTACTACTTCTTCAACATGCAGGACCCGACGCTCGGCGGGTACGCCAGAGAGAAGATCGCGCTGCGCCGGGCGCTCATGCTCGCCTACGACATCCGCGAGGAGATCGAGGTGATCCGCAAAGGGCAGGCGCTCGCCGACGAGATGCCCATTCCGCCTGGCGTCGTCGGCCACGATCCGCGCTACCGCAGCATCGTCCGCCACGATCCGGCGCTCGCCAATCAGTTGCTCGACTATTTCGGCTACAGCAAAGGCGCCGACGGCTACCGCACGCTGCCCGACGGCAAGCCGCTCACCGTCGTGCTGACGTCCGAGCCGCAGGCGATCAGCCGCGAGTACGATGAGCTGTGGAAGAAATCGCTCGACGCGATCGGCGTTCGCTTCGAGGCGCGGAAAGGTCCGTTCTCCGACAACATCAAGGCCGCGGAAGCCTGCCAGCTGGCAATGTGGGGCGTATCGTGGACCGCCGACTACCCCGACGGCGAGGACTTCATGCAGCTTTCCTACGGGCCCAACATCCACCAGAGCAACAGCGCCTGCTACCGGTCGGCCGCGTACGACGCGCTGTACGTGAAAATCAAGAACCTGCCCGACTCGCCGCAGCGCGACCGGCTGTTCCTGCTGATGAGCCGGCAGCTGGAAGTCGACGGCGTGTGGAGACTCGGCGTGTCGCGCTATCGTAACGTTCTGGTCTACCCGCAGGTGAAGGGCTACCGCTACCACCCGATCCTGGTGAACGCGTGGGAGTACATGGACGTCGACCCTTCCTTGCGCAAGCCGCAGTAAGCGGCGATCGTTCGGCGGATTCGATGCTGAGCGGAGCGGCGAAGCGCGCGGCGGCCCGCTTGCTGCTGCTCGCGCTGCTGGCGGCGCCGGCCGCGTACGGCGCAGCCGATCCGCGCAAGATCATCCATTGGTACTTTCCGACCGGGGAGACGGGCTTCGACCCGGTCCACGTGAGCGACCTGTATTCCGCGACCGTCGACGAGGCCATCTTCGAGCGCCTGCTCACGTACGACTATCTCGCGCGGCCGGCGAAGCTCGTGCCGATGGTGGCCGAGTCGATGCCGGAGATCGCCGACAACGGCAGGACGTACACCTTCCGGCTGCGCAAGGGCATCGACTTCACGCCCGATCCGGCATTCAAGGGCGCGCGGCGCGAACTCGTCGCCCGGGACTTCGTCTATAGCCTGATGCGCTTCGTCGACCCCGCCAACCATTCGCCCTATGCCTTTCTGCTCGAGGGGAAGCTCGTGGGCCTGGATGAACTCGCCGCCGCGGCGAGGCGCACGGGACGCTTCGACTACGACGCGAAGATCCCGGGCCTCGAGGCCGTCGACCGCTATACGATCCGGTTCCGGCTGAAGGAAGCCGACCACGACTTCCCCTACATCATCGCCCATACCTCGCTCGGCGCCGTCGCGCGCGAGGTGATCGAGGCGTATGGCGAGGCCACGATGGCCCATCCCGTGGGGACGGGGCCGTACATGCTGACCGCGTGGACGCCGCGCTCGAAGATCGTCCTCGCAGCCAATCCGGAGTACCGCGGGTTCGTCTGGGATTTCCAGCCCGGCGACGATCCGTGGGACAGGAAGCTCGAGCAGGCGATGAAGGGCAAGCAGATGCCGCTCGTCGGCCGGGTCGAGATCAGCATCATCGAAGAGGCTCAGTCGCGCTGGCTCGCCTTCCAGCAGAAGGAGCTCGATTACATCAACGTGCCCGAGACGTTCGCGCCCCAGGCGCTCGAGGCCGGCAAGCTCAAGCCGTCGCTCGCGAAGGAGGGGATCAGCCTCTACCGCACCAACGATCTCGACATGACCTACACCGCGTTCGACATGAAGGACCCGGTCATCGGCGGCTTCGCCAAGGAGAAGATCGCGCTGCGGAGGGCGATGGCGATGGCCTACGACATCGACCAGGAGATCGCCGTCGTGCGCAAGGGACAGGCGATCCCGCTCGAAATGCCCATCCCGCCGGGAGTGGTCGGCTACGACCCGCATTACCGCAGCATCATCCGGCACGATCCGGATCTCGCGAACAAGCTGCTCGACTATTTCGGCTACCGGCGCGGCGACGACGGGTGGCGCACACTGCCCGAGGGCAAGCCGCTGATCGTGCGGCTGTCCACCGAGCCGAGCAGCGGCAACCGCGACCTCGACGAGCTCTGGCAGCGATCGCTGGCGCAGATCGGGGTGCGCATGGAGACCGTCGTCGCGCCCTTCTCCGACAACCGCAAGGCCGCCAAGGCGTGCCGGCTGCAGATGTGGGGCCAGGGCTGGATCGCGGACTATCCGGACGGCGACAACTTCGTGCAGAACTTCTACGGTCCCAACATCGGGCAGAGCAACAACGGCTGCTACGACTCCGAGGCGTTCGACCGCTCCTACGAGCGCGCGCGGGCGCTTCCCGACTCGCCCGAGCGCGACCGGCTGTTCCGGCTGATGGCGCGCCAGCTGGAAGTCGACGGCGCGCTGAGCCTGCACGTCACGCGGCTGCGCAACGAGCTGATCCGCCCCTGGATCAAGGGTTACAAGACGCATCCGATTCTGCAGGCCGACTTCCAGTATCTCGATGTCGATCCGATCGTGCACTGAGCGCCTCGAGGCGCCGCCTGCCGGGAGTGACGCTCGGTCGCCGCGGCGGCGTCGCGGCTGGCTGCGGGAGCTGGCCGTGCTGGCGCTGCTCTTCGCGCCCCTTGCCTTCGGGGCCGACCCTCAGAAGATCATCCGCCAGGCATTCCCGGCGGCCGAGACCGGATTCGATCCCGCGGGGGCCCAGGACCTCTATTCGGGCACCGTCGAGCAGGCCATCTTCGACCGATTGCTGAGCTACGACTACCTGGCGCGCCCGGCGAAGCTCGTTCCCGGAGTGGCGGAAGCGCTGCCGCAGGTCACCGACGACGGACGCACGTACACGTTCAAGATCAGAACGGGCATTTACTTCACGCCGGACCCCGCGTTCAACGGCAGGAAGCGCGAGCTCGTCGCCGAGGATTTCGTCTATTCGCTCAAGCGGCTGATCGATCCGAAGCTGCGCTCGCCGTGGGCCTGGCTGGTCGAGGGCAAGATCGTCGGCCTGGACGAGCTGGCCGCCGCGGCGGCGAAGAGTGGGAAATTCGATTACGACCAGAAGATCCCCGGTCTCGAGGCGGTCGACCGCTACACGCTGCGCATCCGCCTCAAGGCGACCGACTACAACCTCTCGTACGTGCTCGCCCACGAGCCGACCTCCGCGGTGGCGCGCGAGGTGATCGAGCAGTACGCCGACGAGTCCGGCCGGGCGATGGCTAATCCGGTCGGCACCGGCGCCTACGCGCTCAAGGATTGGGTGCGCGCCTCCAAGATCGTGCTCGAGGCGAATCCCGGCTACCGGGGCTTCACCTGGGACTTCCAGCCCGGGGGCGATCCGGACGACCAGCGCATCGTCCGCGAGATGAGAGGCAAGAAGATGCCGCAGGTCGGCCGGGTCGAGATCAGCATCATCGAGGAGGACCAGGCGCGGCTGCTCGCCTTCGAGCGCGGCGAGATCGACATCATGAACCTGGAAGCCCCGCTGGCACCGAACGTCCTCGACGGCGACAAGCTCAGGCCGGAGTTCGCGAAGCGAGGCGTCAGGCTCTCGCGCTTCGTCGATCCGGAGATCACCTACCACTTCTGGAACATGCAGGATCCGATCGTCGGCGGTCTCAGCAGGGACAAGATCGCCCTCCGCCGGGCGATGGCCATGGCGTTCAATCTGGATGACGAGATCCGCATCGTCCGCAACGGCCAGGCGATCGAGGCCCAGTACCCCATTCCCCCGGGCGTCGTGGGGCACGACCCGAGCTATCGTACCAAGGTCCACTACGACCCGGCGGCGGCCAATGCGCTCCTGGACCGGTTCGGCTACCAGCGCGGGGCGGACGGCTTCCGCACGCTCCCCGACGGCAAGCCGCTCGTCATCCAGTACACTTCACGCCCGGACACGCTCGGGCGGCAGCAGGACGAGCTCTGGGCCAAGGCGTTCGCGCTGCTCGGTATCCGCATGGAGGTCGTGAAGCTGCGCTTTCCCGACCAGCTCAAGGCCGAGAAGGAGTGCAAGATCATGATGCGCACCGCGTCGTGGATCGCCGATTATCCCGACGGCGACAACTTCATGCAGATCCTCTACGGGAAGAACATCCACCAGAGCAACAATGCCTGCGCCGCGATCCCGGAGTACGACCGGCTCTACGAGAAGAGCGTACGGCTGCCCGCCGACTCGCCCGAGCGCGACCGTCTGTACCACGAGATGGCGAGAATCATCGAGACCTACGCGCCGTGGCGGCTCGACATCAGCCGCTACCGCAACGAGCTGACGCAACCGCGGGTGCTGGGCTTCAAGAAGCACCCGATATTGCACAACGAATGGCAGTACATCGACGTACGGACGGGCAACGCGGGACAAGGCAGCACGGGCGGCAGTGAGTAGCCGTCGGCCCGACGAGGGCGGGAAGATCCGGGACGCCGAACGGCGCTTCCGGAGGGGGTGAAACGATGTACGCCTACATCATCCGGCGCGTATGGCAGATGATTCCCACCATCCTGGGCGTCATCCTGCTCGTGTTCCTTCTGTTCAACTGGGTCGGCGGCGATCCGGCGTACGTGCTCGCGGGCAAGATCTCGAGCGCCGAGCAGATCGCCAACATCCGCAAGCAGCTCGGCGTCGACCAGCCGTACTACGTGCAGCTGTGGATCTTCATCAAACAGGTGGTGACCGCGGACTTCGGCGCGAGCTGGAGCACCAACGAGCCGGTGTCGCACATCCTCGCCACGCGCCTCGGGCCGTCGCTCACGGTGCTCGTGCCGTGGCTGATCCTCTCAACGCTGATCTCGATCGGGCTGGCGCTGGCCGTGGCCTACGTGCGCGGCTCGCTCACCGACCGCGTGGTGATGATCCTGTGCACCGTCGGGCTGTCGGTCTCGATCCTGGTCTACATCATCGTCTTCCAGTACGTGTTCGCCTACAAGCTGGGCTGGTTCCCGGTCCAGGGCTGGGGCGAGGGCTTCCGCGAGAATCTCCTCGTGTACGCGTCGCTGCCGATCCTCATCCTGCTGGTGGTGAGCATCGCGCCGGACCTGCGGCTGTACCGCACCTTCGTGCTCGACGAGATCAACCAGGACTATGTGCGCACCGGCCGAGCCAAGGGGCTCTCCGAGAACCGCATCCTGTGGCTGCACGTGCTGCGCAACGCCTCGATCCCGATCATCACCCAGGTGATGGCCACGCTGCCGGGGCTGCTGATCGGGGCCTTCCTGGTTGAGCGCTTCTTCTCCATCCCGGGCATCGGCCGCGAAGTGATCCTGGCGGTCGAACGCAGCGATTTTCCCGTGATCAAGGCGATCACGGTCTACGTCGCGGTGGCCACGATGGTGTTCAACCTCCTCGCGGATCTCATGTACAAGGCCGTGGATCCGCGGGTCCAGCTCAAATAGGCCGCCACCATGCCCTTCGACCGGCCGCAGCATGC
The DNA here is from genome assembly GCA_035515295.1 of Casimicrobiaceae bacterium. Taxonomy (GTDB): domain Bacteria; phylum Pseudomonadota; class Gammaproteobacteria; order Burkholderiales; family Casimicrobiaceae; genus PALSA-1003. Next base: position 7,675 of record DATJBM010000086.1, on the reverse strand, counting down.
GGTTTCCCCGGGCCTGTGGGCGCTCGCGTGGCGGCGCCTGCGCTCCGATCGCGTGGCGATGGTGTCGCTCGCGATCGTGCTGTTCTTCATCGGCCAGATGATCCTCTCCGCCACCGGGCTCATCGCCAAGGACTGGTCGAGGGAGGTCGGCGTGAACTACGCGCCGCCCAGCTTCCTCGGCCCCGACGAAGTCGCGCCGGCGGCGCCCGGGGCGACCGGTGTGCCGGAGCCCTCCGCTTCCGACAAGCCGACGGAGATTCCCGAGATCAAGGACCCGCTCGCCGACGCGCTGGCGGCGATCCGCGGTCAGGGAGGCGCAGCGAAGCCGGCAGCCCCGGAGGAAGGCAAGACGGTGGATCCGCTGGCCGACATCATGGCGGAGATCAAGAGCGAGGAGAAAGCGGCCGCGCCCGCGGAGCAGCGCCGCGCGACGCTGCCGTTCGGCGCCGACAAGTGGGGCCGCGACGTGCTCAAGAAGGTGATCAAGGGCTCCGAGACGTCGATCTTCGTCGGCCTCGCCGCCGCCGTGGTAGCCACCTTCCTCGGCACGCTGTTCGGCGCGGTGGCCGGCTACTACGGCAAATGGCTCGACGACTTCTTCAACTGGTTCTACAGCGTGTTCACCGCCATTCCCTATCTGCTGCTGATCCTCGCCGTCGCGGCGGTGCTGCAGCAGAAGGGGACGATGACCATCGTGCTCATCCTCGGCCTCACCGGATGGACCGGCACCTTCCGCCTGATCCGTGGCGAGTACCTGAAGCACAAGGGACGCGAATACGTCCAGGCGGCCGACGCGATCGGCGCCTCGAACGCGCGCCGCATGTTCGTCCACATCTTTCCCAACGTGAGCCACATTGTGCTGGTGCAGCTGTCGATCTACACGGTGGCGTTCATCAAGTCTGAGGTGATCCTGTCGTTCCTCGGCTTCGGCGTGCCGGTCGACGTCGTGTCGTGGGGATCGATGCTCAACGAGGCGCAGAACGAGCTCATTCTGGGCAAGTGGTGGCAGCTCGCCGCCGCGGGCACGTACATGGCCGTACTGGTCACGGCGTTCAGCCTGTTCACCGACGCGCTGCGCGACGCGCTGGACCCGAAGCTCAAGTGATGGAAACGCTGCTCTCGGTCCGCAAGCTGCGGGTCAACTTCCGCCTCGACAAGCAGACGACGTTCGAGGCGGTGAAGGGCATCTCCGTCGACATCCCGCGCAATGCCACGGTGGCGCTCGTGGGCGAGTCCGGCAGCGGGAAGTCGGTGACGTCGCTGTCGATCCTCGGACTGCTGCCGAAGGAGAACGCCACGATCCTCCCCGGGAGCGAGATCCTCTATGGAGGGCGCAACCTGGTGGCCCTGGACGCGCTCGAGCTCCGGAAGCTCCGCGGCGCGGACATCTCGATGATCTTCCAGGAGCCGATGACCTCGCTCAATCCGGTGTTCACGGTGGGCTTCCAGCTGGGCGAGGTCTTGAGGCTGCACATGGGCCTGTCGCCGGGTGGGGCGAGAAAGCGCGCCGTGGCGCTCCTCGAGGAAGTCGGTATTCCGGATCCGAAGTTCAAGATCAACGCCTATCCCTCGCAGCTCTCCGGCGGCCAGCAGCAGCGGGTGATGATCGCCATGGCGATCGCCTGCGAGCCGAAGCTGCTTATCGCCGACGAGCCGACCACGGCGCTCGACGTCACGATCCAGAAACAGATTCTGGAACTCATCGCCGAGCTGCAGCGCCGCCACCAGATGTCGGTGCTGTTCATCACCCACGACCTCGCGGTCGTCGGCGAGATCGCGGACTACGTCGTGGTGATGCGCAACGGCGAGATCCGGGAGCAGGGGCCGGCGAAAGCGGTGTTCGAGAACCCACAGGACGCGTACACCCAGGCGCTGCTGCAGTGCCGTCCGCGGCTCGACCGGCGCCCCATGCGGCTGCCGGTCATCGAGGATTTCATGAACGGCGGCGGGCGTGCCATGAACCTCACCGAGCGCTCGCGAGGCGTGGCCGCGAGCGACCCGATCATCCTGGACGTGCGCCACCTGGGCAAGAACTTCTACAGCCGTGATGGGCTCTTCGGTCAACGCAAGTTCGAGGCGGTGAAGAACGTGTCGTTCAAGCTGCCGAAGGGCAAGACCCTGGGACTGGTCGGCGAGTCGGGCTCGGGCAAGACAACGGTGGGCTTGACGCTGATGCGGCTCCACGAGGCGTCGTCGGGCGAGGCGCTGTTCGAGGGCCGCGACATCCTGTCGATGACGCCGCGCGAGTTCATGGGCTACAAGCGGCGCATCCAGATCATCTTCCAGAACCCGTACGCGTCGCTCAACCCGCGGATGATCGTCGGCCAGATCCTCACCGAGCCGATGCTCATTCACGGCATCGGCGCGAGCGCGCAGGAGCGGACCGATCTCGCCTTCGAGATGCTGGACAAAGTCGGATTGCCCGAAGTCTCGTTCTACAAGTATCCGCACGAGTTCTCGGGCGGCCAGCGCCAGCGCATCGCCATCGCCCGCTGCCTCGCGCTCAAGCCCGACATCCTGATCTGCGACGAGTCGGTCTCAGCGCTCGACGTCTCGGTTCAGGCGCAGGTGCTCAACCTCCTGCAGGATCTTCAGGACGAGTTCCACCTGTCGTACATCTTCATCTCCCACGACCTCGCGGTCGTGAAATACATCTCCGACCAGGTGATGGTGATGAACCAGGGCGAGATCATCGAGATCGCCGACTCCGACGAGATCTACCGCCATCCGCGCGAGCCGTACACCCGGAAGCTGCTCTCGGCGATTCCCAGGGGCTGGCACCGCGGCAGGTAGGTCCGGATTCATCCGGACCCGGGAACCGATTCCGCGGTGGTTCCGGACGACCCGGACCCCACGGCGGAGAATCAATTCCGCCCTATAAGGTAAACGCCATCTCCCGGACCACGGCCCCGGGCAGCTTCATGCTGGCCACGCTGCGCTGCCGGTAGGTATCGCTGCTCACCAGGAGCTCGCGCTCCGCGGTGAGGCCGACGAGCTCGCGGCCCAGGAGCCGGAAAACGCTGTCGTCGAAGCGCATGACATCCACCGGCGCGACGATCTTCCCGCCTTCGACCCAGAACGAGGCGAAGCGGGTCATGCCCGTGAGCCGGCAGGCCGGTCGATCCGAGAAGTTGAGGTACCACAGGTTGCCGATGTACAGGCCGCGGTCGAGCAGCTCGAGGGCGTCGTCACCACGCAGCTCGCCGCCGCGCATCTCCAGCGATTCCGGCGCCTCCGAGGCGTTGGCTCCGTTCTGCGCCAGCGCGAACTCGCGGGCCGTGCGCGGGCTCACCAGCGAGCCCACCATGCGACCGTCGGCGACGAGCGAAACCTCCGGCGGTCGGGTGAAGCCCTCGTCCTGGAATGCGGGAGCGATGCCCTCGACGGTCTTCTCGCTGAAGCCGATCGAGGGATCGAGCTCGGCCGAGCCCTCGTTCAGCCGGAACAGGCAGCTCTGGCGGGTCTGCAGCGCCCGCCCGGAAAAGCCGCCCCAGCACAGCATTCCGGCGATCTCTTCCATCGCGCTCGGCGTGAGATAAGCCCGGTAGCGCCCCGGCTCGAGCGATCTGGCCGGCCGCGCCAGCAGCGCCAGCCGTTCGCGCGCCTCCGCCATCCGGGCGCGCAGCACGGACGCATCCCACTCGAACCCGCCGTAGACGCTCTTCACCGCCTTGTCCGCGCGGTGGTAGAGGCTCCACTGCAGGCTGAAGGTCGCGACTTCGTGCCAGTTGCGCTGGCCGAGCGAATTCGCGAAGCCGCGGTAGACCGGGCCGCCGGCGTAGAGCCCGACCAGGTCGAGCCCCGCGGCCGCGTCCAGGAGGACGTCGACGATCTGCTCGGCCGGCGGCAGTGCTCCGCTGCGCACGGACCGACTGCTGCGCACTTCGGTCGCGTAGGCGAGGTACGGGTCGTCAGGAAGCGACGCCAATGTGGCCCGCAGACGCGCCAGCGCGGCGAGGACGGCCTCGCGATCGCGGGAGAGCTCACCCGACACCGTGAGGGATTCTTCCGCGTGGCGCCGGCCGTCGATCAGATGCAGGCGCAGGTAGATCTGCGTAACCGTCCCGGGCTGGCGCACCTGCGCCCGGTTGAGCCGCACGAAGTCGGAGCGCTCAGCGTCGAGCCGCGCGTTGTAGATCTCGGCCCCGGCGAGCGATCGGTCGAGGAGCGCGGCGAGCTCGCCGAAATAGTTCTCCATCGTCGAGGGCGCCATCATGCTTCTCCGCCGAAGACGTCCACGTCGGCGAAGACGCAGGCCGGCGCCGCATGGCCCACGCGGATCACCTGCGAAGGCTCGCCCTTGCCGCAGTAGGGCGTGCCGAGCACCTGCATGGTGCTCGCGTTGCCGACCCGCTGGAGGCTGCGCCAGAAGTTCGCCGATATGCCGCGATAGTTGGGATTCTTGACCACGCTTCCGAGCTTGCCGTTCTCGATCAGCCGGCCCCATTCGCAGCCGAACTGGAACTTGTTGCGCGAATCGTCGATCGACCACGAGCTGTTGGTGCTCATCAGCACGCCGCGCTCGATGCCGGCGATAAGCTCCTCGAGCGTCGCGTCGCCGGGCTCCAGGTTGATGTTGCCCATGCGGTCGATGGGAGGCCGGTTCCAGTTGTCCGCCCGGGCATTGGCGGTGCCGGGCAGGCCGGCGCGAGCCTGCGACAGCGCGCCGCCCAGCGGCCGCTCGAGGATCCCGTTGCGGATCAGATAGACCTTCCGCGCCGGCGTGCCCTCGTCGTCGAACGCGTAGCTCGCGAGCTCTTCCGGGATCGTCGGGTCGAACGTCACGTTGAGCAGCTCCGACCCGTAGCGATACGTCCCGAACATGTCGGTCGTCACGAAGCTGGTTCCGGCGAAATTGCGCTCGTCGCCGAGGATGCGGTCGAGCTCCAGCGGGTGCCCGATCGATTCATGGATCTGCAGGATGACCTGGTCGGGCATGAGCAGCACGTCAGTCACGCCGCTCGGGCAGTTGGGCGCGAGCAGCAGCTCGAGCGCCTCCTGGGCCACCCGCCGGCCGCTGCCGACGAACGCGAAGCGCTCGAGCATCGACTCGCCGCCCTGCTGCGCGAGTCCGCGATAGCCGTTGAGCGTGCGGGTCTGGGTATCCCCCGCCGCATGCGCGGTCACCGAGATGCCCGGCATCACAAAGCGGTAGCGCTGAACAATATCGCCGCCCGTGCTGGTGAGCAGGCGATGCTCGCCTTGCCGCGTCTCGACGGTCGCCTCCCAGTCGACGATGCGCGGATCGCAGCCCGCCGCCCGGGACTCCTCCCCGAGGAGCCGGTACCACTCCTGCTGCGACCGGGCGGGCATCTGGGGCTCGGGAGAAGCGTAAGAGCCGCGTGGCGCGGGGCGCGGCATGGCGCGGAAATCGATGAGCGAACGCTCGGCCGTGGCCCGGGCCCAAGCCGTCGCCCGGTCGAGCGCGGCCTGTAGACTACCTGGACAAAGGTCGCTGGTGGCGGCGTAGCCACAGCCGCGGCCGGCGTAGGCGGTCAGCATCGCCCCGCGGTCGGACAGGAAGGACGGCGGTTGCGGGACGTCCTTGCGCACCGCGTAGCAGGCGGCCTCCTCGTCAACGACGCGCAGGGTGAAGAAATCAGCGTCGGACTCGAGCGTTCCGAACGCACTGGCCAACGTCTGCATGATTGCCGGGGATCGCGGCCGTGCACGGCCGCTGCGCGGAAAAGATGAATTATCCTCGAACCCGCTTGGCCTTACATCCCCCGAACGTTCAGCCGGACTTGGCGAGGGCTTCCAGCGCCGGTCCGGTAAGCCGGGTGATCCGCCAATCGGGCAGCACGGTTGCGCCCAGCGATTCGTAGAAGCGCAGCGCCGGGGCGTTCCAGTCGAGCACGGCCCATTCGAAACGGCCGCAGCCGCGCTCGACCGCCAGTCCGGCCAGATAGACGAGCAGGGCCCTCCCGTAGCCCCGGCGGCGCTGCGCAGGCTGCACGAACAAATCCTCCAGATACAGCCCCTTCCGAGCCAGGAACGTCGAGAAATTGTGAAAAAAGAGCGCGAACGCGACCGGTCGTGCGTCTTCCCAGCCGAGAACCACTTCGGCGGCTGGTAGGGGCCCGAACAGCGCTTCGTTGAGCCGCCCTTCGGTGGCCACGCACAGGTGGGAGAGCTTCTCGTAGTCCGCGAGCGCCTCGATCATGCCCAGCACGTGTCCGAGGTCCTGCGGCCGCGCCGGTGCGATATGGAACGTCACGGCCGGCTCCCGCGCGCGCGCGCACACTCCAGCGCCTGCACACCCTCCATCGAGAGCTTGCTGTATTGCAACATAAGCAAGCCCCGTTTACGACCGCGCATCATCGTTGGCAGATTTGCAACACAACCGTGGAACGATTGTAAACGGGCCCGGCATTTTGTTGCCCGCGCGATTCGCGCTGTTGTAACGTTGCAACCGTGTCCGACCGGAGAAATCCACAATATCCGGACGATTCTCTGGAGGTTCCGATAGCGTAAACCCAAGTCATATCCAAGAGTCATCGAACCTTGAGCGGCTCCAATGCCCGCCAGTCGGCGAAAGAATTGAATTAGAAGCGTTGGTCAATCGCAACAGCTGCATCACTCCTCAACTCCATGGGGGTTCACGATGAATCGGATGCATAGAAAAAAGCTGTCGCTTGCCGTAGCGCAGACGCTCGGCGCCGGTATTCTGGTGGGCCTGGCGGCACCGGCTGCCCTGGGCCAACAGTATCAGGAGAAGATCACCGTCACGGGCACGCGGATTCCATCGCCGAACCTGGAGAGCACCAGCCCGATCTCGATCATCACGCCGATCGACATCAAGCTCACGGCGCCGTTATCGACGGAGAACCTGCTCAACATCATGCCCCAGGTCACCCCCGACCTCGGGAATGCCGTGGCGAACGGATCGACCGGAACGGCGACGGTCAACCTGCGCGGCCTCGGAGCCGCGCGTACCCTGGTGCTGGTCAACGGCCGACCGCTGCCGCCGGGGACGCCGGCGAACGGCGGCTACGCCGCCGACCTCAACGAGATTCCGGTGCAACTGATCCAGCGGGTGGAAATCCTGACCGGCGGCGCCTCCGCGGTCTACGGCTCGGACGCCATCGCCGGGGTCGTCAACTTCATCATGAACGACCGGTTCGAGGGGGTCCAGTTCGACTACACCCACAGCTTCTACCAGCACGACCAGCACTCGGACACGATCGCGGCGCTCGTCGCGGAGAGCGCGGCGACGAACCCGTCGCAGTTCCACGTGCCCGGCAACATCGGCTCGGACGGCGAGCTCAATCAGTACGCGCTGACCCTCGGCGGCAATTTCGCCGACGGCAAGGGCAACGGCACGCTGTTCGTCGGATACCAGAGGCAGAAGCCGATCCTGCAATCGGAGCGCGACTTCAGCGCGTGCTCGCTCGCCTCGAACGACGTCGGCCCGAACCAACCGTTCTTCTGCGCGGGATCGAGCACCGGCCCGACCGGCAAGTTCACGACCCCCAACGGTGTGTTCACGGTCGCCGATGCCGCGGGCAACGTGCGGCCCTTCGCCGGCTCCGACGCGTTCAACTTCGGACCGTACAACTACTACCTCAATCCGGACGAGCGCTGGAATGTCATGGCGACCGCGCACTACGACTTCACGCCCTGGGCGCGAGCGTACGCGGAGTTCAACTTCCACGACGACCATACCGTGCCGCAG
>DATJBM010000085.1:0-44226 GCA_035515295.1 Casimicrobiaceae bacterium | reverse complement strand
CCCAGCGCCGTAGGGTCTCCGTGGTGCAGCCCAACTTCGCGGCGACCGATTTGATTGCTGCCCACTGCGAACCATGCTCGGCGCTGCTCTCCAAAACCATCCGGATCGCCCGTTCCCGTACCTCAGGTGAAAACTTCGAAGGTCTGCTCATTGCTCCATCCTCTCAAGGAATGGAGCCTCCGGCAAATCCGGGGCGGTTCAGGTTTCTTAAGTGGTAGCCCTGCGGGTTAAACAATTCCGTTCCTTGAAATTCGACAAAGACAGCGGGTGCCCATTCCGAGCGACCTCGTAGAATGCGCTACAAGCGATTCGTTTTCACGCCGAGGGGGTTCGGGTACATCCGAATTGGGCTCGCAATGCCATCTCTCCGTCACTCGTGTCAGGCCGCGAGTTGCTGCGGCAGCGAACCGCAGTACACCTCATCCGGGGTGCGCCGATCAAGCGCGGTGTGCGGCCGACGCCGATTATAGAAGTCGAGGTACGTCGCCGGCTTCGTGCGCACTTCGGAAACGGTCTCGTAGCCGTGGAGATAGACATGCTCGTACTTGATCGTCTTCCACAGCCGTTCGACGAACACGTTGTCGCGCCAGCAACCCTTGCCGTCCATGCTGATCCGGATCGCGTGCTCCCGCAAGACGTCGAGGAAATCGCTGGCGGTGAATTGGCTTCCTTGATCGGTGTTCATGATCTCCGCTACGCCGTAGCGTGCGATCGCCTCCTTCAGCACCGCGACCGCCGCGTCCTGCGGCCAAGCTGATCGATACTCGCCAAGCCAGGACCCGGCGGGCCGCCCAATCGACCCTGCGGTCAGGTAGACGAAGCCGCGCCGCATCGGAATGTAGGTCGTGTCCATCGCCCAGGCCTGGTTCGGCCGATCAATGGTCATCGCGCGAAGCAAATACGCAAACACCGGATGCTCACGATCCCGACCGCTGGTCCTCGGTCGCTGGTAGAGCGCTTCGATACCCATCTTGCGCATGAGCGTCGCGACATGCTTGCGGCCAACCTCGAATCCCTCCCGATTGAGCAGATCCCGGAGCATTCGGCTACCGGCGAACGGATGCTCGAGGTGCGCTCGCACACGGCGTGCGTGAAAGCGACCTCCCAATCGGGTGTATCGGCTTCGCCCAGGAAGTATTCGCAAATTTCGTGCGCATACGCAAGTGTCGTAGCGCCATGGCTGAGCAAGGCGTGGACCTCAGCAAGGAGCATGGTCGCCCGCATGCGATTAAGCTCGGTGCCTACGACCGCCCAATGCCACGCGGAAGCATGCGCGGCGCCGAACATCCCGCGGTCCTTGGCGACATCGCGTGGTTCAACCGAGAGTTGCCACGCGGGATTATTCCCTTCCATGGCAAAGTGACGATGCCATGCCGCAGGATCCGAATTATCCGGTGACCGTGCCATGCGGTGGCAGGTACGCCTAACGAACCAAGCTAACCGGCCGCGAGCGGACGGCGCGCCAGCGCCGCCGGCGAGCGGTCCGGTTGAGCTTAGTGGTTAGGCGTCGACCTCGGCATGGGTCAGGATGTAGTCGAGTCTGTATTGGCCGTCAGCAGCTACCGAAGCCCCACGGCGCTCGAGATGCTGCGGGCCGAGAACGTCTCGCACCAAGTCCGAAAGCGCGTCGACCTCATACCCCATCACTAAGAGCGCCGAGTCCATGCCAGAGTCGGCTCCCCGGATGCGTTGCTCGTTGGTCATTTGTGCCGTGGCTGCACTCTGGAGTAGGTGGGCACTTCCAACCCCGCGCCTCGCAGGCAGGTGCGGGAGTACCTCCTCGAGAAGCCAGCTTCGCACCGACTCCGCCGTCTCAGCGAGAGGCTTGAACCGAACCAGATATGCGAGGTTGCCTATGCCGAGGCCATTGCTTGCGACCACTGAGCACAGCCCCCTGCTCATGGCGCGGTAGTGCGGCATCATCCTCGAAGTCCACGCACTCGGGCTGTTCAAGCGCTCTAAGTACGCTGCGGAAGTCAGCGTTGGAAGTTCAGCGACCTCGTACAGAACGAGGTAACGAGGTTGTCCGCGGGTCACGACCCATCGGCTTCCGCGGAGAAAGCCAGGAATAGCCAAACGCTCGGGCAGATGTTCATGCGTATGCCAGTCGTCGTGCTCAGACACTGCGTCAGGCGCGACATCGAACAACAGCAGCATGGCGGCTGATCCGAGCAACGGCATTCATCAACTCTTAGCGTGATTCGACGCCTAACGAACCAAGCTAAGCGGCCCGTGCCGGCGGGCGCCGCAGGACGCCCGCCGGACACGGGTCCGCTTGAGCGAGAGGTTAGGCCGCAGATAGCGCACTGATCGTGACATAGTATCCGTCCGGATCTCGAAGTGAGAACTCCTTCGTTCGAGTGTTCGGATTGACGTGGGGCTCTTTTTCGAAGCGGTTCACGAGAGCGCGTGCCCTTTGGAGCGCCAGGTCGAAATCATCGACACGGAAGAACAAGAGGAGGCCGTTACCGGGTATCCCGTGATCGGGGCTCATCAGTGAGGGATGCTTGTATGTTGTCCGCTCATCGGCTGAGTCCGAGCAGAATGGACGCCGACGGAATCCGGGAGAGAGTCGCCGTAGGGTCGCTGAGGCAGCGTCCTCGGGCATGAGATTGGCGCCCTCGACCGGTGCTCGTGGTCCGAACGGTATCCCGGGGCCGGCCTTGCCGTGTCCTCGCATGCACAAGCGTGGACCTGGGCACCGGCTCCGGGGCTCCCGACTTCCGCCGTCGCCAGGAGGTCGTATGCGCTTTGCCGGAATCGACGTCGCCTCTGAAACGCATGTCCTCGCCGTCGTCGAAGGCGATGGCACCCTTGCGCTCAAGGCCACCGCCTTTGCCGAAGACGCGGCGGGCTATCAGAAGGCGCTCGACCTGCTCGGTGCGGCCAGCGAAGTGCTGATTGCCATGGCGGCGAGCGGGCATTACTGGAAGAACCTGTTCGCTGCCTTGGCTGCCGCCGGCCACAGCGTCGCCCTGATCAATCCACTGCCCACACACCGCTTCGCCAGCGAGGATCTTGAGCGTACCAAGACCGACGCCATCGATGCGCTCGGCATTGCTCGCTTCGCCGCCCAGAAACGACCGCCGCCGACGCGCTTGCCCGATGCCGCGACCGAGGAACTGCGCGAGCTCGTGCGCCTGCGCGAACGGCTGGTGCAGGACTTCGGCGATCGGGTGCGCCAGTTGCACCGTCTGGTCGACCTCGGTTTCCCCGAATTCACCCGTTACGTGCGTAGCCTCGACAGCGAACTCGCCAGCGCGCTCCTGCATGACTACCCGACCGCCGTCGCCTTCCATGGCGTGTCGGTCAAGCGCCTGGCTGCCTTGCGCTACGACGGCCGCCACCAAGTCGGCCTTGACCTCGCGCGCGCCCTGATCGAGGCCGCGCGCCATTCGGTCGGCCGTCATCACAGTGCCGCCTACCGCATTCAAGTGCGCTATGCCTGCCAAGACCTCGACACCTGCGCCGACGCCTGCGTGAGCTCGATCGGGACATCGAAACTAAACTCAACGAGCATGCGGTCGGACGGCTGCTCACCACCATCGACGGCATCGGTCCCAACACCGCTGCCTGCCTCATTGCCGAACTTGGCGACCCCGCCCACTTCCGCACCCCGAGCGCACTCGCCGCCTATGTTGGCGTGATCCAAGCTGCGCCAGTCGGGCAAACACCAACCGCGCCGCGCCAGCCTGACCCCAATCGGCAACGCGCGCCTGCGCGCTGCACTGTGGATGCCCACGCTCACCGCGGTCCGCAAGAACCCCTGGCTGCGTGGCCATTACCTGCGGCTCCGCGCGCGCGGTAAGTTGCCTAAGGTCGCCTTGGTGGCCTGCATGCACAAGCTGCTGTCCGCGATCTACAGCCTCGCCAAGCACCGCCGTCCCTTCACCGCGCAATCCGTCACGCCATGAACAAACCCGTTGACAGACGTCACGGTAGCTCATGGGCACCCCACTCGTGAAGGCACAGCAAGACCGTTCCATCCGAGTCAAGGATTTGACCGAAGTCATCATGGGCGGGAGCCGTCTCCGACAGGCCAAGTAACGATTGGCACCACTTGAAGCTGCTAGGCACATCGTCAACGCCAATGATCGTCCACGTGCGCCTTATGGGGCGCCTCCTGCGGCCTAACGAACCAAGCTAACCGGCCGCGAGCGGACGGCGCGTGAGCGCCGCCGGCGAGCGGTCCGGTTGAGCGAGTGGTTAGGCCACGACGTCGACGTAATCGACTTGGCTTGAAGCTGGCGGGACCGGCAAGCCATCTTCGCGCAAACCTTCCAAGTGGAATGCGATGGCTTCGCGAATTTGAGCCTCTGCTTCGGCGACCGTAGCGCCGGTGGCAACGCAGCCGGGCAGGTCCGGAACGTAAGCGGAGTAATTGTTCGCGGCCTTTTCGATTACTACGGCGTAACGCATAGGGACCTCACTTCTTCAGACCAGCCTGCTTGAGAATGCTGCCGAGTGTACCAATCGCCAGATCATCGCTCGGTTTCCCGGGCACCGTGACTCGACCCGGCTTCGAGGGATGCTTGAACTGGCGATGGCTGCCACGCGTTGCGACCAGATACCACCCGTCGTCTTGGAGCATTCTCAGCACCTCGGCGACCTGCATGGGCGCAGCATAGCAAGGCCAACACTAGACGGCAAAAACAGTGGCGTGAAGTCGTGGCCTAACAAACCAAGCTAAGCGGCGCCGAGCGGACGGCGCGCAGCGCCGCAAGCGAGGCGTCCGCTTGAGCGAGAGGTTAGGGCGCTATGCATTTGCCCAACTCTGTGGAACTGGCAACGGCGAATACAAACCACGTTCCGCACGCAACTTGGCAGCGGGCAGTAGACTAGGCAGCGCGTCGCTGGCGAGGATGATAAACCTTGCAAGGTCGCTCTCCATTTGCGTTAAGTTTCGCGAGGAAGCCTCGAACTTGGAGGGGGCGGCCGGGACAATTCGCTCAATACGACCATCGGCGTGATACGTGCGCGCCCGACTCGAGCCGGGAAGTGGCGCAACGCCAGAAAACTGAACGCGCACATTCAAGTAGAAGGTCCAAGGTTCCTCGCCGCTATTCCAGGAGCTCCCGTGAATCTCGAAGGACTCGATGTAGCCAGGACGTTCGCGGTAAAGGGTGCGCCGCAACTTTCGGAACCCGAGTGGCTTAAGAGTAGACGCATAGAGTTGACTGGCGAGAGTGTCTCCAAGCTGGCGGGCTGACATAGCGCCCTAACTAAAAGTAGAAGTCCCAAATATTACGGCGGTCGATCGGGAGCAGGACGGTTCTAATCCATTCGGATGACCCGCAACGCCTTGCCCGCCCTTAAAGTGGCTGGCAGAACACCCCCTAAAGGTCCCGAAAAGTACACGTGCGAGACGGTCGCGCCAATGGCTCCCCTTCCCGATGACACGTCGGAGCCCGCGTCGGCGCCAACTCCGACGCGGCTGCTCGATCAGCTACGGATGCGCATCCGGGCTAAACACTACTCCATCCGGACCGAGGAAGCTTACGTCGACTGGGCAAAGCGCTTCATCCGCCATTTCGGCAGAAGGTATCCCCGCGAGCTGGGAAGCGAGCAGGTGGAGCAGTTCCTGAGCGACCTTGCGGTGCGGGGTAACGTTTCAGCGTCGACGCAGAACCAGGCGAAGTCGGCGCTGCTCTTCCTGTACCGCCAGGTGCTCGGACAGGATCTGGAGTGGATGCGCAATATCACCCAGGCCCGCATGCCGCAGCGCCTGCCGACGGTTCTGACCCCGGCCGAAGTGCGCGCTTTGCTCCGGCGCCTGTCCGGGGTGCATCGGCTCATGGCCCGCTTGTTGTACGGTTCCGGAATGCGGCTGATGGAGTGCGTTCGCCTGCGTGTCAAGGACGTCGATTTCGAGCGCCGGCTGATCGTCGTGCGCGACGGCAAGGGACAGAAGGACCGGGTGACGATCCTGCCCGCGGCCTGCGTCGGTGCGCTGCGCAGCCACCTGTCGCGCGCGCAGGAGCAGCATGCCGAGGATTCCGAGCGCGGCTATGGAGCCGTCTACCTGCCCTTCGCGCTCGCGCGCAAGTATCCGGGAAGCTCGGTCGAATGGGGCTGGCAGTACGTCTTCCCTGCGGCGAGGCTTTCGGTCGATCCGCGCTCGAGCCCCACCCGTCGGCATCATCTCGACGAGAAGGCAGTGCAGCGCGTGCGTAAGCAGGCGGTGCGCGATGCCGGCCTGACCAAGCCCGCCACGCCGCACACGCTGCGTCACTCGTTCGCCACGCACCTGCTCGAATCGGGCTACGACATCCGCACTGTGCAGGAGCTCCTGGGCCACGCCGACGTGAGCACTACGATGATCTACACCCACGTGCTCAACCGCGGCGGGCGTGCGGTGGTGAGCCCGCTCGATCGAAATTGACGCGCGCGCGGCCCGCTTCGACCGCCCGGAGGTCCGCGCCTTATTTGCGGCCGGCCACGAGCACCACCGCGCCGGCCACCGCGACGGCGAGGCTGGCCCAGGTCGGAATGATCGCGGTGTCCTTCTCCTTCACCGAGAAGTGGAACGGCCCGAATTCGCCCTCGTGCGTTTCCTTGGTGTACTCGAAGTGGCCGATGGCGAGGCCGAGAAGTCCAGCGACCAGCAGGATGATGCCCACAATCTTCGTGCCGCTCATATGCTCCCTCCAGTGAGTGCACTTGTCTCGCGCGCTTTCGCCGACGAGTTACCCTGCTCCCGGTGCCCCAGCAGGGCCATGACGATCGGGATGGTTGTCAGCGCGCCGACTGCGACCAGGGTCCAGCCGACGGCCCGGCGCGTCTCGGGGCGCATGTGGTTCGAGGCGACCAGACCGATGCCGGCGCCCAGCATGCCGCGGGTCGCCGCGACGATGCCGATCTCGGGAACGGTGACCTTGTAGGTCTTCACGGCGATTCCTCTCCGCACGGGTGTCCGGGGGGACCGGACACGACGCGCCAAAAACTACAAACCGATCCTCGCACCGTAGGACGAGGCGCCGGTACGCCGGTAAAAAGCGCCAAAAGCCCGGCGGGCGTCTCTGCCCGAGCAGATTCCAGACCACGCGCCGCTTGCCGGCCCAGTGGCGTCGTTTTCAACTGCACAGCCGCACCGCGCGCCGGCTTGACGACACGCTAGCCGGAGGCTGACACTATGTAGACGACAACGGCGCATGGGGATCCACGGCGCGCCGAAGTCCCAATCAGGGAGGTACGCATGAGCAAAGCCCGCTTCGCACTGGCTCTCGGTGTCGCAACGGCGCTCGCGGCGGCATCCGCGATCGCGCAGCCCGCCAGACCCGACAATCTCGCAACGCTCAAACAGTTCAAGGTCGCCAGCACCGATCTCCGCATCCCGCCGGTTCCGCAGAACGGCAAGAACGCGGACGCGATCCGGGAGAACCTGAAGCGGATCACGCTGCCGCCCGGGTTCAGGATCGACCTGTACGCCATCGTCCCCGACGCGCGGCACATGGCGGTGGCGCCCTCGACCAACATGCTCTTCGTGGGAAC
This sequence comes from Casimicrobiaceae bacterium, assembly GCA_035515295.1. GTDB lineage: Bacteria > Pseudomonadota > Gammaproteobacteria > Burkholderiales > Casimicrobiaceae > PALSA-1003. The sequence goes on along the minus strand of DATJBM010000085.1, from coordinate 36,735 downwards.
GCGCAAGACGACGGTCTGGGCAGTGACCGATCGTGATGGCGACGGCGTCGCGGACGAGGTGAAGGCGTTCGCGCCGTCGCTCAACTTCAAGGTTCCGAACGGCGTGTGCTGGACCAGGGACGGCTTCCTGATCGTTATCGAGCAGAATCGCGTGCTCAACTTCCCGGCCGCCGAGTTCTTCTCGGAAGGGCCCGATGTCGCAGTGATCGAGGTCGTGCCGCAGGGCAAGCTGATCCCGGAGGAGGAGGAGTCGTTCAATCACGGCTCGCGGGTCTGCCGCATCGGCAAGGACGGCATGCTCTACATCGCGCTCGGCCAGCCGTTCAACGTGCCGCCGCGCGACAAGCTCGCGCTCTATCGCGAATGGGGCATCGGCGGCATCGTGCGCATGAACGCGTTCGACGGCAGCAAGCGCGAGGTCTACGCGCGCGGCATTCGCAACTCCGTCGGCATCGATTTCAATCCGAAGGACAATACGCTGTGGTTCACCGACAACCAGACCGACGGCATGGGCGACGACACGCCTCCCGGCGAGCTCAATCGCGCCACGGCCGCCGGGCAGGACTTCGGCTATCCGCTGGTGTGCGGGCACGTGCGCATCACCGAGAACGGCTACGACAAGGACCCGCTGCCCGCCAATCTCGTCTATCCGCAGGTCGAGATGGCGGCCCATGCGGCCGACCTCGGACTCACGTTCTACACCGGCAACAAGTTTCCCGCGAAGTACCGCGGCGGCATCTTCTCGGCGCAGCACGGCTCGTGGAACCGCACGACGCCGATCGGCGCGCGCGTGATGTTCACGTCGCTCAAGCCCGACGGCACCGCGGAAAAGACCGAGGTGTTCGCGGAGGGCTGGCTCGATCCGGACACTCACCGCTATCGGGGCCGTCCGGTCGATGTCGCGCAGCTCCCCGACGGCTCGATCCTCGTCTCGGACGACTTCGCGGGCGCTCTCTATCGCATCTCGTACGCCGGCGAGTGACGACGCTTTCCAAGCCGCCGCGGTTGCCGTCGCGCCGCGGCGGGGCGCGCGTCGCTTTCGCGGTCCTACTCGGCGGCTGCATCGCCGGGGCCGAAGCGGCCGACGTCGCCGCAGGGCGGGGCAAGGCCGATGCCTGCGTGGCCTGCCATGGCGATGCGGGCATCAGCGTGCTTCCCAGCGCCCCGAATCTCGCGGGGCAGCCCGCCATCTATCTCGCTGATCAGTTGCGCCAGTTCAGGGCCGGCAAGCGGCCGAGCGAGGTGATGGCGGTGATCGCCAAGCCGCTCTCCGACGCCGACATCGACAACCTGGCGGCTTGGTATGCCTCGATCGAGATCGAGCTCAAGCCTAGGGCGAAGTAGCGGCGCTCGGCGCACCCGTGTTCCCTGATCGGTCGTCGCGCCGGCGGCGTTCGGCTCGGCCGCCGTCTTGAGGGATGGGACCGCCGGCGCTATGTTCCGGGACCGCCCTGGAGGTTCCTCCCTTGCCATGAGCCGAAGCTCCCGGCCGAGCGGCCGGGTCAAGAAGCACCGCTTCAACCCGGCGTGGATGCACGCGCACGTCACCGATCCGTACGTCCGGGAGGCGCAAGCGAAGGGCTATCGCTCGCGCGCCGCGTTCAAGCTCATCGAGCTTGCGGAGCGCGACCGGCTGCTCCGCCCCGGAATGACCGTGGTCGACCTCGGCGCCGCCCCGGGAAGCTGGTCGCAGGTTCTCAGGGAGCGCCTCGGCCCTGCCGGCCGTATCGTCGCCGTGGATCTGCTCGCGATGGAGCCGCTGCCCGGCATCACGTTCGTTCAGGGCGACTTCCGCGACGAAGGCACGCTGCGCGCAGTGGCCGAAGCGGTCGGCAGGCGCAAGGCCGACCTTGTGCTTTCCGATCTCGCGCCCAATATCAGCGGCATCGAATCCGCGGACCAGGCAAAAAGCGTATATCTGGGCGAGCGTGCCCTCGAGTTCGCCGGCCGGGCGCTGCAACCCGGGGGCGATATGGTCGTCAAAGCTTTTCAGGGAGCGGGCTTTGCCCGCCTTGAGCAGCAATTCACGACATGTTTCGAAAAGGTTTATGTGCGCAAGCCCAAGGCGTCGCGCGATCGGAGCCGGGAAGTTTTTCTCGTGGCCAGAGGCTTCCGGCCGTCGGCGCGGCGTGAAGCCTGACGTAGGTTAAGAGCCGGCTTGGTACGCATCCTGCTAGAATGGCGCCGTAACGGGCAAAAATCGCTGCTCCGAAGGAACGATGTTGAATAACCTGCTCAAGAACCTGCTGATCTGGCTGGTCGTCGGCCTGGTGGTCCTGACCGTGGTCAAGCAGTTCGACGCGCGTCCGGGCACGAAGGATACCGTGCCCTATTCCGAATTCATGGAGCAGGCGAAGCAGGGGCACGTCGAGACGGCCTCGATCGAAGGTCGCACCATCAAGTGGACGAGCACCGACAAGAAGACCAACGTCACCTACAGTCCGGGCGACCTGTGGATGGTCGGGGACCTGATCAAGTACGGCGTCAAGGTGCAGGCCAAGCCCGAGGAGGAGCAGAGCTTCCTCGCGCAGGTGTTCATCTCCTGGTTCCCGATGCTGCTCCTGATCGGCGTCTGGGTGTTCTTCATGCGTCAGATGCAGGGCGGCGGCCGGGGAGGCGCGTTCTCCTTCGGCAAGAGCAAGGCGCGCATGCTCGACGAGTCCAACAACACGGTCACGTTCGCCGACGTGGCCGGGTGCGACGAGGCGAAGGAAGAGGTCTCCGAGCTGGTCGAGTTCCTGCGCGACCCGTCCAAGTTCCAGAAGCTCGGCGGCCGCATCCCGCGCGGGGTCCTGATGGTGGGCAATCCCGGCGTGGGCAAGACGCTGCTCGCCAAGGCGATCGCCGGCGAGGCCAAGGTGCCCTTCTTCACCATCTCGGGCTCGGACTTCGTCGAGATGTTCGTCGGCGTCGGCGCGGCCCGCGTGCGCGACATGTTCGAGCAGGCCAAGAAGAACGCGCCGTGCATCGTGTTCATCGATGAGATCGACGCGGTCGGCCGCCAGCGCGGCGCGGGGCTGGGCGGCGGCAACGACGAGCGCGAGCAGACGTTGAACCAGCTCCTGGTCGAGATGGACGGCTTCGAGGGCAACCTCGGCGTGATCGTCATCGCCGCGACCAACCGCCCCGACGTGCTCGATCCCGCGCTCACCCGGCCCGGCCGCTTCGATCGCCAGGTCGTGGTGCCGCTCCCCGACATTCGCGGCCGCGAGCAGATCCTGCTGGTGCACATGCGCAAGGTTCCGCTCGCCGGCGACGTCAAGGCGGAGATCATCGCCCGCGGCACGCCGGGCTTCTCGGGCGCCGATCTCGCCAACCTCGTCAACGAGGCCGCGCTCTTCGCCGCCCGCAAGAGCAAGCGCCTGGTGGATATGGAGGACTTCGAGCTCGCCAAGGACAAGATCATGATGGGCGCCGAGCGCCGGTCGATGGTCATGTCCGACGACGAGAAGCGGAACACCGCCTACCACGAGTCCGGGCACACGGTGGTGGCGAAGCTCCTTCCGAAATCGGATCCGGTGCACAAGGTCACGATCATCCCGCGCGGGCGCGCGCTGGGCGTGACCATGCAGCTGCCCGAGCAGGACCGCTACTCCTACGACCGCGACTACCTGCTGCAGCGCATCGCGGTGCTGTTCGGCGGCCGCATCGCCGAGGAGATCTTCATGGCGCAGATGACCACCGGCGCCGGCAACGACTTCGAGCGGGCCACGCAGATGGCGCGCGACATGGTCACGCGCTACGGCATGTCCGATTCGCTCGGCCCCATGGTCTACGCCGAGAACGAAGGCGAGGTTTTCCTCGGCCGCTCGATCACCACCCAGAAGAATGTCTCCGAGGCAACCATGCAGAAGGTCGATCAGGAGATCCGGCGCATCATCGATGAGCAGTACGCGCTCGCGCGCAAGCTGATCGAGGACAACCGCGACAAGGTCGAGACGATGGCGAAGGTGCTCCTCGAATGGGAGACGCTCGACGGCGAGCAGATCGAGGACATCATGAAGAACCGCCCGCCGCGTCCGCCCAAGCCGGCGACCACGCCGGCGCACGCGAGCTTCGGCCCCGACGCCGGTCCGGACGCCGCGCCTTCGGCCAACCCGGCCTGATTCTCACTCGCGCACGCCTGCGGCGTCTTAAGCGCGTGCCGGGCATTCGCCGCTTCTTGGCGCCTACGTCGCCCGCGCCGGCGACTGATAGATCCACGTCTCGCTCAACGCCTGTCCGTCGGCGCGCAGGAACAGACGCAAATCGATCGGCGCCGGATCGTCGTCGAGCGGCCTCAAGTCGAACATCGCGCGGTAGCCTCCAGTCGACTTCAAAGGGTGCGCTGAGGCGAGCTCGACCCTGCCGCGCGACGCGTTGATCACCGGCTCGACCTTCACGTGCTTGCCGATGAGCGGCAGATCGCCGCCGGCGAAGTCGATCACGAACCGCCAGGAGAAGTACGCCCGCTTCCGTCCAACGATGCCGCCGATGCCGTGTCTCGTGGCGGTCACCTGGGCGAGCCCTGGCTGTACGGGCGCGCGCGTGCCCCAGTACAGGCGATAGTCGAACAGAAGCTCCTGCCCGGGCTGGGGCTTCGCCGCCGGGTTCCAGAAGGCGACGACGTTGTCCGCCGTCTCGTCGTCAGTGGGCAGCTCGAGCAGCTCGATCGAGCCGCGTCCCCATCGTGAGCGCGGCTCGACCCAGAGGCTCGGCCGCCGATCGTAATACGCGAAGTCGTCCTGGTAGTGATCGAAGCTGCGATCGCGCTGCAGCAGCCCGAATCCACGCGGCTCCGCCGACTCGAAGGCGCTGAAGCGAAGCCGCAGCGGATTGCCGAGCGGCCGCCAGATCCATTCGCCGTTGCCGCTCCACATCGCCAATCCGTCGGAATCGTGGATCTGCGGGCGCCAGTCGGCGCTCGGACGGCGGTCGCTCTCGCCCTGGTAGTACATGCTGGTCAGCGGTGCGATGCCGAGCCGCTCGACCGCCAGGCGCGGGTAGGCCGCGGCCGAGACGCTCATCGCGAGCGTCGGCCCCGGCTCGATGTCGAAGCGGTAGGCGCCGGTCCTGCTCTTCGATTCGAGGAGCGCGTACACGGTCAGCCTGTCTGCGTCCGGTGCCGGGCGCTCGAGCCAGAACTCCGAGAACACCGGAAACTCCTCCGGGCGCGGCAGCCCGCAATCGATTGCCAGCCCGCGCGCCGAGAGTCCGTACTGGCCTGCGCCGCCCACGGCGCGGAAGTAGCTTGCGCCGAGGAAAGCGGCGACGTCGCGCGCGGGATCGGTATGGAACAGCACGCGAAAGCCCGCGAAGCCGAGGCTCGGCTGCAGGCCCACGCCGGAGATGCCGCTCCTGCCGTAGTCGAACATCGCGCCGTCGAGCGCGATCTCCCGCGCGCGGCCGTCGACCACTTCGTGGATGTGCACCGGCTCGTCGTAATGCCAGCCCGGATGAAAGAACTTGACCTTGAAGCGAAGGCCTTCGCCGGCCCACAGCGCGCGCTCGTCGCGGTAGCGGATCGCCTCGTAGTGATCCCAGTCCAGGCGGCGGAGCGCATCCGGAAACGGCCGGACGCGCGGCACGTACGGCGCCGCGGCGGCGCCGCGGGCGCGTCCCTTGAGCTGCGCGAAGTCGAACGGCTGCGCGCTGCCGAGATGCGCCGTCACCGCAGTCTTCGCGTCGAGCGCATAGCCGGCGGCGATCGTGGTGAGCGCCCGAAGCGCATCGCGGCGGCGCATGAAGCGTCAAAGAAGTGGAACCGATGTCTTTATCGACAGCCGAAAGGCGGCGAAGATTCCGGCGCTGCCGCACGGATGCTTCGCGAAGGCAGCGAGAACCGGCGCAATCGTTTAGCATTGAATCCTCGCCTCGCCTCGCCTCGCTGCGCTTAGCGATGCCCGCCGACACCTACGCCTACACCGTGCCCGGACCCTTGCGCTGCGGCCGCTTCGCGCTCACGCTCGACAGGCCGCGGGTCATGGGCGTGCTCAACGTCACTCCGGACTCGTTCTCCGACGGCGGGCGCTTCGTCGACCGCGATGCCGCGCTTGCGCACGCGCGCCGCATGCTCGCCGATGGCGCCGACATCATCGACGTCGGCGCCGAATCGACGCGACCGGGCGCCGCGCCGGCCGCCGAAGGCGACGAGCTCGCGCGCGTAGTCCCGATCCTCGAGGCGCTGCGCGAGGAGTGCGCCGCGCGCGGCGCGGTGCTCTCGATCGACACGCGCAAGCCCGCGGTGATGCGGGCGGCAATCGCCGCGGGGGCCGGCATGGTCAACGACATCGGTGCGCTGCGCGCTCCCGGCGCGCTCGAAGCGGTCGCCGCGGCGGCGGAGCCCGTAGGAGTGTGTCTGATGCACATGCAGGGCGAGCCCGCGACCATGCAACTGCATGTCGTGTACACGGACGTGGTCAGCGAGGTGAAAAGCTTTCTCGCCGAGCGCGCGGCCGCCTGCGAGCGTGCCGGCATTGCCGGCAACCGCATCGCGATCGATCCGGGCTTTGGCTTCGGCAAGACGGTGGCTCATAATCTCGCTCTGCTGCGTTGGCTGGACGAGCTGGTCGCGCTCGGCTACCCGGTGGCCGTCGGGCTGTCGCGCAAGTCGACCATCGGCGCGTTGACCGGCCGCGATGTCGGCGAGCGCGTCGCGGGCAGTGTCGCCGCGGCGCTCGCGGCGGTCGAGCGCGGCGCGGCGATCGTGCGCGTGCACGACGTGCGCGAGACGGTCGACGCGCTCAGCGTGTGGCGCGCGGTGGAAGGTGCCAGCCGCTGAAGCAGCCGGGGCGATCGACGAAGGAATCAAGCATGACGCAGAAACGCTATTTCGGCACCGACGGCGTGCGCGGGCGCATGGGCGAGACTCCTATCACGCCCGAGACGGTGCTCAAGCTCGGCTACGCGGCCGGCCGCGTGCTCGTTCGCGAGTCGGCGGGAAAGTCCGGCGAGACGCCGGCGGTGCTGATCGGCAAGGACACGCGCATCTCCGGCTACCTGCTCGAGGCCGCGCTCGAGGCGGGCCTGTCCGCCGCTGGCGTAGACGTGTATCTCACCGGCCCGCTGCCAACGCCCGCGGTCGCCTACCTCACGCGCGCGCTGCGGCTCTCCGCCGGCATCGTGATCAGCGCCTCGCACAATCCGTTCGAGGATAACGGGATCAAATTCTTCTCGGCCTCCGGCACCAAGCTTCCCGACGATGTGGAGGCGGCCATCGAGACCGGCATGGACGCTCCGCTCGCCTGCGTCTCCTCGCGGGAGCTGGGCAAGGCGTTCCGCGTCAACGATGCCAGCGGGCGCTACATCGAGTTCTGCAAGAGCACGTACCCCAACGAGCTGGACTTGAAAGGCCTCAAGGTCGTCGTCGATTGCGCGCACGGCGCGGCGTATAACGTCGCGCCGCCGGTGTTCCACGAGCTGGGCGCGGAAGTGTTCGCGGTCGGCAGCGATCCCGACGGGACGAACATCAACGCCGGCTGCGGCGCGATGCATCCGGAGCACTTGCAGGCGGCTGTGGTGCGGCACGGCGCCGACGTCGGGCTTGCCCTGGACGGCGACGGCGATCGGCTGGTCATGGTCGATTCGCAAGGCCGCGCCTACGACGGCGATCAACTGATGTACGTGATCGCGCTCGACTACTGGCGTCGCGGCGCCATGGCCGGCGGCGTGGTGGGCACGCAGATGAGCAACCTCGGCTTCGAGCAGGCGCTCGCGCGGCGCGGCATTCCGCTCGAGCGCGCCCCCGTCGGCGACCGCTACGTGCTCGAGCGCATGAAGGACAAGGGCTGGATCCTCGGCGGCGAGAACTCGGGGCACATCATTTGCCTCGACAAGCACACGACGGGCGACGCGATCGTTGCCGCGCTCGCCGTGCTGCGCGCGCTGCGCGAGCAGGACACCACGCTCGCCTCGGCCACCGCCGATGCCCCGCTGTTTCCGCAGCGGCTGATCAACGTGCCGATCCGCCGCGGCTTCGACTGGAAGAGCGACGTCACCATCCGCAGCGCCGAGCGCAACGCGGTGGCCGCGCTCGACGGCGGCGGCCGCGTTCTGCTACGGCCCTCGGGCACCGAGCCCGTGCTGCGCGTGATGGTCGAGGCGCGCGAGGCGAAGACGGCGGACACCGTCGCACGCGAGATCGCCGACGCGGTGGCCAAGGCGGCTGCGTGACGACGTAGGGCCGGATTCGTGTAGGGCCGAATTCATTCGGCGAGGCTCGCCCCGAATTGGCGTAGGGCCGAATTCATTCGACCAGGCTCGCCCGTCGCCGTGCGACTGAATTCACACCTGCGGCGTCGGTATAATCGATCGCATGGTCGCCATCGTTCACGCGGCGCCGCCGTCGTCGTTCGCGTCCGCCGCCCCGGAAGCGTTCGCGAGCTGGCTGGAGCAGATCGGCGCGGCGTATTGCGCCCCTGAGCGGGCCGCGATCGCCAAGGCCGTCGACGCTGCGCGCGCCGGGTACGGCGATCGTGCGGCCGCCGACGGCGAGCCCTGGATCGACCGCGCGCTCGGCACCGCTGCCATCCTCGCGGGATTGAAGCTCGACGCCGACTCGGTGCGCGCCGCGGTGCTTCTCGGCATGCCCTACACACCGCGCTTCGATGCTGACGAATTCGCGGCGACCTTCGGCGCGGAAGTGACGCAGATGATCGTCGGCGCGACGCGCATGGGCGCGATCCGCGCCGCGCCCGACAGCGCCGGCAAGGAGGAGCGGGACCTCCAGGCCGAGAATCTGCGCAAGATGCTGCTGGCGATGGTCCAGGACATTCGCGTCGTGCTCTTGAAGCTCGCCGAGCGCACGCGGGCCCTGCGCTGGCTCGTCGGCAGCGAGAGAGCGTCGGCGGACGACCGCGCGCATGCCGCGCGCGAGACGCTCGATCTGTTCGGCCCGCTCGCCAACCGGCTCGGAGTCTGGCAGCTCAAATGGGAGCTGGAGGATCTCTCCCTGCGGGCGCTCGAGCCCGAGGTCTACCAGCGCATCGCCCGGCTCCTCGACGAGCGCCGGCTCGACCGCCAGCACTACGTCGACCAGGTGCGCTCGAAACTCGAGCGCGAGCTCGCCGCGGCAGGCATCAAGGCCGAAGTAACCGGCCGCGCCAAGCATATCTACAGCATCTGGAACAAGATGCGGCGCAAGGACGCGGGCATCGAGTCGCTCTACGACATCCGCGCGGTGCGCATCCTGGTGGACAGCGTGAAGGACTGCTACGGCGCGCTCGGGGTCGTCCACAACCTCTGGACGCCCATCGCGCGCGAGTTCGACGACTACATCGCCAAGCCCAAGCCGAACGACTACCGCTCGCTGCATACGGCGGTGATCGGACCCGAGGCCAAGCCGCTCGAGGTGCAGATCCGGACCTTCGAGATGCACCGCCAGTCCGAGTACGGCGTCGCCGCGCACTGGCGCTACAAGGAAGGCGCGACGGCGGGCCGGCTCGACCCGGGATTCGAGGAGAAGATCGCGTGGCTGCGCCAGGTCCTCGACTGGAAGGACGCGGTCGCCGACGCCGGCGAATGGCTGCAGCAGTTCAAGTCCAGCCTCTTCACCGACACGATCTACGTGCTCACGCCGCAGGGCAAGGTCGTGGACCTGCCGCGCGGCGCGACGCCGATCGACTTCGCCTACGCGGTGCACACGAGCCTGGGGCACCGCTGCCGCGGCGCGCGGGTCGACGGCGCGATGGTGCCGCTCAACTACGTGCTCGCGAGCGGCCAGCGGGTCGAGATCGTCGCGGTGAAGCAGGGGGGGCCCTCGCGCGATTGGCTCAATCCCGATCTCGGCTACGTGGCGAGCCATCGCGCCCGCGCCAAGGTGCGGCAGTGGTTCAAGGCCGAGGCGCTGGCGGAGACGATCGCGCACGGGCGCGAGATGGTGGAGCGCGAGCTCGCGCGCGCCGGCGCGACCGCGCTCAAGCTCGAGGCGATCGCATCGGAAGCCGGCTTCGCCGCCGCGGAGGATTTCTTCGCCGCCGTTGCCCGGGCGGAGATCAACCTGCGTGCCGTGCAGAACGCGATCCGCGCCGCCGCGAAGCTCGACATCGCTCCGGCCGCGGCGCCCGGGGACGCCGTCATCGCGCGCGAGAGCAAGTCGGCGGGCGCGGGAAGCGGCATCCTCATCGTCGGCGTGGACCGGCTGATGACCGCGCTCGCCCGCTGCTGCAAGCCCGTTCCGCCCGACCGCATCGTAGGCTTCGTCACGCGCGGCAAGGGCATCTCCGTGCATCGCCAGAGCTGTCCCAACGTCGCGCGCATGCGCGAGCGCCAGCCGGAGCGCCTGATCTCCGCCGACTGGGGCACCGCGCGCGACGAGGTTTTTCCGGTCGACGTGGTGGTCGACGCGATGGACCGTCAGGGACTGCTGCGCGACATCTCCGAAGTGTTCTCGCGCGAGAAACTCAACGTCACCGCGGTCAACACGCTCACGCGCAATCTCCAGGCGCACATGGCCTTCACGCTGGAAGTGCGCGACCTGGAAGAGCTCAGGCGTGCGCTGGCGCTGGTGCGCGACATCTCCGGCGTGCTCTCCGCGACTCGCCGCTAGCGGCGTCGGCTTCAGATGAGCGGCCGCAGGCTGGCGCGGCGACGCCCCCAGCGAGCTTTGCGGCGCGCCGGAGGGCTTCCGCAGGGGAGGCTTCCGTGGCGGCCCTTTCAGGCTAGAAAAGGGCCTTGATCGAGGACAGGCTACACGCCTCAACTCCATGAATATGAAAGCCTCTAAGCGATCGGCATGCCCGATCGAGGCGTTCCGTAAATACGATTGGACGCGAGCCCTCCGCGGCCATAGATTCGTGCTCGAGGTCACTCGCGAAGCCGCGTTTCACCGCGGTCATGCAAGGAGAACGACATGAACGCAACGCAATTCACCTTGGATACGCCGGCCTGGACGGGCATCGGCACGATCAGGGCCCCGGCCAACCCCGCGCCGCGCGCGTGGGCTTCCGCGGCGCCGAAGCTGTCCTGGATGGAGCGCTTCGATCGCTGGTTGTGGAAACAGCATGTGCGCGAGCGCGAAGCCTATCTTGCCGACTCGAAGGATATCTTCGAGCTCGAAGAGCGGATCCGGCGACTCGAGCGCTCGATCGGCGGACGCTACTACTGAACGGCTACGGCGCGCCGGAGACGGCGCTTGAGGACGGGCAACACCATGAACCGTGAAAACCATCGCATCCCGGGGTCCGATCGCGCGGCGGCAAGCTCGGCGCGACTGCGCACGACGCTGTTCGAGGCGCAGCTGTGGCTGCTGGCGCTGTTCGTCGCGATGTCGCTTCTCGCTGCGGCGGCAAGAAGCGTTATCGACGGCAGCGAATCGCCGGCGGTCTCGGCCGTGCTGGCGATCGCGGGCATCGCGCTGTTTCCGATCGGCTGGCGCAACGTCGCGCCGCTGCTCGAGCGCGCCGAGGGCGTGCGACGGGCCGAGTGCGCCGAGGCCGCGGTCGCGACGGTAAAGCTCCAGCTGGCGCTGCAACGCTGACGAGTCGGGACGGGCCACGGTCCCACCGATCGTCCGGGATCGCGCTTGTCCACGCGCGCCTCGCGTGGCCTGTCCCACCTTCTGTCTATCTAATCGCCCCGCGCACGAGGGGCCGCCGGCTGATGCGGCGCCGCCGCGGCGTCAAACGAGCCCCTCCAGGAGCTGCACCTCGACGAGCTCGCCGGGCGCGACGTTGCCGGTCTCGCTCGGGAGCACGATGAAGCAGTTGGCCTGCGACATCGACGACAGGATGCCGGAGCCCTGGTCGCCGGTGGTGCGCACCGTCCAGCCGCCTCGGCCGTCGCCGGAAAGGATGCCGCGCTGGAACTCCGTGCGGCCTGGAGCCTTCCTGATCGGCGCGGCCAGCGCCACCTTGAACGTCGGCAGGGGCTGGATCTCACGCTGGCCCTGGAGCATGAGCAGGGCGTCGCGCACGAACTCGTAGAACGTCACCATCACGGAGACGGGATTGCCGGGAAGGCCGAAGAAGTGCGCGGCGCCGATCCTGCCGTAGGCGAGCGGGCGTCCCGGCTTCATCGCGATCTTCCAGAACAGCACCTCGCCCAGCTTGTCGAGGAGCTGCTTCACGTAGTCGGCTTCGCCCACCGACACGCCGCCGGAGGTGATGACCACGTCGGCCGCCTCCGCCGCCGCAACGAAGGCGCGCTCGAGCTTGTCCGGCGTGTCCTCGACGACACCCATGTCGATCGTCTCGCAGCCCAGGCGCACGAGCATGCCGTGCAGCGTGTAGCGATTGCTGTCGTAGATCTCGCCCGCGCCCAGCGGAGTGCCGATGGATTTGAGCTCGTCGCCGGTGGAAAAGAACGCGACACGGAGCTTGCGGTACACGCTCACCTCGCCGATGCCCAGCGAGGCGATCATGCCGAGCTCGGCCGGTCGCACGCGCTGGCCGGTGCGAAACACGATCTGGCCCTGCTTCAAGTCCTCGCCGGCGAAGCGGCGGTTGGTCCCCGCTTTCGCGACTGCGCCCGCGGCGATGCGCACGCCGCGCTCGTCCTCGCTCGCGCGCTCCTGCATGACCACGGTGTCTGCACCCTGCGGCATCACCCCGCCGGTGAAAATGCGCAGGCATTCGCCGGCTCCGATCGAGCCCTGCCACGGCTTGCCGGCGAACGATTCGCCGACGCGCCTGAGCAGCGTTTCCTTCGCCGGATCGAGGTCGGCGAAACGCACCGCGTAGCCATCCATCGCCGAGTTGTCGTGGCCCGGCACCGCGATGGGCGAGACGATGTCGGCGGCCAGCACGCGCCCGAGCGCGCTTCTCACGTGGAGGCGCTCGACCGCGGTGACCGGCGCGAGGAAGCTCGCGATCAGCTCGCGGGCCTTCGCTACCGGCATCGAGTTGGGATCGTAATCGTCGGCGCACGATGCTTCGCGCAATGACTTGGGCGGATTCGTCGTCACAGGTCCTCTAGCGGCCCGCCGCTTCCAGCTCGGCCGCGGTGTTGATGTTGCGAAACGCCTCCGCCTCGTCGTCGAAGCGTACCTCGATGTTCCGGAGCGAGGCGTACCAGGCGTCGATCTTGCGGCCCCCGCCTTCCAGGAAGCGCGTGAGATGCGCCAATGTGGAGCGACGCACCAGGGCGAAGACCGGATGCGGCTGATCGTGCGTGCGCGCGACCGCGATGTCGGCGCCTTCCGTGTCGAGCGCCTTCGAGAGTCGCGCCACGAGATCGAGCGGCAGGAACGGCGAGTCGCACGGCACGGTCGCCACCCGCGGATGCTCGGCGTGCATCAGCCCGGCGTGCAGCCCCGCCAGCGGGCCGGCGAAGCCCTCGACGTGGTCCCGGATCACCGGATAGCCGAGCGCTCCGTACTCGGCGGTGTTGCGGTTGGCGTTGATGAGGATCTCGTCGACCTGCGGCGCGAAGCGCTCGATGACGTGGCCCACCATCGGGCGGCCGTGCAGAGTGACGAGCCCCTTGTCGACGCTGCCCATGCGCCGGCCCTGGCCGCCGGCGAGCACGAGCCCGGTGACGCCGCGCCGGGGGACGCTCGGCGCAGTGTGCGGCCACGGCATCCAGGCGACATGCTCCTCGTAGAAGGCGTGGCCGTCTGGCTCGCGATCCACCGGAGTGGTGAACGTGGTGAGCGGAATGTGCACCTCGCCGGGCCAGCGCGCTGACTCGAAGAATATCTTGGTCCCGCACACCCGGCAGAAAGTGCGTCGGGTTCCCGGCGAGGAGTCGTAGTGCGCGAGATCTTCGTGGCCGGCCAACACTGCGACCTGCCCGGCCTTGAACCCGATCCAGGTGACGAAGGGCGCCGCGTGCGACTGGCGGCAGCTATGGCAATGGCAGTGCACGCAGAAGCGCGACGGGAAGCGCGCGACGAAGCGCACGCGGCCGCAGTGGCACTGGCCCCGCGCCTCGTTGGAACGCTCGCTCATCGCGTCTGCCGTGGGGCGGAATCGTTCCGCCGCCAAATTTGCTCCGCCGCGAGACTACGCATCGCGGAACCGCTCGGCGCCGGTGAAGAGCAGGTAATGCTTGCCCGTCGCCCGGCCGATCATGGTCATCCCGACTTGCTGCGCGATCTCGTAACCCATCTGCGTGAGCCCGGAGCGGGAGACGAGAAAGGGAATGCGCATCTGCGCCGCCTTGATCACCATCTCGGAGGTGAGACGTCCGGTGGTGTAGAAGATCTTGTCGCCGCCTTCGACGCGGTCGAGCCACATCATGCCGGCGATCGCGTCGACCGCGTTGTGGCGGCCGACGTCCTCCACGAAATACAGGATCTCGCTCGCGCCGCTCGCCGGATTGTTGGTCGCCAGCGCGCAGCCGTGCACCGCGCCCGCCTGCTTGTAGATCGTCTCGTGCTGGCGCACCCGCTCGAGCAGCGCGTAGAGCGTCGCCCGGGAAAGGGTTGCGCCTTCGGGCAGGCGCACCGAGTCGATCTCCTCCATCAAATCGCCGAATACCGTGCCCTGGCCGCAACCGGTGGTCTTGGTGCGCTTCGCCGTCTTTGCTTCCAGGTCGGCGAGGCCGTTGCGGGTGGTGACCGCGACCGCGTTCACGTCCCAGTCCACCTGCACCGAGACCAGGTCCTCGATGCGTTCGAGCAGCCGCTGATTGCGCAGGTAGCCGATCGCGAGCGCCTCGGGCGCGGCCCCGAGCGTCATGATGGTGAGGATCTCCCGCTTGTCGACGTACAGCGTCAGCGGATGCTCGCCGGCGATCGCGGTGTCGCGCGGCTCGCCGGTCTCGTCGACCGCGCGCACGGCGAAGGTCGCCGGCCGCGCCGCGTCGCTGAGAATCGGGCGATACGGTGAGTTCGGGGCGTTCACTCCGCTCCTAGCCCCCGATGTAGCTCATCTCGATCTTCGGCAGCCTCGCGGTGTGCTCGGAACGGATCTCGGAATAGCGGTCTGCGCGCCGCGACCAGATCGCGGCGATAGCGTCCGAGAGGCGCTCGTCGTCGCCGCCGCCGCGGACCAGCGCGCGTAAATCGAAGCCCTGGGTGGCGAAGAGGCAGGTGTAGAGGCGACCCTCGGTGGACAACCGGGCCCGCGTGCAGTCGCGACAGAACGCCCGCGTCACCGACGAAATCACCCCGATCTCGCCGCTGCCGTCGGCGTAGCGCCAGCGCTCCGCGACCTCGCCGGCGTAGTTGGCGTCGACCGGCTCGAGCGGCAGCTCGGCGCCGATCCTCCGCACCACTTCCGCCGAGGGCACGACCTCGTCCATGCGCCAGCCGTTGGTATGGCCGACGTCCATGTATTCGATGAAGCGCAGGATATGGCCGCTGCCCTTGAAGCGCCGCGCCATGGGCAGGATCTCGCGCTCGTTCATGCCGCGCTTGACCACCATGTTGACCTTGATCGGCGCGAGGCCGGCCTCGGAAGCCGCATCGATCGCGGCCAGCACCTTCCCCACGGGGAAATCGACGTCGTTCATCGACCGGAAGACGCGATCGTCCAGCGCATCGAGGCTCACCGTGACGCGCTCGAGTCCGGCGGCCTTGAGGTCGCGCGCTTTCTGCGCGAGCAGCGCGCCGTTGGTCGTGAGCGTGAGGTCGAGCCCCCCGATGCCGGCGAGCATCTCGACCAGTCGCTCGATGTGCTTGCGCAGCAGCGGCTCGCCGCCGGTGAGCCGGATCTTCTCCACGCCATGGCCTTTGAAGATGCGGGCGAGCCGCGCGATCTCTTCGAAGGTGAGCAGGTCCGCGTGCCGCAGGAACGCATGGTCGCGGCCGAACGCGTCCTTGGGCATGCAGTACACGCAGCGGAAGTTGCAGCGGTCGGTGACCGAGATCCGCAGGTCGCGCAGGCGCCGGCCGCGCGTATCGGCGACAGCGCCTGGCGTGACGCGCGGTGGCTCGTCGAGCGGCGGAACGCGCGCATCGCCGATGGGAATGATCCGGGCCATCTGGGATTTATGAAGCTGGAATAATGCGCTCCGGCAAACAACAAAGATGTTAGCAGAGTGCCGTCGCGGGTGTATGATCGACGGGCTATACGCCTGGGTTTTCTCCACTGCCGACCGGCAGCAATTCCATGCCGCCCTTGCGGTTTCCAGTCGCCGTCGTGATGCAGCGCATCCCGCTCGCCAATCGCTGGGCGGACGAGCGTTGGGAGGCCTGCGCCGTGGAGCTCGAGCACCCTGAGAGCAGCGGTCCCTCGACCACCGTGGATGCGACTCGATCGCGCTGGCGTTTTTCCGGACTGGAGGTGGAGCTGCATCCCGTGGAAGCGCAGGGCTATTACCTCAATGTCTCGGCGACGGATCCGAAGGTGTTCGTCTTGTGGCGCACCGCCGACGACGACGCCGAGCCCAGGGCGCGGCCGCTGATTGTCACCGTGAGCTACGACGAGGCGGCGCGCTTTCTCGACGCCGGTGAGCAGGTCGATGCCGTGCCGATGCCGGAAGCGCTGCGGGCGGCGATGGAATCGTTTGTCGTCGAGCACTATCGTCCGGAGCCGCGCAAGAAGGCGAAGCGCAATGAGCTGTACGAAGGCGAGGAGCGGCTTCGCGGGCCGGGCGAGGAGCGGCGCCGGTGACGCTGAAACGGGTGGAAGGCAAGCGTTTCTCGCTGGCGCGCTGGTCGCGGCGCAAGCTCGAATCGGCGCTGCAGAACGGCGCCACCGCGGCGGAGTCGCCCGCTTCCGCGCCACCGGTGCCGGCTGCCGTGGCGCCGACCGCCTTGTCGCCGACCGCCCCATCGCCGGAGCTGCCGGCGGTGGAATCGCTCACCTTCGATTCCGATTTCACGCCCTTTCTGCGGCCCGGCGTGGACTCCGATCTCAAGCGCGCGGCGCTCAAGCGTCTACTGCGCGATCCGCGCTTCAACGTGATGGATGGTCTCGATGTCTACATCGACGACTACACCAAGGCCGACCCGATTGCGCCGGATATGCTCTCCGAATTGATCGAGCGCTTCGATTTCGGCGACTCGGCGGCGAGCAAGCCGGTCGCGGCTGCGACCGATGCGCCGGCCGAGGCGCCGGCGCGCCGGGAACAGGCCGCGTCCGCAGAGAGCGCGGCGTCGGCCACGGCTCTACCCGGCACCGCCGGCGAAGCGTCGCCGAGCGCGCCGGCCAACGCGGAGCGCACGGACGACACCATTGCGATGATGGGCACCGACCCCGAAATCAAGGCGGGAGCGCGGACCGCGGGATGAGCCTCCAAGACCAGGCGCTGCACCTTTGCAGCTGCAACGGAACGATGTCGCTCGACGGCGAGGCCCTTGCGCGAGCGCTCGAGCTGGCCGGCCCGCTGCCGGTGCGCAGGGCGCTGTGCCAGAAGGAGATCGCTGCGCTGACCGGTCGGCGCGACGCGCCCGGGCTCGTCGCGTGCACGCAGGAGGCGGAGCTCTTTCGCCACGCCGCGGAGCAATCGGGCAATACCCGACCGCTCCGCTTCGTCAACATCCGCGAGGCCGCCGGCTGGTCGGCCGATAGTGCTGCGGCCACGCCCAAGATCGCGGCGCTCCTCGCCGCGGCGGCGCTGCCCGAGCCCGAGCCCGTGCCCCGGGTCACCTATGGCTCGGAGGGCCAGCTTCTGATCGTCGGACCCGCGGAGGCGGCGCTGCCCTGGGCCGATGCTCTGGCCGACAAGCTCTCGGTGACCGTGCTCATGACGGGGCGTACCGCGCACGAGCTGCCGCTCGAGCGCGAATATCCCGTGTACTCGGGACGACTGCATCGGCTCGCCGGCTGGCTCGGCGCATTCGAGGCCGACTGGGTGCAGGAGAATCCGATCGACCTGGAGCGCTGCACGCGCTGCACGGCGTGCATCGACGCCTGCCCGGAGCACGCGATCGACTGGAGCTTCCAGATCGATCTCGACCGCTGTCGTGAGCATCGCCGCTGCGTGGCCGCCTGCGGCAGCATCGGCGCCATCGACTTCGAGCGGCGCGACACGGCCCGACGCGAGAGCTTCGATCTCGTGCTCGACCTCGACCGCGCGCCGTACTTCCGGATGCATCAGCCGCCGCAGGGCTATTGGCGCCCGGGCGCCGACGCCGCGGCGCAGGCGCTTGCCGTCACGGAGATCGCCGCGGCGGTGGGAAGCTTCGAAAAGCCGAAGTTCTTCGCCTACAAGGCCTCGATCTGCGCGCATTCGCGCTCCGAGCAGCCGGGCTGCAACCTGTGCATCGACGTGTGCTCCACGGCGGCGATTCGCGCCGATGGCGATCACGTGCTCGTCGAGCCGCACCTTTGCATGGGTTGCGGCGGCTGCGCCACCGTGTGCCCGTCCGGTGCGCTCACCTACGCCTACCCCGCGGTGCCCGATCTCGGCGAGCGGGTGCGCACGCTGCTCGCAACCTACCGCAAGGCAGGCGGCCGCGATCCCTGCCTGCTCTTCCACGATGGCAAGGGCCGCGAGCTGATCCTGCGGCTGGGCCGGCGCGGCAAGGGACTGCCGGCGCGCGTCATACCGGTGGAGATCCACCATATCGCCTCGGCCGGGATCGATGTCTGGCTCGGTGCTCTCGCCTATGGCGCGAGCGACATCGCGGTCCTCGCCACGGGCGCCGAGGCGCCCGAGTACGTCGCGGCGCTCTCCCGGCAGATGGGATTCGCCGATACGGTCGCGCAGGCGCTCGGGTATCAGGGCCGGCATCTGCACCTGCTGCAGGCAGCGGACGTCGGCGTGATGGAGGCGACGATCTGGGCGCTTCAGCCGGCGCTTGGCGTGCGCGCGCCGGCGGTGTTCCACTGGACCGTCGACAAGCGCGCGACGCTGGCGCTGGCGATCGAGCACCTGCTCGCGCACGCGCCCACGCCGCAGACGGTCATCCCCCTCGGCGCCGGCGCGCCGTTCGGCACGATCGAAGTGAATCGCGACGCCTGCACGATGTGCCTCGCCTGCGTCGGCGCCTGCCCCGAGGGCGCGCTGCTGGACCACCCGCAGGCCGACAAGCCCGAGCTGCGCTTCATCGAATCGAAGTGCGTGCAATGCGGACTTTGCGCCGCGACCTGCCCTGAGGACGCGATCGCGCTCGAGCCCCGGCTCGCCCTCGACCCCGGAGCGCGACAGACTCGGTTGCTCAACGAGGCGGCCATGTTCGATTGCGTGCGTTGCGGCAAGCCGCTCGGCACGCAGAAAATGATCGAGAACATGCTGGGAAGGCTCGCCGGGCATTCGATGTTTGCCGCTCCGGGAGCGCTCGATCGGCTCAAGATGTGCGCGGACTGCCGAGTGCTGGACATGATGCAGAAAGAGCTGCCGGGCACGGTGCCGGCGGCGCGCGGCGACCAGGCTTGATGGCCTCGCCGGCTTCGGCAGCGATGGTCCGTGCGCCCATCCCGGCCGAAGACCAGACTCGCGCCAACTTCTACGCGCTTCTGGCGCGCCTTTACGCCGCCGGACCGGACGCGCCCCTGCTGGACGCCATTGCCGCGGCCGAGGAGCTGCACGTGGAGACGCCGGACAGCACCGCCCGCGATCTCGCGGAGGCGTGGGGGGTGCTCAAAGCCGCGAGCGCCGCCATGGATGCCGAGGCGGCGGCGCAGGAGCACTTCGACCTTTTCGTGGGAACGGGCAAGAGCGAGGTCAGTCCGCATGCAGCGGCGTATCTGCGCTCGAAGACAGGCAGCCTTCTCGCCGAGTTGCGCGGTGAGCTCTCCCGCCTGGGCCTCGCGCGCACGACGGCGACGGAGGTCTACGAGGACCATCTCGCGGCGGTGATGGAAACGATGCGGGTGCTGATCGCGGGCGCACCCGATGTGGAGCCGCATCCCCTCGCGGCGCAGAACGCGTTTTTCTCCGCGTACGTCGGTTCCTGGGTTATATCATGTTGCGATGCAATAATCGCGAGCCCTATTGCCAACTACTATCGCCGAGTAGCAGAATTCACCAAATACTTCGTGGCGATCGAACGTGACTCGTTTGCCATCGAATGACGGATCAAGGGGGGCCCGCCGGGTTCGATCCGATAACGTCACGGGTGAGCAGGTCACCTGCAGCTTTTTCGAGGAGGTAGCATGCGCTCGGATCAGCGGAAAGCTCCCGCCGACGCTTCGTCTTCGCAACATCCCCGCTCCGGAACCAGTGCGCGACGGCGCAATTTCCTGCTCGCGCTCGGAGCGAGCGGGGCCGGCGCGGCGACGCTGGCGGCTCGCTCGCTCACCGGCACGGCGCCGCAGAGCGACGCCGCGGTCGACGGCAACGCGAGCAAGGGTTATCAACTTACCGACCACGTTCGTCGCTACTACGGGACGGCGAAGCTTTAACCACCCATTCTTGCGCTTCTTCCGGATGGCAAACATGCAAAAGCCTTTCGGAAAGCGTCGCGAGCAAGCCCGAGCGCGAGGAGCCCCGGAGCGAGCGCCGAGACAGTACCCGGAAGTACGGCGAGGCGCGAGCGTGGACGCGACGAAGCAATCGGGCTGCGCAGTAGCTGTACGAAAGGCCTTTTAGGAGGAGGACGGATCATGCTGCTCACCAAGATCGATTCCGGCGCAAACGAAAGCGCCCCGGCAGCTCGTCCACGTTTCCGCCGCGGCGCGGGAGTCTCGCTCCCGACGCTCGATCGGCGGACGTTTTTGAAGCGCTCCGGACTGGTCGCCGGCGCCGGAGCGTTCGCCAGCCAGCTTCCTCTGGGCGCGATCGGCAAGGCCGACGCGGCCGACGAGCCGGCCGGCAAGACCGAGGTCTATCGCACCGTCTGCACGCACTGCTCGGTCGGCTGCTCGATCGACGCGGTGGTGCAGAACGGCGTGTGGATCCGCCAGGAGCCGGTGTTCGACTCCCCCTTGAGCCTCGGCGGCCATTGCGCCAAGGGCGCCTCGGTGCGCGAGCACGGCAAGGTCGAGAACTCGCACCGGCTCAAGTCGCCGATGAAGCTCGTCGACGGCAAGTGGCAGAAGATGTCGTGGAACGACGCGATCAAGGAGGTGGGCGACAAGTTGCTCGCGATCCGCAACGACAAGGAGAAGGGCGGCCCCGACGCGGTGTTCTGGGTCGGCAGCTCCAAGCACAGCAACGAGCAGAGCTACCTGCTGCGCAAATTCGTGTCGTTCTGGGGCACCAACAACTGCGATCACCAGGCGCGCATCTGCCATTCGACGACCGTCGCGGGCGTGGCCAACTCCTGGGGCTACGGCGCGATGACGAATTCCTACAATGACATGCAGAACACCAAGTGCGCGATGTACATCGGCAGCAACGCCGCCGAGGCGCACCCGGTGTCGATGGTGCACATGCTGCATGCGAAGGAAGTCGGCGCGCGGATGATCGTCGTCGACCCGCGCTTCACCCGCACCGCCGCGCGCGCAGACGAATACGTCCGCATCCGGTCCGGGACCGACATCGCGTTCCTGTTCGGCATGCTCTACCACATCTTCAAGAACGGCTGGGAGGACAAGCAGTACATCCACGACCGGGTGTACGGCATGGACAAGGTCAGGGAAGACGTGATGGCCAAGTGGACGCCGGACAAGGTCGAGGAGGTGTGCGGCGTTCCCGAGGCGCGGGTGAAGCAGATCGCCGAGATGATGGCCAAGAACCGGCCGTCGACGGTCGTCTGGTGCATGGGGCAGACGCAGCACACGGTCGGCAACGCCATCGTGCGCGCCTCGTGCATCCTGCAGCTCGCGCTCGGCAACGTCGGCGTCGCGGGCGGCGGCACGAACATCTTCCGCGGGCACGACAATGTCCAGGGCGCGACCGACGTCGGACCCAACCCCGACTCGCTGCCCGGCTACTACGGCGTGGCGGCGGGCTCCTGGAAGCACTACGCCGCCGTCTGGGGCGTGGACTACGAGTGGATCAAGGGCCGCTACGCTTCGCAGGCGATGATGGAAAAGCCGGGTATGACCGTCTCGCGCTGGATCGACGGCGTGCTCGAGAAGAACGAGAACATCGACCAGGATCCGAATCTGCGCGCAGTGGTGTACTGGGGGCATGCCCCGAACAGCCAGACGCGCGGCAAGGAGATGGTCGAGGCGATGAAGAAGCTCGATCTCATCGTCGTGATCGACCCGTATCCTTCGGCGACCGCCGCGATGGCGGCGATGGTGCGCAAGGACGGCGTGTATCTGCTGCCGGCTTGCACGCAGTTCGAGACCTCGGGGTCGGTGACCGCGTCGAATCGCTCGCTGCAGTGGCGCGAGCGGGTGATCGCGCCGCTGTTCGAGTCGCAGACCGACCACGCGATCATGTACCAGTTCGCCAAGAAGTTCGGCTTCGACAAGGAGTTCGTGAAGAAGCTCGAGATCTGGAAGCCGGACGGCGACAAGAAGTTCGACGAGCCCACGCCGGAGTCGATGCTCAAGGAGATCAACGCCTCCAACTGGACCATCGGCTACACCGGGCAGTCGCCGGAGCGCTTGAAGCTGCACATGAAGAACATGGCCACCTTCGACGTGAAGACGCTGCGCGCGAAGGGCGGCCCGTGCGACGGCGACTACTACGGTCTGCCGTGGCCGTGCTACGGCACGCCGGAGATCAAGCATCCCGGATCGCCGAACCTGTACGAAGAGGACCGGCACGTCATGGACGGGGGTGGCTGTTTCCGGGCCAACTTCGGCATCGAAAGGGACGGCGTCAATCTGCTGGCCGAGGATGGCTCGTATCCCAAGGGCTGCGAGCTCACCACGGGCTACCCCGAGTTCGACCACGTGCTCTTGAAGAAGCTCGGCTGGTGGGACGAGCTGACCGATGCCGAGAAGAAGGCGGCGGAGGGCAAGAACTGGAAGACCGACCTGTCCGGCGGCATCCAGCGCGTGGCGATGAAGCACGGCTGCCACCCGTTCGGCAACGCCAAGGCGCGTGCCGTCGTATGGAACTTCCCCGACGGCATCCCGCAGCACCGCGAGCCGCTGTACTCGCCGCGACCGGACCTCGTCGCCAAATACCCGACGCACGACGACAAGAAGGCCTTCTGGCGCCTCCCGACGCTGTTCAAGTCGGTGCAGCAGAAGAACGTGCAGGACAAGGTCTCCGAGAAATTCCCGCTGATCCTCACCAGCGGCCGGCTGGTCGAATACGAAGGCGGCGGCGAGGAAACGCGCTCCAACCCGTGGCTGGCGGAGCTGCGTCAGGAGAACTTCGTCGAGATCAATCCCAAGGACGCGAACGACCGCGGCGTGAAGGACGGCGAATACGTGTGGGTGAAGACGCCCACCGGCGCCCAGCTCAAGGTCAAGGCGGTGCTCACCGAGCGCGTCGGGGCCGGGACGACGTTCATTCCGTTCCATTTCTCCGGCTGGTGGATGGGCAAGGACATGCTGGAGTTCTACCCCGAGGACGCGCACCCGATCGTGCGCGGCGAAGCGGTGAATACTGCCACGACCTACGGCTACGACGCGGTGACGATGATGCAGGAGACGAAGACGACACTGTGTCAGGTCGAGAAGCTGACGGCGTAACGAAGAGGAGCCGATACCATGGCCAGAATGAAATTCCTGTGCGACGCCGAACGCTGCATCGAGTGCAACGGCTGCGTGACGGCCTGCAAGCAGGAGCACGACGTTCCCTGGGGGGTGAACCGGCGCCGCGTGGTCACCCTGAACGACGGCAAGCCCGGCCAGCGCGCGATCTCGGTGGCCTGCATGCACTGCTCGGATGCGCCGTGCATGGCGGTGTGCCCTGTCAACTGCTTCTACCACACCGAGGAAGGCGTGGTGCTGCATGACAAGGACCTCTGCATCGGCTGCGGTTATTGCTTCTACGCCTGTCCGTTCGGCGCGCCGCAGTTTCCGCAGGCTGGAGCCTTCGGCGTGCGCGGCAAGATGGACAAGTGCACCTTCTGCGCCGGCGGGCCGGAGCCCGACGGTTCGGCCGCGGAGTTCGCGAAGTACGGACGCAACCGCCTGTCCGAAGGCAAGCTCCCCGCCTGCGCCGAGATGTGCTCGACCAAGGCGCTGCTGGGCGGCGACGGCGAGGTCATCTCGGATATCTACCGTCAGCGCGTGACCATGCGCGCCGCGCGCGGCACGAGGAGCGGCCCGCCGTGGGGCTGGGATACGGCCTACGGACAGGGAGGGAAGTCATGATCCGGTTCGGGGTGCTTGCGCTCGCTGCCGTGCTCGCTCTTGGCGTTTCCGCCTGCAGCGAGCGGACGCAAGTCGCGGAATACAAGCAGGGCACGTATCAGGGCAAGCCCGACACCCCGCCCTACCAGGGCGCACCGTACAACGGCGACCGGGCGGCGTGGGAGCGGGCGGAGGCCACCCGCGCCCAGGCGCAGAACGAATACAAGCGCATCAACCGCTAGGAGCGGCGATGGCCGATTCACCGATCGCGCGCAGCGCCGCGCCAGTCTTCACCGCGCTCTGGTTGCTGGTCGCCGGCGCCGCCTGTGCGCAGCAAATCCCGACTCCGGCGCCGACCCCGGAGAACGCCTCGGCGCCGGCCCAGGCGCAGCGGCAGGTCACCCAGCCGCTCAACAACGCGCCGGTCTGGCGGGACGTGCGCTCGGGTGTGCCGGCGGTCACGACCGTGCGCGGTCGCGAAACCAACGTCCTCATCCAGCCGGAAGGCCAAACCTGGCGTGCCGCCCGCGTGCCGCTGATCTTCGGCGGCGGCTTGCTGGTAGCCCTCGCGCTGCTCGGACTCGCCATTACCTATCTCGCGATCGGCTCGCTCGACCTTGGACCCGGCGAGAAGCACGGCGGACGGATCATCGAGCGCTTCTCCCGAATGGACCGCTATGCGCACTGGTTCCTCGCGATCGTCTGGGTCACACTCGGCATCACCGGGCTGATCATGTCGCTGGGCAAGTCGGTGTTGCTGCCCCTGATCGGGTATACGCTGTTCTCGTGGCTCGCGATCCTTTCCAAGAACCTGCACAACTTCGTCGGCCCGCTGCTGATCATCGCGATTCCATGGATGATCGCGCAGTACATCCGCTACAACGGCGTCAGCGGCGAGGATTTCAAGTGGTTCGCGAATATCACCGGCTATTTCAAGGGCCACGAGTATCCGTCCGACCGGTTCAACGCCGGCGAAAAAGTCGTGTTCTGGATCGTGCTGGTGATCCTGTCGACGCTGCTGCTGATAAGCGGCTTCGTGCTCGTGTTCCCGAACTTCGATCAGACGCGCTCGACGATGCAATGGGCTAACGTCGCGCACGTCGTCTGCGCCTACGGGGCGATCGCTCTCGCCCTGGTGCATATCTACCTCGGCACTATCGGGCAGGTCGGCTCCTACAGGGCCATGCGCTACGGGTACGTCGACGAGAGCTGGGCGAGGCACCATCACGAGCGCTGGTACCGGGCTGTGGTCGAGGGCCGCGTGCCGCAGAAGTTCGTCGATCCCAAGACCGTGCCGTCGGAGGCGTTGCCGCCGGGCACCGCGAAGCCTCAGCCGCCGTCCGGCGCCCGCGCCGCCTGAAGCCGCACAACCGCAGAGGAGGAAGCATGACGACGTTGCGCGCACTCATCGCCGCCGGCCTGGTGGTAGGCGTCTTCGGCTGGGCGGTGGCGAAGCTGCCGCCGCCTCCGCCCATGGACGACAAGGCGAAGGCCGCGGCGGAGGAGAAGAAGGCCAAGGATGCGGCGGCCGCCGAGGCGGCGAAAGCGGAACTGGCCAAGGCCGAGGATCGCGTCGTGGCGCGCTACATGGCCGAGCAGAAGGCGAAGGGCAAGACTGTCACGCCGCAGATGGGTTCCATGCCTCACGAAGGCGCGAAGGCCGCCGGCGATGCCAAGATGAAGGACGCCAAGGCGAAGAAGTAGAGCGCGCGGCAAACGCAACCGAAAAAGGGCGCCTCGGCGCTCTTTTTTTGGTGCCTCCCGGACCTCAGAGCAGGTCGTCGAGCGGCAGGAGCGCGAGCAGGCTCGCCGTCACGCCCCGCGCCAGATCACCCGACGGTTCCGCCGCGAGCACGACGGGCTTCCCGTTCTCCTCGGTTCGCCAGGTGAGTCGGCGCTCGCCGAAGACGTTCGGCGGACCGAGCTCGGGAATGTAGCAGTTCGCGGGTTGCGCGATCGCATCGAAGCGCGCGCCGGCCTGGCGCGCGAGCTCCGGGCTGTGGATGAGAAGCCCGATCTCGGTGTTGAGCTTCAGTGACCGGTAGTCGAAGTTCATCGATCCGACGAACAGCTCCTTGCGGTCGAACACGAACACCTTGGCATGCAGCGAGAATTGACCCGCGCTGGGCTTGAGGCTGTGGCCGTGGTCATCGGTGGCCTCGGGGCTGGGCTTGACTTCGTAGAGCTTGACGCCGTCCTCGAGGAGCCGCACGCGGTAATGGATGTAGCCGGAGTAGGCCGCCGGAATATCGGTCGAAGCGAGCGAATTGGTGATGATCTGCACGCCTACGCCACGGGCCCGCAGCCGCTCCAGGATGCGCATGCCTTCCTCGCCCGGTACGAGATACGGCGAGACGATCAGGAGCTCGTGGTCGACCGTGCCGAGCGCTTTCACCAGGCGCTCCCGGAGCAGAGGACCGGCCTTCTCTCCCGCCTCGACCTTGATCTTGTCGGGACTGTCGTAGAGAACATCGCCCCGTGCCCAGACCACCGAGCTGCCGTCGAGCAGCGCATGCACCGGGTCGGAAGCGTAGAGGGCGGGCAGACGCATCGAGGCGTGCGACTCGGCCCGATTCTGCTCGAGCTCCGCGCGGTACGCCTGGAGCGCCTGCTCGGTCGGCCGGTTAGGCAGAAGCGCCTGCACCGGAATGGCGAGATCGCTGTTCCAGTACGAGTCGAAGCTCGCGGAGATGCGCGGCACGATGCCGCCCAGGGCGAGTACGTCGAAGTCGGCGAAATCGGTGTGCAGGCTCGCCGCGAAATACTCATCGCCGATATTGCGCCCTCCGAGCACCGCGGCGACGTTGTCGGCGATGAACACCTTGTTGTGCATGCGGTAGTTCAGGCGCCGGTCGATGAGGAACTCCCCGACGCGGAAGAGGTTGAAGGGACCCCGCGAGTAATAAGGGTTGAAGATGCGGATGGCGATCCCTGGATGCGCCGCCAGCGCGCTGATCTGCTTGTTCTTGCCCAGATCGTCGGTGTCGTCGATCAGCATCCGCACCCTGACGCCGCGGTCGGCGGCGCGCAGGATCGCGTCCATGAGCAGCTTGCCGGTGACGTCGTTCTGGATGATGAAGTACTGCAGATCGAGGCTCTTCTGCGCCGCATCGGCGAGCTCGGCGCGCGCTCGCAATGCCTGCGCGCCGGCGGGCAGGAGCCGGAATCCCGAGAGTCCCGGGTGAGCGCGCGCGGCGGATTCGATGCTCCGCCCGAGCGCAGACGTCCCCGGGCGAGCGAACGCGTAGGAGGCTTGTTTCGGATAGTCGGCGCCGGGGGGCGGCAGTGTCGCGCAGCTCGCCCCGAGCAGCACGACCGTCGCGAACGCGATCCAGCTCCGCCAGCGGGGGGACGCCATGCGCCTCGCCGCGACGGCAGTCAACGCCTCAGGTGCGCTCGTCCCGGTCGTCTTCATGCGCGCGGCGCGGACGCGGTGCGGAAGTCGGCGTGGCGCTCGGATGCGCGCGCAGCAGCGCGCAGCATTCGTCGTCCGCGGCCGGCTCCCGGCGTCCTTCGGGCTCCTTCCGCGCAGCACGCGCCCGATCGTCCTGAGTTTCCTTCGACTTCCTCATCGCCTTCGACCCGCTCGGGAGCGCCCGTGTAATTTTTGCAAACACGCCGAAGCGAGTCGCACGGCGTCCCGCTTCGTAGGGAAACTTGCATGATCCATGCCGGGTCAATTCCTATGTGTCCGAAGTGGGATCGGGTCCGACGAGGCCCCGGCCAAGGACGTTTTTACATGGCAGAGGTGCAAATGACCGATATCGTAGCGGGCCGATTCGTCCAGCAGGCGGAGGCCCAGGCGGCGGTCGATCGACTGCTGCAGCATGGATTCGGGCGCGGCGACGTGAGCTCGTTCTTCGTCAATCCGCCGGGGCAGCATGCGCGTCATCCGGCCGGGGGCGATCGCGACGTTTCGCCGGGCGCGAAAGGCGCGGGACGCGGCGCGATCTTCGGAGCGGTGATCGGCGCCGTGCTCGGACTCGTGTTCGGGATCGCGGCGGCGCACGTCTACGGATACGCGTCCGCGATCGCTGGCGCGGTGGCGGGCGCGTATCTCGGCATGCTCGCCGGAGCGCTGGCGCGGTTGCAGGATCGGCCGGCGTCGCGCAGGAACGGCCCGGAGGCCGAAGTCCGGCCCTCGGGCATCATGGTGGCCGCGCACACTCCCACGCCCTCGAGTCGCGACGAGGCGGTGCGCACGCTGCGCTCTTCCGGCGCGATCGAAGTCGAGGCTGCGCAGGGTGAATGGCAGGACGGCCAATGGGCGGACTTCGATCCGACGATGCCGCCTTCTCCCGCCGATGAAGCGCGGAGCGTGCTGCGTGGCGGGGCGCGGCGCTGATCGAACGCATTCCCCCAATCTTCGTCCGGCCGCGTCGCGCGCAACTCGCTTCGCGCGAGCGGTCTCACGGTTGAGCTTCACGCGCTAGCCCGCTATCGCGCGGGCGTTTCCCGACTCTTCCCCTACCGAAAGCATACGCTCATGACCGGATCCCAACGGATCGAGCGCTGGCCGGACACAAGAACCGCGAGCGGAAACGCCGTGTCGTCACGCCGCGACGTCTAGACCTCGAGGCCGATAAGGTCTACTGTTGGCGGTCGTAAGAGGATCGATCAAGCGTCACCGCTACACCCGATGTCTCGCCTCGTCTGTATCGTCTGCGGTCTCAGCAATCGCGAAACTTCGAAACGCTGCAGCAGGTGCCTGTCGCCGCTGGATCTTCGACTGTGCCGCCGGTGTGAATCGATCAACACTCTGTCAGCCATGCAATGTTCTCAATGTGGCGCACCGTTGTCGTCAGCCTTAGAAGAGGTGCCAACTTATCCGGCGGCATCGACGGAGGCCTTGCAACCTGCGGAGAACGCGTTCGCGACAGTCGGTTCGGTGCCCGTAGCGCTGGCGGAGCGCTTGGAGGGCACTGCGACCAATCGGAGCGCCTCAGCGCACGGCCTGCCTGCGCCTGTCGACGAACCTCCTCCGTTCGAGGCAGGTCATCCGTTAGCTAACCCTGCTTCCGTAGCATCGGTGTCCACCGTAGAGCCGGCGGACTATGTCGATGAGCCACCTTCCCGAGCAACAGCGTTCACCGGCGAACCGAGTGCTGTCGATGAACCGGTTTCTCCCGCGGCGGTGTTCACCGGCGAACCGGCGCGTGCTGTCGATGACCCACCGTCTCCGGCAGCAGCGCTCCCCGGCGGGCCTGCCGCTCGAGGAGAAAAAGGGCCATCGAGCCGATTCGGTGGCGATGGCCCTATCTACTCTGAACGCAGTCGTAACCGCGCAAGCGGATTCCTGCTCGCCGCGCTGTTGGTCGCTGCAGTCGGCGCAATCTACTGGGTAACCGAAGGCGCGAGGCGTCCGCCAGCGGCGGACACTGCGTCGCGCGGAGGGTCGACTACCGCGCCCCAGCGAGCGTCCAGCGCGCCCGCGAATCCGCAGCCAAGCACGAACCCTAGCGGGACGCAGCAAGTACCAGACGCTGCTTCGCCAGCAGTGTCTTCGGATTCCTCCGCATCGCCACCTACAACGGTGGAGTCGACGTCGTCGAGCGCAGAGACGTCGCCGCCTGCGACCGTCCAGACACCGGAAGGCGCGGCTACGCAGGGGTCCATTGCGACCGGGACAACTGAATCGGTCGATGGCGGAGGTGCGAAGACCACCAACGCACCCGCGATCGGCGACACGCGGCGTCGCACGGTCGCGCCGCAGCGCACCAAAGAGCAGGCAGAGCGAGACGCGATCGCGACGCAGCGTCTCATCGAGCGCGAGCTCGGCGATTCTTCGCGCGCGGGTTCGGCCAGCAACCCACCGCCGCGACCCTGACACGGGCCAGCTGAGCGGGCACGTTCGCCGCCGCAGGCTCGCGGCTGCGACTCAGGCTCGCCTCTCCCTGCATCTGGCGAAAGCGATGCGTGAAGGCGCGGCTTACCGCGAATCAGGTCGAGATACGCGGCGGCGCTGGATCTCCCTGCCGAGCGTCACCTCGCTGGCGGTCACTGCGAGGGCCGCGCGCCGCAGGTAGTCGATCAGCCGCTCCGGCATTCGCTTCGAACGCCGCTGGAACGTGGCGCCTCTTGGCAGCCGGCGCGACGCAAGCAACCTGCTGGTCGTCTCGTATGGGAGACGATGCGGGTTTGTGTCGGAAGGACCGGTTGTGATGTAGCCCCATTCATCGCGGTCGATGGCAGCGGGAAGCCACTCGGTGAATGGCTTCGCGCCGATGAAGATGAACAGTCCTGCGGCGTCCATGGTCTCGTCGCGATCCTCTGCGTGGTCTCGGAGTGTGAGTCGTTCGAGTCGGGCGTTGCCGCCACCGCCGATGACTTCAATGCGATATCGGACATCGATGTTTGGGGTCGCGTTGATCTCGGTGATGAGGTAGTCCGACATGCTCGCGGCGAGGCAGTCGCGGCGCACGAGAATCGTGACCTGCTTAGCAAACTTGGCGAGGTGAATGGCGGCTTGACCTGCGAAGTTGCCGCCGCCGATGACGGAGGCGTGCTGTTCGTCAGGGCCGGGAGCCTCGGACATCGCAGCGCCGTAAAAGACGCCGGCGCCGTGGAACCGCTGGAGGTTGGGGACGTCCAGCGTGCGGTAGGAAACGCCGGTCGCGATCACAACCGCTCGCCCAGGAACTGTAGTTCGATCGGTCAGTGCCACGATGTGGAGGGCGTCCTGCGGTCGAAGTTCAGTGGCGGAGTTGCCGTAGATCATTTCGGTGCCGAAAAGGATCGCTTGGTCGAAGGCGCGTGCTGCGAGCTCCGCGCCGCTGATGCCTCGGGGAACCCGAGGTAGTTGCGAATCATGGAGCTCGTCCCGGCCTGCCCACCCATGGCAGTCGGCTCGATCAGCGCGGTGCGCAGACCTTCTGATTCGGCGTAAACAGCGGCAGATAGCCCTGCCGGTCCGCCGCCGACCACGACGACGTCGTAGACGCCATAGCTGGGTCGGGTGCGGGCACCGAGAGCGTTGGCAAGCTCGAGGTTGGTTGGATCAACGAGGATGCGGCCGTCGTGGAGGATGATTACGGGCTCCCGTTCGCCCGACAGCCGGTCGTCGAGGATGCTTCGTGCCGCATCGGAGTCGCCGGTGTGGAAAAACGTAGGGGAAATCGTGGCGTTGTATGAGGTCGCAGATTTCGGCGACGCGCGGTGACCGCTCGTGACCGATGATGCGGACGCCGACAACGGGCACGCCGTTCGTGCGCCACCACCACTCGAGTAGCTCAGTGATGTTGCGGTGGAAATGCTCGTCAGGATGGCCTGCCGACTTGGTGACGAAGCATTCAGCTTGGCGACGCGCAAACGCGGCTGCAATCTCCTCTCTGTGAGAGCGACTCTCGTTCCAGTCAAGCAGCAGGCCCCGCCGCGCATGGGGATGCAGCTGCCGAGCCGCGTCGAGGACTGCGGTTCCCGCAGTGGCTCGGTCGGCGAGGATGAGCGCGACGGTTATGTCGGTCTGCGGCGAGATGACGAAGCGCGTCGGCTGCCTCCTGCGCCGACGCGATAACGGCGATCGTGTAGCTCCCCGAGTAGCGCACTGTCAGTTCTGACGCAGTGGCGCAGTCGGCGCCGGCCGGATCGACGATCAGGATGGCGGGCTTGTCATTCTTCTCCATGGTTGATGTCCGAGACCCATCGCGGTCGTCGCGCTTCCACGCGGTAAGCTCAGTTCGGATCGCATTGAGGTTCTGCCGCCTTACAAGTTGGCGATCGGCCCGACCGATCTACGTCATGATGCGACCTTATTGGCCCAAGACCAAGGCGCCGTGGATCTTGCCGACAGCAAGAGAGCATCTCCATGGCTCAAGCTGTCGCAACGTGGGGAGCCAACAGCTTCTTGCGCAGGCCAACATTGTAGGACGCCCACGGTCTGCCGGGAGTAGAGGACGCCCCCATAGACCCGGGCACGTCAAAGTCGACAAAATCGAGTCGGCCTCATGCCGATCGAGCAGGCGCCGATAGGGCATGCGGGGCCTGTCGTAGGTCCTTTGACCTTGATCTTGGTGATACTGCCGACGCGGTGTCGCATGTCGGGAGTCACGGCAGTCGGTGCTGACATCGGCGACGCGGGCGGCACCGCGCCATAGCTGGTCGCCGTCGCGCACCTCCGCAAACCCTCCAGGTATCCGGGGGCAGCACACCCGAGGGAAGTTCTGATACCATTGCGGGGAGGGGGGGTATGCCGGAAGCGAGCGGCTCCGTGACGTTGCTCGAGCTGCTCGAAGCGAAAGCGCGCGAGCGCGGATGGGCTTCTGCGCTGCTGGCGCCGGCGCGACCGCCGCTCAGCTACGAAGCGCTCCTCCTTCATGTCGAGCGTACGGGTGCGCGCCTGGCCGCGCTGGGTCTCGCTCGCGGACAGCGCATCGCGCTCGCGCTCCCGAACGGCCCCGAGATGGCGGCGGCGATTGTGTCCGCGGTGAGCTGGGCGAGCTGTGCGCCGCTCAACCCCGCAAGCGATGAGGCCTTGTGCCGGTTCCTGCTCGCGACCATGCGCGTCGGGGCACTGATCGTCGCCGAGGACGCCGAACCGCCTGCGGTGAAGGCAGCGCGCGCGCTGGGCGTGCCGGTCGTCCGTCTCGCCTTCGCGCATGGCGATCCCGGCGGGGTCTTCAGCCTGCGTGCCGAGAACAAGCTCGCTGTCGCAAGTCCTGAGCGCGCCCGGCCTGAGGACGTCGGGCTCCTGTTGCACACCTCGGGTACGACGGCGCGGCCGAAGGTCGTGCCCGTGGCTCATCGCAGCTTGGTCGCTTCATTCTGCGCCCGCGCGGAGCTGATACAGCTCACGCACGCGGATCGCTGTCTGTGTATGGCCCCGCTATTTACCTCGGCCGGCGTCCGGCGCAACCTCGGCCCCGCGCTCGCAGCCGGTGCGAGCATCGTCTGCACGCCCGGTTTCGACCACGACCGCTTCTTTGCCTGGCTCGCGGAGTTCCAGCCCACGTATTACGCCGCGCCGCCGACAGTACACCGAGCAGTGCTCGATGGCATCGAGCGCAGCGGAAGCGCGCCGCAACACGGGCTGCGCTACGTCCTGTCGACTTCGGCCACGCTCCCCACCGCGCTCCAGGAGCGACTCGAGCGCGTGCTCAGTGTGCCGGTGCTGCAGACCTACGCGATGACCGAGGCCGGCCAGATCACGCATGATCCCCTGCCTCCGGCGCCCCGCAAGCCCGGCTCGGTCGGGTTGCCGGCGGGTGGCTGCGAGGTGAGGGTAATCGGCGAGGACGGGTTTCTGCGCGCCGGTGAGACGGGCGAGATCATGGTGCGCGGAGGCGAAGTCTTCGCGGGTTACGAGGCGAATCCGGACGCGAACGCGCTCGCCTTCCACGACGGCTGGTTCCGGACGGGCGATCTCGGATACGTCGACGCCGACGGTTACGTGTATCTCACCGGCCGCGTCAAGGAGTTGATCAACCGCGGCGGCCTAAAGGTATCGCCCACGGCGGTCGACGCGGCGTTGCTGCAGCACGCGGCAGTCGCGGAAGCCGCAACGTTCGGCGTCCCGCATCCGACGCTGGGGGAAGATGTGATCGCCGCGGTCGTGACGCGCCACCCCGCAGTGGTGACCGAGCAGGAGCTGCGCGACTTCGCGCTCGGGCGGCTCGCGCTTCACATGGTCCCGAGCCGGATCGCGTTCGTACCCGAATTGCCGAAGACTCCGCTCGGGAAGGTGATGCGCGGCAGCCTCGCCGCGCGTTTCGGCGAGTGGCTCGGCGAATTCATCGCTCCACGCGACGAGCATGAGCGGCTCGTCGCGGTCTGGTTCGCCGAGGTGCTTGGAAGTGAGCGGGTGGGCGCGCTCGATAACTTCTTCGACTTGGGCGGCGATTCGCTGCGCGGCGCGCAGGTCGTGATGCGCGCCAATCTCGCGCTGGGCCTGGCGCTTTCGGTCGAGAGCCTGTTCCGGAGGCCGACCGTGGCCGAATTCGCGGCGGAATTGCGCGCAGGTGCGACATCCGGCGGTGCGTCCGCGCCGCCGCCGATCCGACCGCGCGCCCGCCCGCCGGTCGCATCCTCGGGGCGGCGTTCCTAGCCGTGCCGCGGGTCGGAATCGCTGCCGCTCTGCTGTGCGCGCTCGTCGCGTTTGCGGCGAACGATGCGCTCGCGCAATCGTACCCGTCGCGGCCGATCAAGCTCATCGTCGCACTCGCGCCGGGCGGTCAGAACGACACCATCGCGCGCGTGTTCGGCGACGCGCTGTCCGGCGTCGTCAAACAACCGGTGATGGTCGAGAACCACGCCGGCGCGAGCGGCACGATCGGCGCCAATCTGGTCGCGAAGGCGGCCCCCGACGGCTATACGCTGCTCGTGGGCGGCGCGTTCAATCTCGCGCTCGCTCCCGCGCTGATGAGCAACCTTCCGTACGACGTGGGCAAAGACTTCGTGCCGCTCGGCGGGCTCGCGCGCGTTCCCTACGCGCTGGCCGTGCGCTCCGGCGTGGCGGCGACCACGCTGCCCGAGTTGATTGCGTACGCGCGCGCAAACCCGGGCCGCCTGAGCTACGGATCGAGCGGTGTCGGCAGCAACTCGAGTCTGGCAGTGGAGCTCCTGAAGTCCGCCGCCGGGCTCGATATCGTGCACGTTCCGTATAAAGGCTCGGCCCCGGCCGTCGCGGCGCTCGTGGGCGGACAGATCGACGTCGTGTGCATGGATCTCGCGCTGCTCGCGCCGCACGCCAAAGCCGGTACGCTGCGTCTCGTCGCTGCGGCGAGCGCAACGCGCCCGAGCCTCGCACCCGGACTCGCGACCGCCGCCGAGCAGGGGCTGCCGGCGCTCGTGCTCGAGCCGTGGTACGGTGTCGTCGCGCCGGCGGGTCTTCCCGTAGATGTGCGCGAGAAGCTTGCCTCCGCGATCAATGCTGCCGTACGCATGCCCGAGCTGCGGCGGCGCTTCGAGCAGCTAGGCTACGAGACGATCGTCGATACGCCCGAGGCGTTTGCGGCGCTGATCCGCTCCGAAACGGCCAAATACGCGCGGCTGATCGATGCGGCGAAGATTCCGCGCGATCGGTAGCGTGCGCTTTGGAGAATCAGCCGGCCAGGCCTTGAGAGCGTTTACCCGGCCGCACCCGCGCGTAGCGCGCGCAACTCCGCCTCCAGCGCTGCGATGCGCTCGAGGAACTGCAGTAGCACCGACACGCCTGGCCATCGATGCGTGTCCGATCGCAAGCCCCGCCTCCTGCGGATTGGCATGCTCACAAACCGATTCACAACCGATCCACACCGACACGATGTTGAACAGCTACGGTAGAATCTGATCACCACGCACTGCGCTTCAGCCTGCGGCCAACATCATCGGAATTGCTGTCCAACTTCGTCGGAATAGACGCGAGTAACCGGATTGTCATCTTCGAACCACAAACTCGACCCAGATCGGGCAGCGGCGGGGTAAGGTTGCCCAGGCGGGTCGTTCTCTCCCGTGGCAGATAAGCTCCACATTATCGAAAGTCTCGGCGAGCAGCGCCTCGTTTTGCCGTCGCGTGTCAACGCGGCGCTGGCGGCCAACGACCGGACCAAATATTACTTCACGCTGCTGCAGGCGGCCGTGGCGCATGCCGAGCATCCCGAGCGGCACGCCGCGGATCTTCGCCAGAGCGTCCGGCTTGCGGCGTCACGGACGACGGCGGCGGTGCGCTCACGGCCAGCACCAAGCCTCGGCGCAGGCGAATATCTGATTCCCGGCGCCGCACAGATCGCGGGCACGCTCTTCGAAGACGTCGAGCTGATGCTGCGTCCCCTCGAAGGAGCGCAGAGTCGATTTCTCACGCCGCCTGGATCAGCTCAAGCGGGCGGTCAGGGTTTCCGGCGACAAGGTGAACGCGGTGGCCATCGAAGAACTTACCTCTGGCCCCCGCGAAAGAGGCGATTCGCTGCACCTGCTGGTCATGGACGCGCACAAGGCGCTCAATGCGCTCCAGCGCGAAATCGCCAGCGAAACCCTCGAAGGCGCGAGCGTCTATGGCATCGAGACTACAGACCGACCGCTCGTCCGAGCATTCATGCGCGGCGTGCGCCGTACCGCGCCGCTCAAGTTCGATCATCCCGGCTCGGGACGATGGCCACGCGTGTCGGCGAGCGTCTCGTTCTCCAAAACGACATAGGCACGACCGAGGCGCACGTTCCGGTCATCCATGTCGAAGGACTCCTTGCCACGATGACCTACACCGACGTGCACCTGTATCGACCTGCCGCGGAGGCGATGCTCTTTCGCCAGTCACGGGCTAAACGAAGGCGACATCGTGTCGCTGGATGGTCAATCGGGAGACGTGTTCGCTGGCTCCGTTGCCATAGCGGTAGAGAGACCGACTGAGGTCCTGGAGCGAGTCGCGCTTTGGCGGAGCCGAGCAGCGGCGGAGCGTTCACACTCGGCGCCGAATTTTCACGCTTGTTAGTGATCGCTATCGCGGTGATAGAATAACCGCCTGCGGAGAGATGGCCGAGTGGTCGAAGGCGCCTGACTCGAAATTAGAGCGATAGGCCAAAACTCTCAGGGCGTTACATGCAAGTTGCCCGCAAAGAATCGCGCATACGCGATACTTCGTAGCCCCGAGACCTAGGAAAATTGCGGGCAGAGAACTGCGATTGCTGGTTGCCTTTCGACGCCAAGAACCGGACGTTCGAACTTCGCAGAACGGCCAGATCCGGGCATTCGTTCGCTCCTGACGCGCCATTCGGCATGACCGGTAACAAAGGAGGGTGTGTGGAAACACTACGAGCGATGGCCGTTTCCGGCTAGCCGGAATGGTTCGACGCGTGAATTTGATGTCGCGAAGTGGGCGCTCCGGTCTACGCCGTCATGAAAGCAACCAGAAGTTGCGTCCCAAAGATGTTCA
>DATJBM010000084.1:0-74960 GCA_035515295.1 Casimicrobiaceae bacterium | reverse complement strand
CGGCTGTCGCCTGGGGATTCAACCGATCGTCGCAACAAGTGGACACTGCTTAAGATCTATCTTCGCGCAGCCGGCGGAGCGGTCCGGTTGAGCGGGATCCCGGCGCCACGGGCCCCTGACTGCCCGGCTACAACGCCCGATCGCGAGCGCGTGCGGCACTTCCCTCGACGCTCGGGCGGTCGTGCCGGTGGCGGAGCAACGGATCGCCAACCGCATAACCTTCAAGCTGCAACCCTCCTTTTGATGCACGCCGCGAGGTTACTTGGCGAAGGCTTGATTGAGCTTCCATTGCGGTCTTTGACGCGCCATCGCCGCAGCCCAGTCGCCACGTCGACAGAGCTCGTACAACTCGACGCTTTGTCGGGGCGACGCAAGCGGGCCCGGCCATCCAGCCGACGCCACCGATCATCATCACACAGGCGGAATGTGGACTGAGGAGGAGAAATGGCTTCCCGTCATGCGAGAGCCACCTGAGCGACGCTCCGACCGGGCGCTGACGAAGCGGACATTTGGCGCGCATTGGGCGCCCTACGCTCGAGTTTGGATTCGATTTCGAGGAGGCGAACACATAGATACCAAGTTTCGCCACGACATGCCAAGATAACGCCAAAGACGCAGCAAGTGATGCTATAGCGGCCGACACCTGGAAGTGGGTACCCCGTCTTCCTATCTGATGTTCCTTTCCAATGCAGTCATCGCCAACTAGAGCAGCAGCGCTGTTGCTGAACGTCGGCCACGCGCTCGACCATCTTGCCTTGCTGGTTTTCGCATCGAGCGTAGGCGCGATTGCAGCGGATTTCGGAATCGGTCGATGGGAAGACGTCATGCCGCTCGCTGCGGGGGCGTTCTGCTTATTCGGGCTCGGAGCGCTTCCGGCAGGTCGCCTCGGCGATCTCTGGGGCCGCCGGGCAATGATGCTCGTGTACTTTTTCGGATTGGCAGGCTCCCTCTTGTTGATCGCCATGACGCGAAGTCCTTGGCAACTGGCCATTGCGTTGACGGTTATGGGCGCCTTCGCCTCGATCTACCATCCCGTCGGTATTCCGATGCTGGTCCAGGGAGCGGCACGTCCCGGCTCGCTCATCGGCCTGAACGGTTTGGCAGGCAATCTGGGTATCGCTGTTGCGGCGGTATTGACGGGCTTCTTGATAAAATATGCGGGGTGGAGATTTGCCTTCGTTGTGCCTGGCGTGATCGCCGGCGTCTGCGGCCTGCTGTTCGCCTTGCGTGTACCGGCAGAGGAAACGAGGCCCGCCAAACGCGAGGCCAGTCAGCTCGAACTGCCGCGCGCGCTCGCCGCGAGAGTCCTCGTCGTCGTCACTCTGACCGCGAGCTCCAGCAGCCTGATCTTCAATTTCACGACCAATGGAAACGGGGAGCTGCTCACCGAGCGACTACGCGGCCTCATCAGTGATCCGGCCACGTTGGGCGTGCTGCTGGCGATCGTCTATGCTTTCGCGTCGATGATGCAGGTGGTGGTCGGCAGATTGATCGATCGTGTTTCCGTCAGGCTTCTCTACCTGAGCATCGTCGGCCTTCAGGTGCCGTTGTTTTTCCTGGCGTCGATCTTGACCGGATGGACGTTTTACCTGGTGTTGGTCCTTACCATGGCGCTCGTGTTCGGCGGAATTCCGTTTACCGATGCGCTGATCGTTCGGTACGTGGACGACAGGGTGCGTTCGCGCGTGTCGGGCGCCCGCTTTGCGGTGTCGTTCAGTATCAGTTCGATTGCGGTATATCTCCTTGGTCCGCTCGTCAAAGCCCACGGTTTTACGAGCCTGCTGGTCCTGCTGAGCGTGGTCGCCGCCGGGACAGCGATCTTCGTTCTCATGCTGCCCAGCACGATTCCCTTGACCATGGCAAGCCCATTGGCGTCGGAGTAATACGCGACGATGCCCGACGACCCGCGGGCCGCTGTCGATCCGCAGACGCATCTGTTCCCTTGCAGACTTCGTCGAAAACATGATCCGGTCGGCAACCAAACCCGTGTCGGCGGCGGCTTACGACTACGTGGTCGTCGGTGCCGGCACCGCGGGATGCACGCTTGCCGCGCGTCTCTCCGAGGATGCGAACGTCACGGTGCTGCTGCTGGAGTCCGGTGGCGAAGGCGGGGGCCTGTGGGAAGCGCTGCCGCTGGGGGTCGGCAAGGTGTTGCACTTTGCCGACCGCGTTTGGCACGACTCGACCGAGGCCGCGCCGGGAACCGGCGAGCGCCCGGTCGACTGGGCGGCAGGCCGTTGCCTGGGCGGCTCCTCAGCGGTGAATGCAATGCTCTTCGTGCGCGGCCACCCGGCGATGTACGACCGTATGGCGGCGATCGGCTGTCCCGGCTGGGATTTTGCGCACTGCCTGCCGTATTTCCGCGCGCTGGAGGATTGCCGGTTCAGCGCGTCGCCGCGACGCGGAGTCGGCGGGCCGATCGGGGTCGAGCGGGTCGAGCCGGACCCTGTATCCGATGCTTTTCTGCGCGCCTGTGACACGGCCGGCCATCGCCGCGTCGCCGACTACAACGACGACTTGCCCGACGGGGCGTCGTATCTGCAGCTGTCGACGCGCAACGGTCTGCGCAGCAGCGCGGCGGCCGGTTATTTGCGGCCCGCGCGGCAGCGCTCGAATCTGACCGTGCGGACGAACGCGACGGTGCAGCGGATCGTGTTCCGCGGTCGTGTAGCGGCCGGCGTCTTGTACGGCCCGGAAGACACGGAGGTGGTGGCGCGCCGCGAGGTGATCCTCGCTGCCGGCGCGGTGCGCTCGCCGACGCTGCTCGAGCGCTCCGGCATCGGTGCCCGGCGGCGCCTCGAGGCGCTTGGCATCGACGTCGTCGCGGACCGCGCCGAGGTTGGCGAGAACTTGCAGGACCACCTCATGCCGCGCATCTGCTATGCGACTTCCGAGAACGGAACCGTCAACCACTTTCTCAATAGCCGCCTGGCGCAGGTACGCGAGGGACTGAAGTTCGTGCTTGCGCGCAAGGGCATGCTGGCCAAGCCACCGCTGACCGCCACCGCCTTTCTGAGGAGCGACGACGGGCAGGAACTGCCGAATCTCCGGCTGCAGATCGGATTGCTGAGCGCGAAGGAGCGGATCCCGGCTGCCGACCCGAGCGGCGCCACGCCGGCGGAGCGCGCCGGCCTCGACCCCGGCTCGTCGATCCACATCGGCGTATATGATCTCTATCCGAAGTCGCGCGGAAGCGTGCACCTGCGCTCGGCGGATCCAGCCGAACGCCTCTCCGTCCGGCCGAACTATCTCTCTACGGCCGCGGACCGCTTCGCGATCGTCGCGGGCCTTCGCCACACGATGGCTCTCGCCTCGACGGGGCCGCTCAAGGCGATCATTACCGGGGAGATCCGCCCCGCATTCGCGGCGCCGACCGACGAGGATCTCCTTGGTTACGCGCAGGCAACGGGCCACACCTGCTGGCACCCGACGGGTACGTGCCGCATGGGGAACGATCCGGATGCGGTCGTCGACCCGCAGTGCCGGGTGAAGGGAGTCGAGCGCCTGCGGGTCGTCGACGCCGCGGTGTTCCCGTTCATCACCAGCAGCAACACCAACGTGCCGGTCTTCATGCTGGCCGAGCGCGTTGCGAAGATGGTCCGCGACGACGCAGGTGAGTAGGATCGAGCGCGACGGGCTCGATTTTCGTTCGAGCACGGCGATAGGGTAGCCGCCGTCAGTCTTCGGGCAACATGAGCGCGTTGGGTGAGCGCCTTTCGATTCTCCATTTGAGCCGGGCGGCGGTGCGATAGGCGCCGTGCACGAACTTCCCGTAGGGCAACGTCACGACGATCGCCATGACGGCACCGAGATGGAAGGCCAGCAGCGGCGGCATGGCAGCGCTGTCTCGCCATGCGAGCAGCGCAAGCCCGCTCGCGCTCGCAAGAGGCAGCACGATGAAGCCGACGTCCATGGCAGATCTTCGGGGTTCGCGGCGCTCGAGATCACCTTCCGTAGATCGCCGCCGGCAGCCACGTTGCAAGGGCCGGGTAGACCCAGAGTATCGCCAGACAGACGAGCTGGATGCCCACATAGGGGATGATGCCGCGATAGATGTCCCCGGTGGTCACCTCCGGCGGCGCCACGCCCTTGAGAAAGAAGAGCGAAAACCCGAACGGCGGCGTCAGATAGCTGGTCTGCAGGTTGACGCCGATCATGATGGCGAACCATATCGGGTTCACGTCCATCTTGAACAGCACGGGTCCGACGACCGGTACTACGACGAAGATGATCTCGAACGGATCGAGAAAGCAACCGAGTATGAACATCACCAGCATCACGACGAACAACGCGCCCGTGGCGCCTCCGGGCATCGACGCCAGCGAGTCGTGAACCAGCTGAGCGCCGCCGAGCCGCGTGAACACCACCGAGAACACGCTGGCGCCCATGAAGATGACGAACACCATCGCTGTGATGGTGAGGGTCGAGCGGCTGACGTCGTCGACGATGCCGAAAAACTGCCGCCTCACGCCGGGTATCGCGCTGGCAGCCGCGACGCCGGCCACGAGCGAGACCGCTGCGAGCGTCAGCACGCCCAGCGCCCCCGTGACGACGGCGAGCACCACCGTCACGGCGAAGAAGGCGAGCCAGAAGCGACACAGCGCGCGCTGCACGGCCTCGGGGGCGAGGCGCCTGGCAAAATGCTCGGCCAGAAGCTTGACAAGGGTCAGCAGCGCTGCGCCGATGGCGCCGACGGACGCCGCCTCGGTGGGTGTCGCGACACCGGCCAGGATCGATCCCAGCACTGCGACGATGAGCATGAGTGGCGGCAGCAAGGCGACGACGATGCGCCCGCCGAACGCCCGCCTGCCCTCGGAAGTCTTCTTCAGCGCGGGC
Source organism: Casimicrobiaceae bacterium (assembly GCA_035515295.1). Lineage (GTDB taxonomy): Bacteria > Pseudomonadota > Gammaproteobacteria > Burkholderiales > Casimicrobiaceae > PALSA-1003. The sequence continues at coordinate 70,124 of DATJBM010000084.1, read as the reverse complement.
GCGGAGCCCGGCTTCAGGAACGCATTTCCGATGACCCAGACGATGTAGAGGCCGGAAAGGACGATCCCGGGAATGAACGCTCCGGCGAAGAGGTCGCCCACCGAAAGGGTCACGGGCGTGAAGTTCCCCTTGGCCATCTGCGCTTCGCTGTATGCGCTCTGCAGGATCACCGCGAGGAACACGAGGATGGTCGACGGCGGAATCAGCTGGCACAGCGTTCCCGAGGCGCAGATGAGGCCGGATGCGAGCCGCTTGTCGTAGCGGGCCCTGAGCATGGCGGGCAGGCTGATCAATCCCATCGTCACGACGGTCGCTCCGACGATGCCGGTCGAGGCCGCGAGCAGCGTCGCCACCACAATCGTCGAAATGCCGAGACCGCCAGGCAAGGAACCGAACAGCTCGCCCATCGTTGTGAGCAGAGTCTCGGCCAGGCGCGAGCGCTCGAGCATCACGCCCATGAACACGAACAGCGGGACCGCGATCAGCACCTCGTTGGTCACGATGCCCCAATAGCGCAGCGGCAGCGCCTCGAGATAGCTCAGGTCGAATGCCCCCAGTGCCCAGCCGACGATCGCGAAAATGAAGGCCACCCCCGGCAGCGTGAAGGCGATGGGATAGCCGAGCATCAGCGCGGCGATCAGGGCGAAGAAAAGGCAGACCGAGAGAATTTCGCCGGTTGCGAGGGATTCCATGGCTGCTTTCCCGCGGCGGGCTAGAACGATTCCGGGGAAACCGAGGGCGCTGCGCGTTTGCGACGGCCAAGCAGCAGCGTCAGCAGGCAGCGGCAGATGATGGCGACGCCTTGCAAGGCGACGAGGGCGACGAAGAGCAACAACGTGCCCTTGAGGAGGTACGTGGCCGGGAGCCCGGACTCATATGCCGAACGCTCGCTCATCTTCCAGGAGGCCAGAAAGAACGACCAGCCAGACGAGCCCATCATCCACATGAACGGTCCTAGGAAAACGACGGTCCCAGCCAGATCGACCCAAGCCTTCCCGCGCTCGCTCAGGCGGTTGTAGAACGGGTCGACGCGCACGAACGCGCCTTGCGAAAGAGCATAGGAGGATCCGAACATGATCGCCGCGACGTGGGTCCAGATGTACGATTCCTGGAGCCACACGAAGCCGACGCCTACCGCGTAACGGAGGTAGACGTTGAGGAAGCAGATCAGCACCGTTGCGACGGTGAAATAGGCCACCACCCGTCCGATGCCCGTGGCCAGGGCATCGAGACGGTCCGCGACGCCGGCGAAGAGACTGCTCCGAGGCGCGCCCACGACCGGCGTTCTACGCCGGGTATTTGAAGTTCAGGGTCCGCGCGTTGTAGAACTCGCGATCTCCCGGGTTCGAAAGCCCGATGAGGTCGGTGCGCGCGTTGAAGTACGCGGTCCAGATCTTCTTGCCTAGCGGATCGAGCTTGTCGCGCTCCTCGAGCAGGATCTGGCCGGCGGCGTTGCCCAGGGCTTCCAGGATGTCCTGGGGCAGCGTCAGGAACTTCACCGCATGCTGTTCCTTGAGCGCCTTAACCGCCTGCGCATTGATCCAGTTGTACTCTGCCAGCATGTCCTGGTGCGCCGCTTCGCAGGCGACGGTGACGACCTCCTGGAGGTCCTTCGGAAGCTTGTCGAACTTGGCCTTGTTGACGATCACCTGCTGAATCGCGCCGGGTTTCTGGATGCAGGGCCAGTAGAGGAACTTGCAGACCTGCTGAAAGCCGAGCGCCATGTCGTTGGCCGGTCCAGTGAAGTCCGTCGCGTCGAGCGTCCCCGCCTGCAGCGCCGGAAACAGGTCGCCGGGGGCCATCAGCGTCGGCACCGCCCCGAGGCGCCGGATCATCTCGGTGCCTATGCCCGGCATGCGCATCTTGAGCCCCTTGAAGTCTGCGACGCTCTTGAGCTCCTTCTTGAACCAGCCGAAGGAGGGCGTGCCGATGTTGCCGACGGCGAAGCTCTTCAGGCCGAATTGAGCCGAGAGCTCGTCCCACAACGCCTGCCCTCCGCCGTGATAGAGCCAGGCGACGTGCTCCTCGTAGGCCATTCCGAACGGAGCGCCGAAGAAGTAGGCGAAGGCGCGATTCTTCCCCAGGTGGAATCCCGGCGTGTCGTGGCCCATCTCCGCCGTTCCGCCCTGGACCGCTTCGAACGTCTGCAAGCCCGGCACCAGCTCACCCGCTGCGAAGACGCGCACCGACAGTCTGCCGCCCGACATCGTGGTGATGCGGTTGGCGAGCAGTTCAGCGCCCGTGCCCAGTCCGGGTAGACCCTTCGGCCACGCGGTCACCATGCGCCATTCGGTCTTGCCTTGGCTGATTGCTGGGGTCGGAAACGCAGCCGCCGCAACCGTCGTGACCCCAGCCGCCACAGCGGCCTTCTTGATAAATCGGCGCCGATCCATGCTTTGTCCTCCTCGGGACTGTGGCTCGTTCGATGCGGCTCGCAGTCAGTCTGCCGTCGCCTTCGCTGGCTCGGCCTCCGTGCTTCGCGGCTGCTCGAATACCGTGACCTTGCCGTTCGTGTTGTCGGTCAGCGCGAACACCGTGAAATATTCGATGTGCGGCTCCATTCCGTATCGCTCGACGATCCCCTTGCGCCAGGGGCCGCTGTAGAAGGCCTTGGCGGCTTCGAGGGTCTCCCATTGGTACACGCCACCCGCGATTCCGCTCTCGCTCCAGATGAAATGCTTGCTCACGAGCCCCTTCGCCTCGCGGAAGCCGGGTGCAATCTTGGCGAAATGCGCAAGGCAGTCGTTGTAGTCGATCGACGCGGGGAGCCTGTATCGAACGATGGCTGTGATCATGTTTGTCCTTTCTTCGGAAGGAGACGGCGGGGAATGGAAGCCCTCCCGCGATACGTTCATCATATATTATTTCCCACCGTTGGGTTCCACCAGGCGGGCCGCGGTGCTGTATGGGTCCGCGCGCCCACGAGCACCGGCCGAGAGAATTATCAACCGCTTACGGGGATGGCTCGGCGCCGCCCTATCTCTCAGGCAGCGGCAGAACACGATCCTGATCCGCCGCAGCTGGCAAACGATAATATATCGCCTGAACGATAATATATCGGCTCAATGCTATCGGTCCCCGAAGCCAGCCGCTCTTCGGCGGCGGACACCATCGCGAGCGCTCTGCGCGCGGCGATTCTGTCCGGCGACATCGCGGCCGGGCAGCCGCTGCGCCAGGATGCGATCGCCCAACAATTCGGGGTCAGCCATATCCCGGTGCGCGAAGCGCTGCGGCACTTGGCGGCGCAAGGCTTGGTGACCATTCGCCCTAACCGGGGCGCGACCGTAAGTCGCCTGTCCGCGGACGAGGCGAAGGAACTGCTGGAAATTCGCTGCGTGCTTGAGACTCAGGCCGTGCGCTGGGCACTGCCGCGAGCCGATCGCGCGATCTTCGATCGGGCCGACGCCACGCTGAGCGAATCGGAGCGCACGGCGGATGTCGCGCGCTGGATGAAGCTCAACTGGCGCTTTCACTCGGCTCTCTACGAGCGCGCCGACCGACCGCGCCTCCTCGGGATGATCGAATCGTTGGACGCGCAAATCGATCGCTTCATCCGGGTGCTGATCTCCGGGCCGGGCTACCGCAAGCAGGCGCAGGATGAGCACAGGGCGATCCTCGCTGCCTACAGAGTGCGCAATGCGGCGGCCGTGAGCCAGCTTCTGGAGCAGCACATGACCGAAACTTCGCGATTGCTGACGGAGCTGCTCCAGCAGTACCGCCACGACTGAGCCGGAAGCGGGGCATCGCTGTGCGCTACGGCGTCTGGTAGCCCGGTGTCGAGCGCGAAATGGCGCGCTCCTCGTCGTCCATGTCCTCCGGGATGCCCTCGAACAGCGGCGCGGTCAGGTAGCGTTCGCCGGTGTCCGGCAGCATGGCAAGGATGACCGAGCCCGGCGCGGCCTTGTCGGTGATCCGCATCGCCACGCTGAAGGTCGCGCCGCCGGAAATGCCGGTGAAGATCCCCTCCTTTTGCGCGAGCGCCTTGGCCCACTTCACGGCTTCCGCGCCCGCGATCGAAATGAGCTCGTCGTAGTAGGCCTTGTCGATCGCCTCCTGCAGCACGCGCGGGATGAAATCCGGCGTCCAGCCCTGGATCGGATGCGGCTCGAACGCGGGATGGCTGGCCGCGGGCAAGCCATCGGCGCTGCATTCCTGGGGTCAGCCGCTGCCGACGAGCTGCGCGTTTGCCGGCTCGCTCAGGATGATCTTCGTCTCGGGGCGCTCGCGGCGCAGCGCGGGCGCCACGCCCGTCACGGTCCCGCCGGTGCCATAGCCGGTCACGAAATAGTCGAGGCGCTCGCCCTTGAAGTCGCTCACGATCTCGCGCCCCGTCGTCGATTCGTGGATCTCGGCGTTCGCCTCGGTCTCGAACTGCCGCGCCAGGAACCATCCGTTGGCCTTCGCGAACTCGACCGCCTTCTGATACATGCCGAGGCCCTTGAGCGCGCGCGGCGTCAGGATCACCTTCGCCCCGAGCAACCGCATGAGCTTGCGGCGCTCGATCGAGAAGCTGTCGACCATCGTCACGACGAGTGGATAGCCCTTTTGCGCGCAAACCATGGCAAGGCCGATCCCGGTGTTTCCGCTGGTCGCCTCGACCCCCGCCTGTCCGGGTTTGAGGGTGCCCTTGCGTTCGGCCGCCTCGATGATGTTGAGCGCGAGCCGGTCCTTCACCGAGGCCGCCGGATTGAAGGCCTCGGCCTTGACGTACATGCGAACGCCTTTCGAGCCGATGTTGTTGATGCGGATGCACGGGGTATCTCCCACGGTGTCCAGCATGCTATCGAAGAGGCGGCCACGCCCACTCGCGGTCCTGACTTGGGTACGCACTGACATTGTTTTGTCCTTTGCGGGCGATTGGCGCCATGGCCGGGCGAACGGCAGAGGATACGAATATCCCGCTGCGGGATAGATAGGAACTCGCTTGTCGCGCTTGGACGGCGCAGAGCGGACACGTATTCGTCAAGCCGCCGGCCTCTTACCTCGTTTTGGTTGACGCGCGTCAATGCGGGGAAACTACGCGGTGCCATCATTTGTTGTCTTGAATGATTGGAGGTGAGGACATGGTCGCGAAGAAGAATCTAAGAAGCACCGGTCGAAGCAGGGCTGGCACCCAAGCCATTGCGCAGTCGCCGTCGGTTGGGAAGCGCGGCAGCGCGAGCGACGCCGAAGCCGCGGCGAAGGACGCTTGGAATGCGGTAAAGGAAGTTGTGAAGGCAGGAAGGGTTCAGCCGATGACCGCCGCGCGAACGGCGGGGAAGGCGGTACGAAACGTCGCGAGGTCCGGAACAAACCAAACGCGCGTTGCCGCTGATGCGCTTGCCAAAGCCGTGGAAGATATTCTCGTGTCCGCTGTACACGAGGCAAAGATTGCCGCCCAGGCCGCCCGCGACGCGGCAACAGAGGTCGAGAGGTCGGTCAGGACCGCGTTGAAGGCAATCAGGATTGCGGCAAGGAAACGCGGCTTGCTGACCGTTAAGGAGGCCACGCGGCCACGCCCGGGCTCAGCGGCAAAGAAGACCGCACGGAAGCGGCGGCGCGCGTCGTCAATCTAGCCCGGGGGTGCCTCACGTGCGCTCTCGCGATCGCCGCCAATCCAGCATCGGATCCTTTCGTAGACCTCGACTCGGTTGAGGAGATCGAAATGTCCCATCCCGAATCCGACCCACTGTTGCGCTTCGGGCAGCCTGATGCCCAAGGCACTGCTCACCGGAACAAACCCGTCGCCGCGTAGTCTTGCGCCCCGAGAACCCGACCCTGCCTGCTTGCTGGCCGCGATCGCATAACAGCGCATGCCGCCGGGCAGCGTCAGGGGAGCGACGCGCTCGCTCCTCTGCGCCTGCCAATCCTCATCGCGCAGATACCCTTGACCAAGATCCCTGATGCCAGCGCTGCGGGTCTTGCCGAGCCGCGCGAAAGGCGCGGTGTACGGAGTGATCGCAATCAGGAAATCCACCCGCGTGCCGGCGCGTTCCAGCGGCGCGCCGAGATGCGGGGTGCCCAAAAAGATAAGTTTGTCGAGGCGCTTCACCCACGTGTGTCCGGCGATCGAGGCATAGTGACAGGCGCTGCGCGCCACCAGGCCTCCCATGCTGTGGCCCACGATAGCCAGTTGATCGAGCGGGTGCGGCCACTCGCGCACAAGCGCTTCCATGATGCTTGCGAAGTCGCGGCCGTTAGAGGAAATGTGCCGGCCTGTGTTGTAATGGAGGTAGACCGGCGTGTAGCCGAGGTCACGCGCAAGAGCTGCACCGTGATCGTGACCGTCGCGCGTCCACTGCAGATCGTTCATGCACAACCCGTGTGCGAGCACGAGCACGTTACGCCCAGGCTGCGGAAACGTAGCGGCTAACGCGGCGTTCGAGATTTCGAGGCGGATCCCGTCCCTTCTCAGGCACATTGCGATCGCGAGAGGATTTTCGGACGAGACCAGATAATCACCGAGGGCGCCGTTCAGCGCGGCAAGAATGGCTTCGCGTTCCGGTGACGACCGCCGGTCCGAGAGCAGCGGCGCGAGCAGCGCGAGTAGCACGTCGACACCGCCGCCCACGAGCCGCGTAATGCCGCGAACGCTCCGGTACACCAATCCCGTGATGCCGTTGGTTCGTCCCTTGGCGCGCTCACCGAAGATGCCAGGCGTTTGGACGATCGTCTGATGCATGGTCTCGACGAGGTCGGCGATCCCCACGGTAGCGTCGGTGGCGAGCCGCTGCAAGCCACGCAGGTCCGAAAGGTTAATGTGGGTGTGCTTGATCAATGAGGGACTCTTTGCCAATGGCATCGGTTCGACCGTGAGCAACGATTCCTGTGCGATTGGCGGTCAGCGTTCAGTGTGTCAGCAAGATGGCGGCGTACCAGGCGGAGTTTAGCCCGAGCGCCCCGTCGATTTGCAGGTCGCTCGTAGCGACGTCGAGCCCTGTCGAGCGGACCACGGGGAGTATCCAAGGCGGGCCGCCCGGGCACTCCGGCAAGACCCGCATGGGTTTCAACCTGTCTAGGTAGGAACTGAGGTATTCTCACAATCGGTGCGCTGCTCCCCTCCATCCTGGCGCCTTTATGCCGAGCCCTTTGGCGGGATTGCGGGGCAGCACTGCAACTTAACGGGGGTCAGGAAATGGATTTCATCGAGCAGATATTCGGGTTTTCGCCTGATGGTGGCTCCGGAGCTTTCGAGCTGCTGCTGTTCCTGGTACCGATTGCCGGACTCGTCATTCTGTATCTGCAACGCGGCAAAGCGCGCCGGGAAAAGCGCAGGTAAGAGATAAGGAGGACAGCATGGCTGCCTCGAAGGCCGAAGCCCCGTTCGTATTCGAAGGCTCCGTTAAATCCCTGAAGGCGTCCAACGTCGAAGCGGTGCCCGCCGACGCCCGGTCGGTCGTCGTGCAAGTCGATCACGTGCGGCACGCCCCCCGCGCGATGGCCGGATTTGCCGGTCAGGAGATCACCGTGCGGCTCGCGCCCGGCGAATCGCTGCGCGCCGGCGAGCAGGCCGTGTTCTTCGCCGAAGGCTTGGTTTTCGGCGACCACCTGGCCGTGCAATCGCTCGGCCACGATCCGCTGATCGCGCAGGAGGCGCGCGCGGCGCTGGCAGGCGCAAGCCCCGTGGTGCAAAAGCTGCGCAACCGGATCGACGTGGCGCAGGCGGTCGTCTCAGGGCAGGTATCGGCGGTGCGGTCGCCGCATCAGCCGGCCGCCGTCGCCGCCAAAGGCAGGCGTAGCGCGGCGGTTCCGGAAGGTCGCATCAGCGAGCACGCGCCGTTCTGGCAGGACGCGGTGATTTCGGTCTCGCAGGTGCACAAGGGGCGCGCCCCAAAGCAAGTCGTCGTGCGCTTCCCTTCGAGCACCGACGTACGCTGGCGATCCGCGCCGAAGTTCAAGAAAGGCCAGAAGGGCACGTGGCTGCTTCACGCCGGCGCGGGTGTGGGCGCAGCCGGTGCACCCAGGGCCGCGGCCGCCAAGCGTGTTGGCGCGGCACCGGGCGTCTATACGGCACTGGACCCGAACGACTTTCAGCCATCGTCTGAATCGGCAGTCGTAAAAGCGATGTTCCCGGCGGGCGCCCCGAAGGCCGCCAAGGTTTCGCCGGTGGCGGCCGCCAGGAGGCGCAAGAAGCCCGCTGCGCGCACGCGCGGCAGCAAGCCGCGCGCGAAGCGCCGGGCCTAGCCCCGGTCGTCAGGGAGATCGCACATGGCCGCTACTTTGCTGCTCGTCGACATGATTCCGAACTCGCTCAGCGGAGAGAGCGAGCAGGACAGCGAGCCGATGCTCGCCGTCAATCCGAACAATCCGCAGCAGCTCGTCGGAACGGCATTCACGCCGAACCCCATGGGGCCGGCGTCCACGCTCGCGCCGGTCTTCGTCTCGACCGATGGCGGCAATACCTGGACGCTCAACGCAATCGTGCCCGGCGGCGACATAACCTTCGACATCACGGTCGCCTTCGGGCCGAAATCGAGCAACCTGTACGCGGGCATCCTGCGGATGGATGGGCCGCCCGACGACACGCAACTGAACATCCTGCGGGCGAAGAACTTCCAGTCGCCTGCGCCGATGCAGGTGCTGGTCGATCGCATCGGCCCGGACCAGCCGTTCGTCCAGGCCGCGCTCGGCGGCAGCGGCGCAGCCGCGAAGGATAGGGTCTACGTCGGCGACAACCTGCCGCAATCCACGGTCGACTACTCGCTCAATGCCGCGGCAGCGACAGCCACGAGCGGATTCAAGCAGGCCTTCGTGGAGTCGCGCCCGAACGCGGGCCAGAACGGCCCGCAGGTGCGCACCGCCTGCCATCCCGGCGGCGTCACCTACGTGGCATTCTACGGCTGGCGCAATCAATCGGGCAGTTGGACCGGCAATACGCTCATCGTCACCGCCGACGTCGTGGTCGTGCGCGATGACTCGGGCGGGGCGGGGGCGAATCCCTTTCGCGATCTGGTCGATCCCAGTGACGGCCTGCCCGGACGGCTCGTCGCGAAAGGCGTCAAGTTCCCGTTCCGGCGAAACGGCAAGGCATCGGAGGGCCAGCAGCGTCTCGGGGGCGACTTGACGATAGCGGTCAACCCGCTCGACAGCGCGGTCGTCTACCTGGGATTCACCGGCAAGGTCGGCAGCAAGCTCACGCTGCACGTCCGGCGTTCGACCGATTCCGGCCAGACGTGGTCCGCGGACCTGCTGACGGTGCCGTTCGGCATCAACCCCTCGCTCGCCGTGAACGACCTGGGCGATCCTGCTCTGCTCTACCAGCAACTGACCGGCACGGGCGCGAGCGCCAAGTGGGTGACGCACTTCCGGCAGGCGACCGCCGGGACCCCATCGACGTGGTCGGATCTCGTGCTCAGCAGTCACCCGGCATCGAAACCCGCCAAGGCGTTCGACCCGTACCTCGGCGACTATGCGTATTTGACGTCGCACGGGCATGGCTACTACGGCATCTTCTCGGCAAGCAACGAACCCGATCTGACGCACTTCCCGAATGGCGTCACCTACCAGCGCAAGCACAACTTCACGACCAAGACGCTGACGAATCTAGCCGGGGCGACGGTGCCGACTTCGATCGATCCGTTCTTCTTCAAAGTCACGCCCTGACCGCGTTGTTTGTAACAGCCGGCGCGACGCAACAAAAGCTCGACTCGACGATCGTGTCGAATTCAGCGGCCGCCTGCCGGGCTGGAGCTAGAGAATGCGCGTTCCGAACTTCCGGACAGCGGCATCCGATAGAGTCAGGCCGAGCCCCGGCGCTTCGTTGAGCGTCATCCAGCCGTCCGCGATCTTCGGCGGATTCTCGAAGAGCTCCGCCTGCAGGGGATCCCGCTCGGGATCGGTGAACGACTCCACGATGCATCCCGCCGGGCTGGCTGCGACGATGTGGCCATGGATGAAGCAATCGTGGTGAGGCGCCACCTGAACATGGTTCAACTCGCATAGCGCCGCGAGCTTCCGGCCTTCGGTGAATCCCCCCATCATCGTGCAGTCGAACTGCAGGATGCGTATGGCATGCTCGTCGAGCAAGGCGCGGCAGCCATAGCTCGTCAGCTCGCTTTCGCCGGCCGACAGAGGGATGCAGGTGCGCACGGCAAGAAGCTTCAATTCGCGCCGGTCGTCCGCCCATCGCACGGGCTCTTCGAGCCATCGCGGGCGCAGCGGCTCGAGCAGCCGCGCACCCTCGATCGCCGTATCGAGGTCCCAGGCGCGATTGACGTCGATCATCAGGTCGCTGTCCTCGCCGATGACCTCCCGGACCACCGCCATCCGCTCGACGTCGTCGGGTAGCGGCAAGCCACCGACCTTTCCCTTGAATCCCCTGTGGCCTTGCGCCTTCAGCATTTCGATCTCGTCGCGAAGCTCGGAGAGCCCCTTGCCCTCCCGATAGTAAGCGCACGTCACGTAGCACGGCACCTCGCTGCGATAGCCGCCGAACAGTCGGTAAAGCGGCAATCCGGCCGCCTTGCCGACGACGTCCCAGGTCGCGATGTCCACCGCCGCCGCGATGCGCACGATCGCTTCTCGGGACCAGCCTTTTTCGCTGGCGAGGCGTTGGGAGGTCAGCGCGAATAACCGCTGATAGATCCGCTCGGGCGCGAGGGCGTCCTGGCCTACGATCAATTCGGCGATCCCCGATCGGAAGGCTTTGATCGGCGCTTCGATGGGCGTATAGCTCGTTGCCAAGCCGATGCCGTCGAGACCCTCGTCGGTACGCAGCCGGACCAGAATCTCGTTCGCGCGAGGCACGACGAAGTGGCTGACCCAATGCGGGCGGCCTTCGTCCGGCGCGGTGAGAACATGGACCTCGAGCTCGGTGATCTTCACTGCCGCGGCCCGCGCCTATTTGAGAAGCTTGAACGCGTGCGTCCACTGATTGCGGATGAAGCCCGGGATGCACCAGAGCATGCAGAGTGGCTCGATAGCCCGGGCCGCTTCCATGCCGCCCATGTCCTCGGTCTCCCAGCCGAACTGATCGAGAATCTGCGTAGCGGTCTTCTTGGCCGCAGCGTCGTTGCCGCAGATGAACATCGTCGGCCTCACGCCACCGAAATCCGGGTTCACCATCCGAGCGTTGCCGACAGAGTTGAATGCCTTGACGAACCTCGCCTTCGGAAATTGTTTCTGCAGCCGCTCCATGAGCGACTCGTCGAGGTTGGTGAAGAACTTGAGCACCCCGTTCTGCGGGCCGCCGCCGATGGGGTTGGTGGCATCGATCACCACCTTGCCGGCGAGCGCGTCGACGCCCGCCGCTGAGAGCGCCTCCGGCGCCACGGCGCCTTTCACCGCCAGCACCACCGCCTCGCCGAACTTCGCCGCTTCCGCGAAGCTTGCCACCCGGCCCTGCGGATTCGCCTTCGCCCAGCCCGCGAGCTTCGCGGGATCGCGCGTGCCGATCGTGACTCGATGACCATGCTTGAGAAAGCCGCTGGCGAGCACTTGGCCCACGTCGCCGGAACCGATGATGCCGATGTTCATGACTGCCTCTCGATGAGTCGCCTGGTCGATATTTTACGGCGGTGCTTTCCGGACCGCCTCGTGTCCCGGGGACGCGGGCGCGACGAAGCGCCGTTCGAGCTCGCCTTCGTTCTAACCGATGGCGAAGCCATCGGCGATGCCAACAACCTGGTCGAGCTAACGGACTTCACTTTCGGCGCAGGGGGCAGCGCAGGCAGCGTGGATACGCTTCTATCGACGGGCGGAGCGAGCGGCGACCTGACGACCGGGGTGGCGCTCGACGACACGGCATTTTTCAACGTCTTGGCCTCGACCTTCACGCCGGGCAGCCTGCTGTCGTTCGACCTCTCTTTCTCGACCCAACGTCGACGTGGGTGGTACGCCCGATCAATTCTCGATGTCGCTGCTGCAATCGGACGGCACACCCGTTCCAAGCGCGGACGCCAGCGGCGCGCTGCTCGTCGTGAATATCGATTCTTCGCAGCCTCGGTTCGGGCGGTTCTCCACCGATTTGACGCCCGCGCCGACCGTCACGTTCGCAGGGACCGCACCCGAGCCGTCGACGGCTCTGCTCTTGCTCGGGGCAATGTTCGTCGCGCTACGGCTTCCCGTCATTCGACGGGCGAGTAACTCTCGACGCCGCCCTCGACCGACGCCAGATCGACGCCGATGAGCCGCGATACCCGGATCGGCACGCCGGGCCGCTGCAGCCGCTCGACGGCCTCCTGCGCTCGGCTGTCCGCCATGGTCATTCGGGAGCGCAGGCGAACGTATTCCGCCCACGACTCGATGACGTAGCGCTCGACGTAGCGGTCCTCCTCGCCCAGATCCCGGTACACCCGCCAGCTGGTCGCGCCGTTGCGTCTGCGCGTCGGTCCGACGCGCCTGATGGCTCGCACGAATGCGTTGCGGTTCGAGGGATCGATCCGATACTCGATCTGGATCAGTACGGGCCCGTCGTCGGGCATCGGCTCGCCGCTGATAGTGAGCTCGGGCAGACGAGCGCCGGGCATGACGTCGGCTTCCTTGCCCATCTCGACGACGATGCGCCGGAGGAGGAGGTGCAGGACGACGAGCGCCCCCGCGGATACCGCGAGCGCGATGCGCACGCCGGCCGCCGAAGCGACGGCGCCCCACACCGCGCTGCCGATCGCGAGGCTGGCCTGCACCGCGACCAGGTTCATCGAGACGGCGCGAGCGCGCACCCAGGCGGGAGCCGAGCTCTGCGTCCCGGCGGAGAGGCTGGCGAAGACGAAAACCCATGCCATCCCGCAACCGAAGACGCCGATCATCGCGAGCCAGGTATAGCGGGTCGCGGCGATAAGGACCAGCGCGACCGCCCACAACGCGACGCCGGACAAGGTGATGGCGTTCAGCGTCCTGCGCTGCAGATGCCCGGGCAGCCAAAGCGCGCCGACGACGGCGCCGCTGCCGAAACCGGCGGAGAGCAGGCCGTAGCCGCCCGCGCCCAGGCCGAGCTCGTCGCGGGCGATCACCGGCAGCAGCGCCCACAGCGAGCTCGCGCAAGCGGCGAAGCTCAGGTTGCGCACCACGAAGGAGCGCATCGCCGGCGAGTGCCGTGCATAGCGCACGCCGCTCATCACGCCCGACAGCAGCCGTTCGGGCACGCCGGGCAGAGCGACATCGCGCATCTTGTGCTTGCGCATCGCCACGATCATCACGACGAAGAACAGGGCGCTCGCGATCAGGGCGCTGCCGGAGCTCAGCCACGCGGCGAGCGCGCCCGCGAATGCCGGGCCTACGGCGCGGGCGACGTTGAATCCGGCCGCCCCTAACGCGACCGCGCGCGGCAGCTCCGTTCGCGGCACCAGCTCGTTGATGCTGGCTTGCTGCGCCGGCAGATAGAACGTGAATCCCGTGCCGACGACGAAGGTCAGGAAGAGCAGCGCTGCCGGCCCGACCGCCCCGGCCAGCGTGGCCACGCCCAGGAGCAGCGTGGCGGCGAACAGGCCGATCTGCGTGACGAGGATCAGGCGCCGCCGATCGATGATGTCGGCAAGCGTGCCGGCGATGAGGCCGAACAGAAGCGTCGGCGACGTGCTGGCAGTCTGCACCAGCGCCACCATGAGCTCCGACGGCGTCAAGGTCGCCATCAGCCACGCGGCGATGGTGGCCTGCATCGTATAGCCGACCGCCGCGCCGATCGAGCCGAAGTAGAAAAGGCGGAACGCGCGGTTGCGCAGCGGCGACGATTCGAGCAGCCGCGAGACGACCGCGCCGTAACGGGCGGTCAAGCTGGCGCGCGTCATGGCGTCGGCTATTATGCCGCGATGGAAGAGGTAGCCGGGACCGTTTCGCTTATCTATCTCAACGCGCCCGACATCGCGGCGCTGGCGCTGACCGACGACGAGATCCTGAAAGCCGTGGAGGGCAGTCTTCGCGCGCAAGGCGACGGCCGGACGGTGATCGAGCCGCGCGTGCATCTTGCGCCCGGCCCAACGGAAGACGGCGTCGCGATCCGCGGCCACTTCAACGTGCTGCGCGGCTATGTTGCGCCGCTTCGGCTGGCCGGCGTCAAGGTGGTCGGCGATTACGTCGACAACTACACGCTCGGCCTGCCCTCGGAGATGGGGCTGCTCAACCTGTTCGACCCGGCGACGGGCCGACCGCTCGCCGTGATCGACGCCGCCGGCTTGACCGACATGCGCACGGGCGCGGTGACCGCGATCGGCGCGCGCCATCTCGCCCGGAAGGCGAGCCGCGTGCTTGCGCACATCGGGGCGCGCGGCACGGCGTACTGGAACGTTCGGCTCCTCGATCGGCTGTTCTCCTTCGAGGAGATCCGCATCCATTCGCGGCGCCCGGAATCGCGACGCGCGTTTGCCGAGCGCCTTGCGCGCGACCTGGGCAAGGCCGTGATCGAGGCCCCGGACTGGGAAGCGTGCGTCCGCGGCGCCGACATCGTGGTCGAAGCCTCGCGGCTCCCCGAGCCCGCGCCGCTGCTCAAGACCGAGTGGATCGCGCGTGGGGCGCTGGTCGTGCCCTACGGAACGATGAGCGCGGTCGAGCTCTCGCTCACCGACATCATGGACAAGATCGTCGTCGACGACTGGGGCCAGTGCAAGGCAGGCCAGTTCGGCGCGCTGCGCGCGCACGTCGACGCCGGCAAGCTCACCGAGCGCGTGCTCCACGCGGAGCTGGGCGAGATCGTCGCCGGTCGCAAGCCCGGACGCGAGCGCGACGACGAGACGATCCTCTTCTGGCATCGCGGGTTGTCGCTTTCCGACATCGCGCTCGGCGCGGCGATGCTCGTCAAGGCACGCCGTCTGGGCATCGGTCAGACGCTTCGCTACCGGTAACGAGCGGCGACGCGGACCCGCGAATGCTCGTCGCCAATGCCCGTATGTACGCCGTCGAGTCGACGACGGCTCGGCGCTGGCGCGAGCTCTTCGATTGGATCGCCGCGCGCGCCGGGATCGCACTCGAGGTGATCGACCATCGTACGCCGGCGAGACTTGACGAGCTGTGGCAACGCGCCGATCTCGGCGCCGCAGCGATGTGCGGTTATCCGCTGGCGACGTGGAAACAGGGACCGCGTCCCGTGCCACTCGCCGCGCCCGCACCGTCGCCGGGGCGCTTCGCCGGCCGGGCCGTCTACTGGACCGACATCGTCGTTCGCGCCGATTCGCGCTTAGAGCGCGACGACGATCTCGCCGGGGCGTGCTTCGGCTGGACCGCCGAGCATTCGCAGAGCGGCTATCACGCGCCGCGGCGTCACTTCGCCGCCCGGGCGCTCGCGCGCGGAGGGCGCTTCTTCGGCACGGTCGTCGGTCCGCTCGTTACGCCGCGCAGCGTTGTCGGAGCGATTCTCGACGGCTCGATCGACGCCGGTCCGCTCGACGCCTACTGGCACGAGCTTCTTCGCCGGCACGAGCCCGGGACGGCCGCGCGCCTGCGCGTCGTCGCGCGCACCGAAGAGGCGCCCATCCCGTGCTTCGTGGCGGCGAGTGCGATCCCGGACGCGCTGCGGGAGCGTCTCGTCGAGGCGTTCCTCGATGCGGCCAGCGCCGAATCGCTGCACGGCGTTCTCGTCGATCTGGCGCTGGCCGGATTCGCGCGCGTGGCCGCCGATGACTACGACGTTCTCGCCGAGCGTGCACACGCGGTCGACGCACTCGGGTATTCTCGGCTCGACTGACGGAGGGCTTCCATGAGATCGATCTCCATCGCGGTGTGCATAGCCCTTGCCCTGGCGGCGACCGGGGCGCTGGCGCAAGGCGCGTATCCGGATCATCCGGTGCGGATCATCGTTCCGTTTCCGGCCGGCGGTCCGGCGGACGCGCTGGCGCGCCTCGTCGGCGACAAGCTCGCGCAGTCGCTCGGCCAGCCGTTCGTCACCGAGAACAAGGCCGGCGCTGGCGGCAACATCGGCATGGAGCAGGGCGCCCGCGCCGCAGCGGACGGCTATACGCTGACGCTGGCTCCCGTCGGTAACCTGACGGTCCAGCCGGTGCTGTACAAGAATCTCGCGTACGATCCGGCCAAGGATTTCGCGCCGATCACCGTGCTGGCGACGGTTCCGAACGTGCTCATCGTGCATCCGTCGGTTCCGGCGAAGTCGGTCGCCGAGCTGGTGGCGCTGGCGAAGGCGAAGCCGGGATCGCTCAACTACGCGTCGCCCGGGAACGGCAGCATTCCGCACCTGGCCGGCGAGCTCTTCAAGCGGATGGCCGGCGTGGACATCGTGCACATTCCATTCAACGGCGTGGCGCCCGCTACCAACGCGGTGCTCGCGGGCACCGTGCAGATGTTCTTCGCGCAGAGCTCCTCGGCGCTGCCGCAGTGGCGCGCGGGCAAGGTGGTCGCGCTCGGCGTCGCGACGGCGAAGCGCATCTCCGCGGCGCCGGACCTGCCGACCATCGCCGAGCAGGGCTTCCCGGAGTTCGAGGCCACATCGTGGTACGGCCTGGTCGCGCCGACCGGCACGCCTGCGGCGATCGTCGATCGCCTGCACGGGGAGATCGTGAAGGCTCTGCGCGAACCCGACGTCCGCGAGAAGATCGCCGGCCTCGGCGCGGATCCGGTGGGCAACACCCCGGCGGAATTCGCGGCCTTGCAGCACGCCGAAACCGTGCGCTGGACGCGGGTGGCCAGGCAGGCCAACATCCACGCCGATTGACGCTCTCGCCGTCGCTACCGCCTGCCCACGCTCACCAGCTCGTCGCGCAGCAGCCACACGTCGTTCTCGCGCCGCATCAGCGCTTCGCCGTGCAGATGTTCGATCAACTTGCTGCCGCCGTCGAAGAGAACCACCGCGTGGTCGCCGCGTACGAACCCGCCGGTGACGGAGACCGTGCTCATCTTGGAATGGAAGTCGCTCCAGTAGGGGCCCATCACGTCGACGCCTTCCTTGTCGTACTTTGTCCACAGCGCCTTGTGCTTCGAGTCGAGGAGCGCATAGGTGCCTTTCCTGTCGCCCGCGTTGAGCGCCTTGTGAAACGCGACGTACGCGCGCCCCGGCTCGCCGCCTCCGGACGGCAGCGCGGTGCCGCGGTCCTTCGAGGGAAGCGGCGTGTCGAGCTCGATGTCGAAGGCGGGATTCGTGCCCGCGCGCTTGAAGGCGATCCTGCCCTTGAGATGGCCGTCGGTGACGCGCACGGTGGACTGCACCGCGGAGTCGAAGCAGTAGCCGCAGTTCTCGCCCGGGGCGAAGAAGTACGACAGCCCGTGATACTTTCCGCCGGGCTCGAATTCGAAATAGACCACCTTCGCCTGGTCGTCGACGAACACCTTGTCGATCGCATTTTCGCGGTCGTAGTAGTCGTCGAAGAAGCCTTCCGTGAAGTACGCGTTTGACACCGCCACCTTGATCACTTCGCCGCCACCCGGCGCCGCGCTTTTCGCCCAGAACGCGTACGTGCCGTCGACGTCGAGCCTGCGCTTGGCGCTCGCGAAAAATCCCGTCGCGTCGGCGAGGGCCGGCGGCGATGCGAGCAGCATGGCTGCGATTAGGACGGCCGCGATGGCGAGCGCCTGCGATACCGGATTCGGGCGGTGAAGGGGCGCGGACGGCTGCATGATGGCATTCCTCCCTGTTCTCCTGCGGTTGGGGTGCCGTAGGTTAGCCGCTGCGGCAACGCCTGCACAAGGCGCTCTACGCCGCCGCGATGCCATAGCGCGAGCGCAGCGAGTCGGCGAGCGCCTTCCCGGCGATCGACACCGCGAATATGACCACGATGTAGATCGCCGCGGTCGCGGTCAGGATCTCGATCGGCTCGTACCAGATGTTGACGATCTTCTGCGACTGGTACATGAGGTCCTGGACGGTGATCACAGAGACGAGGGTCGAGGACTTCACGATCACGGTGAACTGGTTGACGATCGACGGCGCGGCGGCGAGCGCGACCTGCGGCGCGGTCACGCGCCAGAACGTCGCGAAGGGCGACAGGCCGACCGAGTAGGCGGCCTCGCGGTGGCCGCGCGGGACGGCCTCGATGCCGCCGCGGAAGGTCTCGGCGAGATAGCCGCTCGACTGCAATGCGAGGGCCAGCCATGCCGCGGCGAAGAAGCTGTCGGGAAATCCGAACAGCGACGGCCAGACGTAGTTCACCCAGAGAAGCTGCACGAGGATGGGCGTGGCGCGGAAGAACTCGATGAGCGTTATGGCCACGGGCCGCAGCGGCTTGACGTACATGCGCAGCAGGCACAGCACGAGACCGCCGACGACGGCGAACGCGAAGGCGATCGCACAGACTTCGATCGTGACGCCGAGCCCGGCGAGCAGCGCATCGCGCTGGTTCCAGACGAGGCGGTGCCAGTTGCTCACGGCGCTCCGCCCGTCACGCGTAGATCTTGCTACGCCAGCGCTCGGAGAGCGCGCGCAGCAGGGTTCCCGCCGCGAAGATAACCGTGAAGTACACCAGCGCCGCGCCGGTGTAGAGCGGCAGCGGCCGCATCTCCTGCTGCGTCACCATCGTCACCTGGTACATGAGATCGGGCACGGCGATCAGCGACACGATCGTCGTCGCCTTGAACAGCGAGATGAACTGGTTGAGCGATTCGGGCAGCATCCGCCGCACGACCTGCGGCAGCACGATGCGCCAGAGGATCAGCCGCTCCGGCATCCCGCAGGCGCGGCCGGCCTCGATGTGCGCCCTCGGGATCGCCTCGATCCCCGCCCGGAACGTCTCGGCGAAGTAGCCGCTGTAGACGAAGCCGAGCGCGATGACGCTGGACACGAACGGGTCGAACTCGAGCCGCCGGGCGAGGAGCAGGCTCAACAGCAGCGGCAGCACGAAGTGCACCCACACCACCATGATGTACTCGGGCGCGTTGCGAAAGATCTCGACGTGCACGGTGCCGATCCAACGCACCGGCGCGAGCCGGCTCACGCGCAGCAGCGCCGCTCCGAGCCCGATGCCGAGGGCGACGACCGCGGAGGCCGCGAAGACGTAGAAGTTGACCGCGAGCCCGTGGAGCAGGACGGCGCGATACTCCCAGAACACCGACAGGTCGAGGGACTGCCTGAGCGCGTCGGACACGGGGTTCGGCGTTCGGATCGGCGTTAGGGCGAGAGTGGAAAAAACCGGCGGCCTACGGCGGACGCCGGCGCTAATGCAGGTACTTCGAGATGAACTGGCGCAGCCGTGGCGATCGTGCCGCGCCGAAGATCTGCTGCGGCGGGCCTTCCTCCTCGATCAGGCCGTCGTTCAGGAACATCACCCGATCGGACACCTCGCGGGCGAAGCCCATTTCGTGCGTGACCACGATCATCGTCGTGCCGTCGCGCGCCAGCTCGCGCATCACGCCGAGCACCTCCTCGGTGAGCTCGGGGTCGAGCGAGCTGGTGGGCTCGTCGAAGAGCATCGCCTTGGGCTGCATCGCGAGCGCCCGCGCGATGGCAACCCGCTGCTGCTGACCGCCGGACAGGCGCGCGGGGTACTCGTGCGACTTCTCGCCGAGGTGGACCCGCCGCAGGCATTCCTCCCCGAGCTCGACCGCTTCCTTGCGCGCCATCCGCCGAACGCGGATCGGGGCCTCGATCACGTTGCCGAGCGCCGTCATGTGCGGCCAGAGGTTGAACTGCTGGAACACCATGCCGAGCTCGCGGCGCATGCGATTGATCTCGGCGAGCGAGCGCGGCGCGCGCTTGCCGTCGGCGTCCCTGTAGACGAGCGACCTGCCTTCGATGAGCACGTCGCCGGAGGTCGGCGTCTCGAGGTGGTTGATGCACCTGAGCAGCGTGCTCTTGCCCGAGCCGCTGGCGCCGATCATGCTGAGGACGTTGCCGCGGTGCACTTCGAACGAGACCCCGCGCAGCACCTCGAGCGCGCCGAAGCGCTTGTGGAGATCGACGACGCGGATGTTCGGAGCGTCTGCCGCATTGACTGCGGCGCCTTGCGCAGTGGTCGGCACGCGGAAGCTTCTTCGTTCGAAGGAATGGTTTATCATCTCCGAGTTCCCGCCGGATTGGCAAGGCACCCATGTACCGTATCCCCGCGCAGATCGGCGCGGCGGTCGACGAGATCGACACGCCGGCGCTCGTGATCGATCTCGACGCCTTCGAGCGCAACGTCCGCAGGATGGCGGAGTTCGCGCGCACCCGCGGCGTGCGGCTGCGCCCGCACGCGAAAACGCACAAGTGCCCCGCGATCGCGTTGAGGCAGATCGCGGCCGGCGCGATCGGCCAGTGCTGCCAGAAGGTGGGCGAGGCGGAGGCGCTGGTGGGAGGCGGCGTGCGCGACGTGCTGGTGAGCAACGAGGTCGTCGGCGAGGCGAAGCTGCGCCGTCTCGCTGCGCTCGCCTACGATGGCCGCGTCGGCCTTTGCTTCGACGCCCCCGAGCAGGTGGATGCGGCGTCGCGCGTGGCGCGCGACTTCGGCGTCGAGCTCGACGCGATGGTCGAGATCGAGGTGGGGATGCAGCGCTGCGGCGTCGCGCCGGGCGCGCCGGCCGGCGAGCTCGCGAAACGCATCGCCAACGCGCCGGGATTGCGCTTTCGCGGGCTGCAGGCGTACCACGGCACCGCCCAACACCTGCCGACGTGGGACGAGCGAAAGCGGGCGATCGAGAGCGCCGCCCAGGGCGTACGGACGACGCTGGAAGCGCTCGAGCGCGATGGCGTCCGCTGCGACATCGTGAGCGGCGCGGGCACGGGCACGTACGCGCTGGAGGGCGCGAGCGGCGTCTGGAACGAGCTCCAGGTCGGCTCCTACGTGTTCATGGACGTCGAGTACGCGAGGATCGGCGATCGCGACGGCGGCCGCTACGCCGACTTCGAGCACAGCCTGTTCGTGCTCGCGAGCGTGATGAGCGTGCCCACCGCCGAGCGCGCGGTCCTCGACGCCGGGCTCAAGTCGTACAGCGGGGAGAAAGGCATGCCGTGGGTGCACGGGCGTCCGGATCTCGAGGTGCTCGGGATCGCCGACGAGCACAGCAAGGTGAAGCTCGGCGCCGAGTCGAAGCGGCTTCGCCTCGGCGATAAGCTCATGCTCATACCCGGCCACTGCGATCCCACCGTCAACCTGCACGACTGGTATGTGGGGGTGAGAAACGGCCGTGTCGAGGCGCTGTGGCCCATCGCGGCGCGCGGCGCGAGCAGCTAGCGACAGACGAGTCGTGCCCGCGCGGCGGGCGCCGATGACCTGAGGAGGAGACACACATGAACGACAACCTGCAGGACGGCAAGCGCAATTTCTTGAAGAGCGCCGCGTTGCTCGGCGCCGGAGCGGGTCTGCTCGCCGCAGGCACGGCCGGACCGCGGCAGGCGATGGCGCAGATCCTCGAGACCGGCATCCGCGAGGATTCGACGCTCGCCAAGGTGCGCAAGGCAGGCGTGATTCGCGTCGGCTACTCGCAGACCGGCCCGTGGTTCTACAAGGACGCCAAGACCGGCGAGCTCGGGGGCATCTACAAGGACGCTGTCGACCGGCTCGCCAAGGAGATGGAGCTCAAGGTCGACTACAAGGAAGTAACCTTCCAGAACGCGACCGTCGGTTTGCGTCGCGACGACTACGATCTCTACGGCTCGTCGCTCACCTACACGATGGCCCGGGCGATGGTCGTCGACTACGTGGGGCCGCTGTGGTCGAAGGGAAGCCTCCTGCTCGTGCACAAGGACAACGCGGGCAAGTTCAAGACCGCCGCCGACTTCAACAATCCCGACGTGACCTTCTCGGTGACGGCCGGAG
The DNA here is from genome assembly GCA_035515295.1 of Casimicrobiaceae bacterium. GTDB lineage: Bacteria > Pseudomonadota > Gammaproteobacteria > Burkholderiales > Casimicrobiaceae > PALSA-1003. The sequence continues at coordinate 48,540 of DATJBM010000084.1, read as the reverse complement.
GCAGCGAGGAGCCGCGCATTCCCATCCTGTGGCCGAAGGCGAAGCTCATCACGACCACCGGCCAGATCGTGCTCGGTGCCGAGCCCGTGCGCACCAAGAAGGCCACCGTGTGGATGAGCGGCGACAGCGACGTGCTGCTCTTCGCCAAGCGCAACCCCTGGGCGCACGTCGTGGACCCGGACCATCCCATCGACAAGCGGCCGAACACGTGGGCGGTGCGCTACGGCGACTACGAGTGGAAGCACTTCCTCGACTTCTTCGCCGTGTTCATGAGTGTGAATGGCGAGATGGAGCGGCTGTTCCAGCACCACATGGAGAAGCTTGCTTCGTGACGCGCGCGCCGTTTCGCCGCTGAAAATGCGGCGAGCGGCCCGGGAGCGCGAAGGCCCTCAGCGAGCCGGTAGTACCCGGGCTATCGGGCGGCGCAGCCACATTGCATGATCATCGATTGCCACGCTCACGTCTTCCAGCACTGGGCCGGCGCATGCGGCCACCCGTCGGCGGCGGTGCACCTCAAATACCTGCAGAAGACGGTGACGCGGCCGGCGGCGCGTGCGTTTCGCGCCCGCGACGGCGCGGAGGTGAAGCCGACGATGCTCTTCCGCCCCGACGACAACACCTGGGCGGGACTGGCGGAGGTCGACTTCCGCGTCGGCCGCTTCGGGCAGCTCGCCTTCACCTGGGAAGGCGAGGACTACTACGTGCAGTACATGCCGGTCGGGATGCAGGAGCTCGTCTGCCCTCCCGAGCTGATGCTCGCGCAGATGACCGTTGCCGGCGTCGATCACTGCGTCCTCCAGGCCGGCGGCGGCTACGGCGCGATGAACGACTACAACGCGTTCGCGCAACGCCAGCATCCGGGGAAGTTCACGGGACTCCTCAACGTCGACGAGTCGACCGTCGACCGGCCGGAGACGCTGGCCGAAGTCGACCGCGCCGTCGACACGCTGGGATTGAGGGGCGTGTACTACGCGCAGGAATTTGCGCGCCACGGCTACGCGCGCAACGTCGATCATCCGGCCTTCGAGCCGTTCTGGCAGAAGGTCGTCGCTCGGCGGCTGCCGGTGTTCATCGAGCTCTCCTCGGCGCCGACCTACGACCGCACCGGCTACGTCGCGAACCTGAGCGCGCTCGATGTGCTGCTCAGGCGCCATCCGGCGCACCGCTTCGTGCTGGTGATGGGGCCCCCGGTCGCCCATTTCGGCGCCTCGGGAACTTGGAACTTCCCGCCGGAGATCGCGACGGTCTACAAGCGCGACAATCTGCTCATCGAGGTGATGTTCCCGATCACCTGGGGCGGAGTCTGGGACTATCCGTACCCGGAAGCGCAGACCCTCATCCGCGGCATGCGCGACACGTTCGGCGCCTCGAAGCTGGTCTGGGGCTCGGACATGCCGAACGTCGAACGCTTCTGCACCTACAGACAGTGCGTGGACTACGTGCGCAGGCACTGCGAGTTCCTCACGGCGAGCGAGAAAGAGCGCATCCTGGGCGCCAACGTCGCCGAGCTGATGGGCCTGCGATGAGGCGGCCCGGCGGCGTGCGACTCGGCGCGCAGCGGCGATGACCGACGGCACGCGCGTCGGCATCGACATCGGCGGGACGTTCACCGACCTGGTCTTCCTCGCTCCGGGCGGGCGCGTCATGCGCTCGAAGGTCCTGTCCACGCCCGACGACTACGCACGCGGCATCGTCGACGGGCTGGAGAGCGGCGCCGCCGACGAGGGCTTGCGCGGCTCGCGCGTGTCGCAGATCGTTCACGGCACGACGGTCGCCACCAACGCCGTCCTCGAAGGCAAGGGCGCCCGCGTCGCGCTGATCACCACCGAGGGCTTTCGCGACGTGCTGGAGATACGGCGCCTGCGCATGCCGGTGCTCTACGACATCCGGTTTCGCAAGCCGCCGCCGCTGGTTCCTCGGCGGCTGCGGTTCGAGGTCGCCGAACGGATCGACGACATGGGACGGATCGTGCGCCCGCTCGACGTCGACGGCGCGCGAGGGGTGATCGATGCGATTCTCGCCGAGCGCGTCGACGCGATCGCGATCTGCCTCCTGAACGCCTACGCCAGCGACGTGCACGAGCGGGGGTTGCGCGACCTCGTCCGCGAGCGCGACGCCGCTATCCCGATCTCGATCTCGAGCGAAGTCCTGCCCGAGATCCGCGAATACGAGCGCACGAGCACGACGGTGGTCAACGCCTACGTGCTGCCGCTCGTGCGCAGCTATCTCGCCGGGTTGCAGGATGAGCTTCGCCGGCGCGGCATCGCCGCGCCGCTGACCGTGATGCAGTCGAGCGGCGGGGCGATCAGCGCGGCGGCGGCGAGCGAGCGGCCGATCCAGATCATCGAATCCGGGCCCGCGGCGGGCGTGGTCGGCGCCGCTGAATTCGCCCGCCGGCTGGGCGACTTGAGCCTGCTCAGCTTCGACATGGGCGGCACCACCGCCAAGGCCGCACTCGTCGATCGCGGAGCTTTCCTGCGCGTCAACGCGCTGGAAGTCGGCGGCGGCATCAACGTCGCGGGACGTCTGCTGGGCGGCGGCGGCTACCACGTGCGCGCGCCCGCGATCGACATCGCCGAAGTGGGCGCGGGTGGCGGCAGCCTCGCGCGGCTCGATGCGGGCGGTGCATTGCGCGTCGGGCCCGAGAGCGCCGGCGCGGCGCCAGGTCCCGCCTGCTACGGCCGCGGCGGCACCGTGCCGACCGTCACCGACGCGAACGTCGTGCTCGGGTTCGTCAATCCGGAGGCGCTTGCCGGCGGCGGCCTGCGGATCCGGCGCGAGCTCGCCATGCAAGCGATCGAATCGGCGATCGCCCGTCCGCTGGGCCTGTCGGTCGAGGAAGCGGCGTGGGGCGTGCACCGCGTGGCGAACGCGGCGATGGCGCGCGCGCTGCGCGCGGTGTCAACCGAGCGCGGGCTCGATCCGCGCGAGCTGGCGATCTTCGCCTTCGGCGGCAACGGTCCGGTGCACGCGGCGACGCTCGCGCGCGAGCTCGACATCCGCCGGATCCTCGTGCCGCCGCTGCCGGGGTTGTTCAGTGCGCTCGGCATGCTCTTTCCCCAGACGGAGCACCACTACGTGCGCACGCACAAGCGGCATCTCGACGCGCTCGACGCCGCCGGGCTCGAGGCGGATTACGGCGTGTTGGAGGCCGAAGGCGCTTCGGCGCTGGGAGCGGAAGGGTTCGCCGCCGCCGATCGGCGCTTCGAGCGGCTGATCGACCTACGCTACGCCGGCGCCAACTCCGAGATCACGGTGCCGCTGCCCGCGACTCCGGCACCGGCCGCGCTCCGCGAGCGCTTCGCCCAGGCGCATGAGCGCCAGTACGGCTACCGCTCCGACGAAGAGCGGGTCGAGACGATGAGCGTGCGCGTGATCGCGCGCGGGGTTCGCGAGTCCGCGCTCGTTCCCGGCCGGCTCGGCTTTCCGCCCGAGCGCGAGCGGGCGAACCGCTCGCGCATGGTCTATTTCGGTCCGGAGATCGGCAGTGCGGAGGCGCCGGTGTGCGGGCGGGCCGAGATCGACGCGACGTGGCGCACCGGGCCGCTGCTCGTCGAGGAATTCGACAGCACCACCGTCGTTCCGCCGGACGGGCGTGCGCGCCGCATCGGCTGGGACACGATCGAGGTGCAGCTCGAATGAACGCGCCGGATTCGTCGCCGTCCGGTCACGCGCTGCGACCCGACCTCGCGCGCACGCGCGACCCGTTCGCGCTCGAGCTCGTGAAGAACGCGCTCACGGCGCTGGCCGACGAGATGGCGCTCACCGTGTACCGCACGGCGCGCTCGTTCGTCGTGAAGGAGGCGCTCGATTTCTCCACCGCGCTGTTCCTCGCCGACGGCCGGCTGATCGCCCAGGGCACGTGCCTGCCGTTCCACCTCGGCGCGATGCCCTTCGCCGTGCGCGCGGTGAGGCGGCAGTACGGGGAGCGCATCCGCCCCGGCGACCTCTTCATCACCAACGACCCGTACGACGGCAGCACGCACCTGCCGGACATCGTGCTGGTGCGGCCGGTCTTCATCGCCACTCGGCTCGTCGGATTCTCGGTCGCGCTCGCGCACATGACCGACATCGGCGGCCGGATCGCCGGCGGCAACGCGAGCGATTCGACCGAGCTCTACCAGGAGGGACTGCGCATTCCGCCGGGGAGGCTGTGGCGCGAGGGCGAGCCGGACGAGCTCATGCTGCGGCTCATCGAGCGCAACGTGCGCGTGCCCGACAAGGTGATTGGCGACATCCGCTCGCTCGTCGCCGCGTGCATCGTCGGCGAGCGCGAGCTCGTCCGGCTCGCGCAGCGCTACGGCGTCGAGCGCTTCGAAGCGCTGTGCCGCGAGCTTCTCGACTACACCGAGCGCTTCACGCGCGCGGAGATCGCGCGGCTGCCCAAGGGCACGTGGCGCTTCGTCGACTACCTGGACGGCGACGGCATCGACCCGCGCCCAATCCGCTTCCAGGCGGCGGTCACCATCCGGGCCGACGACATGACGATCGACTTGACCGGCTCCTCGCCGCAGGTGCGCGGCGCGATCAACTGCGTCTACCCGTTCACGCTGTCCACGGCGCTCGCCTGCGTGCGCTCGATCGTCGATCTCTCGATTCCCAACAACGCCGGCTACTTCCGGCCGATCGAGGTGATCGCGCCGGAGGGAACCGTGGTCAATCCGCGGCCGCCGGCCGCGGTCGCCGCGCGCGGCATCACGGGGATCCGCATCGCCGACACGATCTTCGGCGCGCTCGCGCAGGCCGTGCCCGATGTCGTGCCCGCTTGCGGGTCCAACGGGCCGGACGCCGGCGTGTCGTACGGCGGCACCGACGCGTCGGGCAAGCCGTTCGTGTATCTCGAGTTCCTGCTCGCCTCCTGGGGTGGCGGCCCCGACCGCGACGGCATGGACGCGTGCACCGGGACGCTGGTCAACTACTCGAACGCGCCGGCGGAGCTGATCGAGGCCGACCAGCCGCTCGCGGTCGAACGTTACGCGCTGGTGCCGGATACCGGCGGGCCGGGGCGTTTCCGCGGCGGCCTCGCGATCGAACGGCACCTCAAGTTCAAGGCGAACGGCGCGACGCTGCAGATCCGCTCGGACCGTCGCAACCACCCGCCTTACGGTCTGCAGGGCGGCCTGTGCGGCGCGCCGTCGGACGTGCGCATCGTGCGCGCCGACGGACGCGAAGAGGCGTGTCCGGCGAAGTTCCTCACGACGGTCGATGCCGGCGATCTGCTGAAGATCCGCTTGTCCGGCGGCGGCGGCCACGGCGACCCGCGCGGGCGCGATCCCGCCGCGGTGCTGGCCGACGTCGTCGAAGGCAAGATGTCGATCGCGCACGCACGCGAGGCGTACGGCGTCGTGATCGCCGGCTCGCCGCCCGGGGTCGACGAGGCCGCGACGCGAGCGCTGCGCGCGAGCCGAGCAGCCCCCTAGCTTCGCGCTGTGCTGCGCCGCATCCCTACGCCGCCCAGCGAGCGCTCAAGGCCGGACGGGCGGCCTGGCGGAGGACGAACCGCGCGATCCTCTGCGCGACGGTCGTTGCGTGCGTTACGGGCCCCATGTGACCCATGCCGCTCAGCGTGGCGAACTCGGCGTTCGGGAGCACGGAGGCGAGCAATTCCGTAATGCGCCGCGCCGAGGCGCGCGTTTCCCGTCCGCTGAGATAGAGCACGGGAAGTTCGAGCGTCGCGTAGCCGCGCAGCCGGACGGCGTCGCGGAAGAGCGAGACGAAGTGCGCGTGGATCACCGGCATCCGGCGGGCGAGCGCTTCCCGGCGCTCGGGCGCGAGCCTGGTCCACGGCTCCGCGCCGGACCAGTAATCCACGAAGCGCTGGGCCGCGCGCTCGAGCCTTCCGCCGTTCAGCTCGCGCCGGATCGCTCCGGCGAGCTCCGCAACCTCGGCAGCCGGACGATGCCTCCGGTTGTAGTCGAACAGAAGGCGCAGCGCGACCGGCTCGTAGACGGCGACGCTCGCCACGATCTGCGGGCGAAGCAGCGCGACCCGCAGCGCGATCGCACCGCCGTACGAGTGGCCGACGAGGTGCACTTCGCCTCCGGCTTTTGCGGCGAGTCTCGCAATGCGCGCAGTGTCGGCCGCGACGATGTCCTCCGGCGGGCCCGGCCACTCGGGCGCGGCGCCATGGCTGCAGAGATCCGGAGTGAGCAAGCGGAAGTCTTGGCGCAGCAAGTCCGCGAGGGCGCTCCATTGGGCACCCGATCCGCCGCTCGCGTGCAGGCAGATGACCGCCGGCTTGCCGATCGCGGCCGGCGTGGTGATCGTCGAAATCGTCGCAGTCATGACGCTTCCTCCATGGGTTTGCGGGCGTAGAAGTTCACGGCGTGGACCTCGAGATCCCGGGCGACCTTAACTTCGGCCGAGGTGTTGCGGAAGCAATCGAAGCGCTCCGCGATACGCGGGCTGCGCAATCCGCTCGCGAGCGCGAGTGTGGCGAGCTCGGTCTCGGGAAGCGCCCCGGCGATGCAGGCTGCCCACAGGTCCGGGTTGTTGCGCACTTCGTACTTGAGCTCGCGCTGGACGACCACGTCGGCGAGGTAGAGACGGCCGCCGGGCCTGAGCACGCGATGGATCTCGCGGAAGACCTGCGCCTTGTCGGGCGAGAGGTTCACCACGCCGTTGGACAGCACGACGTCGACGCTCGCATCGTCGACCGGGAGCTGCTCGAAGAAGCCCTCGCGAATCTCGACGAACGACGCGAAGCCAGCCTTCCGCGCGGACTCGGCGGCGGACTCGCGCATCGCCGGCGTCATGTCGACGCCGATGACGTGGCCGCGGGCTCCGACGCGGCGCGCGGCGAGCAGCACGTCCATGCCGCCGCCGCAGGCGTGATCGAGGACCGTCTCGCGGGGGTGGACCGGCCCAATGCGCAGCGGATTGCCGACGCCGGCGAAGCGCGCCGTGCATTCCGCGGGCAGCAGTGCAAGCTCCGCCGGGTCGTAGCGGAGGTACTCCGCGGCGTAGCGCGCGCCGCGGTGGAAGTGGAATTCGCCGACCGGATCGCGCGCCACACGCGCGTAGGTCTCGAGCACCTGGGCACGCAACCGGTTGGTGTCGAAGCCGATGGGACACGTAATGGCCATGGGAATCGTCCCCGGAAGTTGCGCTCAGGAGACGAGCGGCGCCAGCGCCGCGGCGATGCGCGCGGCCTGGGGCTCCGTGACGAGGCCGGCGATGATCTCGGCGAACCGCGGCTCCTGCACGCCCGAGAGGATGTATTGCCAGCGGTACGCGGCGAGCAGGCCCGTGCGCAGTGCTTCCGGCTCGCTCGCGCCGAGCGGGCGGCCGCAGATCTCGACGAAGTAGTGCGTGTCGACGGCGGCCTGCCCCTGCAGGATGCCGTCGACCGCGCCAGCCAGGGCGATCAGGTCGTCGACCGCCGCGTCGCGCGCCTGCGGCGTGAGCTTCGCGTCTTCGCGCTTCCACTCGAGCTCGTCGACGATCGCGTGCTGCGACTCCTCCTTCCAGTGATGCAGGAAGACGTCCTTCCACAGCGGCGACAGATCCGGATCGGGCTCGATGCTCGTGCGGTAGTGCGCCTGGGTGAAGAGCTCGATCATGCAGGTGAGCGCCAGCACTGCCCAGCTCGACTTGCCGAGAACGACCGACGCCACGTCGTTCGGCTGCGGCAGGAACTGGTATCCCGGGGGCATCCCGGCGGCGATCATCGCCTCGATGCGCCGGAACAGCTCCTGGTGCTTGAGCTCCTCGTCGGTGAAGCGCACCAGCGCCTCGAGGGCGGTCTGGTCGCCCAGCCAGTGGTCGCGGCTCAGCTCAAGCATCTTCGCGCCGATGAAGCGCTCGACCAGGCCGAACATGTTGGCGTAGGTGCGGCCCTGGATCTGGGAGACCAGCCGCTGCTCGGCCGCGGACAGGAAGCCGAGCGCGGACGCCTTCGACAGCCCGTCGGGCAGGAACTTCTTCGTGAAATCGAATGGACGCTCCTTGATGACGTCGCGATCGATCTCCCAGCGGATGCGCTTGGAGACTTCGACGGCCCTCGCGTAGCGCTTGGAATCGGAAACGGCTGCAACGTGCGGCATGGGTTGATCTCTCCTCTGTTGTGACGGTTGGTCCGCCAGGACCGGCGCGCCCTGCGAGGGCAGGCGCCGTGGCACGCTGCGCAGTCTCACCGACGCGGGTAATCGGCGCGCGTCCGTTCGGAAACGGTTTGTTTCGGTATGTATCGGCGGCACGCTGGCCTCTCGGTGCCCCAGCCACGGCTCGCCCCGCGGCGCTATACTGCGTTCGCCCGCGCACACAGCCGCCCGCCGCCGACCTCATGCCAGGCCATGGCCGCATCCTGATCGTCGAAGACGACGTCTCCGTGCGGAAAATGCTGGCCGAGTACCTGAGCACGCACGGCTACGAGGTGGCGCAGGCGGATCGCGGCACGGCGATGCGCGAGGCGGTCGAGGCGAGCCTCCCCGACGTCGTCCTGCTCGACGTCAATCTTCCGGGCGAGGACGGCCTCACGCTGGCGCAGTTCCTGCGCGAGCGCTTCGACGTCGGCATTATCATGGTGACCGCCGCTGCGGAAGTCGCGGACCGCGTCGCCGGCCTCGAGGTGGGTGCCGACGATTACGTGATCAAGCCGTTCGATCTGCGCGAGCTCCGGGCCCGGGTGAAGAGCCTATTGCGGCGCAGGCAGGCGCAGCCTGCCGCCGCGCAGGCACCGGACTTGCCGAAGCCCGAATCGTCGTCACGCGTTACGGTTGGCGCCTGTGTGCTCGATCTCCTGTCGCGCTGTCTCCAGGGCGCCGACGGGCGCGAGATACCGCTCACAAGCATGGAGTTCGATCTGCTGAAGGTGTTCGTGGAGCGCCCGAACCAGGTGCTTAACCGGGACCAGCTCCTCACGCTCACCCGCAATCGCGAGTGGGAGCCTTTCGACCGCTCGATCGACATCCGGATCGCTCGCGTGCGGCGCAAGATCGAAGCCGATCCGGACCACCCGCAGGCCATTCGGACCGTCCGCGGCGCCGGTTACATGTTCGTGCCCTAGCGCGTGGGCGTGTAACCCGCGCGTATTCGTGTAACGGGCAGGTAACAGTCGCGTCGGCCGCAGTCTCGGGGGATTAGACTTCCGGCAGGGCTCTTTCGCGCGCACGCCGATGACCACCCCCTCTGCCCCGCCGGCCGCGTTCGCCGCGCTGGATGCGCAGTCGCAACTGCAGCAGATCGTCGACCACACTTCGGCGGCGGTGTTCGTCAAGGATCTCGACGGGCGCTATCTTTTCGTCAATCGCGAGTTCGAGCGCCTGACGGGCGTTCCGATCGAAGCGATCGTCTGGCGCCGCGACGACGAGGTCTTTCCGTCGGCCGCCGATGCGTTCCGACGCAACGATCTGCGCGTGCTGGAGGAGCGGCGCGAGCTCGAGTTCGAGGAGGCCGTCGAGACGGCGCAGGGCACGCGGACGTACCTTTCGCACAAGTTTCCGCTGCTCGACGGTGCGGGCCGGGCGTACGCCGTCTGTGGCATCGCGACCGATATCACCGAGCGCAAGCGCAGCGAAGAGGCGCTGCGCGCCGCTGCACTGGCGGTGTCCAGCGCCGAAGGCGAAGGCGTCTTCGGCGAGCTCGTGCGCTACCTCTCCGAGATCCTCGGCGTCGACGTGGCGATGATCGCGGTCTACGCCGATGGCGACCGGAGGAGAATGCGCACGCTCGCGGCAAGGCTCGACGGAAAGGCACGCGCCAACTTTGAATACGCGCTCCAGGGCTCTCCCTGCCAGCACGTCGTCGGCCGCGCCTTCCGGTTCGTCAGCGAAGGAGTGAATCCCGAGTTCCCGCCCGGAACGATGTTCAAGGCGAAGGGCATCGACAGCTATGCGGCGCTGCCGCTCAACGACTCCGCGGGCCAGCCGCTGGGGCTCATCGCCGCGATGGACCGCCGGCCGATGCGTGACCCGGCAATGGCTGAGGCGATGCTCAAGATCTTCGCGACACGCGCGACGGCGGAGATCGAGCGCCTGCGCACGCTCGCGGCGCTCCGCGACTCCGAGGCGAGCTACCGGGCGATCTTTGGCGCGAGCGAGGACCCGATCTTCGTGCACGACTGGGACACCGGCGCGATCCTCGACGTCAGCCCCAAGGCGCAGGAGGTGTACGGCTACAGCGTCGACGAGCTGCGCCGGATCCGCATCGCTGACGTGAGCTCCAACGAGCCGCCGTACACCGAGGCCGAAGCGCGAAAGTGGCTCGCGCAGGCGAAATCGGGACGGCCGCTGCGCTTCGAGTGGCGCGCCCGCCACCGGGACGGCCACCTCATGTGGCACGAGGTGCGGCTCAAGCCGGCGGCCATCGCCGGACAGCGGCGCATCCTCGCCTTCGTTCGCGACATCACGGCGAGCCGGGAAGGCGAGGACGCGCTGCGAACCAGCGAGGAGCAGTACCGCGCGATCTTCAACGCCTCGGCGGACGCGCTCGTGCTGTGGAACTCTCGCTTGCGACGGGTCGACGTCAATCCCGCCTACGAGCGAATGTATGGCTACAGCCGCGACGAGGTGCTCGCCGGCGTTCGGGCCGGCGACTTGCCCGAGGAGTACCGCAAGCGCCAGGAGGACATCGTCGCGCGCACTCTCCGGGGCGAGCGCTGCCACGAGGAGCTCGAGACCTTCCGGCGGACCGGGGAGCGGTTTCCGATCGAAGTGCGCACCATTCCGATCCAGCATCGCGGGGAGCCGCACGTGCTGGCGATGATCCGCGACCTGACGGAGCGCTGGCAGGTCGAGCGCGACCGCGAGCGCCTCGAGGGGCAGCTGCGGCAGGCGCAGAAGATGGAGGCGATCGGGCACCTGACCGGCGGCATCGCGCACGACTTCAACAACCTGCTCACCAGTATCATGGGCTACGTCACGCTTGCCGCCGAGCGCTCGTCGAACGCCGACGCCAAGGTGGCGACGTATCTCGAGCAGGCGGACCTGTCTTGCAAGCGGGCCCGGGACCTTATCCAGCAGATGCTCACTTTCAGCCGCGGGCGCCGTGGCGAGCCCCGGCCCCTGGCGCTCGCGCCGCTGGTGCGCGAGTCGGCGAAGCTGCTGCGCTCGTCGTTTCCGGCCACGATCGACCTGCGCACCGATCTCGACGACGACGCGCCGCTGGTCCTGATGGATCCGGTCCAGCTCGACCAGGTGCTCATGAATCTCGCGATCAACGCGCGCGACGCGATCCGGTCGATCGGCGAGATCCGGATCGCGGTGCGCCGCTTCGGTCCGACGAAAGGCGATTGCGCGAGCTGCCGCGGCAACGTCGAAGGCGAGTTCGTCGAGCTCGCCGTGAGCGACAACGGCAGCGGCATCCCCGCGGAGGTGCAGGAGCGGATGTTCGAGCCGTTCTTCACGACCAAGGAGGTCGGGCAAGGCAGTGGAATGGGTCTTTCGACCGTGCACGGCATCGTCCACGATCACGGCGGCCACATCGTCGTCGAGAGCGGCGCGGGCCGCGGCGCGACGTTCCGGATCCTCCTGCCTGCGCTGCGATCGCCCGAGCGCGCGCTCGCGCAGCCGCTGCCCGCCCCGCGCGACCCAGCGCTTCCGAGCGCCGCGCTGAGCGGTCGCATCGCGGTCGTCGACGACGAGCTGTCCGTCGGCCGCTTTATGCAGGACCTGCTCACGCAGTGGGGTCTCGAGGTCGCCCTGTTCGAAAGCGCCGGCAAGGCGCTCGACGCGCTCGCCGCCGGCGAGGCGTTCGATCTCGTGATCACGGATCAGACGATGCCAGGCATGACGGGCATCGAGCTCGCCCGCGCCGCGCGCGCCCTGCGTCCCGGCTTGCCGATCGTCCTGTATACCGGCTACGGCGAGGGCGTTGCGCGGGCCGAGATCGACACCGCCGGCGTCGCCGGACTGGCGCGCAAGCCCATCGAGCCCTCCGAGCTGCTCGCCCTGCTGGCGCGGCATCTCGAGCCGAAACCGCCCGCGTAGCTACCTGAAGCGCAGGTTCTCCCGCGAGAGCTCCGCGATCGAGCTGCAGCCCATGAGCCGCATGTCGCGCTCGATCTCCTCGCGCATCAGCTCCAGCGCGCGCTCGACGCCCTCCTGGCCGGCGGCCGCCAGCGCGAAGAGATAGTAGCGCCCCAGCCCGACCGCCTTCGCCCCGAGCGACAGCGCCTTGAGCACGTGCGTCCCGCGCTGGATGCCGCCGTCCATCAGCACGTCGATGCGATCGCCCACCGCGTCGACGATCTCGGCCAGCTGATCGAACGCGGCGCGCGAGCCGTCGAGCTGGCGACCGCCGTGGTTCGAAACGACGATCCCCGTGCAACCGATCTCGGCGGCGCGCCGGGCGTCGCCGGCCGACATCACGCCCTTCAGGCAGAACTGGCCGTTCCATTCCCTGACCATCTGCGCCACGTCGTCCCAGCGCATCGCCGGGTCGAGCATCTCGGTGAAATAGCGGCCGATCGAGAGCGCCATGCCGCTCATGTCGATGTGTTCGTCGAGCTGCGGCAGGCGGAAGCGCTCGTGTGTCAAGTAGTCGATGCCCCACATCGGGTGGACCGCGAACTGCAGCATGCCGGTGGCCGTGAGCCGGAACGGAATCGAAAATCCCGTGCGCAGGTCGCGCTCGCGGTTGCCTCCGGTGATGCTGTCCACGGTAAGCAGCATCACGTCGATGCCGGCCTCTTTGGCCTTCTGCATCATGGCCCGGTTGAGCCCGCGGTCCTTGTGGAAATAGAACTGGTAGACCTGCGGCGTCGGGTACATCCGGCGCAGCTCTTCGAGGCTCACCGTGCCGAGCGAGGACACGCCGAACATCGTCCCGAACTTCTCCGTCGCTGCGGCGACGGCGTATTCGCCCCGATGGTGGAACAAGCGCTGGAGCGCGGTCGGCGAGCAGTAGAACGGCAGCGCGAGCTTCTGGCCCATGACGCTCACCGACAGGTCGACGCTCGCCACGCCGCGCAGGATATTGGGCACGAGATCGCAGCGCTCGAAGCTCGCGGTGTTGCGACGGTAGGTCACCTCGTCGTCCGCCGCGCCGTCGATGTAGTCGAAGATGGGACTCGGCAACCGCCGCTTGGCGAGCTCGCGGAAGTCGTGGAAGTTGTGGCAATCGCGCAAGCGCATGGGCGTGGTCTGAAACCGTACTCCGGGAAGAGTCTACCCATTATTGGCCGCACTTGGGCCATAGCGAATGAATTCGGACCTACACATCCATCCTCAGCCGCTGTACGAGGGCTGGATCGAGACGGACGCCCAGGCCCGGACGATCCGGCACCCGCGCCTCGCTGCCCGTCGGCGCGGGCAGTGCGCCGCGGATCAGGGCGTCGAAGAGCGGCGTCTCGTCGTATTGCATCTCCAACCGTTCGACGCGCCGCGCGGCCGCGCAGACCTGCAGGCTCGCGGCGTGGCCGACCGGGCCGCTCGGGTTGTGCGGCGAGCAGCCGATGCCGCGCCGCTGGAGGGCGTCGGCGACCGCGAGCATTTCGTCGAGGCCGCCCACGTATTTCACGTCGGGCATCATCACGTCGCACGCGCCCGCCTCTACGAACGGCCGGAACCCTGCGACGAGCGACATCTCCTCGCAGCCCGCCAGGCGCACGCCGCGGCGATTGAGCTCGGCCCGCAGCGAGCGCATGGTATCGATCATCTCCGGCGTCTCGGGCACCGGACATTCGAGCCAGTACAGATGCTGCGGACCGGTCGCGCGGATCACGGATTCGGCAGTGGGGCGATTGAGCCGCCAGTGGCAGTCGACCATCAGATCGACGTCGGGCCCAATCGCCGCGCGCACCGCGGCGATGCGGGCGAGCGCCGCATCGAGAAGTGCCGGGTCGGTGTTCTTGCGGGCATCGCCGTACAGCTCGACGCCGTCGAAGGGGGCGATCTTCACCGCGCGGAAGCCGTCAGCGATCGCCTGTGCGGCGCGCGCCGCGAAGCCTTCGGGAGTGCGCAGCGCGGTCCCGCGGTTGATGTTGGCGTAGACGGCGATGGCTTCGCGCCGCCTCCCGCCGAGCGCCTGGGCGAGGCTCGCGCCGGCGGCCTGCGCGAGCAGATCGTGCAGCGCCTGATCGAGCGCCGAGACCACGGCGAAATCGGAGAGCGAGCGCGCGGCCGCGCGCGCGGCGGACAGATCGACGTCGCCCGGCCGGCGGCCGACCAGGTCGCCGCGGCGGCGCTGGAAAAGCTGAAGCATCGCCGCTTCGCGCCCGGCGAGCGTCGCCTCGCCGACGCCCACGCAACCCGAGTCGTCCTCGAGCTCGAGGAAGCTCCAGCAGGTCTTGGGACTGATGCGAAGGGAGTGCCAGCGCGCGTCGCGAATCGGACGGCTCATCGACTCGACCTCGGTGCGCGCCGGGTGCCGATCCGGCGCGGCGGCTACCTGCCCCAGCGCAGCGCGAGGGGCTCCAGCTCCGCGGCGAGCTCGAGCAATCCCGTGCGCGTCGCCGGATGGAGCGGCGCGAGCGGATGGCGCACAGCCTCGCTCCTGATCACGCCGCCCGCGGCCATCACCGCCTTGGTCGCGCGCAATCCGCACTGGCGGTTCTCGTAATTGATGAGCGGCAGGATGCGGGCGTAGGCCCGCGCCGCGTCCGGCCGGCGTCCGGCGAGATGGTCCAGCACCACGGGACGGATGAGATCCGGGAGCAGGGCGCTGGGCATCGTGCCGGTCGCGCCGGCGTCGAGGTCCGCCATGAGCGTGATCGACTCCTCGCCGTCGAACGGACCGGCGATCGCTTCGCCGCCGGTCTCGATCAGCGCGCGGAGCTTGGCCGCCGTGGCCGGCATCTCGATCTTGAAGTAGCGCACGAGCGGGACCTCGCGCCCGAGGCGGACGAGAAACGCGACGGAGAGAGGTACGCCCGAAAGCGGCGCGTCCTGCACCACGATCGGAATGCCGCCCGCTTCCGCCACGCGCGCGAAGTGCTCGAGCATCGCCGGCTCGTCCGCGCGCAGCGTCGCGCCGTGGTACGGCGGCATGAGCATCAGCATCGCCGCGCCCGCGGCCCTGGCCTTGCGCGCGCGCTCGGCCGCGATCCGCGTGCTGAAGTGGCTGCAGGTGACGATGATCGGGACGCGGCCCGCGACGTGCGACAGGCACAGTTCGACCAGCGCGTCGCGCTCGGAGTCCGAGAGCGCGAACTGCTCGGAATAGTTTGCGAGGATGCAGATGCCGTCGACTTGGCTGTCGATCATGCAGTCGAGCACGCGCCGCTGCCCTTCGAGGTCGAGCTCGCCCGATTCGGTGAACGGCGTAGGGGCGATGGGAAAGACGCCGCAGAACGCTTGGGATGAAGGGGGCGACATGCTGCTCCGGGATGCGAGATTCCGACGGCTGGAATTATGCGCGCGGCGCGGCCGGCCGATCGCCGTCCGGCACCGGCGCGTCGACGGCGATCAGCCCCTCGTGCTTGAGCTCGTCCCAGAACGCGGCGGGAATCGCGGCGCCGCAGTGCGCGAGATTGGCCTGCGCTTCCGCTGCGTTGCGCATGCCGGTCACCACGCTCGCCACCGCCGGATGGGCCAGCGGAAACTGCAGCGCCGCCGCGGCGAGCGCGACGCCGTGCCGCGAGCACACGGCTTCGATGCGCCGCGTGCGCGCCATGATCTCGGGGTCGGCTTCGACGTAGAAGAAAGTCGCGCCCGGGAGCGCGCCAGTCGCGAGAATCCCGGAGTTGAACGGCGCGGCCATGAGCACCGAGATGCCGCGGCGCTGGCAGCCCGGGAGGAACGTCTCGAGTGCGCTGTGGTCGAGCAGCGTGTAGCGTCCGGCGAGCATGAAGCAGTCGAAATCGCCGTCGGCGGCGAAGCGCAGCAGGATACTCCAGTCGTTGACGCCGACGCCGAAGGCCTTGATCGTGCCCGCGGCGCGCAGCTCCGCGAGCGCCCGGTGCGCGCCTTCCATCGCCTCGCGGTAGCGCTGCTCGACGAGATCGCCCTGCCAGCGCCGGTTCACGTCGTGGATCAGCACGATGTCCACCGCGTTGGTGCCGAGCCGCTGCAGGCTGTGCTCGAGCGAGCGCAGCGTCCCCTCGTAGCTGTAGTCGAACGCGACTTCGAATGCGGATGCGCCGCTTCCGGGGCCCGGTACCACGCCTCCGCCGAGCGGCTTCATGAGCCGCCCGACCTTGGTCGAGATCGCGACCGAGCGTCGGTCCACGCCGCGCAGGCAGGCGCCGAGACGATGCTCGGCGAGACCGAGCCCGTAGAACGGCGCGGTGTCGAAGTAGCGCAGTCCCGCCGCATACAGATGCGCGAAGCCCGCGCCGACCGAGGCGTCGGTGTCTTGGCGGGCCATGCTGCCGAACGGCGCCGTGCCGACGCCGAGCAGCGACACGGCGAGATCGGTGCGCCCGATGCGCCGCGTGGCCGATGGGTCGAAGCTCATGCTCGCGCGCGGGCGCGGCGGCTCGCGACGTTGTGGACGTGGACGTGCGCGCCCGGCGCGATGCCCGCGGTGGCCGCGCCGATCGGCTGGCCGTACTTGCGAACCGGCGCACCGGAGCCGATCGCGCGCAGCGCCATCTTGTGTCCCATCGGTATCGACTCCCGCGCCACCGTCGGGACGACGCGCGCACCGATCCGCACCGGGACGGTTTCGCCCGCGGCGATATCGCGCAGCGCCACCGCGACGTCGTCGTCGGGATCGACCGCGAGCGCGGCCCAGCGCAGCGCTTCGCTCATGACGCCGGCAGCCGAAGCTCCACGCCCGCCGGCTCCTCGCGCAGCTTCAGCAGCGCCCCGACGTCGTGGTCCTGCAGGCCGCGCGCCAGCGCCTCCTCCAGGCTCGCGAGCGCGGCGCGGCCGACAGGGGCCGTCACGCCGAGCCCTTCGACCATGCCGAGCGCGAGCCGGCAATCCTTGTGCGCGAGCTTCATCATGAACCCGGGCGCGAAGTCGCCCGCGAGCGGCCGCTTCGGCAGCGCCACCGCGAGCGCGTTGTTCCACGCCATCGTGGTGCGCAGCACGCTCAGCATCGTATCCAGCGTGAGTCCCGCCTTCGCTCCCGCGACCAGCGCTTCGATCGAGGCTTCGGACACCGCGGTGGCGAGGAGGTTGTTGATGAGCTTCATCGTCTGGCCGGAGCCGAGACCGCCGCAGTAGAAGAAATCCGTGCCCATGCAATCGAGCGCCGGCCGGCAGCGCGCGACGACGTCCGGATCGCCGCCCGCCATCAGCGTGAGCGTGCCGGCCACCGCGGCGTCTGCGGTCTTTCCCACGGGACAGTCGATCATCGCCGCACCGGCTATGGCTATCTCGGCGCCGACGCGACGCGTCGTGTCGGGATCGATCGTGCTCATGTCGATGTAGACCGAGCCCGGGCGGACACCCGCGGCGATGCCCTCGCGGCCCAGCGCGACGCGCTCGACGTCCGGAGCGTCGGGGAGCATGGTGATGACGATCTCGCTCGCTTCCGCGACCGCGCGCGGCGTGGCGGCCGCGCGCGCCCCCGCCGCGGTGAGCGCCGCGACCGCGTCCGGATTGACGTCGGCGACGATGAGCCGATGGCCCTTCTTGAGAAGGTTGCGGGCCATGGCGCCGCCCATGGTCCCCAGTCCGATGAAACCCACGATCATGGTGCCTCCGGTTGGCTTCAGAAGTGCTCGTGCCAGCGCTGCATCTCCCATACCGGCGGGCCGCGCAGATCGCTCGCTTCGCGCGACTCGAACTGCGCCTCGCTCGGCTTCTTGCCGCTCTTGTCGTACGCCGCCTGAACCGCGGGAGCCGATTGCTTGAACGCGTCGCGCACCTGCGCCCAGGTGAGCGGTTGCGGAATCATGCGCCCGCCGACCATGAACTTGGAGGTCTCGAGCAGCGCGATCGCATCGCCTTCCGTGGGCCAGCACCAGCCGCGCTTGAACAGCACCTCGTCCTCGACCACCTTGGCGCCGAGCTGCGGCGGCAGCTCCCAGTACTTGCGGGCGAGCTCGGACACCGCGCCGGGATCCATGGTCGAGAGCTTGGCGATCGCGTCCTGCTGCGCGAGAACGAACGCGGTCACGATGGCCGGGTCGCCGCCGATCATCTTCGCGCTGCCGATCCAGAACGAGCGGTGCAGATAGTAGCCGTCGGGATAGAACGGCGACTTTTTGACCGAAGGCAGGAGGATCCCCGCGCCTTCGCCTGCCGGCCCCTTGTAGTGGCCCTCGGTATAGCCGAACGAATTCATGATCCCGACCGTCCCGATCTCGGCGTTGGCTTTCAGAAACGCCGGATAGATGAGCACCGCGGCGTCCATGCCGGTCGGGATCGTGGCGGCCTGCGCCTGCGTGGGCGTGTTCACGACGTTGATGTCGAAGGCGCGCGGATCGGGGTTGCCCAGCTCGAAGCGCAGCCACTGCGTGAGCACGTTGTACGGATCACCGCCCAGCAGCGCGCCGACCGTCTTGCCCTTCAAGTCCGCGATGTTGCGGATCGGCGAATCCTTGCGCACGCCCAGCACGAACCGGAAGTGCCCCTCGCCCACGTCGATGATCTGCAGGCCCTGGTTCTGCGCGACGAGACGCACGATCGGCGTATTGCCCCACATGCCGAAGTCGAGGTTCCCCGAGACGAACGCCTCGACCATCGGCAGCGCGGAGGGATAGTCGCGGTAGTCGGCGGTGAGGTCGTAGCCGGCGTCGGCGGCGTAGCGCTCGAAGGTCTTGTTGGCGATCATGTACTGCGTGACCGGCGAATTGCCCGCCGCCCACGGCTGCCGGCCGACGGAAACCTTGATCGCCTTGCGGCTTTGCGCGCGCAGCACCGCCGGCGCGGCGAGCGCGACCGAAGCGGCGCCGACCGCGCCCATGAAGCGGCGTCGCGACGGGCGCTTGGTCTTTTGCCGCGCGTCGCGCATCGAATCCTTTCCACGAGTCATCTCTTCCTCCGGTTTCAAGTGTCAAGTGACGGTCGCGCGATACGCTTCGTCACGGATGAGGCCCCAGATCCGCTGGGCCAGGGCTTGCGATTCGGCCAATGCCCGCGTCGCGTCGTTACGCGGCCGCGGCAGCGGGACGTCGATCACCGCCTTGAGCCGGCCGGGATGCGAGGTCATGACCGCGACGCGGTCGGCGAGAAAGACCGCTTCGTCGATCGCGTGGGTGATGAACACCACCGTACGGCGCTCGGACGCGGGCCGGTCCTGTCCCCAGATCCGCAGCAACTCCTCCTGCAGGATGATCCGGGTCTGCGCATCGAGCGCCGCGAGCGGCTCGTCCATCAGCAGCACCTCGGGCTCGTTGGCGATCAACCGCGCGAGCGCCACGCGCTGACGCATGCCGCCCGAGAGCTGATGCGGGTACTTGCGCTCCGAGCCGGCAAGTCCGACGAGCTCGACGGTGGAGCGCACGCGCACGTCGATGCCCGCGGCGCCGAGCCCGTCGCCTGCAGGACCGTGGCGAAGGCCGAAGGCGATGTTGCCCCACACCGTCTGCCACGGAAAGAGCGCGTAGTCCTGGAACATGACGCCGCGCTCGGGACCGGGACCGCGGATCGGCCGCGCGTCGATCGCCACGCTGCCCGCGCTGGGCGCTTCCAGGCCGGCGAGAATGTTGAGCAGCGTCGTCTTCCCGCAGCCTGACGGCCCGACGATGACCAGGAACTCGCCCTGGACCACGTCCAGCGTGACGTCCTGCACCGCGATCGTGCCGCCGGCGTCGAAGCGCTTGCCGACGCCTTCGAGCTTGAGCTTCACGCGGCCGTTCATCGCGCGGCCCACGGCATCGCCCAGCGCATCGCGGCGCGCAGCGCCCGGTCCAGCGCCAGTGCGACCAGCCCCACGGCGATCATGCACACGACGATGCGGTTGAGCTCGATCGAGTAGGCGTAGAACACGAACATCATCTGGCCGATGCCGCCGGAGCCGCCGCCGCCGGCCTTCGCGCCCACCGCCAGCTCGGCGGCGACGATCGCCGTCCACGCCACACCCATCGCGATACGCAGGCCCGTCCCGATCGCCGGTAGCGCGCCCGGGACGACGACGGTGCGGACGATCGCGAGCCGCGAGAGCCCCATGGTCGCGGCCGCGCGCAGCAACGTCGGGTTGATGCGCTTGGCGCCCGCAACCGTGTTGACCACGATGGGAAAGAACGCCGCGTAGGCGACGATCAGCACTGCGGCCGGCGTACCGGTGCCGAGCCAGAGGATCGCGAGCGGCAGGATCGCGATCGCCGCGATCGGCCGGAAGCTCTCCACCAGCGGATCGACGTTGCGCTCCACGCCCGCAAACGAGCCCATCGCCAGGCCGAGCGGGATCGCCAGCGCCGCGGCGATCGCGAAGCCGGTGAAGACGCGCCCGAGGCTCTGCAGCAGCGCGAGCGGCAGCTCGCCCGACTCGATGAGCTGGAGCGCCGCGGCCAACACGTGCGTGGGCAGCGGCGTGCGCGCATTGCCGCTCGCGGCTCCCGCGAGCTGCCACACGACGACCAGCGCGATCGGCAGCGCGACGCTGCGCGCGGCCGGAAGCGCGAAGCTTCGTGTCGAGGGCAGCGCCGTGCTCACGACATCCTCGCGTCGGCCGCCCACGGCGTGAAGCGCTGCGCCAGGGCGCGCAGGGCTCGGTCGAAGAGATAGCCCAGGAGCCCGATCATGGCGATGAAGGTCATCACCTGCGGCGTGAGCAAGAGCTCGCGATACCACTCGATGGCATAGCCCAGCCCGCTGGGCGCGCCGATCAGCTCCGCGGCGACCACCGCGGTCCACGACGACGCCACACCGAGGCGCAACGCCACGAGCAGCGACGGCAGCGCCGCGGGCACGACCACGCGCGCGACGATGCGCCGATGCGGGACGCCCATCGTGCGCGCCGCGTCGATCAACCTCCGGTCGACGCCGCGCACGCCGGCGACCGTGCCGAGCAGAATGGGGAAGAACGCGGCGTAGGTCATGATGAACACCGGCAGCGCATTGCCCACGCCGAGGATGAAAAGCGCCAGCGGAATCCAGGCGATGCCGGAGATCGGGCGCAGGATCTCGACGACCGGATCGACGAGACCGTCCAACACCCGGCTCAATCCCATCGCAACGCCGAGCGGGACGGCGAGTACGGTGGCCAGGGCCAGGCTCAGCAGCATGCGCCAGAGGCTGATGCCGGCGTGCAGGAAGAGCTCCAGGTCGCTCGCGAGCGCTACGATCGCCTTGAGCACTTCCAGCGGCGTGGGCAGCAAGGCGGGATTGCCCGTCCAGAGCGCCAGCGCCCACCACGCCGCGACGAACACCGCCATCGTGCGCATGTAGGCAAACGCAGTGCCGAAGCGGCCGTGACGAATGGCGGTCGTCACAGCGACCCGCCGATCCGGATGACCGACTCGCCGGTCTCGCCGAGGATCTCGCCCCAGGTGCGGGTACCGGAACAGACTTCGAGCACGAGCGCGAGGAGGCGCTCCGCCGCCGCGTCGAGATCCTCGCGGCCCTCGAACACCGCGCTCGCGTCGAAGTCGATCTGGGTGGCAAGCCGCCGCGCGGTGTCGGGCCGCGCGGAGAGCTTGATGGTCGGCGCGATCGCGCTGCAATAGCTGTTGCCGGCGCCGGTCGTCATCAGCATCAGCTGCGCGCCCGCGGCGGCAAATCCGGTCATCGATTCCGGCGAGAATGCCGGGCCGTCCATCACGTAGAGACCCGGCGCTGCTGGCGCTTCGGCGACGGCGAGCACGCCGCGGACCGGCCGGCTCCCTCCCTTGGCGATCGCGCCCAGCGACTTCTCCTCGATGGTGCTCAAGCCGCCGCGGATGTTCTCCGCGCCGGGATTGTTGCCGGTCAGATCCACGCCCGTCGCGGCCACCGCCGCCTCGCGCCGCTCCACCGCCGCGCCGATCGCCTGCGCGACATCGGGATGCGCCGCGCGCCCCGCGAGCAGATGCTCGGCACCGAGCCATTCGAGCGTCTCGCCGAACACCGCCGTGCCGCCGGTGTCGACGATCCGATCGATAAGCCTTCCGACCAGAGGGTTCGACGCGAGGCCGGAGGTCGCATCGGAGTGCCCGCACTCCGCGCCGATGAACAGCGCCGATGCCGGCGCCGGCTCGCGGCGCAGCCGCGACGCTGCACGCGCGAGCTCGGCGGCGAGGCGGGTGCCGCGGCCGGAGAGCTCCAACGCGTCCTCGCCGACGTCATCGAGCGCGACGGTCGCGACCGGCTTGCGAGCGGCGGCGATCGCGTGCGCGAATTCGTCCGTCGTGCGGCGATCGGCTCCGACCACCAGCGTCGCGGCGACGTTGGGATTGCCCCCGAGGCCGACGAGCTGCGCCGCGTGGCTTGCCCGATCCGCGCCATACTGGCCGCGTCCGTACGGACTCGCGAACAGCACGGTCCCGGAGACGGCATCCGCGATGCGCGCCGCCGCGTGCGCGACGAGGCCGTTGAGTCCGAGCACGAGCACGGCGTTGCGCACGCCGTAGCGCCCGTCGTCGCGTCGATATCCGGAAAAAGCGAGCTCGCCGGCCACCAACCGTTCCTCCACGCTTCGCGCTCGAACGCCGCTGCTGGCGGCGCCCGACTTGCTTGCTTGCTTCTGTTAGCGCTTACATGTTAGCGTTACCATTTTCCGGCTGTCAAGGCGGTCCCTCGAGGCCCGGAATGCCCGCACCCCGCACTCGCTCGCGCGCGTCGCCGCCATCCGCTTCGCCGAACCCAACGAGCCAGAGCCGCGTTGCGCGCGCGGCCCCGGCGCGTCCCGGCCGCACCCGCCTGCGCGACGTGGCGCAGGCCGCCGGCGTCTCGACGATGACCGTGGTGCGGGCGCTGCGCGAGCCCGACAAGGTGGCCGCGCAGACGCTCGCACGGGTGCGGCGGGTGATCGACGAGACCCGCTACACGCCCGATCTCTTGGCGCGCGGGCTCGCGTCGAGCAGGTCCGGCTTGGTCGCGGCGGTGATCCCGCTGCTCACCAACTCGCTCATCGCGGAGATCATGCAGGGCCTGACCGACGCGCTCGCGCCGGCCGGTTATCACCTGCTGCTGGGTGTGAGCGGATTTTCGGCCGCGGAGGAGGAGGTGCTGGTACGCGCCTTCCTCTCGCGACGCATCGACGGCATTTATCTCACCGGCATCGTGCACACCGACGAGACCGTGCGCATGCTCGAGCGCGCGGCGATCCCCGTCGTGGAAGGCGGCAACCTCACCCGGCAACCGATCGACATGCTGGTCGGCTACTCCAACGTCCAGGCGGCGAGCGAGGTGGCCCGCTACCTGGTGAAGGCGGGCTACGCGCCGATCGGCTACATCGGCGCATTCCCGCGCGACAACGATCGCGCTCGCGACCGGCGGCGCGGCTATGAGCTCGCGCTCGCGCGCGCCGGCCGCGTCGGCGATCCGACCCTTTGCGTGGAAACCGCCCTCGACATCGACGCCGGAGCGCGCGCGATGGCGAAGCTGCTCGACCGGCGTCCGAAGGTGCGCGCGGTGTTCTGCTCGGCGGACGCGCTGGCGGTCGGGGCGCTGTTCGAGTGCCAGCGGCGAGGAGTCGCCGTTCCGCAGCGCGTCGCGCTCGCCGGCTTCGACGATATCGGCATCGCGGCGCAGGTCGTGCCCGCGCTCACCACGGTGCGCATTCCGCGCTACGCCATCGGCGCGCGCGCTGGCGAGATGATCCGCAACCGCCTCGAAGGCCGGCCGGTCAGACGCCGTCTCGTCGACACCGGTTACGAGCTGGTGGTGCGCGACAGCGCCTGAGGCCTGCGGCGCGTCGCCGAACCGCGGCACGTACGTCAGCCACGGCAGGATGAGGTGGCCGGCCGGCGGCGCGCTGCGCAACACCTCCTCGAGTTGGCGCCGTGACCGAGTCTTCAGGAATTCGTCAGAATCGAGAGGAAGGACCCAGTCCGCGTCGCTCGTCCGGAAGATGTGGCGGACGAGCCGGTTAATCAGCCGCTGCTGATCGAAGGCCGGCGTGTCGTTCCGCGCCACGAAGACCGGCAGCCCTTCCGCGACCAGGGCGGCGAGGATCTCGGAGGTGCCGTCGATAGATCCGTGATCGACGATCGCCAGGCCATCGAGCAGCGTGAGATTGTGACCGACGAACGCTTCGATGATGTCCGCAGCGTTGCGGACAAGCGTCGCGGCGACGAGGCGCATGGTGCCTGACGTGGATCGATACGGGAAACGGTACGGGAGGCGCCGTCCGGCGATCGTCGCTCCGAGAGCGATTGTGCCTTCGGGAGGCGGCATGTCCATGCGCGCACGCTGCTGGGAAGCGCAGCCGCTTCCGGTTACCCCGCGCGCCTTGCGCCTTGTACTTGCCGTCGCGCGCGCGTCCACGTCGACGCGCGCATCCACGCCGCCAGCTCGGTCGCCTCCAGCGGCCGGCCGAGCACGAATCCCTGCGCAACGTCGCAGCCCAGCTCATGGAGCGCTTCCAGCGTGGCCTGGTCCTCGACGCCTTCGGCGGCGACGGATAGCCCCAGATTGTGCGCGAGCTCGATGGTCGAGCGCACGATGAGCGCGTCGTTGCGATCGCCGAGCATGCCCTGCACGAGCGACTTGTCGAGCTTCAGCTCGTGCACCGGGAGTCGCCGCAGGTACGCAAGCGAGGAATAGCCGGTGCCGTAGTCGTCGATCGCCAGCCGGCAACCCAATCCGCTCAGCCGCTCGAGGCTGCGGATGCCCTGATCGGGATCGGCGAGGATCGCGCTCTCGATGATCTCCAGCGTGATCCATCGGGCTGCGCAGCCGTGACGTTCGAACAGCGCCGCGAAGTGGTCGGGAAGTCCGGAGTCCATGAGGTCGTGGGCGGAGATGTTGAGCGACAGATTCATCGCCAGGCCTTCCCTGCGCCAGCGCCCGCATTGCGCGATGACGTGCGCCATCACCCATTGCGTCACGGCGCGCATGTATCCGCTCTGCTCCGCGAACGGGATGAATTCGGACGGACTCACCACGCCGCGGAACGGATGCCGCCAGCGCAACAGCGCCTCGGCATGATGGTCGCGGGCGCCGTCGAGCACGACCTTCGGCTGATAGACGAGCGCCAGCTCGTCACGATCGATGGCGCGGCGCAGATCGTTGGTCACCACCAGGCGCTCGCGGCTGTACGCGTCGTAATCGTTGTTCCACACCGCGCAGCCGAGCTTGTCGCGCTTGGCTGCGTACATCGCGACGTCGGCGTGCCGCAGCAGCGCAGAGCGCTCGGCGCCGTGCTCGGGATAGACGGCGATGCCGATGCTCGCCCGCACCTCGAGCCGGTGTCCCTCGGGGATCACCGGCATCTCCAGCGCCTTGAGGATCACCCGGGCGACGCCCTGCGCGGCCTGCGTGTCGTCTCCGGGCAGCACCATCGCGAACTCGTCGCCGCCGAGGCGCGCGAGCGTATCGGTGCGCCGCTTGAGCACCTGGTCGAGCCGTGCCGTGACCGCACACAGGATGCGATCGCCCACGCCATGCCCGAGCGTGTCGTTCACGTACTTGAAATGATCGAGGTCCATCAGCAGCACCGCCACGGTCTCGCCCCTGCGCTCCGCCGCCGCGATGGCCTGGTCGAGACGCTCGTTGTACAGCGTGCGGTTGGGAAGCTGCGTGAGCGGGTCGCGATAGGCGAGGTCCATGATCTTCGACTCGCGGCTGGCGATGCCCTCCTGCATCGCGCGAAACGCGGTGGCCAGCTCGCCGATCTCCTCGACGTCCGACGGCGGCGGCACGGTCGAGTAGTCGCCGCCGGCGATGCGGCGCGCCACGCGCGCCAGCTCGCGCACGGGATGCGCGATGCCGCGTGCGATGGCGACGCTGGCGAGGATCGACACCAGGACGCCGGCGAGGGCAACGAAGGTGAGCCGGTGCTGCAGCCGTCTGTAGGGCTCGAGGGCGGAGGAGAGCGGCTCCTGCAGCACGGCCATCACGCTCTCGCCGGCGCGCGACGGCAGGTCGATCACTCGCGTCACGGCATCGTCGCTGTCGGCGTTGCCCTCGGAATCGCGGGCGGCGAAGCGGTCGCGCGCGACATCGGCAACGAGCTTCGCGCGGCGCTTGGGCGACAGCGTGCTGTCCTGCAGCCGCCAGCCATTGCCGAGCTGACGGGTGAAGAACGAGACTTCGAGGCGCGTGAGCGTGTGCAGCTCCTCGACCAGCGCGTCGTTGACCGCGAAGCCGATCGCGACCCAGGCGATCGGCTGGGGCGCGAGCACGGGCACCACGACGAGGTGATAGACCTGACCGCGGATCAGCACCATGGCCGAAGCCTTGTCGGCAAGGGCCGCTTCGGCGATAAGCTCGGGAAACGCGAAGCGGGCGGCGTTCGCTCGATCGAGCGTGTCGCCCAGCACGCGGTTGCCGGGGCCGACGATCATCATGAGCGAGGCGTCGAGCTTCCGTCCATACTTCGAGAGCACCGAGGCGATGGTGTCCCGGTCGCCCGAGGCGATGACCTCGCGGAAGGTGTAATCGGACGACATGAGCAGGGCGCCCTGCTCCAGGCGCTGTGTCTCCTCGTAGAGCACGCGATAGAACACCAGCGTGCCACCGAGGAGATCCTCGCCGATCGACCGCCGCGCCGCGCTGAGCCCCATCGTGTTGATGAGCACGAAGCCGCCCACCTGCACCGCCACCATGAGCACCAGGAACAGCGCCAGGATGTGGCTCTGCAGCGTGCGGCGCCGGCGTCCGCGCACATGCAGCGCCGCCCGGTCGATAGGCGCGCCCAGGTGGTCCGGCTCGCTGCTCGTAGAGTGCCGAAGCGCGTCGCTGCCTCTGGGCGGTAGCTCGCGACTCTCCTCCCCGTGCTGCACGGCGCCCAGCATCTGCCCTCGCCAGCCGGCGCCGACGTCGAGACTTCGACGGAGCATCTTCGAAATCAACGCCGTAGTCGCGGCCGGACACCTCTCCCGCGCGATCCGCTCCTGCCCTGGGTGATCCCGGATCGACTCCCGAAGCAACTTCTCTGCCGTGTGCAACCGCGCCGCCTCAGCGGACGGCAAGATGAAGGCCACAGCTCGTAGGGTGTCGGGAGCGGGCCCATCCTTCACCGCCGCCGGCAGGGTCATGTAACATGCAATTTCGCCTGTTACAGAGCCACTCGCCGCGCAGGCGAGGGTTTCCAGAAAGTCTCTGCGGGAGGTGAGCGAATAGATCGAGACGACGGTTCCGGGAGAATAGTTCGAGCGGGAGCATCGGCCGATTCCGTGGAGGCCTACTACCGTTCGGACCTGGCATGGGTCCATCACACCGGGTACTCGCAGTACGTCGAGCTGACCTGGCCAGGGATCGTGCGTCTGCTCCGCGACGGCGGTCTTGGTCACGGGGCGCGCGTCCTGGACGTCGGTTGCGGCAGCGGTCTTCTGGCGCAGCGGCTCCTCGATGCCAAGTTCCGGGTAACCGGCATCGACGCGTCGCCGGCAATGATCGATCTGGCGCGGAGCGGAGTGCCGGGCGCCCGATTCGAGGTGATGCGTTTGCCGGCCGGTTCGCTCGACGCCCTGCCGCAGGCCGAGGCGGTCGTGTCGACCGGACACGTGCTCAACTACCTCGACTCTAAGCGCGACATCGCCCAGGCGCTCCGCGAGCTCGCGCACGCGCTGCGACCAGGCGGCGTCCTCGCGATCGATCTCATGACCGAAGCGTACGCGGAGCGGCGCGACATCCACGCCAAGGCGGAGGACGATTGGGCGATCGTCACGCGCTATTCCCGGCCGGAGCGGGGCCGCTTCGATCGCGCCATCACGGTGTTCCGCCGCATCGGCGAGCACTGGGGGCGCAGCGACGAGCACCATCGCAATCTGACGTTGGACCCGCAAGAGGCGTTGCGGATCTTGCGCGATGAGGGCATCGACGCGCGCCTGCGTGCCGCCTTCGGCGAGGAGACGCTGCCTGACGGGCTCATCGTGTTGATCGGTAGCCGGCGAGGCTAGCGACGCATATCGCAGCGGGCGTCCTCGCGTCAGCATGCTGAAGGAATTCTTCTCTACAATCGGCGTTCATTCGATCGACGCCGCCGCCGAGACACAGCCCCGGGTCGAGGCGGCTGCCTCAGCATGCCGGCCGGAAGCGAACCGGATTCGATGATCGCTTTGATCTGCACGCTGGAACCGCAGCGGATCTCCTGGCTACCGCAGCTCGTTCAGCACTATCGCAGCCTCGGAGTCGAGCGCTTTCTCCTGACGCTGCAGCTCGAACCCAGCACGGCGCAGCAGGCGAGGGATCGCGATTACGAACGATTTCTCGTAATGCTCTCTTCGCTGGGGATTGGCGAAGGCAGCCGCTTGGACAACGACTTTTATGGCGCGGCGGTAATGAAGCATCAAAGAACGATCGTCGAGCAGCACCTCGGTAGCGAAGACTGGATCGTCTGGTGCGACACCGACGAGTTCCAGGTCTACCCGGCACCCCTGCCGGAGATCGTCAAGCGGTGCGACGCGCAGCGCATCGATTTTTTGCGTGGGGCCTTCGTCGATCGCGTGGCAGCGGACTACAGCCTCGCCGTGTTCGACGGGCAGAGCTCCATCTGGGATACGTTCCCGAGGGCCGTCAACGTCACGATGGCGTTGGCGCACGGCGATCCGCGCAAGGTCGTCCTCGCACGAAAATCCGTGAAAGTGAGTGCCGGCAAGCACGAGCCGACCAGCCCGGGGGACTTGAAGACGATCGTCGGTTGGGTCCAAGTCCACCATTTCAAATGGGACGCGACTCTACCGGCTCGGCTTCGCTATCGCGTGCGCCCTGAATGGAGAGCGCGGTTCCCGTGGTGGGAGGAATCGCAGCGGCTCCTCGATTACTTCGCTGCCAACCATTGGCGCTTCAATCCGGCGGACCTGACACCGATCGCATTGACGGGTCGCGAGCTGATTTCCGCTCGCCTGACTTGATAGTCGGATGGATCCCGACGCGGGATGCGCGGCCGACTGATTCGGCCCTACAATCGGCGTTCATCCCATGGACGCCGCCACCGACAAGGACCTCCCGCTCAAGGAAGACACCCGTCTCCTCGGACGCGTGCTCGGCGACGTGCTCCGTGCGCAGACGGGCGAGGAGGGGTTCGCCCGCATCGAGGCCATCCGCCAGACTGCGGTCAAGCTTCGCCGCGCGGCGCCGGGCGAAGCGGCGGCGCACGTCAAGGACGAACTGGCGCATCTCCTGAATCCGCTGCCGATCGCGCACGTTCTCGAAGTGATCCGCGCCTTCAGCTACTTCTCGCATCTCGCCAACCTCGCGGAGGACGTGCACCAGACGCGGCGCCGGCGCGCGCACGCGCTCGCCGGATCGCCGTCGCAGCCCGGGAGCGTCGCGCACGCCTTCGAGCGGCTCGCGCAGGCCCGCGTTCCCAACGAAAAAATCCGCGCCTTCTTCGCCGACGCGCTGGTGGTTCCCGTGCTGACCGCGCATCCCACCGAGGTGCAGCGCAAGAGCATCCTGGACTGCGAGCGCGAGATCGTGCGGCTCTTGAAATGGCGGGACCGCAGCACGCTCACGCCCGAGGAGCAGGACGCGATGCGCGACGGGCTCTATCGCCAGGTGCTCGCGCTCTGGCAGACCGCGATGCTTCGGCTCAACAAGCTCGACGTGCGCGAGGAGATCGACAACGGCGTCGGCTTCTATCCGACCACGTTCTTCGGCGAGATCCCGCGGCTCTACGCGGCGCTCGAGGCGCACCGCGCGGAATTGACCGGAGCCGACGAGACATTGGAGCCGTTCTTCGTCATGGGCTCGTGGATCGGCGGCGATCGCGACGGCAACCCGTTCGTCGGCGCGCCGACCCTCGAATACGCCAACCGCTCGCAGGCGACGGCGGCGTTCGCCCACTATCTCGACGAGGTGCACGCGCTGGGCATGGAGCTCTCGCTCTCTACGCGGTTGGTGAAACCGAGCGAGGCGCTGCTCGCGCTCGCCGCATCCGCGCACGACACCAACCCGCACCGACGCGACGAGCCGTACCGCCAGGCGCTGGTGGGCATCTACGCGCGGGTCGCCGCGACGGCGAAAGCGCTCGCGGCCTATACGCCGCCGCGCGCGCCGCACGTCGAGATGCACGCGTACGCGACGCCGGCCGAATTCGCTGTCGATCTCGACACGATCGCCGCGTCGCTCGAAGCGCACGGCTCGCGCTCGCTCGCCGACGGCCGGCTCAAGGCACTGCGCCGCGGCGTGACCGTGTTCGGCTTCCATCTCGCTGCGCTCGATTTGCGGCAAAACGCGGACGTGCACGAGGAGACGGTGGCGGAGCTCATCGCCCGCGCCGGCGCGCACGGCGACTACGCGGCACTTCCCGAGCGCGAGCGCGTAGAGCTGCTGGTCCGCGATCTCGAGAGCCCCCGCCTCCTCGACACGCCGCACGTCGTGCGCTCGGAGCGGCTCGCCTCCGAGCTCGCGATCCTGCGCACGGCCGCCGAGATCCATCAGCGCTTCGGCTCCGCGGCGGTCCCGAACTACGTGATCTCGAAGTGCGAGTCGGCGAGTGACCTCTTGGAAGTGGCGCTGCTGCTCAAGGAAGTCGGCCTCGTGAGCCCGCGCCGGCTCATGATGAACATCGTCCCGCTGTTCGAGACGATCCACGACCTCGAGCGCTGCGCCGAGGTGATGCGCGCGGCGTTCCGGCTACCGATCTACCAGCGCTGGCTCAGCCATCGCGGCCGCTGGCAGGAAGTGATGCTAGGCTATTCGGACAGCAACAAGGACGGCGGCTTCGTTACCGCCAACTGGATGCTCTATCGCGCGGAGCTCGCGCTCGTCGACGTGTGCCACGAGTTCGACGCGAAGCTGCGGCTCTTCCACGGACGCGGCGGGACCGTGGGGCGCGGCGGCGGACCCGCCTACGAGGCGCTACTCGCGCAGCCGGCCGGCACCGTCAACGGCACGATCCGCATCACCGAGCAGGGCGAGATCGTCGCGCACAAGTACTCCGATCCGGAGCTCGGCCGGCGCAACCTCGAGACGCTGGTCGCGGCGACGATCGAGGCGACGCTTCTTCCCGATGCGCACGGTGACGGCGCGAAGGCGGAGTATCACGCGGCGATGGACGCGCTCTCGCGCCACGCCTGCGCGGCGTACCGTGCGCTCGTCTACGAGACGCCCGGGTTCGCCGAATTCTTCCGCGCGTCGACGCCGATCGCCGAGATCGCACAGTTGAATTTGGGAAGCCGTCCCGCGTCGCGAAAACTCTCGGACCGCATCGAGGACCTGCGCGCTATTCCCTGGGTATTCAGCTGGAGCCAGTGCCGCGTAAGCTTGCCGGGGTGGTACGGCTTCGGGACCGCGGTCGCGACGTGGCTGAACGAGGCGCCGGCCGAGCGCGAGACGCGCCTCGCGCTCCTGCGCGACATGCACGCGCAGTGGCCGTTCTTCCAGAGCATGCTCTCCAACATGAGCATGGTGCTCGCGAAGACCGATTTCGCGATCGCCTCGCGCTACGCGGATCTCGTCCCCGACGCCGCGGCGCGCGACGCGATCTTCCAGCGGCTCGTCGCCGAGCACGATCGCACCGTGAGCTGGCTAGGTGCGATCACGGGGAAGACGCGGCTTCTCGAGGACAACCCGACGCTCGAGCGCAGCATCCGCAACCGCTTCCCCTATCTCGATCCGCTGAACCACCTGCAAGTGGAGCTGCTGCGCCGATATCGCGCGGGCGAGACCGACGAGCGGACAAAGCGGGGGATACATCTCACGATCAATGGGTTGGCCGCGGGGCTGAGGAATAGCGGATAGGGTGACATCCGTGACCGAAATCGAGAGCAACGAGATGACCCGGTGGATCGTCCGCGCCGCGGTCGCGGGCGAGGGCGAGACCCAAATCCTCGCGGGCGTCTGCGAGCGGCTCAACGCCGCGGGCTTGTCGCTGGTGCGCGTCCATCTAGCCTGCAACCTGCTCGATCCGATGTTCGATGCGCGCGGCGTTCGCTGGCTTCGCCAGACCGGAGGAGTGGAGGAGGCGTTTCCTCGCGACAATCAGGACTGGTCGGCCGAGAACTGGGACCGCAGCCCGTTCCGCTTCCTGATCGAAAGCGGCGAGCGGGTGTTCCGCCGCCGTCTGGACGCGACCCACAGGCGTGGCGAATTCCCGCTGCTCGATCGGTTTCAGAGTGAAGGGGCCACCGACTACGTGGCACTCCTCTGGCGCGTGGGCAGCGGCGTGCTCCTGGGCGGAGGCGAGGGACTCGCTGCGGCGTGGAGCACCGATGCACCCGCCGGCTTCACCGAGGCACAAGTCGAGCTGCTCTCGCGAATCCTGCCGGCGCTTACGCTGGTCATCATGTTCCGGACCAACTTTCGAGGCGCGCGCACCCTGATCGCGACCTATCTCGGCAGCGACGCGGCGGAGCGCGTGCTCGCAGGCAATATCGTGCGCGGCCGTGCCGAACCGATTCGCGCCGTCGTGTGGCACAGCGACCTCGTCGGGTACACGCGTATTTCAGACAGCGAGAGTGCCGCGACCGTGCTGGCGCTGCTGAACGACTACGCGGAGGTGCAGGTCGAGCAGATCGAGGCGCACGGCGGGCACGTGCTCAAATTCATCGGCGACGGGATCCTGGCGATCTTCCCTCAGGAGGACACCGAGCTCGCGTGCAGGCGCGCGCTGGACGCCGCCGTCGGCCTGCGTAACCGGATCGCCGCATTGAACGAGCGACGAACCGCCGCCGGCCTGCCGGTGACCGACACGCACGTCGCCCTGCACTTGGGCGAGCTGCTCTACGGCAACCTGGGCAGCGCGCGGCGGCTCGATTTCACCGTGCTGGGGCCGGCCGTGAACGAGGCGGCGCGGATCGAGGCGCTCTGCGGCTCGCTCGAGCAATCGATCATCGTCTCGTCGGCATTTGCCGAGGCCGCGGGCGCCGCGCGGAGCCGCCTCGTGAGCCTGGGCCGCTACGCGATGAAGGGCGTGGGGCGAGCTCAGGAGTTGTTTACGGTCGACCTTGCGCTTCGCGAGTAACTGCAGGGTCGTGCCCGAACCGCGAGACGCTCAGGATCGTGAACTACTTCTCGTAAACCGAGCGCCTCCCAACCTTCTCCCACACGGGCCCGCCGCCCGTCACGCGCCGGACTTCAAATGCCGCCACAACGCCTCGCCGACGCCGCCCGTGAAGATCCTGCTTCCCAAGGTGAACCCGAGCTTCCGGTAGCTCTCCCACTGGGCTTCATCGAAGAACTGATCGCTCGTCGGCTCCTGCGGAAAAGCCTCGTGGGTGGCCGCGTACTGCTTCACATCGAGCGGCAGCGATGCGATGAGCCTCGGCTTGACGAGCACGATGCGGCACCGCGGCGCCTCGCTTCGCGCCGGCCGCGTATCGTAGACGTTGAGCATGATCGCGCACTTGTCGTTCGGCGCAGAGCGATCGGCCAGCTCCGCCGGCAGGCCGAAAGCGTTCCGCAGCTCGGGATCGTTCGTGACTCCGCCATCGACCTCGATCTCGATGCCGAAGTCGATCCGCGCGAGCCGGATCAGGTTGGCGAGATCCTCGAACTGATACGGAAGGTCGGCGCCGCAATCGCACACGACGATTACGCGGAGCTTCCGCTCCGGCCGCAGCAGCTCGTAGACCGCGGTGTTCTCGAAGTGCCCGCCGTCGGAGAGGTATTGCCATTCCCGCCGCAGCCCGTGGAACTGCGCCAGGAATTCGGAGTAGAGGAACGCCTGCGTCTTGAACACGATGCCGAACCAGCGCTCGAATCCTCGTGACCGGTCCTGCCCGCAGCCCGATGCCCACCAGCGGCCCAGACGAACGTTGGCCAGTCCCAGCAGAAGCGACGTGCCGAGCGCGGTCGCGCGGCCCAGCCCGGTGCTGAACGCGGCTCCCGACGTCCCGATCCACTGGCCCATCGACAGCGTGACTCCGACCTCGTTCGTGGCCGGGCCCGTCGCGAATGCGTAATGGCTGCCGTCGATGCTGAAGCCCTGCGGCAGAACGGCGAGCGGCTTGCCCTTGCGGTCGCGCTGGACGAGCTGCTCCGCGCGGTCGGTCGTCTGGTTCATCGTAACGTTGACGATGTGCAGCGGCGCGAGCACGTCGTCTGCGTAGTACCGATCGTGATCGAGCTGGTCGCTCGCGACGGGCTCGGCGACGCTCCGGACCCTGGCGCCCTCCGTTCCGGCCTTGAATCGCTCGCCGTTGGAAGCTCCCAGATAGGCGCGCGTGAGGCGCGCTCCGTACAACGCTTGCAGCGTCGACAGATTGATGAACCCCGGAAACTGGCCGCTCGTCACCGCCAGGGCTGCGGCCACGACGACGAGGCCGGCAAGCACAACCGTTTGGACATCGTCGTAGAGGAAGCGCGGATCCGGCGGCAGCCCCGCCCACTGAACCCACTGGACGAGCAGCGCCCAGAACATCGCGACCGCGAGAAGCAGGCACACGCCGGCCACGCCGGCGAGGATCGACAAGGGAATCCGGGAGATCCAGCTCGGCCGTTCCTTCTCGTCGACGAGGCGCGCGAGTTCCTGGATGAGCCACATGATTGCTGCGGTGATCGCCGCCGGCGTGGCCAGTCGCGGCCAGTGATCGTGGGCATGGAGATACAGCGTCTGCCCGAGAGTGTCGATCAGCGCCAGCCCGCTCAGCATGAGCACCCATTGCAAGGTCGAGGCGAGCAACCGGGTGAGCACGACCCGGTGCTCCGCGATCGTCGCGACGCCTCGGCGGGTCAGCACGAACGCGACGAAGCCGAGCGCCGCCATCGCCGCGACGATCCATAGTCCCAGCGCGACCTTGGCCCACGCGCCTCCGTCCAGCACCCTCCACGCCAGCCACCCGACGGCCGCGACGAAGGCGCTCAACAGCAGATCGGCAATCGGCGCGACGCTCCAGACGCGGGGCGGTGCCTGCTCGGTATTCCCGGGCGGCGGATGCGTGAGCCAGAAGGCGATGCCGATTGGCAGCAGAACGAGCACAGCGAGCGTCGCAGGCAGCAGCCAGAGGGCGCTCCACCAAATCCACGCGGGATCGACCGACGCGTTCGTTCGCACGAGGAGCCACGCTTCGAGCTCTTCCCACGCACCCCAGTACGCCATGAGGCTGCGGCCGAAGCCGATCAGCGCGATCGCGAGCAGCAGCATCGTCCCGAGCACGTAATGGACCGCGGCCCAGTTGCGGATGGCGAGCGCGATCCCGTACAGAAGATCGCCGCCTCCGGTCGGCGTGAGATAGCGGCCGTTTTCGCGTAGCCACGCCATCGGTCCCTTGCCGACGTCGCTCGTCTCGTCGTAGCGCTCGGACGAGCGGATGCGTCCGGGCGGCTCGTAGGTCAAAGCCCGATAGGCATTTACGGCGGCAGCGATCGAAAACTGCCTCTTGCGCTGTTCATCCTGCTCGGGGTCGCCAGTCGCTGGGGGCGGCCCCTCTGCGGACAGTCGCCCGGGAACGAATAAACTGCAGAAGAACGAACCGATGTAGCCGCCACCGCTCACCGTCGACAGGTAATCGAACAGGCTCAACAGCGGTGGCTCGTCGATCGCCGGCTTGGGTTCGCTCGTGCCAACCGGTGGCGTCGATTGCAGGGCCTGCGCCTTGGCCAGCGCCTGGAGAACGCCCAGGCAGAAGGTCGCGCTGCGAATGCCGCCGCCGGACAGCGCCAGGCCCCAGGCAGCGTCTTCGCCGGCGGAAAAGGGTTCGAGCCCCAACGTGGTTCGCCGGTTTTCGATGCGCTCCCGTTCGCTGCCGTACGCGTCCTGCGCGGCGATGCGCGGCCTTTCTTGGGCGGTCATGCGACATACCCCAGTTGCTGCAGCACGCTCGTCCACGGCCCGTGCACGAGTTTCTGGAAGCCGTGTCCGTTGGGATGCAGCTCGTTCGCCCAATCCGTGTCGGGATCGAGCGTGCCGGTCGAACGGACGACGTGGACGTTGTTGTCCGGCGATTCGAACTCGACCAGCGTGTCGCGCAGCCGGTTGATGAGGAGCTTCACGATGTCCTGGCGCAGCGTAAAGTCGTTGGGATCGACGCCGGCGTGGTCCATCGCCGGCTTGAGCCAGGGACCGAGCAGCGGAATTCCGAAGAAGGGGAATCGCGCCGGCTCGCCGTTCGGGGGCGCGTAGTCGTAGCAGTGAATCAGGATGTCGAGATGCGGCATGCCGACCCCCTCGCGCGCGGCGTGCGCCTCGTTGACGAGCGCCAGCAGCCACCCGCCGAGGTCCGCCATCTTCTGATCGAGCACCCGCGCATCGATGCAATCCGCGGCAGTGTGCTTTCTCTGGCACTGCGACTTCAGGCAAAGACCCCAATCCACGGCGTCGTTGCCGCCGCCGCTGATCAGCAGCGCGGAATACTGGCGCACGAAATTAGGACTCAGTTGCCGAGCCAGTGCCGGCGCGTGGACGCCCTTCGCATAGGACTCCAGCGTCGCGCCGACCTTGCCCAGCGTGAGGATGTTCGAGTACGCGGGTCGTACGACCGCGCTGAGCTCGGCGAGGAGGTTGCTCACGAACGGATACCAGAACCACGAGTCGCCGATCGCCAGCAGCGCCGGAAAGGCGCCCGATTCGATGCGGTCCTGATCGTAGTAGACCGTCACGCCATCTCCCTTCTCGTACGCCCGGCCGCAGACGTTGGATCGAAATCAGCGCCACGCGCACGAACGAATTCGCGCCTGCAAGGCGGTCAGTGCAAGCCGCGCCTCACCTCCGGCTCCACGATATGCGTCGCCCCGAACTTCTGCTTGAGCCGCTCCGCCGCATCGGGGCTCGCGTCGATCGTCACCATGTGCGGATCCGACGATTGCACGACGGTCACGCCGGGCTCCGACGCCGCGGCCGCGAGCGCGGTGGGTGCTGCCCCACCCACGCGCGCATCGCGTCGCGTCGTCACCACGTAGCGAGGCACGGTGGCAACGCCTTCAGACGGTCGGAAGCCCGCGTCCTTCGTACTTCACCGCCAGCCCGAACGGCACGCAATGCTGCGCCAGTGCGTTGCGGGAGGCGGTGGTGCGCGAGATGTCGCGCGGCCGCGCCTTGTACTGCGCGTCTTTCGACAGGATCACCGCGAGCGTGCCGCACGCCGCGGGGCTCGCCATCGAGGTGCCGTCCATTTCCATGTATGCGCCCGACACGCCTTTCCTGTCGGGCACGGTGGATACGATGCCGACGCCCGGGCCGGCGCAGGCCAGCGTGGGTCCGAAGCAGCTGAACGCGGCGAGGAACAGATTGTGCTGGCCGAGCATCGCGGCGACGTGCGGCCGGTTGCTGGCCGAGAACGTCCCCGACGGCGCCCAGCCGATCTTGCCGATTGCAGAGACGGCCGAGCACTCGGGATACGCGCCGGGATAGTCGACCGGCCCGGCTTCGTTGCCGGCCGAGCAGACGCACAGCGTCCCGCGCTCGGCCGCGTCGCGGATGCAGTCTTCTTCCGCTTCGGACGGCGGGCCGCCGCCCAGGCTCATGTTGATGAGATCGCACTGATTGTCGCGCGAGAGCGCGTCGATCGCGTTGACGAGGTCGGCCTGGCTCGGCCCTTCCTCTTCGCTCTTGAACACGCGGGCGTGATACAGATCGCAGTCCGACGCCATGCCGACGTAGTCGCCGGCCTTCTTCTTGCGCGCGCCGATGATGCCGGTGGTGTGCGTGCCGTGCTCGGCGACGTCGGTCGCCTGGCTTCCCGGCAGGATCTTGCCGTCGAAGTAGACGCCGACGAGCTTCACGTGCGCCAGATTGGGATGCGGCCCGCAGCCCGTGTCGATGACGCCGACCTTCACGCCGGCGCCGCGGCCCGCGGCGTTGACGTTCACATTCATCGCCGAGTGCCACCAGGCCCCGCCACCGTTCGCCGCCTTGGCGATCGGAACACAGTCGATGGTGCTGCCCGAGGGCGGCGCTTCCGCGAGCATGATCCAGAAGCGGGAATAGGGAATGGGCTCGACGAACGACACGGCGCTGCCCTGCGGCACGGCGATCTTCACCCGTCCCTGCTTGTCGGTCTTCGCGGTGGCGACGCCGATGCTGCCGCTCGCGTCGCGCACGTAGAGCATGACCTCTATGCCGGAGAGCGCGTGGCCGCTGCCCTTGATCGTGACCTTGTAGGTCGACGCCGCGCCGCCGATCCTCGTGCCGTTCAGCGGCGAGGCCGCCGACAGCTCAATCGGGGTTCGCCGGTGCAGCGAGCGCCGGACGAGCGGCTCCAGGATCGCATCGGCGGGGAGCGTCGAGCGCACGCGCGCGACTTCATGTGCGTCGGCTTCAAACACCACCACGCGCCGCGCCAGCTCGTCGCGCGGGTCCTTGTCCGAGACCACGCGGGAGTTGCCGGCGAGCCGGGCGAGCGTCGTGGCCACCGCGGCGCGGGAGGCCTCCTTGGCCTGGGGCGTGAACTTGCCGGCTCGGCGGTTGACGAGCACGTATTGAGTCATGATGTTCTCCTTTGGGGCAGAGGCTCGCACGTCGTACAGATCGATCGACTTCGCCGATCGAGTGCGATCGTAGTCACGGCGCCAGGCTCGCGGCAGCGAACAATCCGCACGAAGCTTGCGTACTTTTCTGCGTGTCGAGGCGATGCGAGCATCGGACTAGCGGCTCTGGATCCGCGCGACGGACGCAAGCTCGCCGTCGACCTCCTTGCCGATCAGCGCGCTAACGTCGACGATGCCCAGCTTGCGAACCGCAGCCGGCAGCTTCCGCTTGCGTTTGCAGAACAGCACGTGGTAGGCGGCCGGCAGTGGCGCTTCGCTGCCTTCCGCGCTGGCCATGGCGACCGCGGCCAGTGCGCCACGTTTCTCGGCAGCCGGATGCTGGATCGCGAAGGACAGCAGCGTCGCGGGCCGAAGCTTGAGCTGGCGCGCTTTCGCCTGCAGCGCACGCCGGATCGCGGTCGGAGCCTTCTTCGCGGTCTTTCGCGGCACGGGTGCGGTCTGCGCCAGCGCGAGGCCCTGTTCGTAGAGCGCACGCCGCCGGTCGCGGCGCTTGGCCTGCTCGCTGCGGATCGCGGTGGCGCTTTCCATGCGTGCCGTCGACGCTGGCGCGCCGATCCACACGGGCGCGAGCGACGGATCACCGTAGAGATTGAACTGCGCCAGCGTCTTGAGCTCGGACGGGTCGAGCAGCGAGGCGGTGCGCACGAACGTCTGGCGCGCCTGGAGGAACGCCCGCCCGAGCGAGGCGCCGCCGCGCACGTTCTCGAGGAAGAACTGGCAGAGGAGATCGGCCATGCCGTTGCGCTCGAGGTCGCCGTAGGCGATGGTCGTGCTGCCGACGAAGCCGTAGCTGCCGCTGCCGAGATAGGTCTCGCAGATGCCGAGGCGGGGGCGCGAAGCCGAGACGCCGTTGAGCTGGCCGCCGTAGCAGCACTCGGCCGCGGCCACCGTCCCCGGCGCGATCTTGCCGTCGACGTACGAGGCCTTGAGCGCGATCGGATAGCGGTTCTCGTCAGCGACCGACTGTCCCCAGAACTCGGTCGCGTAGCGCCCGCCGTGACAGTTGATGAGGTGCATCCGCCGCTCGAGCATCTCCTTCGGCCACTCGGACTTGCGCGGCGGGACGGTCATCACGCTCTTCGAATCGCCGAAGACGTTGCGCGCCGACCGCTGGGTCGAGCGCTTCCATACCTGAGCCGAGAGCGCGAGATAGCTCGCGTAGTCTTCGGGCTTGAGCGGCTTCGCGTCCGCAGCGAGCGTCAGCAGCCGTACCAGATACGAAGGCTCCTTCGCGCCCTCGAGACCCGGTATCCGACCCACGACGCGCGTCGGGCCGACGAAGTCCTCGATCTTCCGGCTGTAGCCGGCTTCGCAGGCGTAGGGAAGATCGCCCGGCGCGTCGTGATCCGTGTCCTCGTCGTCGCTCTTCTTGACGAAGACGGGGTTGCGCAGATCCTGGTGCGGGATCACGTCGACCGAGCCGACGAGCAGGATGTAGTCCGGCTCCAACGCGCGGTAGACGACGTCGATCGCTTCCTTGTTCTGGCGCGCGCTGCCGGCTTTGGTGACCGCACTCGCGGAGAGCTTTTGCATCGTCGCTGCATCGTCGATCGCGACGAGCCGGCTCGAGATACCGCGCGCGCGGTCGGCGACGATCAGGCGCGCGAGCGCAGTCTTGACGGCCCGCACGCCGTCCGCGCCGTACTTCGCTTCGAGCGCACCGACGTTGGTGAGAATGATCTTGTCTGTTTTCACGCGGCCGCTCGCATGGTCGTCGACCTGGGCTCGCAGGCGCGCGGTACCGGGTTTCCTAAGCCGCGCGCCGGTCGACGACGTTGTCGACGCCTTCCGTGCGCGCGATGACCGGCGGCTCTCTGCGGGTCGCGGATTCGGCCGGTTGCGCATCCGGCCGCGAGCGCCCGAAGAGATAACCGGCGATCGCTCCCAGGATTCCCATCGAAGCGGAGAGCGCGTCGGATCCTTCGGCCGTCAGGCTCACAGTGAGCGTTGCCTGTATCACCAGCACCAAGGCCGCCGCCAGCATGATGTGCTCGGGCGATCTCACGCCGCCGAAACGCAATGCGAACAGCACGATGAGCAGAATCACCGGCGTCGCGACGAGGGCGTAGGGGACGATGGTCTGCAGCTTGATACGCCAGCGTTCCTGGGTGTAGTCGTCGAGCGTCGAGGCGGGCTTCGGCGCGGCCGCGACCACGCTCGGCCGATTCTGGTTGGCGAGATCGAGCACGTTCGAGACGGCATCGGGCAGCGGTTCCGCCGATGGCGCCTTCGCGGCCTGAGGCTGCGCCGAGGCTCCCAGCGACAGCGCCACGAGCAAGAGGGCGATCGCGAGCGCTTGAGTCATGCCAATCTCCTTTCGAGCCGTGCTACGGGGCCGGACGGCACCGATGCTGGCGTCGATAGTCGTCGACGATCCTGATGAGTTGCGCGAAGTACTGCTGGTCGGCGTTGATCGTGGCCGATTGCTGGCTTTGCGAGAGCTTGTTACGAACCTGATTGAGGTGCGCGCAGTCCAGGTCGCGCACCGAGCGATCGAACTCGACGAGGTACGCCTGCACAGGCGCGGATTGCTGCACCGGCGCGTTCTGCGTTTGCTGCTGCGACGGAAAGGGAACGAGCTCGCGTGCCGCAACCGGAAGGCAAGCGAGAACGACAAGCCAGGCAACAACGACCGGTGTCGGGCCGCCGGACAGGCGCGCCGTCTTTCCGCGATCGCGCAGAGCGCGCGGTCGGGGAATTGCCCTCGCCATATTCCCCTCCCTCG
Source organism: Casimicrobiaceae bacterium (assembly GCA_035515295.1). Classification (GTDB taxonomy): domain Bacteria; phylum Pseudomonadota; class Gammaproteobacteria; order Burkholderiales; family Casimicrobiaceae; genus PALSA-1003. Next base: position 7,584 of record DATJBM010000084.1, on the reverse strand, counting down.
AGGTTGGCGGACGGATCTTGCCGGTCGGAAATCACTTCGACCAAAAACGTAGTAAACAATATCCGCATGGCGAAAGCAACAGAGCCAGTCTTCCGGCCATGCTGCCGCGTCCAGAAATCGTGCTTAATGAGTGCCATACGCCCGCTGGCCCAGACGTACAACTCGGTTCATCCTCGGCCGCCACCTCGACGCTGTGGCGGACAGAATAGTGGGGCGGCTTGAATTCGATTACCTGGTGCGCCTCAGAAGCGCGCTTCCGCACGCGAGGCACGCCGCCCCGAACACGACGAATCCGACGCGGTAGCTGTCCGTGACGGCCGCCAGCAAAGCGAACAGCGGCGGACCGGAGACGACGCCGGCGAAGGTCACGAAGCCCGACGCCCCGGTGATGGCGCCGGCCTGGCCCGCTGGAGCGTGGCGGGCCACCTGCGACAGCTGGACGCCGTTCCAGCCGATCGCGGTGGCGCCGAAGAGCCCCGCCACCGCCAGCGTCGCGGCCACGCTCCAGGTCGCGCCGAATGACGCCGTCGCGAAAGCGAGCGTGGCGGTGGCGATGCCGATCAGCGCGAGGAGCCGGCGCGGGGCGATCCAGCGGTCGGCGACAGCGCCCCACGCGATGCGGCCGACGATGCCTCCCACGTTCGCCGTCGTCAGCGCCAGGCCGGCGGCGATCAGCGGATAGCCGAGCGTTTCCGTGAGGTAGACCACGAGGAAGCTCATCAGGCACATCTGCATCGCCGCGTAGACGAAGCCGACGATCGACAGCTCGACCAGCGCGCGCTGCTGCATCACCGTGCGCAGCGGCGCGAGCAGCGCGTGGAACGAGAGCGCCCGCCCCGCGGTGCGTGCGTCGAGCCTGCGGCGCGTGGGCTGGGCCAGCGCGGCGATGGCCACGCCGCAGGCCACGACCACGAGCAACGCGGGCCGCCAGCCCATGGCGAGCGCCAGCGGGGGCAGCGCCGCGCCGGCCAACGCGGCCCCGCCGGGCACGCCGGTCTGCTTGATGGAAAAAGTGAGCGCCATCCGGCCGGGAGGTGCGGTGCGCGCGAGCAATTCCGAAGAGGCCGGCGTGATGGCGCCGTAGCCCAGGCCGATGACGATCGACGCGACCGCGAGCATCGGAGCCGCGGAGGCGGGCAGCACGGCGACGAGCGCGACGCCGGCCGCGCACAGCAGCACGCACACCTGCGACACCCGGATCGAGCCGTGGCGGGCGATGAAATGACCCGAGAGCAGACTCGCCGCCATCGATCCCACGTAGAGCAGGCCGACGAAGGCGCCGACGAGCTTCGCCGGCATCGCGAATTCGCGGGCGATCTCCGGCGCGAGCACGGTCGTCGCCACGCCCGCGAAGGAGGTAAAAACCTGGATCGCCAGGGTCGCCGTCAGCGCGATCGCTGCGGTGTAGCGCGAGGACTCGGACGCCTGGCTCACTAGGTTGGCTCGAGGACGGGCCGGGGCCCGATATTTAGCAGAAGTCGGGCCGGTTCGCAGAGGTCGGGAATCGGGCGGACGGGCCGGGCATCGAACCGAGCGGGCCAGGCGGCGTGAACTCGACCGCCTGCTCGGAATCGAATCTTCGACAACCTTCAGATACGCCACGTACCATGGACCACGTCGGCACGCGTCGCGTCGCGAACGCGAAAGCCCCGGCCCAGAGAGCCCCGACCGAGAGAGCTTTCTCGTTTCTGTCGGTCAACGTCCGCGAAGGCAAGCCGCGCACCCGCGGCATCACCGAGATCCGCGGGCCGTACTACACGCCGCTCGGCCCCCGGGGGTTGCACGACATCCTGGAGACGATGGGCGCGTACGTCGACGCGCTCAAGTTCGCTGGAGGCTCGTTCAGCCTCATGCCGCGCCAAGCGGTGAAGGACTTGATCGACCTGTGCCACGCCAACGACGTGCGGGTGTCCACCAGCGGCTTCATCGAGCGCGCGCTCACCCTCGGACCGAAAGCGGTCGATCGCTACATCGGCGAGTGCAAGGATCTCGGCTTCGACATCGTCGAGATCTCCAGCGGGTTCGTCACCCTTCCCGACGACGACTGGCTGCGGCTGGTCGCGAAGGTGGGGAAGGCGGGACTCAAAGCCAAGCCCGAGGTCGGCATCCAGTTCGGCGCCGGCGGGGCGACGACGTCCGACGAGCTCGCCGCGGAAGGCACGCGCGATCCCAGACGTGCGATCCAGCAGGCGCGGCGCTTTCTCGACGCCGGCGCCTACGCGATCATGATCGAGTCGGAAGGCATCACCGAGAGCGTCAAGACGTGGCGCACCGACGTCGTGGCGGCGATCGTCGACGCGCTGGGGCTCGAACGGGTGATGTTCGAGGCGGCCGATCCGGAAGTCTTCGCCTGGTACGTCAAGAACTACGGGCCCGAGGTGAATCTCTTCGTCGACCACAGCCAGATCGTGCAGCTCGAGAGCCTGCGCTCCGGCATCTGGGGCACGAAGAGCCTGTGGGGACGCGTGGTGACTTACAAGGGCTGAGCGGGATCTCCAACCACGGAGCTAGCGCACGGAGCGCTCGAACAGGTAGCGCGCCATCAGCGCGTCGGTGGAGCTGTCGTGCGCCAACCCCGCCGGATCGGGGCTGCGCAGCTCGGCGATGATGCGAGCGGCGGCTTGCTTGCCCAGCTCCACGCCCCACTGGTCGAACGAATCGATATCCCACATCGTGCCTTGCGTGAACACGCTGTGCTCGTAGAGGGCAACCAAGGCGCCGAGCGTCTCGGGCGTGAGCTGGCGCGCGAGGATCGTGTTGCTCGGCCGGTTGCCGTCGAAGGCGCGGTGCGGCGCCAGGTTCCCGGGTACGCCTTCGGCGCGGGCTTCGGCCTCCGTCTTTCCGAAGGCGAGCGCCCCGGTCTGCGCGAAGAGATTGGCGATCAGCAGCGCGTGCTGGTCGTTGATGTCGTTGAGCGGCCGGCAGAAGCCGATGAAGTCGCAGGGCACGATCCGCGTGCCCTGGTGCAGGAGCTGATAGAACGAGTGCTGGCCGTTGGTGCCCGGCTCGCCCCAGACGATCGGGCTGGTCGCATAGTCCACGGGCTCGCCATCGAGCGCGACGTGCTTGCCGTTGCTCTCCATCGCGAGCTGCTGCAGGTATGCGGGAAAGCGCTTCAGATACTGATCGTAGGGCAGCACGGCGACGGTGGCGGCGTTGAAGAAATCGTCGTACCACACCGTGAGCATGCCTAGGATCGCCGGCATGTTGCGGTCGAGCGGCGCGTCGCGAAAATGCTCGTCCATCGCCCGGAAGCCGGCGAGCATCGCGCGGAAGTGCTCCGGGCCGATGGCGATCATCGTCGAGAGCCCGATCGCGGAATCCATCGAGTAGCGCCCGCCGACCCAGTCCCAGAAGCCGAACATTCGCTCCGGGGCGATGCCGAAGCGGACGACCTCCTCGGCGTTGGTGGAGACGGCGACGAAGTGCTTCGCGATCGCCCCCGCGTCGCCCGCCGCGGCGAGCAGCCACGCGCGCGCCGCGCGCGCGTTGGCGAGCGTCTCCAGCGTGGTGAAGGTCTTCGAGCAGACGATGAACAGCGTCTCTTCCGGGACGAGGTCGCGCGTAGCCTCCACGAAATCGGTCGGATCGACGTTGGAGACGAAGCGGAAGATCATCTCGCGCGCGCTGTAGTGGCGCAGCGCCTCGTACGCCATGACCGGCCCGAGGTCGGATCCGCCGATGCCGATGTTGACGACGTTGCGGATCCGCTTGCCGGAGTAGCCGGTCCATCGGCCGCTTCGGACCTCGTTCGCGAATGCCTCCATCCGCCGCAGTACGGCATGCACTTCCACAACCACGTCCACGCCGTCGACCACGATCCTCTCGCCCTCGGGCGCGCGCAGCGCGATGTGCAAGGCAGGCCGGCGCTGGGTAGTATTGATCGGATCGCCGCGGAACATGGCCGCGATGCGCTGCTCGAGGCCGCACTGCTCCGCGAGCTCGACCAGAAGGCGCATCGTCTCCGCCGTGACGCGGTTCTTGGAGTAGTCGAGATACAGTCCCGCGGCTTCCACGGTGAAGCTCCGGCCGCGCTGCGCTTCGTCGTGGAAGAGCTGCCGCAGGTGCCGATCGCGCACCGTCGCGTAGTGCGCTTCGAGCGCCTTCCACGCCGGCCGCGATCGCAAGTTCGACGACATCCGGGGCGAGGCCTCGCCGGCGAGGGTCGGAATCACGCGGCGCGCGAACCCGGCTTGCGGCCGCGCTTCGCGGCCACGCACGACATGAGATCGTTCCACGACTCGGCGAAGGCGCGTGCGCCTTCGCGCTGCAGCTTGTCGGCGAGCGCTGCCGTGTCCACGCCGGCCTCGGCGAACTGGGCCAGCACCGTGTCGGCCTCGCCGGCGTCCGCGGACAACGTTGGCTTGACCGAGCCGTGCTTCGCGAAGGCGAGCAGCGTCGCGTCCGGCATGGTATCGATGGTGTCCGGTGCGATGAGCGCCTCGACGTAGAGCACGTCCGAGGCCGATGGATCCTTGGTGCCGGTGCTGGCGAAGAGTAGCCGCTGCGGGGCGGCGCCCTTGTCGGCGAGACCGCGCCACGCTGGCGAGTCGAGCAGCTCCCGATACGCGGCGTAGGCTCGATGCGCCACCGCGATGCCGAGCCGGTTGCGAAGGTGCGCGGGCGCTTTGTCGGCGACTGCCTTGTCCCAGCGGCTCACGAACAGCGAGGCGACCGAGCGCACCGGCTCGGCGAGCCCGGCGACGAGCCGGCGCTCCATCGCCCGCCGATACGCTTCGGCGGAGGCGAGATACTGCGCGGTCGAGAACAAGAGCGTCACGTTGATCGGCACGCCGGCGACGAGGCACTCTTCGATCGCGGGGATGCCTGCCGGGGTGGCTGGAATCTTGCTGAGCAGGTTGGGGATGCCGGCCTGCGCATGGAGCCGGGTGGCCTGCGCGATGCTGCCCGCCGTGTCGTCGGCCAGCAAGGGCGAGACTTCGAGCGACACCCAGCCGTCCGCGCCCCCCGAGGCTTCGAAGGCGGGCCGGAACAGCGCGGCGGCGCGGCGCAGGTCCTCGATCGCCAGATCGAAGAACACCGCTTCGTCGCTGCGATCGCCGGGGGCGCTGCGGATCGTCCGGTCGTAGAGCGCGCCGTGGCGGATCGCCTTGTCGAAGATCGTGGGATTGGACGTGAGCCCGGTGAGAGACAGCTCGCGGATATAGCGCGCGAGCGTCCCGCTCTCCAGCAGCTCGCGCGAGAGGTTGTCCAGCCAAAGCCGCTGGCCCAGTTCGTGCAGTCGTCGCGCGCTGTTCATGGACCGGCCTTCCTCCCGGATGCACCCGGCGAGACCCGGGTTGATAATTCGACCACCGACTCGCAGTCGGGTTTCGCAGGAGGGCCGCCACGTTGGCTCGATCCGATTCCGTGCAGCGCACCCGCCCGGGCGCGTTGCGCCAGGCGGCGCGCGGGCTGGCGCCCGCCTATTTCGCGCTGGTCATGGCCACCGGCATCGTCTCGCTGGACGCGCAGCTGCTCGGCCTGTCCAACGTTGGCCTGGCGCTCTTCGCGCTCAACGTCGTTGCCTTTTGCGTGCTCGCAGTGCTCACGGCGCTGCGGGTGGCGTGGTTTCCCGGCGAAGCATGGCACGATCTCGTCGATCACCAGCGCGGCCCCGGGTTCTTCACGAGCGTCGCGGCCTGCGGCGTCCTGGGCAGCCAGTTCGTCGTCCTGCGCGGGAACCACGTCGCGGCGACCGCGCTGTGGCTGCTGGCGCTCGCGCTGTGGATCGGTCTCACCTATACGATCTTCGCCGCCTTTACGGTGAAGGAAAAAAAGCCGGCACTCGCCGAGGGAATTTCGGGGGCATGGCTTCTGGCGGTCGTCGCCACGCAGGCGATCGCCGTCTTGAGCGCGTACCTGGCGCCGCACTACGAAGCGTTCCACAAGCTGGCACTCAATTTCCTGGCGCTGTCGATGTGGCTGTGGGGCGGCATGCTCTACGTCTGGATGATCTCGCTCATCTTCTACCGCTACAACTTCTTCCGCTTGGCGCCGGGCGACCTGTCGCCGCCGTACTGGATCAACATGGGCGCGATGGCGATCTCCACGCTCGCCGGTTCGCTCCTCATCGTCAATGCGCCCGAGGCGCCGTTTCTCGCCTCGCTGGCGCCCTTCATCAAGGGCTTCACCGTCCTCTATTGGGCCACGGGCACGTGGTGGATCCCGATGCTCGTCGTGCTGGTCGTCTGGCGCCACGTCTATGCCCGCTTCCCGCTCACCTACGATCCGCTGTACTGGGGCGCGGTGTTTCCGCTGGGGATGTACGCGGCGTGCACCTTCGACATGGCCCACGCCCTCGGGCTCGAATTCCTGTATCCGATCCTGCCCTGGCTCGTCTACGTCGCAATGGCGGCGTGGGTGATCGCATTCGCGGGGCTCGTGCGCTCGCTCGCGCGCGGGATCGCGGCGCGGGCCGGTCGGAATTAATTGCGACGTGCGACGGGCGAGAGATGCGACGGTAGGGCGGAATTAAATTATTGAGAATTACCTAACCTCGTGACAACGGGATCGCCTGTCATGCGTTATACCGATATCGTTATGATGTCGGGGGAAACGCATGGCGGAGAGCAAATTGGACGAAGCGGTCAGGCGCCGCGTGCGCGCCGGCCGGTTGCTGCTCGCTGGCAAGAGCCCGCCGGAAGTCGCACGCGTGGTTGGGGCACCGCGACAGACGGTGTATCGCTGGCGCGCGGTGCTAAAAGCCGGCGGCATCGCCGCGCTGCGCGATATGAGCAAGGGCGGGCGGCCGCCGCAATTGGGGGCGGCGGAACTGTCGCGGCTATATGTAGCGCTGCTCGAGGGGGCTACGGCGCACGGCTTCGCCACGCCGCTGTGGACGCTCAAGCGGGTACGGCTTTGGATCGAGCGCGAGTTCGGCGTGCGGTACAGCGAGGTCCACGTCTGGCGCTTGCTCGGGCAGCTGGGGCTGTCCAACCAGAAGCCCGATCGCCGCGCCCTGGAACGCGACGCTGCGGCCATCGCCCATTGGCGCAAGCGCACCTGGCCGGCGCTAAAAAAAACGCCGCTCGCCAAGGAAGACTGATCGTCTTCATCGATGAGTCCGGCCTCTCGGAGCGCCCCACGCGCGTGCGCACTTGGGGCGTGCGGGGCGAGACTCCGATCGTGCAGTTCCACTTCAACTGGCATCAGCTGTCGCTCATTGCCGGCATGCACTTCACCGGCCTGTGCTTTCGCCTGCATGAAGGGGCCATTGCCAAAGAGCAAGTCGTCGCGTTCCTCCAAGCGCTCCTCGCTCACTTCCGCCGCCCGCTGCTTATCCTCTGGGACAGCTCCCGGCCGCATCGCAGCCACTTGGTGCGCGACTACGTTTCTTCGACCGCGGGCCGGATTCGGCTCCATTTCCTGCCCGGCTATGCCCCCGAGCTCAATCCAGTCGAATTCCTCTGGGGTTGGCTCAAGCGGCATGCGCTGGCGAACTTCTGTCCCGACACCTTCGCCGAGCTGCGCCACACTACCCGCGGCAAGCTCAGATCGGCTCAGCGACGCAGCGTCATCATCGCTTCGTGCTGGCAACAGGCTGAACTGTTCTGATGTCACACGGTTAAGTAAAACTCAATA
>DATJBM010000083.1:0-16627 GCA_035515295.1 Casimicrobiaceae bacterium | reverse complement strand
CCGCGCCGCGCCAGAGTTCCTCCGCCGCCCGCCGCGCGTCGAGCGGGCGTCCCGTGCGGTACGCCGCGAGCGCCGAGGCGAGCGTTGCATTCGCGTCCACCGCGCGATGGTAGCCGCGCCGCCGCGGCCGGTCGAGCTTTGACTCGGCAGGGGGCGCGCCCGGTTGGTATCATGGTCGGTACCCGCCATCTCCTAGCTTCCACCGTGTCCGTAGCTCTTCCCCCGCAGGTGCGCGTGTTCGTGCGCGACTGGCTGTCGTCGAACAACGTGCTGCTCGAGAGTCCCGAGGGGCATGTGTTGATCGACTCCAGCCATGCGCGCCACGCGCCCCTCACGCTGGCGCTGATCGCCCACGCTCTCGGCGAGGTTCCGCTCGCGCGGCTCGTCAATACCCATTGCCACAGCGATCACATGGGCGGCAACGCGGCGATCAAGGACCGGTACCGCTGTCCGATCGCGCTGCCGACGAGCGAGGCCAAGGCGATCGACGACTGGGACGAGCGCACGCTGCTGCTGGCCTGGACCGATCAGTACGCGCCGCGCTTCGCCTACGACGAGACCATCGCCCCGGGCGACACGCGCGTCTGGGGCGGCCTCGCCTGGCGGGCGCTGGCCGCGCCCGGACACGACATGGGCGCACTGGTGTTCTTCAACGACGAACACCGGATCCTCGTCTCCGGCGATGCGCTGTGGGAGAACGGCTACGGCATCGTGATGCCCAGGGAGATCGATCCGCGCGCGCTGCCGGCCACGCGGCTAACGCTGGAGATGCTGGCCCGGCTCGAGGCGCGCATCGTCATCCCGGGGCACGGCGAGCCGTTCTCCGACGTCGGCGCGGCGCTCGAGCGCGCCTTCGCGCGCACCGCCGCCTTCGAGGCCGACAGCCTGCGCGTCGCGCGGCATGTGCTCAAGGTGCTGCTCATTTTCACGCTGCTCGACCGGCGCCGCCTGGCGCTCGCCGAGCTGCCGGAGTACCTCGCGCGGGTCGGCGTCTACCGCGAGTTCAACGCGCTGTTCTTCCGCTGCTCGCCCGCCGAGCTCTCGGAGCGCCTCGTCGCCGAACTCGAGCGCACCGGCGCTGTCAAGCGGGAAGCGGAATGGCTCGTGCCTGGCCGCGGCGCCTAGTCGGCCCGAGCAGCCGTTGTCGGCACCGATTACGGCCTGCCGCGAACCGTACCGGCTGCCGCTGGCATAATCGCGCGCTCGATTCACGCCCTCTCGCGAGGGACTGTTTATATCCACATTATCCGTGCGGCTTCTTGCGGAAGTCTCGAACCTAGAGGGAATTGGTATGCCGATCCGGCTCTTTGTAGCCCTCGTAGCCCTGGCGCTGTTCGGCCCGGTGAACGCGCAACCCAAGCAGCGAATCGAGAAGGCGGACGACCTCCCGCGGTTCAACTACGAGATCGACGGCCAGCTCGAGCCTCTGGTTCGCGACGACACCAAGTTCGCCGCCTTTGGAGCTGAGGTGCGTCGAGACACCGAGAGCACGCTCGCCAAATACGACATCGCCGACAGGGCGACCGAACGCGAATTGCTGACGAAACTGCTGCTGCTCGACCTGCTCGATGGGCGCTACGATTCCGCGCTCAAGCGCGCCGCGCTGATCAGGGACCTGCAGGACAAGCCGGCGGCGAAGCTCCTGTCCGGACTCACAGCGCGTGCGATCGTCGCCGCCGAACGCAAGGCCGGAAACGTTACCTCGAGCGAGTATCGAACCGAGGTTGCCCGCTCGATCGCGGACGCGCTCAAGCCGCTTCCTTACGACGTAATCGCCAATGACCTCAGGGAGGCGAAGGCATCCGTCGAGACGCTGGGCGAGGGTCGGCTGATCGGAGCGTTGCGCGAGCAGTTGCAACCGATCGTCGACAAGAGCGGCGGCCTCTCGTCCGATCTCGCGCCCCGCGTCATCGAAATAAAGTACGCGCTGACCTACATCCTGCCGCTCAAGCAAACTCTGGTCGATGCTTACGAGTCCTATCTTGCCGCGCATCGCGTCGTGAAGCAGGACATCTGGGCCGCGCGAGACCTAACGCTGCCCGCCGATCGTGGATACACGCCCGTCAGGATCGGGATCTGGGATAGCGGGGTCGATACCCACTTGTTCCCGCAGCGCACGGTGATGGACTCCGGCAAGCCGGCGGTCATCGCTTTCGATCGGTACGCCAATCCGGCTACCGGTGAGCTGATGCCGATTCCGTCGGACCTCGAGAGCCGCGTGCCGGACATGAAGGCGCGGCTGAAGGGTTTCTCCGATCTGCGGTCGAACATCGATAGCCCGGAGGCTTCCGAGGTCAAGCAGTTCTTCTCGACACTGCAGCCGGATGCCTACAAGAAAGCCGTCGAGGAACTCTCGCTCGTAGGCGACTGGATGCACGGGACGCACGTTGCCGGGATCACCGTGAAGGGCAATCCCTACGCGCAACTGGTCGTCGGGCGGATCGGGTTCGACTGGCATCTTCTCCCGGACCCATGCCCTAGCAGGGAGCTTGCCGAGCGCGACGCGCGCAACATGCAGAGCTACGTCGACTTCTTCAAGCGCCATGGCGTCCGCGTGGTCAACATGAGCTGGGGCGGGAGCGTCAAGGATTTCGAGGAAGCCCTGGAGCAATGCAACATCGGCAAGACCACCGACGAACGCAAGGCTCTCGCCCGCGAATACTTCGAGATCCAGAAGAACGCACTGACCAAGGCAATGGCAAGCGCGCCGCAGATACTCTTCGTTGCGGCGGCGGGAAATTCCAACAACGACGCCTCGTTCATCGAGGACATTCCCGCGGGCATCGTCCTGCCGAACCTGATCGTAGTCGGAGCGGTCGACCTCGCCGGTGACGAAGCAAGCTTCACCAGCTACGGCCCGACGGTGGTCGTGCATGCAAACGGCTATCAGGTTGAGAGCGTCATCCCCGGGGGCGAGAAGCTCGCCGAGTCGGGGACGTCGATGGCAGCTCCCCAGGTATCCAACCTCGCCGGCAAGATTCTGGCGGTGGATCCGCAGCTCAAGGCGACGGACGTCATCGCCATCATCCGCTCGACCGCGGACACGACGGCCGACGGCCGGCGGAGGCTGATCAACCCGCGCAAAGCGGTGGAGGCGGCCATGACCAAGAAGGCTGCCTGAGGCCGCTTAATGCAGCTTCACCCGCGGCTCGGTGCGCCGGCGCAGGAAGCGTCCTATCGTGTCGAGCGCCACGCCCACGTAGCCAAGGATCGCCACCTGGTGCAGCTTGTAGAGCGCGGTGTACATCCAGCGGGCGATGAGTCCCTGGATGAGGAGGCTTCCGCCCACGAGCCGGCCCATCAGATTGCCGACCGCCGACATCTCGCCGAGCGACACCAATGAACCGAAATCGCGGAAGCGGAATTCGGGCAGCGGCTTGCCCGCGAGGCGGGCGCGGATCGTCTTGACGAGCAGCGTGGCCTGCTGGTGCGCGGCCTGCGCGCGCGGCGGCACCAGCACCTTCGGTCCCTCTTCGGGCCACGGGCACGCGGCGCAATCGCCGAAGGCGAAGATGTCGGCGTCGCGTGTGGTCTGCAGCGTCGTCGAGACCACGAGCTGGTTGGCGCGGTTCGTCTCCAGCCCGTCAAGGTCCTTGAGCCACTCCGGCGCCTTGATGCCCGCCGACCAGACGATGAGATCGGCCTTGTGGATGGCGCCGCTCGCCGTGTTGACCGCGCCAGGTTCCACGCTCGTGACCCGCTCGCCCACGTGGACTTCGACGTCGAGGTCGCCGAGGAGCTCGGTGGCGGCCGTGGCGATACGCTCGGAGAGCTGCGGCAGGATGCGCGGCGCCGCCTCCACGATGGTGAGCCGGATGTCCTTTCGCGGGTGGAGCTGCTCGAGCCCGTACGGCGCGAGCTCTCCGGTCGTGTGCCGGATCTCGGCCGCGAGCTCGACGCCGGTCGCTCCGGCGCCGATGATCACGATCCGGACCCCGACCCGATCGCCGCCGCCCGCCGCGACGTTCGCCCGCACGCAGGCGGCGAGGAGCCGGCGATGAAAGCGCTCGGCGTCCTGCTGCGTATCGAGCGATATCGCGTGCTTCGCGATGCCGGGCACGCCGAAGTCGTTGCTCACGCTCCCCACGCAGAACACCAGCGTGTCGTAGAAGAGTGTTCGCTGCGGCAGCATGAGCACGCCGTCGTCGTCGTCGACCGCCGCCAGCGTGAGCGCGTGCGCCGCGCGATCGAGCGCGGCGATCGTCCCCAGGCGAAAGACGAAGCGGTGCCAGTAGGCGAGCGCGAAATAGTCGACGCCATGGATGTCGGCGTCCATCGTGCCGGCGGCCACCTCGTGCAGCAGCGGTTTCCAGAGGTGCGTGGTATAGCGGTCGACGAGCGTGACGTGTACGCGTCCGCGGCGTGCCAGCTTGTCGCCGAGCCGGCTCGCGAGCGGCAGCCCGCCGGCGCCGCCGCCGACAATGACGACGCGGTGCGCCGCGGGTCCGGCTGCCGCCATCGGCCCGCTAATCGCCCGCCGCGACGCCTTCGCGCCGCGGATCGGCGCCGCCGATCCAGCCCTGACGCGTCCGCACGATCGCCTGCAGACCGCTGTTCTCGTCGACCACGCGTGTCTCCTCGCCGAGCGCCTGAAGCTTCGGCTGCAGCGCCACCGCACTCGTATCGCGCTCGAGCTCGGTCGGACCGTTGCGGCTGCCGATGTTCGGGAGGTCGATGGCCGCCTGCGGATCGAGGCCCCAGTCGAGCACGCCGACCAGCGTCTTCGCCACGTAGTTGATGATCGCGCTGCCGCCCGGCGAGCCGACGATCATGTAGAGCCGGCCCTGCGGGTCGTAGACTAGCGTGGGCGCCATCGAAGAGCGCGGGCGCTTGCCGGGCTCGACGCGATTGGCGACGGGCTTGCCGTCGGCGAACGGCGCGAAGGAGAAGTCGGTGAGCTCGTTGTTGAGCAGGAAGCCGCTGCGAGTCATGAGCCGGCTGCCGAAAGCGTCTTCGATGGTGGTGGTCATGGCGACCGCGTTGCCGTATCGATCCACGATGGAGATGTGCGAGGTCGACGGAAATTCCAGCGCCGCGCCGGCCCCTGCCGTCGCTTTCCGACGCGCGGGTGGAATGCCGGCCGCCGCGCGTCCGAGGCTCTCGTTGATGCGAATGAGCGAAGCGCGCTCGCGCAGATACGCGGGATCGACGAGGCCCCGGGGTACCGGCACAAAATCCGGATCCGCGACATACAACGCGCGATCGGCATAGGCGAGTCGGCCGGCTTCGCTGAACAGATGCCAGGCCAGCGCCGATCCCGGGTCGAGCCGGCTCATGTCGAAACGCTGCAGCATGCCGAGCATCTCGAGCACCGCGATGCCGCCGGAGGACGGCGGCGGCATGCCGCAGATCCGATAGCCGCGATAGGCTCCGCACACGGGCTCGCGAACCTTCGCCTTGTAGGTCGCGAGATCGGCCTCCGTGAGGTCGCCCGGGTTGGCCGCGTAGGAGCGCACGGTGTCGACGATGTCTCGGGCGACCTCGCCCTTGTAGAGAGCATCGGCGCCCTCGGCGGCGATCCGCTTGAGCGTCGCGGCGAACGCGGGATTCTTCAGCGTCTCGCCGACGGCGAGCAGCGTGCCGTCCGGGCGATAGAAATAAGCGCGGGCGCGCTCCTGCCGCATATGGCGCTCGTTGGCGATCTCGGTGTGCAGCCGCGGGCTCACCGGAAAGCCTTGCTCGGCGAGCGCGATCGCGGGCGCGAACAACTTGGCCCACGGCAGGCGGCCGTACTGGCGATGCGCGAGCTCGAGCAGCCGCAACGTCCCAGGGACGCCGACCGAACGGCCTCCGACGACCGCGTCGTAGAAGTGGAGCGGCTTACCATCGCGGTCGAGAAAGCGTTCCGCTTTCGCCGCCGCCGGTGCCGTCTCGCGGCCGTCGTACGCGGTGAGAAGACCGTTGCGTCCGTTGTGGAACAGCATGAAGGCACCGCCGCCGATGCCGGAGGATTGCGGCTCCACCAGGTTGAGCACCATCTGGGCGGCCACCGCCGCGTCGACCGCCGTGCCGCCGGCGCGCAGCATCTCCCGTCCGGCGGCTACCGCCAGGGGGTTTGCGGCGGCGACCAGGTCGTGGCGCGTGCTGACGGGACGCTTGGGAATCCAGCCGGAGGGATGCTCCGGCGCGTCGACGCCCGCGAGCGCCGCCTCACTCGCGATCAGCAGGAGGGCAAGGCAAGCGACACCGAAAACCGGCATGAGCGACCGAGAGTCGAATCCGCAGGGATTGTACCGTAGCGGACACTGCGGCCATTTCGCGGGCGCGATTGCCAATCGTGGCTTTCCATCGCATGCTTCGGACATGGGCCGTTCACTTCTGCCCGCTCGCGTCGAGCGCTACGTGAGCCGGGAAATCGCGCGCGAGACGCCCGTGCAACGGCGACTTCGCGCCGAGACGGCGAAGCTGCCGCAGGCCGGAATGCAGATCGGCGCCGATCAGGGCATGCTGCTCGCCCTGCTCGTGCGCGCGATCGGCGCGAAGCGGGCGCTCGAGATCGGGACGTTCACCGGCGGCAGCGCCCTGTGGGTCGCGCTCGCCCTGCCGGACAACGGCAGGCTCGTGTGCTGCGACGTGAGCGAGGAGTGGACCGCGATCGCGCGGCGCCACTGGGCCGCGGCGGGCGTCGCGGGCAAGATCGAGCTCGTGCTCGCGCCGGCGCAAGAGACACTCTCGCGGCTCGAGCGCGAGCGGGGCCCCGGCTCCTTCGACTTCGCCTTCATCGACGCGGACAAGCTGGCGTACGACGCATACTACGAGCGCTGCCTGGTGCTCCTCCGCCCCGGAGGGCTCATCGCGATGGACAACATGCTGTGGAGCGGCGAGGTCGCCAATCCGAAGGCGCGCGATGCCAGCACGGAGGCGCTGCGCGCCCTCAACGCGAAGATCCGCGACGATATCCGCGTCGACTGCACGCTGCTCACGGTCGGCGACGGCGTGATGCTGGCGCGCAAGCGCTGAGTCGCGCCGGCGCGGGTTCGAGCGGGTAGCCGCGGTGACGGACGGCGCATCGGGGGCAGGCCGGTGGTTCGTGCGCGGCCACTCGTGTGTTGAGTGGCCGCCGAACCGGGACCCGGCCGACGACGAGATTGCGCCGCCAGAGCCGCTGTCACCGCGGCTCCCCGCTCGGAGGCGCACCGCGCACGCCGAGCCGCGAGTCGATGGCAGGGACGTCGCCCTTCAGGCGGCGAAGCGTGCGAGTAGCGGCACGATCAGCAGCGCCACGATGTTGATGATCTTGATCAGCGGATTGACCGCCGGCCCTGCGGTATCCTTGTAGGGATCGCCTACCGTGTCGCCCGTCACCGCGGCCTTGTGCGCGTCCGAGCCCTTGCCGCCGTAGTTGCCGTCCTCGATATACTTCTTGGCGTTGTCCCAAGCCCCGCCGCCGGTGGTCATCGAGATGGCGACGAAGAGTCCGGTGACGATCGTACCCATGAGCAGGCCGCCGAGCGCCTTTGGACCGAGCACCAGGCCGACGATCACCGGCACCAGCACCGGCAGCAGCGAGGGGACGATCATCTCCTTGATCGCAGCCTTCGTCAGCATGTCGACCGCGGTGCCGTACTCGGGCCTGGCCTTGCCCTCCATGATCCCCTGGATCTCCTTGAACTGACGTCGGACTTCCAGAACGACTGCACCGGCCGCGCGGCCCACGGCTTCCATCGCCATCGAGCCGAACAGATACGGAACTAGGCCGCCGAGGAAAAGGCCGATGATCACCAGCCGGTCGGAAAGATCGAACGACAGGCTGATGTTGTAGGTGCCGAGAGCGTGGGTGTAATCGGCAAAGAGGACCAGTGCCGCGAGACCGGCCGAGCCGATCGCATAGCCCTTGGTCACCGCCTTGGTGGTGTTGCCGACCGCGTCGAGCGGATCGGTGATGGCGCGCACGGAGTCCGGCAGATCGGCCATCTCGGCGATCCCGCCCGCGTTGTCGGTGATCGGGCCGTAGGCGTCGAGCGCGACGATGATGCCGGTCATCGACAGCATCGCGGTGGCCGCGATGGCGATGCCGTACAGCCCGGCGAGCCAGTACGAGAAGAAAATGGCCGCGCACACCGCGATCACCGGCCAGGCGGTGGCCTTCATCGATACGCCCAGCCCGGCGATGATGTTGGTCGCGTGTCCTGTGGTCGACGCCTGCGCGATGTGGCGCACCGGGCTGAATTCGGTGGCCGTGTAGTACTCGGTGATCACCACCATCGCGGCGGTGAGCACCAGCCCGACCGCGCCCGCGCCCCAGAGCCGCCAGATTGTGAGCTCCGGATGCGCATCGGCGACTCCGCCCATCATCCACCAGGTGAGGAACCAGAAGCCGATCGCCGAGAGCACGCCGGCGACGATCAGTCCGCGGTAGAGCGCGTTCATGATCTTGCCGCCGGGCGCAGCCTTGACGAAGAACGTGCCCGCGATCGAGGCGAGGATCGAGAACCCGCCCATCGCCAGCGGATAGGTCACGGCCGCGACCGCGTTGTCGCGGAGCAACAGCGCGCCGAGCAGCATCGTGGCGACGATCGTCACCGCGTAGGTCTCGAAGAGGTCAGCCGCCATGCCCGCGCAGTCGCCGACGTTGTCGCCGACGTTGTCGGCGATCACGGCCGGATTGCGCGGATCATCCTCAGGAATGCCGGCTTCGACCTTGCCGACGAGGTCGGCGCCCACGTCGGCACCCTTGGTGAAGATGCCGCCGCCGAGCCGGGCGAAGATCGAGATGAGCGACCCGCCGAAGGCGAGGCCCACCAGCGGCTGGATCACCCCGTGCAAGCCTTCGCGCGTCGCGTTGGGCGCGTAGGCGGCCGCTCCGGTGAGGATCCAGTAGAAGCCCGTGACGCCGAGCAGCCCCAGGCCGACCACCAGCAGACCCGTGATCGCGCCGCCGCGAAAAGCGATCGCCAGCGCTTCGTTGAGCCCGGTGCGCGCGGCTTCGGCTGTGCGCACGTTGGAGCGCACCGACACGTTCATCCCGATGTAGCCGGTGGCGCCCGAGAGCACCGCGCCGATCGCGAAGCCCGCGGCGGTGGCCCAATTGAGGAATACGCCGAGCAGCACGAACAGGACCACGCCGACGATGGCGATCGTCGTGTACTGGCGGTTGAGATAGGCCTTCGCTCCCTGCTGCACGGCCGCAGCGATCTCCTGCATGCGCGGATTGCCGGCCGGCTTGGCCATGATCCAGCCGATCGATCCGAACCCGTAGACCAGCGCGGCGATCGCGCAGACGAGCGCGAATACGAGTGCGTATGACATAGCCATCCCCTCGAAGTAGGTGCGAATTCATTCGCACGCTGGTGGCGTGCAACGTTGTCGTCGGGTGGCGCGCTAAAGAGCGCCGACCTGCACGGTACCCGTGTCCGCCCTGGCGCGGGAGAACCGCGAAAGCGCGCTATTTTGCCAGCGCCCGGTCCAGAAAGTCGAGCCGATCCTGTCCCCGGTACAGCTCGTCGCGGTAGATGTAGGTCGGCGCGCCGAAGACCTGGCGATGGATCGCCGCGTCGGTGAGCGCCTTGTAAGGGGCCGCGATCTCCGCACTGGCCGCGCGCCGGCCGCGAGGATCCAGTGCGCGGCGCGATCGCCGTTGGACGGGAAAGAAGCGCGGCTGGAGGTTGGGCGGAATGCCGAGGTGCTCCGACCA
This sequence comes from Casimicrobiaceae bacterium, assembly GCA_035515295.1. Lineage (GTDB taxonomy): Bacteria > Pseudomonadota > Gammaproteobacteria > Burkholderiales > Casimicrobiaceae > PALSA-1003. The sequence goes on along the minus strand of DATJBM010000083.1, from coordinate 6,993 downwards.
GCGCCGGAGCTCGACGAGACAGTACGCCTGGCGCTGCGGCACACGCTTGGAGAGAGGCAGTCCGCCCGAGACCGGAAAGATTTCGTCGAAGTCGACCGGCTTCACCGCGATCGAGGCGCCGTGCCGGCGCGCGATCGCCACCAGCCGCTCATGGCCGAGATACATCAACGGCGAGCTGGTGGCGAGGTAGTAGTCGACGCGCTTATCCATGCGGTTCGACGAGCTCAGAGCTGGAAATTGGTCGCGAGTTTCTTCGGCACAGCGACGTTCTTCAGGCGCACATAGCGGGGCAGCCCGTCGCGAAACGGGGGGAACGCCTCCCCGCGGATCAGCGGCGAGAGATACTTCCGCGCCTTGGTGGTGATGCCGAAGCCATCCGGCGTGATGTAATCGCGCGGCATGTGCTTCTCGACGTTCGCGACCTGGTCGAGCGGCGCGACGCCGATCTTCCAGCGGTACGGTGCGTCCGAGACGCGCACGATCGCCGGCATCACGGCATTCTTACCGGCCACCGCGAGATCGACCGCCGCCTTGCCCACCGCGTAAGCCTGGTCGAGATCGGTCTTGGAGGCGAGATGGCGCGCCGCGCGCTGCAGATAATCGGCGACCGCCCAGTGGTACTTCTGCCCGAGCTTTTCCTTGACGAGGTTGGCGATCAGCGGCCCGACGCCGCCCAGCTGTGCGTGGCCGAAGGCGTCGGTGGTGCCGGCTTCCGCGAGCAGCTTCCCGTCCGCGGTCTTGAGCCCCTCGGAGACGCCGACGCAGCAATAACCGTGCTGCTTGACCCTGGCATCGACCGCGGCGAGGAAGGCCGATTCGTCGAACGGAATCTCCGGAAAGAGGAGCAAAAGCGGGATCGGCGTGGAGTCGTCGTCGGCGAGCCCCACCGCGGCGGCGATCCATCCCGCGTGCCGGCCCATCACCTCCAGCACGAACACACGGGTGGACGTCTTGGCCATCGAGGCCACGTCGAAGGCGGCCTCGCGCATGGACGTCGCGACGTACTTCGCTACCGAGCCGAACCCAGGGCAGCAATCGGTCACCGCGAGGTCGTTGTCGACCGTCTTCGGCACGTGCACGGCAACGAGCGGATAGGCGAGCCTCTGCGAGAGCTGCGACACCTTGAGGCACGTATCGGCCGAGTCGTTGCCGCCGTTGTAGAAGAAGTAGCCGATGTCGTGGGCGCGGAAGACCTCGATCAGCCGCTCGTACTGCCGCTGATCCTTCTCGAAGCTCGCGAGCTTGTACCGGCAGGAGCCGAACGCGCCGGCGGGCGTGGTCTTGAGCGCGCGGATCGCGGCCGCGGACTCGCGGCCGGTGTCGATCAGGTCCTCCGTGAGCGCGCCGATGATGCCGTTGCGGCCGGCGTAGACCTTGCGGATGCGCGACTTGTGCTTGCGCGCGGTTTCGATCACGCCGGCAGCCGTGGCGTTCACCACCGCGGTCACGCCGCCAGACTGGGCGTAGAAAGCGTTCCGTGCAGCCATGCGGGAAGATCGAACGAAGGAAGAGGGACTTCGGATTGTAGCGCCGGCGCCGCGGTCAGCTCGCGAGCGCCGCCAGAACCCTGTCGCGGACCGTCTCGACCGAGCCAACCCCGTCGACCCTTCGCAGCCGCGGCGCGCGGTCATCGCCGCTCGCCGACCACCGCTCATAATAGGCGATCAGCGGCTCGGTCTGCGCGTGGTAGACGGCGAGACGTTTTCTCACGGTCTCCTCGCGGTCGTCCTCGCGCTGGATCAGCGCCTCTCCGGTGGCGTCGTCGCGGTCCGGGACGCGCGGGGGGTTGTATTTCAGGTGGTAGGTTCGCCCCGATGCGACATGAACTCGCCGGCCGCTCATGCGCTCGACGATCGCGGCGTCCGGCACGACGATCTCCAGCACGTAGTCGAGCGCCACGCCGGCCGCCTTCAACGCCTCGGCCTGCGGAATGGTCCGCGGAAAGCCGTCGAAGAGATAACCGTTGGCGCAATCGACGCATTTGAGCCGCTCGTCGACCAGACGGATGATAACGTCGTCGGATACGAGCGAGCCGGCGTCCATGACCTTCTTCGCCACCTTGCCGAGCGGTGTGCCGGCCTTCACCCCGGCGCGCAGCATGTCGCCGGTCGAGATCTGCGGAATCCGGTACGCCTCGCAGATGAAGGCCGCTTGCGTGCCCTTGCCCGCGCCCGGCGGTCCGAGGAGGATCAGTCGCACGGCAGGGTCCGTTTCGGCATCGAGACGATGAGCCATCGGCAGCGGGTCGGGCGGCGTCCCGCCCGATTCTGTCGCGTCGCGGCGCGCGCCGTCAAACCTTGTGCTCCGCAAAGAGCTTGCGGACCCGCTCGAGATCGTCCTGCGTGTCCACGCCCGGCGCGGGCGTGCCCGAGGTGACGCGCACGACGATGCGCTGGCCGTGCCACAGCGCTCGCAGCTGTTCGAGCGCCTCGAAGCGCTCGATCGGCGCCTCGGCGAGCGCGGGATAGCGGCGGAGAAACCCGGCGCGATAGGCGTAAAGGCCGTAGTGCCGATACAGCGGCAATCCGGCCGGTAGCGACGTGCGGTCGCGCGCGAATGCTTCGCGGGCCCAGGGAATCGTCGCCCGGCTGAAGTACAGCGCGTATCCCGACCGATCGAGCACGACCTTCACGACGTTGGGATTGAACGCCTCCAGGGGATCATCGATAGGGTGGCAAGCGGTCGCGATGGCAGCATCGGCGTGCGAGCGCAACTCCTCGGCCACCCCGCGGATGAGCGCGGGCTCGAGCAGCGGCTCGTCGCCCTGCACGTTCACCACCACCGCATCGTCCTCGAGGCCGAGCGCCTGCGCCGCCTCGGCCAGCCGGTCGGTGCCGGTGGGATGATCGGCGCGGGTGAGAATCGCCTCCACGCCGTGGCCTGCGGCCGCCGCGCCGATGCGCTCGTCGTCGGTCGCGATCACGATGCGCTGGGCGCCGCTCGCGCGCGCCCGGTCGGCCACGCGGATCACCAGCGGCCTGCCGGCGACGTCGAGCAGCGGTTTGCCCGGCAGCCGCGTCGAGGCGTAGCGCGCGGGAATGAGAACGGTGAAACTCAAGGCGAGCGACGCCGACCGGTCACTCGTACTCGGAAGGGCCGAGCTTGCGCGCCTCCTCCTCCAGCATCACCGGGATGCCGTCGCGGATGGGATACGCGAGCCGGGCCGACTTCGAGACGAGCTCCTGGCGCTCGCGGTCGTAGATCAGCGGACCCTTGGTCACCGGGCAGACCAGGATCTCAAGCAGCTTGGGGTCCACGGATGGTCCTCGTCACGCGCTCGATCAACGCCGGATCGATGCGCGCGGCGATCGGCAGATACCAGAAGCGCGCATCGGCGAAGCGGGCGCATTTTACCGCATCCTTCTGCGTCATCAGAACCGCGACCGCCCCGGGAAAGCGCAGCTCCTCCGCGGTGTAGCGGTGGTGATCGGGAAAGGGATGGCACACGGGGTCGAGGCCGAGGCCGCGCAAGAGCGCGAAGAAGCGTGCCGGATGGCCGATGCCGGCGACCGCGTGGACCGGGCCGCGGCGCCATGCGCTCGGCTCCGCGGTCGCATCGGGCCGAGCGAGGTTCCGCCACGGCAGCGGCTCGTAGCGCATCACGCTCTGACGATTGCCGCGGGCCGCCGCCGGCGTCGAGCCTTGCGCGGCGAGGACGACGACCGCGTCCACGGCATCAAGCCGGCGGCGCGGCTCGCGCAGCGGGCCGGCCGGCAGAAGGCAGCCGTTGCCTAGGCCTCGCGTCTCGTCGATCACGGCGATCTCGAAGTCGCGCTCGAGCGCGTAGTGCTGAAGCCCATCGTCGGCAATGACGGTGTCGCACTCGGGGTGCGCCGCCAAGAGCGCGCGCGCCGCTGCGAGCCGATCGTGACCGATCCACACGGGAAAGCCGTCGGTGACGTAGAGCGGCGGCTCGTCGCCCACTTCCGCAGGATCGTCACCGGCCGCGACGGCGCGGGGCGCCGTGTTACTTCCTCCGTAACCTCGAGCCACCAATCCGGGACGCCGGCCGCGCTCACGCAGCGCCGCCGCGAGCGCACGGGCGAGCGGAGTCTTGCCCGTCCCCCCCACGACGATGCTGCCGACGACGATCACCGGCACGCCCACAGCGGCGGCGCGCAGTGCTCCGGTCCGATAAGCGAGCCGCCGCGCGGCAACCGCGACCCCGAACAGGAGCGACAACGGCCACAGCGCCGCGGTGAGCGGCGTCAGACGCGGCTGGTACCACGCCGCGGTCAGACGGTCGGAGAAGCGCACGGCCTATCGTCGCCCCGGCGCAGGCGGGCGTAGGTGCGAATTCTTTCGCACGGCCGGATAAATCCGACCCTACAGGTCACTTGACCGGCGTCTGGGTCGCGAAGGTGATATGGATGAGCCCCGCCTCGCGCGCGGCTTCCATCACGTGGATGACCGACTGATGCGTGGCGTTGGCGTCGGCGCTGATGACCACCACCGGCTCCTTGGCGTCGCCCGCCGAGCGCCGGAGCGCCTCCGCCAGCGCCGCGACGGTCGTGAACTGGAACACGTTCTTGTCGATGACGTAGTGTCCCTGCGCGTCGACGCCGACATTGATTTCCTTCGGCCGTTGCTGCATCGGGTCGGCGGAAGCCTCGGGAAGCGTGATCTGCAGCTCCGAGACCCTCTGGTACGTCGTCGTGACCATGAGGAAGATGAGGATCACGAGCAGCACGTCGATCAACGGGATGAAGTTGATCTCGGGCTCCTCGCGCGAGCGGCCGGCGCGCAGATCCATGGCGGGCTACTTCCTTTCGCCGTGAGCGAGCTCGACCAGCTTGATCGCCTGCTGCTCCATCTCGAGCGTGAGGCTGTCGACCTTGGCCCGGAAATGGCGGTAGAAGATCATGCTGGGAATGGCGACGATCAGCCCGAAGGCAGTGTTGTAGAGCGCGACCGAAATGCCGTGCGCAAGCTGGATGGGATTGGAGCCGGCGGCGGTCTGCGAGCCGAAGATCTCGATCATGCCCACGACCGTGCCGAACAGGCCGAGCAGCGGCGCCATCGCCGCGATCGTGCCGAGCGTGGTGAGGAAGCGCTCGAGATCGTGGGCGACGAGGTGACCGACTTCCTCGATCGCCTCCTTCATCACCGGGCGCGGGCTCTTGGCGTTGGCGAGCCCCGCGGCGAGCACCCGGCCGAGCGGCCCGCGCTGCGCGGTGCGCGCGAGAAGCTCCGGTCCGACGCCGGTCTGCCGGTACTCCGAGAGCACCTTGTCGACCGTACCGGGCGGCGCGACCGCGCTCTGGCGCAGCGACCAGAGCCGCTCCAGGATCAGCGCCAGCGCGATGACCGAGGCGAAGATCAACGGCCAGATCGGCCAGCCGGCCGCTTGAATGATCGACCACACGACGCTCCAGCTCCCTTCGAGACAAAGCGCAAACTCTAGCTTGGAGGGCCACGTTCGGCAAGGAGCGCGGCACCGCGCGCTCTCAGCGGCTTCGGCGCCCCGCGGTCTCGGCGAGCGTGGCGGTGATCGCTGCGCCCGCGAGCACGATGATCCACGAGACGTAGATCCAGAGCAGGAAGAGCGGCAGCACCGCCAGCGGGCCGTAGATGAGCTGGTAGCTCGAGAATCGCGCAATGTACAGGCGGAATCCGTATTTCGCCGTCTCGAATGCGATCGCTGCCAGCACGCCGCCGATCGCAGCCAGCTTCAGCGGCACGCGATACGCCGGAACCAGCACGTAGAGCACGGTGAAGCCCACGGTGTCGACCAGCAGCGCGACCGGTCCGCTCAGCACGGTTAGCGCCTCGGCGCCGATCGAGGTCGTGACGATCGCATGCTCGATGAGCCACGTTGTGTAGTAGACCGCGGCACCGATCAACGCCGGCCCGGCCGTCAACGCCAGCACGTAGATCAGGATGCGACGCCCGAGCGAGCGACGCTCGCGCGCGGCACCCCAGATCGCGTTGATCTCCTGGTCGACCTGCATGACCATCAGCACCACGGTCAGGATGACGAAGAAGGTGCCGATGCCCTTGAGTTGCGCGGAGTTGGCGCTGAACTCCGAGAGATACTTGTGTACCACGGTGCCGCTACCCGGCAGGAAGTAGCGCAGGAGCAGCGATTCGAGCGCGTCCTGGGAGCGCTCGAAGATGGGAAAGCGGGCGACGTAGGTGAAGGCGACCGTGAACAGCGGGACGAGGCCGAACAGCGTGGTGAAGGCGAGGCTCGCCGCCGAGCGGGCGAGCCCCACGCCGGTGAGCCGGCGCACCAGGCGCCGCAGGAAGGCGAAGAACAGCAGGGTGCGCCTCAGCATGCAATGTCCGCGCGCCTCGCGCGCGGTCCTGCGGCCCGCGTCGCGGCTAACGCCTGGCGTCGTTTCATGCACCCCCCTTCGGGGCGCGATTATCGCACCACGCTCCGGCGGCCCGGATCCGTAAGGCGTGCGCCGCCCCGCACGACCAAGACGTACGCCACGAACCGCGTTATCCTGTCTTCGAAAGCCCAGCGAAACCAACCATGCCCCCGGATCCCACCAATGCCGCCGAAACCGCCGTCCTCGGAGGCGGCTGCTTTTGGTGCCTGGAGGCGGTCTTCAATCGGCTCGCCGGCGTCCGCGCGGTCGAATCGGGCTACGCCGGGGGCGGGACGGCGAATCCCAGCTACGAAGACGTTTGCTCGGGGCGCACGGGACATGCCGAAGTGGTGCGCGTGGTCTTCGATCCGACGAAGCTCTCGTATCGCGATCTCCTGCGCGTATTCTTCACGATCCACGATCCCACGACACGCGATCGGCAGGGCAACGACGTCGGAACGCAGTATCGGTCGGTGATCATTCCCCAGACCCCGCAGCAGCGCTCCGACGCCGAGGCGGTGATCGAGGAGCTCAGCCGGCAGAAGCTCTGGGACGATCCGATCGTCACCGAGATCGGCGAGGCTGCGGCGTTCTATCCCGCGGAGGGCTATCACCGGCAGTACTTCGAGCGCAATCGTGCGCAGCCGTATTGCCAGCTCGTCGTCGCGCCTAAGGT
>DATJBM010000082.1:0-58218 GCA_035515295.1 Casimicrobiaceae bacterium | reverse complement strand
ACGGCCGAATCAAGTTCTACACCTACGTGGTCCGCGACTGACCGTCTCGACGACGAATGGAAGGAGGTAACACCATGCAAGCGCCGAAGAAGATGAGTCTGATGCAGCTGACTTTCATCGTCGCGGTGAACATGATGGGCTCGGGAATCATCATGCTGCCGACCAACATGGCCAAGGTCGGAGCCATCTCTCTGCTGTCGTGGATCGTGACGGCGCTGGGCTCGATGGCCATCGCCTACGGGTTCGCGCAGGCGGGGCTTTTCAATCAGCGCGAGGGCGGCATGTCCGCGTACGCCGAGGACGCGTACGGCAAATCCGGCTACTTCAACGTCTTCTATCTCTACTTCCTGTCGCTCGCGATCGGCAACGTGGCGATCGCGATCTCCGCGGTGGGGTACCTGGCGACGTTCTTCCCTTCGTTGTCGGCGACGCCGATCGCGACCTGCGTGAGCGTGATCGCCTTGCTCTGGATCACGACGGTGGCCAACTTCGGCGGACCCTCCATCACCGGCCGCATCGGCTCGGTCACGGTCTGGGGCGTGATCCTTCCGGTCGGGATGCTCTCTGTCATCGGCTGGTTCTGGTTCAAGCCCGACACGTTCGCGGCGGCCTGGAATCCGCAAGGGATGAGCCTCGCTCAAGGCATGGGGTCGAGCATCGCGCTGACACTCTGGGCGTTCCTGGGCATGGAATCCGCAGCGCAGAACTCGGCGGCGGTGGAAAACCCCAAGCGCAACGTCCCGCTCGCATGCATGTTCGGCACGCTGGGCGCCGCGGTCATCTATATCCTTTCGACCACCGTGATCCAGGGAATCGTCCCCAACGCCGACCTCGCGAAATCGACCGGCCCGTTCGGGCTTGCCTACGAGCAGATGTTCAACCCGACCATCGGATCGATCATCATGGGGCTGGCGGTGATCGCGTGCCTCGGCTCGCTGCTCGGCTGGCAGTTCACGATCGCCCAGACGGCCAAGTCGGCTGCGGATGAGCGCATGTTCCCCGCGCTGTTCTCCAAAGTGAACAGCATGGGCGCGCCGATCACGGGAATGATCGTCATGGGCGTCGTGCAGTCGCTGCTGGCGCTCTCCACGATCTCGCCGACCTTGAGCGAGCAGTTCAGCGCGCTCGTCAATCTCGCGGTCGTCACCAACGTCGTTCCGTACATCGTCGCACTCTCGGCGCTGTCGGTCATGATGCGGACAGCCCGCGTGAGCGAGGGAATCTTCAAGCGCAACATGATCATCACCGTGATCGCCATGCTCTACAGCGTCTATGCGGTCTATGCGTCCGGGAAGGATGCGGTGCTCGGCGGGATGCTGGCGCTCGCCATCGGTTACGTGATCTGGGGTTTCATCGCGCCCCGCTTCGCGGCGAAGGAGATGCCCGCGGCATCGGCGAGGCCGATGCCTGCGGCGGCCGGCGCGCGGGCAGCCTGAGCACGACCATCGGGAATGCATTCCAGATAGGAGACAAACATGAAGCGCGCACAATCGGCAAGCCCTTGCGAACATCGCGTTCGCATCGCGACTGTCGCGATCGCATTCCTTACCGCGGCATTTCTGCCGCTCGCGCACGCCGCGGGCACGCTGGATCGCGTGCGGGACGCGGGCAAGATCAACCTCGGTTACCGCGCCGACGCCCGGCCGTTCTCGTTCAAGGACGACTCCGGCAACGCCGCGGGCTATTCCGTCGCACTTTGCCAAAAGATCGTCGACCAGGTGAAGACCGACCTCAAGCTCCCGACGCTGAACGTCGTGTGGGTACCGGTCACGCTCGAGGGCCGCTTCCAGGACGTGCAGCAAGGCCGGGTCGACCTGCTTTGCGGAGCGGACACGGAAACGCTGGCGCGAAGGAAGGAGGTGTCGTTTTCCATTCCCGTCTTCCCGGGTGGCATCGGTGCGATGCTCCGCGCCGATTCGTCCTTCAGGCTGCGCGACGTCTTGTTGAAAGGCAGGCAAGCCGGCCCCTTCTGGCGGGCGTCGCCGGCGGAGATTCTGCAGAGACAGGTCTTCGCGGCCGTCCCCGGCACGACCGCGGAGCGCTGGCTCGGCAGCCGGCTCAACGACCTCCAGATCGATTCGAAGGTCGTTTCCGTCCCGAGCTACGACGCGGGTGTGAAGAGCGTGCTCGACCGCACCGCCAATGTCTTCTTTGGTGACCGCGCCATCCTCCTCGACCTCGCGAAACGCAGCCCTGCGGCGGGGGACCTGATCGTGCTCGACCGCCGCTTCACCATGGAGCAGATCGCGCTCGCACTGCCGCGCGGAGACGACGATTTCCGTCTGGTGGTGGACGCGACGCTCAGCCGCTTCTTCGGGACGGCGGAGTTCCGGGCGCTCTACACGAAGTGGTTCGGAGAGCCTGACGCGGACGCCTTGGCGTTCTTCCGCTCGAGCGGGCTGCCGGATTGAGCGTCGGCGCTGGCACCCCGCTTAGCCGAGCGCGGACGTAACCAGCGACGGTTGGAGGATTGTCCGACGTAGCGCTCGGCAGCGTCTCGCTCCGGGCGCACCATGGTCGCCATATCGAAAAGGACCGACACGATGTATCTCAGCCTGAAGTTCCCCGTCCTCATCGCCCATCCGGAAGTCGGCGCGAAGAGCGTCGCCGGCACCCGCTTGAGCCAGCTCCAGCAAGAGCTCGAAAAGAACGGCTGGAAGTCGATCGCCGTCGACAATCCGTCCGACGCGCGCATCATCGCCGGAGGATATCGGGGCCTGTCCGCGATCCTGTTCGGCGGCAAGGGCCGTGGCCAGGATCCGGAAGAGCTCAAGCGCAACGTCGCCCTGCTCAAGGCGGTGCACGAGCGTGCGCCGGGCCTGCCGATCATCGCGCTCGGCGAGCAAGGCGCGATGATCGAGGCGGCTTCGCCCGCCGTAGTCGACGCGCTGCGCGACATCCACAGCGTACTCTACCTCTACGAGGACACGATTCCGTTCCTCGCGCGCCAGGTGATGCGCGCCGCGTCCGATTACCTCGACGGATTGCTGCCTCCGTTCTTCAAGGCACTGGTCAGCCACGCCGAGCGCTCCGCGTATTCCTGGCACACGCCCGGCCACGCGGGCGGCATCGGCTTCACCAAGTCCGCCGTCGGGCTCGCGCTGCACGAATTCTTCGGCGAGAACACCGTTCGCTCCGACTTGTCGGTCTCCGTTCCCGAGCTCGGCTCGCTCCTCGACCACACCGGACCGGTCAAGGAAGCGGAGCGTTACGCGGCGCGCGTCTTCGGCGCCGATCACACTTATTTCGTGACCAACGGTACCTCGACCGCGAACAAGATCGTCTGGCATTCGATGGCCGGGCGCGACGACCTGGTGATCGTCGACCGCAACTGCCACAAGTCACTGCTGCATTCGCTGATCATGACCGGGGCGACGCCGATCTACTTCGTGCCCTCGCGCAACGACTACGGCATCATCGGTCCGATCGGCCTCGAGCAGTTCTCCGCCGAGGCGATCAAGAAAAAGGTCGCCGCGAGCCCGATCGCGCGGGGAGCCAAGGGCAGAGTGCGCATCGCGGTGGTCACCAACTCCACCTACGACGGCCTGTGCTACAACGCCGAGCTCATCAAGAAGACGGTCGGAAACGCGGTCGACGCTTTGCACTTCGACGAGGCTTGGTACGCCTACGCGGCGTTTCACGAGTTCTACGCGGGCCGCCACGGCATGGGCGTTCCGCGCGGCTTCCCGCGCTCGAAACACCCCCTCGTGTTTGCGACGCAGTCCACGCACAAGCTGCTCGCCGCGTTTTCGCAAGCCTCGATGATCCACATCCAGGAGTCGGAAGAACAGAAGATCGACACGACGCGCTTCAACGACGCCTTCATGATGCACGGCTCGACGTCTCCGCACTACGGGATCATCGCTTCGCTTGACGTGAGCTCGGCGATGATGGACGGCGCGAGCGGCCGCTCGATCGTAGCCGAGACCCACGACGAAGCGATGCGCTTCCGGCGGGCGCTCGCCTCGATCGGCAAGGGCTACAAGCCGAGCGACTGGTGGTTCAAGGTCTGGCAGCCGGACAACCTCAAGCTCGATGACGCTCCGAAAACCACGGACTGGGTGCTCGGTCCGAAGGCTTCGTGGCACGGCTTCCCGAACCTGGCGGAAGACTACATCCTCCTCGACCCGATCAAGGTCACCCTGCTCACGCCGGGATTGGAGAAGGGGGCGAAGCTGGGCAAGACCGGTATCCCGGCCGCGGTCGTCACCAAGTATCTATGGCAGCGCGGCCTGGTGGTCGAGAAGACCGGGCTCTACAGCTTCCTCATCCTGTTCTCGCTTGGCATCACGCGGGGCAAGTGGAGCACCATGGTCGACGCGCTGGTCGATTTCAAGAACGACTACGACGCGAACCTGCCGCTCGCCAAGGCGCTCCCCGGCGTAGCCGCGTCAGGCGGCCAGACCTATGCCGGCTGGGGCTTGCGCGATCTTTGCCAGGCGCTGCACGAGAGCTATCGCGAGAACGACACGGCACACGCGATGAACGCGATGTACACCGAGCTGCCCGAGCCGGCGATGAAGCCGGCGGACGCCTACGACCATCTCGTGCACGGGCGGGTGGAGCCGGTCGCAATCGATAGCCTGCGCAATCGGGTCACCGCGGTCATGGTCGTTCCGTACCCGCCCGGGATCCCTCTCATCATGCCGGGCGAGCGCTTCAAGACTGCGTCTATCGTCGATTACCTCAAGTACGCCCGCGACACCGACGAGCACTTCCCCGGCTTCGAGAGCGATATCCACGGGCTGCGCTTCGAATACCAGAAGGGCAAGAAGATCTGGATGGTCGACTGCGTTAACGGATAGGAAGCCCCCATGATCGGACGAACCAACGTCGCGCTGAAGCGGCGCGCATTAGTCATTGACGAAGACCTCCTTCGCGCAGGAACAGCCGGGGGCCGGGCGACAAGCGGCATCGTGGATGAGCTCCGCGCCCGCGGCATCGAGGTGGTCGAATCGGCTTCGCCCGAGGACGGCATCGCGGTGATCCACGCGGACGCGGCGATCCACTGCGTGTTCGTGGACTGGAACCTGGGCAAGGTGGCGCCCGACGGATCGCGTCCGGCCAGCGACGTGCTGCGCGCCCTGCGCAAGCGCAACGAGCACGTTCCGGTCTTCCTCATGGCGGATCGCGTGGCCAAGCAATCGCTGACCATCGAGGTGATGCAGCTCGCGGACGAGTTCGTCTGGAAGCTCGAAGACACGGCGGATTTCATCGCCGGCCGCGCCGTCGCCGCGATCGACCGCTACGGCCAGGAGGCCATGGCCCCGTTTCTGCGTGCCATGCTCGCCTACGATCGCGACAAGGAATACTCCTGGGCGGCCCCCGGACACCAGGGCGGCATCGCCTTCACCAAGTCGACGGTCGGCCGGGTGTTCTTCGACTTCTACGGCGAGAATCTGTTCCGCACCGACACAGGCATCGAGCGCGCAGCGCTGGGATCTCTCCTCGGCCACAGCGGGCCGATCGGCGAAAGCGAGCGAAACACTGCTCGAGTCTTCGGTGCGCATCGCTCGTACTCGGTGCTGAATGGCACGTCTGCGTCGAACCGGATCATCTTCAACGCCGTCGTGGGCGACGGCGAAATCGCGCTCTGCGATCGCAACTGCCACAAGTCGATCGAGCAGGGCCTGATCCAGAGCGGCGGCATTCCCGTGTTCTACGTTCCTTCCCGCAACCGCTACGGGATCATCGGCCCGATCAGCCCCAAGCAGTTCACTGCCGCGTCGATCGAGCAGCGCATCGCCGCCAACCCGCTGGTCAAGAAAGCGGCAGGCAAGAAGCCCGTCTACAGCGTGATCACCAACTCGACCTACGACGGCATGTGCTACCACGCCAGGCGGGTCTACGAGTTGGTAGGGAGGACCGTCGACCACGTGCACTTCGACGAGGCCTGGTACGCCTACGCGCGCTTCAACCCAATGTATGGCGATCGGTATGCGATGTTCGGCGATCCCAAGGACCATCCTGCGAACGGAGCGAACGTTTATGCGACCCACTCGACACACAAGCTGCTCGCCGCGCTGTCGCAGGCATCCTTCCTGCACGTGCGCGACGGGCGAAACGCGATCGATCATCACCGCTTCAACGAGTCGTATTGCGCGCAAGCGAGCACCTCGCCCCTGTATAGCATCATCGCCTCGAACGACGTCGCGACCGCGATGATGGACGGTCGCGGCGGTCATACCCTCACGCAGGACGTGATCGAGGAAGCGGTCGACTTCCGCCTCGCGCTCGCGCGCTGCCGGCGCGAATTCGCCGCAAAGAAAGACTGGTTCTTCGCGCCCTGGAACGCCGAGGAGGTCACGGACCCGAAGACCAAGAAGCGCGTGCCGTTCGACGAGGCGCCGCGCGAGCTTCTCGCCACCGAGCCGGCGTGCTGGGTGCTGCGCCCCGGCGACAAGTGGCACGGCTTCGAGGAGCTCGACGAGGGCTGGTGCCTCCTCGACCCGATCAAGCCCGGCGTGGTCTGCCCGGGCATGCAGGACGACGGCAAGCTCGCGCCGCACGGCGTCCCGGCCGCAATCGTCTCGGCCTACCTCGGCCGGCACGGGATCATCCCTTCGCGGACGACCGATCACATGGTGCTGTTCCTGTTCTCGATGGGTGTGACCAAGGGCAAGTGGGGCACGCTCATCAACACGCTGCTCGACTTCAAGCGCGACTACGACGCCAACGTGCCGCTCGCCACTGCGCTGCCCAAGGTCGTGGCCGCGGCGCCGGACCGTTACAAGAACATGGGCCTCCACGATCTCGGCGACGAGATCTGGCAGCACATGCGCGAGAGCCGTCAGGGTCACTGGCAGGCGCAGGCATACAGCAAGCTGCCCACCCCGAAGATGCCTCCGCGCGAGGCTTTCCGGATGCTCATGCGCGGCGAGGCCGAGGCGCTACCGCTGGAAAGGATGCCGAACCGCGTCGTCGGCGTCGGCGTCATCCCCTACCCGCCCGGCATCCCGGTGGTCATGCCGGGAGAGAGCATCGGCGGCGCCGACGAGCCGTGGATCAAGTTCATCCGTTCGCTCGAGGAGTGGGGCGAGCGCTTTCCGGGCTTCGAAGGCGAGCTCGAGGGCGCCGAGCTGCGCAACGGCAAGTATTACATCTACTGCCTGCGCTGAGGCGTCGCGACGCCGGTCCATGGGCGTCGCTCAGCCCCGTGGCGTGGCCGGCGGACGCCAATGCTTGCTCTGGGTCAATCCGGCGCTACGGAAGCCGTGACATCGTTTACCATCTGTCGCAACAAACCCAAAGGACGGGAGTCATGAATCATCTCAGGATCATCATCGCTGCCGCAGTGCTCGGCGCCTTCGTCGCAACGGCGTCCGCCCAGAAGCCAAGCGTCTATCCGGCCAAGGGCCAGAGCGCGCAACAGAAGCAGAAGGACGACAAGGAATGTGTGGCGTGGGCGAAGAAGGATACAGGCATCGATCCGGTCGCCGCGTCGCAGCCGGCGCCGCAGAAGACCGGTCCTGCGGTCGGCGGCGGTGAAAGGCTGAAAGGTGCGGCGGGCGGCGCTATCATCGGCGGGATCGCCGGCGATGCCGGCGCCGGTGCGGCCGTCGGCACGGTGGTGGGCGGCGCCAAGGCACGCCAGAACCAAAGGGCGCAGAACGAACAGGCCCAGCAGCAGCAACAGCAGGCGCTGAACACTTACTACAGAGCGTACGGCGCCTGCATGGAAGGCCGCGGGTACACGATCAAGTGAGCGCTGCTTCCGGAGAGCCCAGCGTTAACGCCGAAACACGGACCGGGCGCTCCGTACTCGACCCGGTCGACCGGATCTCCGAGATCATCTTCGGCCTGATCATGGCCGTGACGATCGTTGGGTCGCTTTCCGTCGCCTCGGCCGGAAGGGAGGACGTGCGGACCGTGTTATTCGCGGCACTCGGCTGCAATCTCGCGTGGGGACTCGTCGACGCCGTGATGTATCTCGTCCAGACGCTTACCGAGCGCACGCGGAATCTAGTGCTGACGAGACAACTGATCGGCCTCGCGCCCAGTGATGCTCGCCGCTTGATCGCAGAAGAGCTGCCTCCTCACGTCGCCGCTTTCACCGGCCCGGAGGAGCTGGAAGCCATGCACCGCCGTCTGCATGACTTGTCCCTGCCGACTCGTCCAGGGCTGAAACGCGACGATTATGTCGGCGCGCTCGGCATTTTCCTTCTGGTCGTCCTTGCGACTTTCCCCGTCGTCGTCCCTTTCATCGTGCTCAGAGACGTCGCGCTGGCGATGGATCTCTCGCGCGTGCTGAGTCTGGTCATGCTGTTTCTCGCGGGTCTGATGCTGGGACGACACGCGGGACATGCGCGTCCGATCCGCACGGGGCTCGCGATGGCGGTCCTGGGGGCAGTGCTGATCACCGCGGTCAAGGCGCTCGGCGGCTGAGGCAGCGATGACGTTGCAGGAAGAAGAGGCGATCGGCGGACTTCCATCGACGACACGATCAGGAGTCGTGCCGTGGGCACTGTGTGCAACGGCCGCAGCCTAGAGGGGTCATGACCGCCTCGGCCAAAAGCAGATTCCGGTGGCGATGGTAACTGAATAACAGGGCTCGCTCTCTGCCACCGTTGTATCGCCCCTCTGACGCGGAAAATCGAGAGGCAGGCCTGGCGCGCAAAAAGCAAGCGCTGATTGCACGATGCAGCTGCGATACTGAACAAACCCGACTGAACAAACCCGACGCTTCACAGGACCGGCGTGTCGTGGTCGGTCCGGACGCCCGCTATAAGGTGACGACATAATCTTTCGCCTGCGACAACGTTGGCCAAGGCAACGTCGCGCGTATGCGCAAAGAAGCTGACAAGTACGATCTCGATCCCAATGAGTAGGACCCGGCGCAGCGCCGGAAACGGCTGTCGCTGCAGCACGGGGGTGCGAAGCCACGCGGCGAGCCTGGCGACGATCCTGTGCTCTGTTTGGAACCTGTCCTTTGCCGATGGGTGGAGCGAGGCGGAGGATCCCAGCTCAGTAGGCCCAGTTAGCGAAGATCGCGTCAGCCCGGAGACGGACAGCGGGGAAGCGGCGGCCGAAGGAAAGAAGCGCTGGCGGATCGAGCTGAAACGCCAATCCACCGCGCGCGGCACGCCTTCCGAGAGTACCAAGACCAACGTGAAGATCGAGCGGCTTCTCGAGGGACCGGTGAGCCTGCTTCGCCTCGAGCTGCCTTTTCCCGACGATAAGACCAGCTTCGCAGGCAGCCCCTTCAATCCGCGCCTCGGAGACATCAAGACGCGAGTGCGGTTCGAGGAGATGCCCATCTACGGCGTTCCAATCGAGTCGTACGTCGAGCTCACGTTTCCGACCGCGAACCCGGAGTCGCTGGGGACCGGCAAGTATCAGCTCACGGCTGGAATGGAGACAACCAGGCCGCTCGGGTCGCTCAGCACCGAGTCGAGCGTGCACCTATTTTCGCTTGGGGAACTCGTCGAGCAAGTGGTATCGGTCGCCGGCGATCCAAACACGAAAGACATCAACTACACGAAATTCGAGCTGAGCGTGGCGGACGCTTGGCGGGAAGACTACTCGCTCAAGCTGACGCTCAAGCCCGCGATCGACTGGCAGCACAACGGCAAGACGGGCGCGGTCGCGGAATTGGAAGGCGCAATGAACGCGTCACACGACTGGCGAATATCGCTGATGCTGGGTGGATTGCTGTGGGGCGAAGGCGTCCCGAGCACCTACAGCAAGCGCGTCGAGCTCAAGCTTCGGTACAGCTTCTGACCCTCGCACCGCGCGAACCGTCGGCCTCGCTCTGCGCGAGCGAACCACTGCAGGCGATCTACTGCTGCTTGCTGCCTTTGATGTTCCCGACGACGCCGCCGGCCACCGCGCCGATGGCCGCGCCCGTCCAGCCGCTGCCGCCGGCGACGGCGGCGATCCCTGCACCGGCGGCCGCGCCGATCGCTGCCCCGGTCACCGTCCCCTGCTGCTGCGGCGTCATGCTCGTGCACCCGAGCACGCCGAGGCCAGCTGCCACTGCCGCAATCGTCACGACTCTCTTCATGTCAGATCTCCGTTAGCCGTTTTGCCGAAGCCCTGGGACGACCAGTTCGAACCAGATGGTTTCGATCACCGGCCGCTGCAGCCGATCCGGATGAGCGGCGTACCAATCGTTGAGCGCCTGGCGGACGCTGTCGAGCGTCTGTCCCTTCAAGCCCTTCGCAAAACGCGGAGCGATGCTTTGCGCATCGGCCGGCGGGTTCGCGCCTTCATAGGCGATTTCGATCTGGAGGACATTGGCGACACCCACGAGATACGCCTTCTTCATCTCCTCCGAAGACTTCGTCCAATGCTCGCCGGTTATGATCGGGACTTCGTCCGCCCGTCCGACGCCGGAAACGAAGACCAGCATCATGCATGCAGCGAGTATTGCCGTGCGCAACCACACTTTCATTGACATCTGGCGTCTCCTCGAATGTTCGAGATGGCGAGCTCTCTCAGCGCGACGACTCGCCAGCGCCGGAAGGTAGACCGGGGAGCTGCCGACAGCTTTGACATACGTCAAGGCGGCGGACTTTTACTTCCGCTCGCCGACGACGCCGGGCACGGCCCGGCGGCGCCACAGGACGTAAGCGATCACGATGAACGCCGAGACCACCAGATAAGCCAGTACCGTCGCACTCATCGCGGGCGGCGCCCCGTTGAGCGCGATGACGAGCAGGGCGAGGCCGGGATTCCGCATCGCGCTGGAAATGGCCACCGCCGTCCGAGTGCCGGGATCCGGTCCACCCAGCCAGTGCCCGACCGCCAAGGCCAGAACCGTGACGATGGCGATGGCGAGCGCGATCTTGGGCCCCGCGTCGACTACCGTACCCCAAACATCGACGAGCACGAGGATCGTGAGGGCGATCAGCAGAATGTTCGCGAAGCGCGCGAGCTTCGGCCCGAGCCAGGACGTGGCGCGCTCGGGAACAAACCGGCGCGTCAGCATCCCGAGACTCAAAGGCAAAAGCTGCGCGACGAACACCTGGCGGGCCAGTTCTCCCGGTGCGATGGTCGCCTTGCCGGCGTAAAAGGCGTTCAGCACGGCGATCGTCAAGGGCATCGATACGACCGCCAGCACAGCCAGGAGGATCTGCAGCGCCGGTGCAAACGACCGATGGCCGCCGGCGTCGAGTGAGCGCCGGAGCGCCACCGGTGCGCCGGGCGAGATCGCCATCAGCACGATGCCTATCTCCACCGATCGCGAGAGATCGAACACCCTCGTAACCGCGAGCGCGATCGCGGGCACGGCGATCAGCACCGAGAAGAGGCCTTTAACGATGGATCCGGGATGGCGCCACACCCACCGGAATTCGCGCAATACGATTCCGAGGCCGAGATCGAACATCACCGTGAAGACGGTCGCCGCCGCGACGATCGTGAGGAACTGCTCGGGTATCGGGCCGCCCAGCGGCATGGGTGCGGGCGGTCGCGACGGGGCAGTCGGTTGACAGAGGAACGGTCGCGCTGCGTCCGGCCGCGGCGGTCGCTTACGACGGAGGCAACGTCCTCGAGCCGGACGATCCGCCGAGCCCCTGCGAATCGGGGATGCGGGCGAGCGCGCGATCCTCCGGCAAGGCGTAGAGCGCTTCCAGCATGCGATCGAGGCGTTTGCGCTCGTCTTCAAGGACTGCATGCCGGTGCTTCGGCAGCGATGCGACGAGGTTGTCGATCATCGCCCGGAGGCGACGCGCGACCTGCACGTTGGACGCGCCACATGCTCGTATCTCGGTGAAGGCGACGTGGACGTAGTCTTCCCAGTTCGGCGTGCGGAAGATCACGCGCCGCCGGGCGGTCTCGTCGGCAATCTCCTCGGCGCGCAGAGCCCGCCTGCCCGCGGCCCGCAGGAGACGATGCACCTGATCGAGCGCGAGCACGGCCGTGGTCGGATCGTTGATGGCAGGGGATAACGCCTTCAGAGCGATGTCGACCAGAATCCGAAACGCGAACATCGGATCCTGTTCCATCGTTCGCTCGGGACCGAACGCGACCGTCGCGCGGAGCGTGCGGTCGTCGATCGCCGCGGCGCCGCCGTAGAGCGCAAACAAAGGCTCTTCCTTGGCGACGAAGTCCCCGACCTGAGGTATGAACTCGACGACGCCACCGGCTTTTCGGGCCTCAGCCACGAGCGTGCCGAGATCGACGGCAAGAACGATCTCGGACGTGCCGGCGTGGTGGACGATCCGATGCGGCGCGCGGAGCGGCGGCGGCGTAGCGACGGCGACGTCGGGAGCCTCGCCCGCGCGTTCCGGATACACCGATTCGATGACGGTCAGGCCCTCGTTAGCCACCCGGGCGACGATGCTGACCGGGCGCAGCAGTCTCGCCGCGTAATCGATGAGAAACAGAAACGTCGCCATGCAGGCGATGCCCAGCAGCGCGGTGAGGAGAACGACGATGTCGGGGACGTTGCCTTCCAGCCGGTTCAGCGATGCCACGGCGAATACCAGGCTGAACATGAACAGGCCGACGCTGTAACGCACCACGTTGTCGCGCAGCAGCGTCGTCGCGATGATGCGCGGAGTCAGTTGAGCGCCCGCGACCTGAATCGCCACCAGCAGCGAGCCGAACGTGAAGACCACGAACGAAGTCGTCAGCGTGATGACCGTCTGGAACAGCGCCTGCGCTCCGGCGACGTCCAGTCCGGAGATCCGCCATCCCAGCCAGTGGTCGATGCTGCGCAACGCTGGCGCAATCGCCAGCACGAGCATGATGGCGATGAACGGCACGATCCAGAGCGCGGACTTGAGGTAGCTCGTGGCGCGATAGAGCCGGTTCCAGAGCTGCTTGCGCTTGAAGTACTGCTCGGCCCGCGACCACCACGCGGCTTCGTCGACGGGCTTTTCGTCCGGCGTGCCCGCCGAGGGACGCTCCAGGTTGTCTTCTGCCGACACGATTACTGGTTTCAGCGGGACGAAGGTCCCAGGGCAATACCCAATCTACGCCGCTTACGGCCCCCGGGCTTTGATGCAGATCAGAGGCGAAAACGCGGCCCGGTCTTGCCCGGCCGGGTCGCCAGGGGCCCTTCGCGAGTCTCGAGCCCGCCGGCCCGGGCGCTACTTCGCCGGCAGCGCCCGGATCGCCGCGGCGAGCTGCTCGAGCACCTCGCCCAGCGCTGCGTTCATTCCCGATACGATGGCGTCCGCCGTGCGCGATGGGATGTCGCGCCGCGCGCTCAATTCGCCGGTCCAGAGGAACGCGCCCGCGCCGGCGCGCGCGTCCGAGAGGAAGAACTTGATCGCGATCACCGAAGCCGGTTTGGCGGGATCGCGCACGTCGCCGTAGAGCTCGGTCACGAACGCGTCGAGCAGCTGATCGCCCTCCGGCGGACCCGAAGGCGGGAGCACCGCACGGTAGAGCCCCGCCGCGCCGAGCCAGCTCGCGGTGGCCTCGCTGAGCATTGACGCGGGCGCGACCAGGAACTCGTCGTAGAAGTCCGATTCGTACTTGAGATCGGTCTCGCGATAGACCAGCGAGCGGCCGCGAAACGGTGCGGCGACGGAGAATCGCTCGACCTTGAGCGTCGCGGCGCGCGACGTGCCACCGGCGGCGGCGGGACGCGGCGGCGAGAGCACGTAGGTGGACTTGATCGGCGCCGGCTGCGAGCACGCGGCGGCGACGAGAGCGAGCGCGGAGGCGAGCGCGCGCCGGCGCGGGAGCGAGATGGGCGAAGTCATGGTTGGGAGCCTTTGATCGGCGCCGGGGGCGCGCCCCGGAGCAGTCGCGACGGATTGCGCTTCGCCTCCTCGGTGAGGTCGCGCAGGTTGTCGGTGATCTGGCGCAGGTTGTCGAGCGTGCGCCGCAGGTCCGCTTCCGTTCCGCCAGCCATGCGGTCGAGCCGGGTGAGCGTGCTCTCGAGATGGGCGATGGCCTGGGCGAGCTTCGGGTCCTCGATCAGCTTGCGCGCGGAGGCCACCGCCGCGCCGGCGTCGCCCGGAAGCTTCTTCCAGGCCGGGTCGTCGAGGATGGCGGCGAGCTTCTGGTTGCTCTGCCGCAGCTCAGCCAGCAGCGCCGTGGCTTCCCTGTTGATCTGGTCCACGTGGAGCTGATCGAGCTTGACGTCGAGCTTGCCGAGCACGCGCGCCGTCGAATCCGAGATGCGCCCCGCGTCGATCGCCGACATCTTGGCGTTGGTGGTGTCGAGGAGCACGTTGAGCTTGGTGAGCGTCGCCTGGATATCGAGCTTCTGCAGCTTGTCCAGGATGTCGCCCGCGTTGGAGACGAATTGCGTGAAGGTCGACTGCGCGCTCGGGATATAGACGTTGTCGGGCACCCACGAGATCGGCAGCTCGGGGTTGATCTTGGGGTCGACGTAGTCGATTTCGAGATAGTTGGTGCCCGTGATGCCTTGGGGAGCGAGCCGGATGCGCAGGCCCTTCTCGATCTCCATCTGCACCTGCTCGGCGCGGGTGATGTCGCCGCCGGCGCGGCTGCCGATGAGCCGGCCGAGGATGGTGGCTTCGACCAGGACGTAGCGCTTGCGCTCGGCCATGGGTTTGTCCTGTTCGTACTTGTTGTAGGTGAAGCCGATGCTGGTCACCTGACCGACCCGTACGCCGCGGTACTTGACGCTCGATCCGACGTCGAGGCCTTGCACCGATTCGTTGAAGTAGGTCTCGATGACGGTCTTCGACTGGAACCAGCGTCCCGAGCCGACGATGAGCACCAGCAGCACGCCGACGATGGCCGCGCCGACCACGAACAGGCCGAGCTTGAAGTTGTGCGCTTGCGCGCTCATTGGCCCGCTTCCCGCTTCATGCGGCCCCCTGTCGCCGGCAATCCCTACGCCGGCTCCTCGGCCGCCTCCGGCTCGCGGCGGAAGAACTGGCGCACCCAGGGATTGTCGCTCGTGTCGCGCAGTACCTTCGGATCGCCCTCGGCGATGATGCCCCTGGCGCGCTTGTCGAGCATGATCACGCGGTCGGAGATCGCGTAGATGCTCGGCAGCTCGTGGGTGACGATGACGAACGTGATGTGCAGGCTCGCTGCCAGGCGGAGGATGAGTGCGTCCAGCTCGGCGGAGGTGATCGGGTCGAGGCCCGCCGACGGCTCGTCGAGGAACAGGATCCCGGGATCGAGAGCCATTGCCCGCGCGATCGCCGCCCGCTTCTGCATGCCGCCGCTCAACTCGGAGGGCATGTGTCCGCAGAACGCCTCCAGCCCCACAAGCTTGAGCTTCATGCGAGCGATCAGATTCATCGCACCCGGGTCGAGCGCGGTGTACTCCTCGAGCGGCAGGCGCACGTTCTCGAGCAGCGTCATCGAGCCGAACAGCGCGCCGCTCTGGTACATGACGCCGATCTTGGTGAGGATGGCCCGTCTTTGCGGGCCTTCGGCGGCGACGATGTCCTCGCCATCGATGAAAACGTGCCCGGCCATAGGCGCGTACAGGCCGATCATGTGCTTCAGGAGCGTGCTCTTGCCGCAGCCGGATCCGCCCAGGATCACGAACACCTCGCCCCGGTTCACGGTGAAGCTCACGTTCTGGAGCAGAACGTCGCCATCGTAGCCGGCGACGAGCCCCTCGACGCGGACGACGACATCGGATTCGGGCACGGGGCTCATACGTCGAGAATATAGTAGATGACGGCGAAGATGCCATCGACCGCCACCAGCAGCACGATGCCCGAGACGACGGCGCGCGTCGCGGAGATGCCCACCGCGCTGGCGCCGGTCTGGGTCTGCAGGCCGCGCAGGCAGCCGATACCCGCGATCAGAGTCGCGAAGACCGGCGTCTTGACCATGCCGACGAGGAAATCCTTCATGTCGACGATGCTGTCGACTTCGTGGAAGTAGGTCACCAGCGGAATGTTGAAGGAGAGCATCGTGAGCCCGCCGGCCAGGATGCCGACCAGGTTCGCGTACAGCGACAAGAGCGGCACCATCAGCAGCGCGGCGATGATCCGCGTGACCACCAGGAAGCGCACGGGGTCGAGCCCCATGGTGGTGAGCGCGTTCAGCTCCTCATTGACCTTCATCGTGCCGATTTCGGCGGCGAACGCCGCGCCCGAGCGGCCGGCGAGCAGGATCGCCGTCATGAGAGGTCCAAGCTCGCGGATGATGGCGAGTCCCACCAGATCGGCGACGAAGATCTCGGCGCCGAACTGGCGCATCGGCACGGCCGACTCGAAGGCGAGGATCACGCCCAGCAGGAACGAGATCAGCGACACGATCGGCAGCGCGTTGGCGCCGACCTGCTCGCACTCGTACCACACGTCCTTCCAGCGCACGCAGTGCGGATGCGTGAAGGCGAACCACAGCGCGCTCGACGTCTCGCCGATGAACGCGACCTGCGTGCGCAGGTCGCGAAAGAGCTGCGCCGTGATGCGTCCGATGTCCTCGACGGTGCTCGTCGGCGGCGCAGGCGGTGCCGGCGGCGCTTCGAAGGCGCGCGGATCGAACTGGTCGAGCAGGGTCTGGAACTGAGGCTTAAGGCCACGGATCGTGATCGCCGCCGCGCCGGCGCGCGGCTGCCGCAGCAGGTCGACCAGCATCGCCACGCCTCCGCCGTCGCAGTAATCGACCGCGGTCGCGTCGACGACGATGCGCCGGTCGGGCGCGCTCTCGACTGCTGCGCGGGCCGCGCGCCAGACGCCGGCGATCGAATAGGAATCGAGGCGGCCGGACAGGGCGAGCACGCGGCTGCCGTCCGCCGCGTCCGCCACCGCGAGCGCAGCGGGCGTTGCCGCGCGCTCCGTCGCGACCGCGTTCACTGCACCAGTTCGAGCTGGCTGCCCATAACGCGCACGCGGTCGCCCTCGCGCAGCATCGGCTCGTAGTTCTGCGTCACCGAGCGCGTGCCGCCGGAGTCCATGCGTACCACGACCTCCCAGCGCGAGCTGTTGAGCTCCCGCGGACGCGTCTGGTACGCGGCACCGCCGGCCGCGCCCACGAGCACCGTCCCCTGCTTGGAGAAACCCTTGCCGATCTGATACATCGTGACCGCCGAAGGATTGGTCGTGTCGCCCGTGCCGAGCGGCGACGCGGACACGCTGCCGAGCGGCGTCCACTGGTCCTTGGCCGTCGTGCGATTGATCGACTGGATCGTGCCACAGCGGTCGCAATCCCCGCTGACCGGCAAAGCCGCCCGGGCGCCCGACGGGGTCGGCGAGGTGGGGATCGGCGGCGGCGGCAACGGCGCTGGCGCCTGGGGCCTCGCCGGGCGCGGCGCGACGGACAGCGCGACGAGCGCGACGGCCGCGCACAACACGCGATGGGCGCGGCTCATTCGGGAAGCGTCGAGAGGTAGAACATCGCGTTCAACAGCGGGCTCGGCTCGCCGAGCCCGCCGAGCCAGCGGTGGAAGATCGGATCGATCTCGCCGCTGCGATAGATCTCGACCAGCGCCCGGTTGACCGCCAGGCGGAAGTCGGGATCGTCGCGGCGCACGACCAGCGCGTACGGCTCGAACGAGAAGTCGCTGTCCAGGAGCCTGAGCTTCTCCGGCTCGCTCGCCGTCGAGCGCAGGCCGATCAACACGATGCGGTCGCTCGCGTAAGCGTCGACCTTGCCTGCAGCCAGCGACCGGACGCCCTCGGCGCCGTCCTTGACAGCCACCATCCTCGCCTTCGCACCCGTCACCGCGAGCTGGCGCTTGAGCCCGCGCTCCGTGGTCGTGCCCGGGATGACCGCGATCGTCTTGCCGTCGAGGTCGGCGAAGCGCTCGATCTTCGCGGACTCCTGCACCATCAGGCTGCCGCCGTCGATGAAAATCGGCAGGCTGAAATCGACCTTTTCGTAGCGCGACAGGCTGATCGTCGTCGTGCCGCATTCGATGTCGGCGCGGCCGGCGGCGACCGCGTCCAGCCGGGTGTCGGCATCAAGCGGCACCCACTCGACCTTCAGCCCGGGGAGCGCGAGGCGTTTCTGCAGCGCCGCGGCGATGTGCGTGCACAGCTCGGCGCTGTAGCCGCGCACCCGACCGTCGCGCTCCTTGAACGAAAACGGCGCGGCGCCGGAGCGATACCCGAGACGGATCGTCGCGTCGGCCTTGATCCGCGCCAGCGTGGGCGACGGCTCGGCCGCGCCCGCGAGCGCGACCGCCAGCCACAGGTACGCGGCGACGCAGACCCCTGTGAACAAGCCGAGACAGCGAAGTCCGCGCATGCTCTCCCAGTGCGACTCTTGCGCTCGAGCCCGGTTGATCCGACGGGCGAATGGCGGGAGTGTAGCACGCGCTCCGCCGCGTCCCTGTCGCCCGCGTACACGAACTATAATGTCAACGTCATTCGGTTGCCGCCCGTTCATCTCCCGCGAGGTCCCCAGTGAAACGAACCGCACTGCTGCTAGCCGTCGCCCTGATCTCAGCCGGCGCGCTCGCCGAAGGCCCGGACACGCTCGCCAAGATCAAGGCCGCGAAGTCCATCACCGTCGCGTTCTCCGCCGACTCGCTGCCGTTCTCATTCGTCGGGCCCGACAATCAGCCGGCGGGCTACTCGATCGACCTGTGCAAGCGCGTGATCGCGGCGCTCGGGCGCGCGACCGGCGTCGGCGATCTCAAGGTCAACTGGACGGTCGACACGGTGCCGAACCGCATCGCGCTGGTGGCGAGCGGCAAGGCGGACATGGAATGCGCCAATACCACGCAGTCGCTCGCCCGGCTGCAGCAGGTCGACTTCAGCAACTTGATTTTCGTCGACGGCGGCGGATTCCTGGTCCGCGCCGATTCGGACGTCAACGGCTTCGGGGATCTCGCCGGGAAGTCGGTTGCGGTCACCACCGGCACCACGACCCAGAAGCGCCTCGAGAAGATGCTCAAGGATCGGCTGATCAACGCCAAGGTGGTCGAAGTCAAGGACGGCGTCGAGGGCGTGGCCCTGTTGGAATCGAAAGCCGTCGCCGCGTTCGCGAGCGACAAGATCAAGCTGGTCGGGCTCGCCGCGCAAGCGAAGGATCCCAAGCTGTTCGCGCTGCTCTCCGAGGACCTCTCGTTCGAGCCGTACGCGTTCATGCTGCCTCGCAACGATTCGGCGTTCCGGCTCGAGGTCAACCGCGCGCTCACCCAGGTCTATCTCTCCGGCGAGATCGATCCCATCTTCAACAAGTGGCTCGGACCGCTGGGGCGGCCGAGCGGGCTCCTCGCCGCCATGTATCTGCTCAACGCCATCCCCGAATGAAAGGAGGACCCGTCGTGCCCACGCTGCAACGCTCTTTCGCAGGCTCCGTCGCCGCCGTCGCGCTCGGCGCCGTGCTGCTGGCCGGCTGCGGGCCGCAGCCGACGTATCAGGTGGTGCAAACCCCGCCACCGTCGCGCATCGGCACGGTGGAGTCCGTCAACGAAGTCGTCGAGCCGAAGAACCCTTCCGGCGCCGGTCTCATCGTCGGCGGGCTGATCGGTGGCGGCCTCGGCAGCCTGATCGGCAGCGGAACGGGTCGCACGGTGGCCACGGTGGTTGGTGCCGCCGGCGGCGCCTACGCCGGCCACCAGATCGAGAAGGGTCAATCGCAGGTGATCTACCAGATCGGCGTCAAGTACGACGATGGCAGCTGGGCGACCATCCGCCAGGCGGCGCCGACGGGTCTGCGCATTGGCGATCGGGTGCGGGTCACCGACTCCGGGGTCGAATTGCTGCGCTGAAGGTGACCCGGAGAACCGGACGCGGCGCAGCAGCGCCTCGCCCGGGCAAAACCGGTTAACCGACTTGCGTCAAGGGTGCGCCGGGCGGCCGGGATGCGCGGCATATAATGGCGCGTCCGGGCGAGCCGCCCGTCGTGCACACCGAGGGGGCAAGCATGTCGATCACCCGCAGCATCCGCCTGGCGGGAGGCGTCGTCGCGCTGCTGTTCGCCGCGACCGGCACGGCGCTGGCGCAAACCGAACAGCAGAAGCTGGTGAGCGCGGCCGACGCGACGCTGTCGCACTTCCTCCGCGACCCCGACATGACGTGGTTGCAGCAGAACATCCATCGCGCGAAGGCGGTAATGATTGCGCCGGAGGTCGCTAAGGCGGGGTTCATCTTCGGCGGCTCGGGCGGACGCGCGCTCACGCTGGCGCGGGATGCGAGGACGGGCCGGTGGGTCGGCCCCGCCTTCTACACGCTCGCGACGGCCAGCGTGGGCTTCCAGGCCGGCATCTCGGTGTCCGAGGTCGTCACGCTGGTGATGTCGGAGCAAGGGCTCAACTCGCTGCTCGCGCCCTCGGTGAAGCTGGGCGGCGACGCGAGCGTGGCCGCAGGCCCGATCGGCGCCGGGGCGAAGTCCGACGTGGTCGCCGATTTCATCACGTTCAGCCGCGCCAAGGGGATCTACGGCGGGCTCAATCTCGACGGAACGGTGATCGCCATCTCCAACGAGTGGAACGAAGCCTATTACGGGAAGACGGGGATCCTGCCGCCGGACATCCTGGTCCGCATGAGCGCTCGCAACAAGGGCGCCGATAAGCTGCTCGGCGACGTCGCGCGCGCGGCCGGGAAGAAGTAAAGGACCGCACGGTGTGACGCGGTCCGCCGTCCTGCAGCAGGCCGGGGGCGCCCATCATTCGGACGCCGGCGGGATCCGATTCCTTCTCGACGGCGAAGTCGTGGGCGTCGCCGACGTCGCGCCACAGACCACCGTGCTCGAGTATCTGCGGGAGACGCTGCAGCGCACGGGCACGAAAGAAGGCTGCGCCGAAGGCGACTGCGGCGCGTGCACGGTCGTGCTCGGCGAACTCGAGGGCGACGCGCTGCGCTGGTATCCGATCGCCTCGTGCATCCGGCTGCTGCCGACCATCGACGGCAAGGCGCTCGTCACCGTCGAGAGCTTGAAGTCGGCCGACGGCTCGCTGCACCCGGTGCAGCAGGCGCTCGTCGACTGTCACGCGTCGCAGTGCGGTTTCTGCACCCCCGGCTTCGTCATGTCGCTGTTCGCGCTCTACAAGAGCGGTCGTCGCGCCGATCGCGCGCGCGTCGACGAAGGGCTCTCGGGAAACCTCTGCCGCTGCACCGGCTATCGACCGATCGTGGCCGCCGCGCAGCGCATGCACGAGCTTCCTCCCGCGACCGGCTGGCGCGCGCCCGCCGCGCAGAAGCACGGCCCGGCCGCCGCGAACGCGGAGGAGCGCGAGCTCGCTCTGCAGCTCAAAGCCCTGCGGCGGGAGTACACGCTCAAGCTCGACCGCGGCGGACAGAGCTACTACGCCCCGAGCCACGCCGGGGAGCTCGCGGCGCTCTGCCTCGCGCATCCCGACGCCCGTCTGGTCGCCGGCGCGACCGACGTAGGCTTGTGGGTGACGAAGGAGCAGCGCGAGCTGGGCACGCTCATCTACACCGGCTCGGTGCGCGAACTGCGAGAGACGAGCGTGTCTGCCGACGAGATCGCGATCGGCGCGGCTGTGCCGCTCGCCGACGCGTTCGCGCTCCTCATCGAGCACTACCCTTCGCTCGCGGAGCTCGGCTCGCGCTTCGGCTCGCTGCCGATCCGCCATTCCGGCACGCTCGGCGGAAACGTCGCCAACGGCTCGCCGATCGGCGACTCCATGCCGGTGCTGCTCGCGCTCGGCGCCCGGATCACGCTGCGCCGTGGCGCCGAGCGGCGCGGCCTCGCACTGGAAGACTTCTACCTCGGCCATCGCAAGACGGCGCTCCGGCCGGGCGAATTTCTCGAAGCCGTCCATGTCCCCCTGGCGCGCTCCGGCGCGGAAGTGCGCGCCTACAAAATCTCCAAGCGCTTCGACCAGGACATCTCCGCCGTGTGCGTCGGCTTCCGGCTGCTGCGCGACGCCGAAGGGCGCGTGGCCGAGATCGCGGTCGGCTGCGGCGGCGTGGCCGCCACGCCGAAGCGCGCACGAGAGTGCGAACGCGCGCTCGCGGGCAGGCGCTGGGACGCCGGCGCCATTGCCGCCGGCGCTGCGGCGCTCGAGCGCGAGTTCGCGCCGATCTCCGACATGCGGGCGAGCGCCGCGTACCGCAGGGCGGTCCTCGGGAACCTGCTGCGCCGCTTCCACCTCGAGACGACGCGGCCGCAGGTGGCCACCCGCGCCGTGGAATACGAAGGCCCGTGAACGATACTTCGCGCTCCTCGCCCGCCTTGATCGGCGCGACGCCGCCGCACGACAGCGCGCACCTGCACGTCGCCGGCGAAGCCGACTACGTCGACGACCTCGTCGAGCCGCTCGGCACGCTCCATGCCGCGCTCGGGAAGAGCGACGAGGCGCGGGGGCGGATCCGCTCGCTCGATCTCGCCGCGGTGCGCGCGGCGCCCGGCGTGGTGGCGGTGCTCACCGCCGCCGACATCCCCGGCGTCAACGACGTCGGCCCGGTAATCCATGACGAGCCGATACTCGCCGACACGCTGGTGCAGTACGTCGGCCAGCCGATGTTCGCGGTGGCCGCAACGTCGGCAACGGCCGCACGCCGCGCCGCGCGGCTCGGCCGCGTCCAGTACGAGCCATTACCCGCCATCTTCACCATCGACGGGGCGCTCGCCGCGCAATCCTTCGTGCTGCCCACCGAGCGGATCGTCCGCGGCGACGCGGGCGCCGCGCTCTCCACTGCGCCGCACCGGCTCGCCGGCTGTTTCCGCTGCGGCGGCCAGGATCACTTCTACCTCGAAGGCCAGATCTCGCTCGCCATGCCGGAGAAGGACGGCGCGATGCGCCTGCATTGCTCGACGCAGCATCCGGGCGAAATCCAGCTTCAGGTGGCGCACGCGCTGGGCGTTCCTGCGCACCGGGTGACCGTCGAGTGCCGCCGCATGGGCGGCGCCTTCGGCGGCAAGGAGACGCAGGCCGGGCTCTACGCCTGCGTGGCGGCGCTGCTGGCGCACGCCACGGGCCGAGCGGTGAAGATGCGCGTCGACCGCGACGACGACATGATCCAGACCGGCAAACGCCACGCCTTCCGTTACGACTACGACGTAGGCTTCGACGAGGCGGGACGAATCCTCGGCCTGGATCTCACGCTCGCCTCGCGCTGCGGCTTCTCGGCCGATCTTTCGGGTCCGGTCAACGACCGGGCGATGTTCCACGTCGACAACTGCTACTTCCTCCAGAACCTCTCGCTCACGTCCCATCGCTGCAAGACCAATACGGTCTCCGACACCGCGTTCCGCGGCTTCGGCGGTCCGCAAGGCATGTTCGCGATCGAGTACGTCCTCGACGAGATCGCGCGTTACCTGGGCCGCGATCCCCTGGACGTGCGGCGCGCGAATTTCTACGGCGAGCCGCCGCGCGACGAGACGCCCTACCGGATGAAGGTCGAGGACAACGTGATGCCCGACCTCGCCTCGCAGCTGGCGAAGTCTTCGCGCTACCGCGAGCGGCGCGCGGAGATCGCCGCGTGGAACCGCACGAGCCCCGTCCTGAAGCGCGGGATCGCGCTCACGCCGGTGAAGTTCGGCATCTCGTTCACCGCGACGCACTACAACCAGGCCGGCGCGCTGCTGCATCTCTACACCGACGGCACGGCGCTCCTGAACCATGGCGGCACCGAGATGGGACAGGGTCTCTACACCAAGGTCGCGCAGGTGGTCGCGCACGAGCTGGGCGTCACGCTCGACCGGGTGCGGGTCACGGCGGCCGATACGAGCAAGGTGCCGAACGCGTCGGCGACCGCAGCCTCGTCGGGCAGCGACATGAACGGCATGGCGGCGCTCGCCGCGGCGCGCACGATTCGTGAGCGCCTCGCCGCGCTCGCGGCGAAGCATTTCGATGTCGACGCGGGCGACATCGCCTTCGCGGAGAACCGCGTGCACGCCGGCGGGCGCTCGCTGCCGCTGGCCGATCTCACCGTGCTCGCGCACCGGGCGCGGGTATCGCTGTCCTCGACCGGCTTCTACGCCACGCCGAAAATCCACTACGACCGCAAGACATTCACCGGCCGGCCGTTCTTCTATTTCGCCTACGGCGCCGCGGTCTCCGAGGTCGTGATCGACACGCTCACCGGCGAGAACCGAGTGCTCTGCGTCGACGTCCTGCACGACGTCGGCGCATCGCTCAATCCGGCGCTCGACCGGGGCCAGCTCGAAGGCGGATTCCTGCAGGGCGTGGGCTGGCTGACGATGGAGGAGCTGTGGTGGAACGCGCGCGGCGAGCTGGGAACGCATTCGCCTTCCACGTACAAGATCCCGGCCTGCCGCGACTGGCCGGAGCGCTTCTCGTTCGAGTGGTACGGCGAGCCCAACCGCGAGGACACCGTCCACCGCTCCAAGGCGATCGGCGAGCCGCCGCTGATGCTCGCGCTCTCCGTATTCTTTGCGCTGCGCGACGCGGTCGCGAGCGTGGCCGACCAGCGCGTCGCGCCGCGGCTCGACGCGCCGGCGACCAACGAGGCGATCCTGCTGGCCGTGCAGGACACCAAGCGGCGGGCCGAGGCGGCGTTCGCGCCGTCAGTGCGATGACCGACTGGATCGGCGCACTGCGCGCCGCGCTCGCCGCCGAAGGCAGCGCCGTGCTGGTCACCGTGGCCGCGACCCGCGGCTCCGCGCCGCGCGAGACGGGGGCGCGCATGGTCGTGACCGCTCGCAGCACGGTCGGCACGATCGGGGGCGGTCATCTGGAATTCGAAGCCATCCGCATCGCCCGCGAGGCGCTCGCGGCGGAGAACCACGGGTCCTGGCTCGCGAGCTTTCCGCTCGCCGCGCGCCTCGGGCAGTGTTGCGGCGGGGTGGCCACCGTGCTGTTCCAGGGCTTCGACAGCGCCACGTCGGGCGAGCTGGAAGCGCTCGCGCACCGCGTCGATGCCGGCGAAGCGATCGTGCTCGCGACCGCCGTGGCGCCCGACAGCGCGGGGCCGCGCATCGTGACGCCGGACGCGGCGCTGCCGCGCGCGGTCGCGATGGCCGCGGAGAGCCTGCTCAGCGACGGCGGAGCGCCGCGCCTCGTCGACGATGCGGGCACGAGCTGGTTCGTCGAGCACCCGTGCGCCAACGATTTCCGCGTCGTGGTTCTGGGCAACGGTCATGTCGGCCGGGCGCTTGCGCAGGTGCTCGGCGCTCTGCCGTGCGCCGTGACCTGGATCGACGCGCGAGAGGATGATTTCCCGGCCAGCGTTCCGCCGAACGTCGCGATCGTCGCCAGCGACGTGCCCGAAGCCGAGGTGCGGGCCGCGGGGCCGGGAAGCATGTTCCTGGTCATGACTCACAGTCACGCGCTCGATTTCGAGCTGGTCGCGACGATCCTCGAGCGCGGCGATTTCCTCTACGCCGGCATGATCGGCTCGGCCGCGAAGCGCGCGCAGATGGAGCGCCGCCTGCGCGCGCGCGGGTTCGAGCCGTCCGCGATCGCACGCGTGGTCTGCCCCATCGGCATTCCAGGCATCGCGGGCCGCGATCCGGGCGCGATCGCGGTCGCGGTGGCGGCGGAGCTCCTGCGGGAGCGCGAGCGCGCGCTCGGTGCGCGCGCGCACGGCGAGCGCGGCGGCGAGAGCCGGCGCGGATGAGCGCCAGGCAGCCGCGCGCGGAAGAGCGCTCAGGCGTCGCGCGCCTCGAGCTTTCCGGGATCACCAAGCGTTACCCCGCGGTCATCGCCAACGACGGGATCGATCTCGCGGTCATGCCGGGCGAGATCCACGCGGTGCTGGGCGAGAACGGCGCCGGCAAGTCGACGCTGATGAAGGTGATCTACGGCGTGGTGAAGCCCGATGCCGGCACCATCCGCTGGAACAGCGAGCCGGTGGAGATCGCCAACCCCGCGCGCGCCCGCGCGCTCGGCATCGGCATGGTGTTCCAGCACTTCTCGCTGTTCGATACGCTCACCGTCGCCGAGAACATCGCGCTGGCGCTCGAGCGGCGCGCGGCCGGGCGCGGGCTGCAGGCGCGCATCCGCGAAGTCTCGCAGCGCTACGGGCTCCCGCTCGATCCGCGCCGGCGCGTGCACAACATGTCGGTGGGCGAACGGCAGCGGGTGGAGATCGTCCGTTGCCTGCTGCAGCAGCCGCAGCTCCTCATCATGGACGAGCCCACCTCGGTGCTTACGCCGCAGGCGGTGCAGTCTCTGTTCGACACGCTCCGGCAGCTCGCGGCCGAGGGCTGCAGCATTCTCTACATCAGCCACAAGCTCGACGAGATCCGCGCGCTTTGCCAGCGGGCGACGGTGCTGCGCGGCGGCCGCGTCACCGGAGAGTGCGAGCCGCGGCGCGAGTCGGCTTCGAGCCTGGCGCGCATGATGATCGGCGGCGAGCTGCCGCATCCGCGCCACGGCGAGGCCACCACGCGCGGCGACGGCGCGCTGGACGTGCGAGGCTTGTCCGCGCCCAGCGACGATCCGTTCGGCGTGAGCCTGAAAGGGATCGAGCTTTCGCTTCGCGGCGGCGAGATCGTCGGCATCGCCGGCGTCTCGGGCAACGGCCAGAAGGAGCTGCTGGCGGCGCTCTCCGGGGAATGCACGGTGGCGAGCGCGAAGGCGATCGTGCTCAACGGCGAGAACGTCGGCCGCCTCGACGCGGGCCGCCGGCGGGCGCTCGGTCTTGCCTTCGTTCCCGAGGAGCGGCTCGGCCGCGGCGCGGTGCCGGAGATGTCGCTCGCGGACAACGCGCTGCTCACGGCGCACCGGCAGGAGCTCGCGCGCCGCGGCTTCATCCGCTTCGCCGCCGCGCACGCCTACGCCAGGGCAATCATCCGGCGCTTCAACGTCAAGGCGCCCGGCCCCGATGCTTCGGCGCGCAGCCTCTCCGGCGGCAACCTGCAGAAGTACATCGTCGGGCGCGAGATCCTCCAGGGGCCGCGGGTGATGATCGCCGCGCAACCCACCTGGGGCGTGGACGTGGGCGCGTCGGCGCAGATCCGGCAGGCGCTCATCGATCTGCGCGACGCCGGTGTGGCGGTACTGGTCGTGTCCGAGGAGCTCGACGAGCTGTTCGAGATCTGCGACCGCATCTGCGTCATGGCGCGCGGCAGGCTCTCGCCCGCGAAGCCCGCGCGCGAGACCAACGCGGAGGAGATCGGTCTGCTGATGGCGGGCTCGTTCATCGGCGCACGGCCCGCGCCCGCCGAGCTCGAGGGCGAATTCGTCGACACGCGACCGGGAGAACGGCCGTGAGCGGTGCTTCGATCGCCGGGCCGCGAGCGCCGGCGTCGCGACTGCGGCTCGGCCTCGCGCTGGAGCCTCGGCCCGAGCCTTCGCGTCTCATGGCCTGGCTCTCGCCCGTCATCGCCGCGGCGGCGATCTTCGTCGTCGGCTTCGCGCTCTTCTCCGGGCTCGGCAAGAATCCGTTCGCGGCGTTCTACGTGTTCTTCGTCAAACCGGTCGACAATCTCTACGGCGCGGCGGAGCTGCTGCTGAAGGCTTCGCCCCTGATGCTCTGCGCGGTAGGGCTCGCCGCCGGTTATCGCGCCAACGTCTGGAACATCGGCGCGGAGGGACAGCTCACGCTCGGCGCCGTCTGCGGCGGCGGCGTCGCGCTCGCGTTGCAGGACCAAGGCGGCGCGTGGCTGCTGCCGGCGATGCTCGCCGCCGGCGTTGCCGGAGGCATGGCCTGGGCGGCGATTCCAGCCTGGCTCAAGACGCGCTTCAACGCCAACGAGATCCTCGTGAGTCTGATGCTGGTCTACGTCGCCAAGCTCGCGCTCTCGTGGCTGGTGCACGGGCCGTGGCGCGACCCGGAAGGCTTCAACTTTCCGCAATCGAAGATGTTCGCCGACGTGGCGCTCCTCCCCGTGCTCGTTCCGGGGACGCGGCTCAACGCCGGTTTCGTGTTCGCTCTGGTCGTCGTCGGCCTGCTCTGGATCTTCACGCGCAGGAGCCTCGTCGGGTTCCAGATGCGCGTCGCAGGGCTCGCGCCGGCCGCCGCCGCGTATGCCGGCATCTCCGCCTCGCGCACCGTCTGGCTGGGAATGCTCATCGGCGGCGCCACCGCGGGCCTGGCCGGTGTGGGCGAGGCCGCTGGACCGATCGGCCAGCTGCTGCCGTCGATGTCGCCCGGCTACGGCTTCGCGGCGATCATCGTCGCCTTCGTCGGCCGGCTGCAACCGCTCGGCATCGTGCTCGCGAGCCTGCTGATGTCGCTCCTGTACCTCGGCGGCGAGGCGGCGCAGATCGGACTCGCGCTACCCTCCGCGATCACCGGGCTGTTCCAGGGGTTGCTGCTGTTCTTCCTGCTCGCCGCCGACGTGTTCATCGACTTCCGTTTGCGGCTGCGGCCGCGCTCCACGGCGGCGCGGCGCTCGCGTCGGAGGCCCGCGTGATCGACCATCTCGTCACGCTGATCGCGCTCACGCTCGCCGCGGGAACGCCGCTGGTCCTGGCCGGCGCGGGCGAGCTCGTCGCCGAGCGCTCCGGCGTGCTCAACCTCGGCGTCGAAGGGATGATGCTGGTCGGCGCCGTCATCGCCTTCATCGTCGCGGCCACGACGCACTCGCCCTGGCTGGGCGTGGCGGCGGGGATACTGGCCGCGGCGGGTGCCGCGCTCGTGTTCGCAGTGCTCACGCTGACGCTGCTCGCGAACCAGGTCGCCGCGGGGCTCGCGCTCTCGCTCTTCGGCGTCGGGCTCTCCGCCTACGTCGGCCTCGGTTACGTCAGTGTCGTCATCGAAGGCATCAAGCCGCTCGCCGTTCCGGGGTTGTCGGACCTTCCCTTCTTCGGCAAGTTGCTGTTCGCCCACAGTCCTTTCGTGTACGTCTCGATAGCCCTGATCGCGCTGATCCAGTGGCTCCTGTTCCGCACCCGCGCCGGCCTGATCCTGCGGGCCATCGGCGAATCGCCGGATTCGGCCCACGCGATCGGCTACCCGGTCATCGCCATCCGCTACGCGGCCGTGCTCTTCGGCGGCGCCTGCGCCGGTCTCGCGGGCGCGTACCTCGCGGTGGCTTACACGCCGCTGTGGACGGAAGGCATGACGGCGGGACGGGGCTGGATCGCGCTGGCGCTCGTGGTATTCGCGACCTGGAAGCCGTGGCGGCTGCTGGCCGGCGCGTATCTCTTCGGCGCCGTCACGCTGGCGCAGTTCCAGGCGCAGGCGATGGGGCTCGCCGTGTCGTCGCAGCTGCTGTCGATGCTGCCCTACCTCGCCACCGTCGTCGTGCTCACGCTCATCTCGCGCGACGCCGCGACCATCCGCTTGAATGCGCCGGCCTCGCTCGGCAAGCCCTATCACCCGGACGTGTAGAATGTCGCGCACCGCGCCCGCGGCGGGCGTGTCCCACACGAGGAGAGAAGGCATGGCGACCATCCATCGACGCTGGATGCGACGGACCGTAGTGGCGGGCGCGCTCGCCCTCTGCGCTTCGTTCGCGATCGTCCCGTCGGCGCCCGCCGCCGAGGTGCCGTTCAAGGTCGGCTTCGTGTACGTGAGCCCGATCAGCGACGCGGGCTGGACGTTCCAGCACGATTCCGGCCGGAAGGAGATGGAGCACGCGCTGGGCGACAAGGTCAAGACCAAGTACGTCGAGAACGTGCCCGAGGGCGCGGATGCCGAGCGGGTGATCCGCGAACTCGCGCAGGAGGGCAACCAGCTCATCTTCACCACCTCGTTCGGCTACATGAATCCCACCATCAAGGTGGCGAAGCAGTTTCCCAAGACCTACTTCGAGCACGCGACGGGCTACAAGACCGCGCCCAACGTCGGCATCTACAACGCGCGCTTCTACGAAGGCCGCTATCTCGCGGGCATCGTCGCCGGCAAGATGACCAAGTCGAACGTCGCGGGCTACGTGGCGGCGTTTCCGATTCCCGAAGTGGTGATGGGCATCAACGCCTTCACCCGCGGCATGCGCAGCGTCAATCCCAAGGCGGAGGTCAAGGTCGTGTGGGTGAACTCCTGGTACGACCCGGGGCGCGAGCGCGAAGCCGCCGACACGCTGGTCTCGCAGGGCGCCGACGTGCTCACCCACCACACCGACTCCACCGCCGTGGTCCAGGCCGCCGAGGCGAAGAAGGTGTATTCGATCGCCTACCACTCCGACATGTCCAAGTACGGGCCGAACACGGAGCTAACCGCGGTGACGCATCAGTGGGGCGCGTTCTATACCAAGACGGTGCAGGACGCCATGGCCGGCAGATGGAAGCCGACCAACGTCTGGGGCGGCATCAAGGACGGCATGATCAAGATGGGGCCGTTCAACAAGGTCGTCCCCAAGGACGTGCAGGATCTGGTCGCCAAGGTCGGCGGCGAAATCGCCTCCGGCAAGTTCCATCCCTTCACCGGCCCGATCAAGGACAACGACGGCAAGGAGCGGCTCGCGGCCGGCAAGGTGATGAGCGACGACGTGCTCTCGAAGATGGACTACTACGTCGAGGGCGTGCAGGGCAAACTGCCGGTGTCGAAGTAACGGCGCCGGGGCCGACAAGGGGTCGCGTCGGCACGACCCATCGCTTGTCGACCGATTCCAAGGAGACCACGGTCGCACCTCCCTCCCGGGCCGGCGCCGAGCCGTCGCGGAACTTGCGCGGGTTCTTCGGCGCCGAGCTTCGGCTCGTCGCGCTGTTCGAGCTCGCGAAAGGCGTGCTGGTGCTCGTCGCCGGGCTGGGGCTGCTCGCTTTCGTCCATCGCGACATTCAGGACGTCGCCGAGGAGCTGCTGCTCCACCTGCATCTGAATCCGGCGAGCCACATCCCCGGCGTTTTTCTCGCGCTCGTCGAGCGTGTCGCTTCCGTCGACATGTGGTTCCTCGCCCTCGGGGCGCTCACTTACGCGACGATTCGCATCGCGGAGGGCCTTGGCTTGTGGCACGACCGCGCCTGGGCCGAATGGGTCGGCGTGGCATCGGGTCTCATCTACGTTCCGTTCGAGATCTACGAGCTGGCGAAGGGCATCACCCTGGTCAAGCTCGCCACGTTCAGCCTGAACGTGCTGGTGGTCGCCGTGCTCGCCGACGCCCTCTGGCGACGCCGGCGCTCCAAAGACCTAGGGCTTGTCAACCGCCCCTAGGCAATCCGCTTCAGCAGCCGCAGCACCGTCTCGAAGCGCGTCCCGTAAGGCGGTCGCAACAGCCAGGTGAGCGCGTATCGTGGCTGCACGAACACCGCTTTCTCGTGGCTGAAGGTGCGGAAGCCGCGCTCGCCGTGGTAAGCGCCGACGCCCGAGGCGCCGATGCCGCCGAAGGGAAGCTCTTCGTTGCCGAAGTGCCACAGCGTGTCGTCGAGCGTGACGCCCCCCGCGAACGTTTCGTGCAGCAATCGCTCGCGTGTCTCCCGATCGCCGCCGAACGCGTATAACGCGAGCGACCTTGGCCGAGCGTCGATCTTCGAGATGGCCTCGTCCACCGTCGCGTACGTCTCGATCGGCAGTATCGGCCCGAAGATCTCCTCTCGCATCGCCGCCATGCCGTCGTGGACCCCGACCAGCAGCGTGGGCGCGAGCTTGCGCGCGCGCTCGGGCAGGGGCTCGTTCCCCGGGTTGAGCCGCACGACGCGGGCGCCCTTGCGCTCCGCGTCCGCGATCAGGGCCGCGAGTCTCGCGTAATGCCGGTCGCTGACGATGCTGGCGTAATCGGGATTCGCACCGAGCGTCGGATACATCGCCGCTACGCTCGTCGTGAGCGCATCGAC
The DNA here is from genome assembly GCA_035515295.1 of Casimicrobiaceae bacterium. Classification (GTDB taxonomy): domain Bacteria; phylum Pseudomonadota; class Gammaproteobacteria; order Burkholderiales; family Casimicrobiaceae; genus PALSA-1003. Next base: position 26,837 of record DATJBM010000082.1, on the reverse strand, counting down.
CAGCGCATCGACGCGATCTCCGGGCGCGAGAACGTAATCGGGCGCGATGCAGGTCTGTCCGGCGTTGAGCAGCTTGCCGGTGACGAGCCGCGGCACCAGCACCTTCAGGTCCGCGCCGGGACATACGATCACGGGCGACTTGCCTCCTAGCTCCAGCGTGACGGGCGTTAGGTTCTCCGCCGCCGCCAATGCGATCTTGCGGCCGATGGCGGTCGAGCCGGTGAAGAACAGATGATCGAAGGGAAGACGTGCGAACGCCTCGCCGACGTCGGGTCCGCCGGTGGCGACGGCGAATTCGTCGGCCGCGAACCGCTCTCGGATCAGCCGCGCCAGCAACTCGGCCGTATGCGCCGTGAGCTCGCTCGGCTTCAGCAGCACCCGGTTTCCCGCGGCGAGCGCTGCGACCGCGGGCAGCAGCGCGAGTTGCACCGGATAGTTCCACGGGCTGATGATGCCCACGACCCCCAGCGGCTGGCGAACGATGCGGCTGCGGCCGGGCCAGAGGTAGAGCGGGGTCGCGACGCGGCGGTCGCGAATCCACCGCCGAAGGTGACGCCTCGCGTAGCGGATCCCTACGCTCACCATGAAGAGCTCCGCGAGCCGGGTTTCCTGGGCGGGCCGAACGCCGAAATCGGCGGCGACGGCACCTACGATATCGTCTTCGTGGTCCTCGACAAGCGCAGCCAGGCGATCGAGGCGGTCTACTCGCACCCGAAGCGGCGGATAGGGCGCTGCGGCAAAGGCCGCACGCTGAGCCGTGAACAGTGCCGAGAGCGACTCGACGATCGTCGCTGCGCTCATGCTGCTGCCCGCGCCGCGGCGATCGCATCGAGCAATGTCGGCGGATCGTGCGCGCCCGACACCGCGGTCCGCCCGTTGAAGATGAAAAACGGCACGGCGCCAATGCCGGCGGCCTGAGCTTCCCGATACTCGGATTCGACTTCCTCGCGAAGGCCCTCGGACTCGAGCAGCGCGCGGGCCGCGAAGCGCTCGACCCCGGCGCTCTCGGCGATCGCGGAGAGCTCCTCGCGATCCGCGAGCGACCGTCCGTCGACGAAGTAGGCGCGGAACAGCGCTTCCACTATCGCCTCGCCGTAGCCTCGCTCCTGCGCCCACGCAACGAGCCGGTGCGCATCGCGGGTGTTCGGCTGGCGGGCGATGCGTTCGAATTCGAAATCGATGCCGACGCTCTCGCCCACCGCGCGTACGCGCGCATAGACTTCCGCGGTGCTGTCCGAGCCAAATTTGGCCCGAAGGTAGTCGCGGCGGGGAATGCCTTCGGTGGGCAGATCGGGATTCAGCTCGAAGGGATGCCAGCGCACGACGACCTCGAGGCCCGGCTCGCGGCGCGCGAGCTCTTCGAGCGCGCGCTTGAGCTTGCGCTTGCCGATGTAGCACCAGGGACAGACGACGTCGGAGACGACATCGACCGCCAGGGATGGGACGGAGGAATCCACGAGGCGACGATGTGATTTGGGTTTTCGAGCGATCGCTCGGCTCCATTATACGGCCCGCTGGCGGCGGCTCGACCGCCGCGGCAGAATGCGCCCTTCGCTCGCTTGCCTTTCATTCCGATGCGACCGCTCAGGCGCTGGGACCTCTTCTGCGCCGTCGTCGACAACTACGGCGATGCGGGCATCGCCTGGCGGCTCGCGCGCGCGCTCGTCCGCGACCACGGCGTGCCGGTGCGCCTCTACGTCGATGCGCTCGGCACGCTGGCGCGTTTGGTCCCGGGCGTGGACGCCGCACGAGAGCGCCAGCGCCACGGCGGCGTCGAGATCCGTGCCTGGCGCGGCCGGAAAGCCGGCCTGCCGGCCGCGCGTCCCGGCGCGGTGGTGATCGAGGCATTCGGCTGCGGCCTGCCGCCTTCCTACTTGAGCGCGATGGCAGCGCGCGATCGCACGCCGGTGTGGATCAACCTCGAGTATCTGTCGGCCGAAGCCTGGATCGAGGATTGCCACGGGCTGGCGTCGCGCCATCCGTCGCTTCCGCTGACGCGCTATTTTTTCTTCCCGGGATTCACGCCCGCGAGCGGCGGCCTGCTGCGGGAGCACGATCTGCTCTCCCGCCGCGATCGCTTCCGCGCCGACCCCGGGGCGCGCGCAGCGCTGTGGCGGTCGCTCGGCGTGACGCCGCCCGAAGGAGCGCTCGCGGTCTCCCTCTTCTGCTACCCGAGCGCGCCGGTCGCCGATCTGCTCGACGCGTGGGCGGCCGGCGACGAGCGAATCGTCTGCCTCGTTCCGGAAGGCGTCGCGCACGCGGAGATCGAGCGCTGGACTCGAGGCGCCGCGGCGTTCACCCGAGGCAGCCTCACGCTGGCGTGCGTACCGTTCGTGTCGCAGGACGATTACGACTTGATAGTCTGGGCCTGCGACCTCAACTTCGTCCGCGGCGAGGATTCGTTCGTGCGGGCGCAGTGGGCGGCGCGGCCGTTCGTCTGGCATGTGTACCCGCAGAGCGAGGACGCGCATCGGCTGAAGCTCGCGGCGTTCCTGGACCGCTACACGGCCGGCCTCGCGCCCGAGGCAGCCGGCGCGTTCGCGGGGCTGTCCACGGCGTGGAACGGATCCGGCGACGTGGGTCAAAGCTGGGACCGGGTCGCGCACTGCCGCATCGCGCTCGAGGCGCACGCGAAGGCCTGGGCGGCGAAGCTCGCGCTGCAGGAAGATCTCGCCACCGCTCTGGTCAGGTTCTGCCGCGATCGGCTATAATGTAAGGTTCGCTAAATCGATGTCGCAACAGCAAAATCCATAGCCAGGTGCAACCATGAAAATCGCACAGGAAGTCCGGGCCGGCAACGTCATCATGGTCGGCAAGGATCCGATGGTCGTGCAGAAGGCCGAGTTCAACAAGTCCGGCCGTAACGCGTCCGTCGTCAAGATGAAGCTCAAGAACCTCCTCTCGGGTTCGGCCACCGAGACGGTCTACCGCGCCGACGAGAAGTTCGACGTGATCCAGCTCGAGAAGAAGCCGGTCACCTTCTCCTACTTCTCCGATCCGATGTACGTCTTCATGGACGAGGACTACAACCAGATCGAGGTCGAGAAGGACGCCATCGCGGAGGCCGCGCATTATCTCGAGGACGGCATCGAGTGCGAGCTCACGCTCTACGAGGGCAAAGCGATCGCCGTCGAGCTGCCGACCTCGGTGGTGCGCGAGATCACCTACACCGAGCCGGCGGTGCGCGGCGACACGTCGGGCAAGGTGCTCAAGCCGGCCAAGCTCGGCAGCGGCCTCGAGGTGCAGGTGCCGCTGTTCGTCGCCACCGGCGACCGGATCGAGATCGACACCCGCACCGGGGAATACCGCCGGCGCGTCTGACGCCTGATCCGGGCGCGCCCGGAGACACGGATGTCAGGCAGGGGCCGGTTCGTCCGGCCTTGTTTTTTCTCCGTCGACTCCGGGGCTCGCGCTCGCTGCTTTCAGGCGGGCTGACTCGCGTCGGAGCCCTGTCCGCGCGCCTCGGCGAGCTGCGGCTCCCACCCGCCGCCGAGCGCCTTCATCAGGTCCACGCCGGCGGAGAGCAGATTCTCGCGGCTGCGGATGAGCGCGAGCTCGGCCACGTTGAGCGAGCGCTGCGAATCGAGCACGTCGAGGAAGCCGGTGTAGCCGGCCTCGTAGCGGATGTTGGCGAGCCTCAGCGCCTCGCGCGCCGCGTTCACGCTCGCCTGGGCGTCGGCTTCGAGCGCGGCGTAGCGCTGGACGTTGGTGAGCGCGTCCTCGACCTCGCGGAACCCCGTCTGGATGGCCCGGTTGTACGCCGCGAGCGCCTGCCGCTCGCGCGCGCGCTGCACGTCGACCAGGGCCGAAAGCCGGCCGCCCTCGAAGATGGGCGCGGAGAGCCCGGCGCCGAAGGCCCAGATGCGGCCCGGTACCGTGAACAGTCCCGCGAGCGCTTTGCTCTCGCCCCCGAAGTCTCCCGTGAGCGTGATCGTCGGAAAGAGCTGCGCCTTGGCCACGCCGATCTGGGCGTTGGCGGCGATCAGATCCTGCTCCGCCTGGCGAATGTCCGGACGACGCTCGAGCAGGGTCGAAGGCAGTCCCGGCGGCGGCAGCGGCGGCACCGGCAGATGGGCGAGATCGCCGGGCGCAATGGCGAGATCGAGCCTGCCCGTGAGGGTCCCGAGCAGATGCTCGGCGAGCGCGCGCTGGCGCAGCAATTCGTCGAGCTGGAACGCGGCGTCGGAACGGGCGCCCTCGGCCTGGCGCACTTCGAGGTCCGAGGCGAGCCCGCCTTCGGCGCGGCGGCGGACGATCTTCAGCGTCTCGTCGCGCGTGGCGAGCGTGGCGCGCGTCGAGGCGATTTGCGCATCCAGCGAGCGCAGCGCGAAGTACGTCTGGGTGGTGAGCCCGGCCACCGACAGCGCCACCACATCCCTCGCATAGCGGCTGCTGAAGTCGGCCGCGCGGGCCGCCTCGGAAGCGCGCCGAAGCTTGCCCCAGAAGTCGATCTCGTACGCTGCCGTGAAGGCGAGCCGGACGTCGTTGCGCACGACCGGCGGCGCTGGCGCGGCGACCTTGTTGCTCGACGCGCTACGGCCGGCCGTGCCCGAGAGATCGATCTCCGGCAGGAGCGCCGCGTTGACCGCGCGCAGGTTTGCATCGGCCTCCTCCACGCGGGCCACGGCCTGCGCCACGTCGACGTTCGCGTCCAGCGCCGAGGCGACCAGACCGTCGAGGAGCGGATCGCGGAACAGCCGCCACCAGTCGCCGGGCACCGTGCCGCCGCTTTCCGCCTTCGCGCCGGAGAACGTTCCCGGAAGCTCGGTTGCCGGGCGGCGATAGTCCGGTCCGACCATGCAGCCCGCCAGAGCGAGCGCGACAGCGATCGCCGCGCACCGCCTCATGCCGGCTCCTCCGTCGACTCGGCCGCGGCGTCCGTCCGCGCGCGGCTGCGCGAGAGCAGCACGAAGAACAGCGGGATGAAGATCGTGGCGATGAAGGTCGCGGCCAGCATGCCGCCGAACACGCCGGTGCCCATCGAGCGCCGGGCCGCAGCGCCGGCGCCGGTCGCGAGCACCAGCGGCAGCACGCCGAGCACGAACGCGAGCGAGGTCATCACGATCGGCCGGAAGCGCAGCCGCGCCGCCTCGACGGCGGCCTCGAACGGCGCGAGACCCTTGGCCTGCTCCTGCGCGGCGAACTCGACGATCAGGATCGCGTTCTTGGCGGCGAGCCCGATGAGCACGACCAGGCCGATCTGGAAGTAGACGTCGTTGCTGAAATGGCGCAACGCCACCGCGGTCAGCGCGCCGAGGAGCCCGAAGGGAACCGCCAGCAGCACCGCGGCCGGCAGCGACCAGCGCTCGTAGTTCGCCGACAGTATCAGAAACACCATCACGATCGCGAAGACGAAGGCGAGAACCGCGGTGCGGCCGATGCGCTTTTCCTGGAATGCCTGGCCCGTCCAGGCGATGGTATAGCCGGGCGGAAGCTTGCGCGCGACCTCCTCCACCGCCGCGATCGCCTGGCCTGAGCTCACGCCCGGCGCGCTGTTGCCGAGCACCTTGGCGGCGAGAAAGCCGTTGTAGCGGTCGAGCTGCTCGGGTCCGACGACGGCCTTCATGGTGGTGAGCGCCTTGACCGGGATCATGTCGCCGTTGGTGGAGCGCACGTAGACGTTGCCCAGATCGTCGGGCTTCGACCGGTACGGGCCTTCGGCCTGCAGCTCGACGCGATAGGTGTGCCCGAACTTGTTGAAGTCGTTCACGTAGAGCACGCCCATCGTGCTCTGCAGCGCGTCGAACACGCTCTTCAGCGGCACGTCGAGCGCGAAGGCCTTCTCGCGGTCGACGTCGACGAAGAGCTGCGGCGAGGTCGGTCTGTAGAACGACGCGATGCCGCTCAACTCGGGACGCGCACGCAGATCGGCGAGGAACGCCTGCAGGTTCTGATAGAGCTTCTGCGGATCGGCGTCGGAGCGGTCCTGCAGATAGACCTCGAAGCCGCCGGCGATGCCCAAGCCCCGGATCGATGCGGGATTGAACGCGATCACGTTCGCCTGCGGCACTTCGCCGGCATGCGCGAACACGTAGCGTGCCACGTCCTCGGCCGTTTCCTTGCGCTCGTCCCAGGGCTTGAGCGGGATGAAGATGGTCGCCGCGTTGGGCTTGGTGGCGCCGGCGATCACGTCGAAGCCCGCCACGTAGAACACGTGCTCGATGGCAGGATGGCTGCCCAGGATCCTCTGCACTTGGGCGCCGACCGCCTGCGTTCGCTGCAGCGTGGCGCCGTCGGGGAGCGTGACGGAGCCGATGAGATAGCCCTGGTCCTCCTGCGGCACGAAGCCGCCCGGCACGTGGCGCAGGAGCAGGGCGTCGACCGCCAGGATGGCGGCGAAGATGCCGAGCGAGACGACGCGGTGGTTGACCGCGAGGCGCACGCCCCCGAGGTAGCGGTGAGTGACCCAGTTGAACGCCCGGTTGAAGGGGCGGAACAGCCGGTTCTCCTCGTGCTGGCGCTTGAGCAGCAGCGCGCACAGCGCCGGCGTGAGCGTGAGCGCAACGAGCCCGGAGATGATCACCGCGGTCGCCACGGTCACGGCGAACTGCTGGTAGAGCTTGCCGGCGAGCCCGCCCAGGAAGGCGACCGGTACGAAGACCGACACCAGCACCAGCTCGATGGCGATGATCGCGCCGGTCACCTCCTTCATCGACTCGATCGCCGCCTGCTTGGGCGAAAAGTGCTTCTCCGCCATGAGCCGCTCGACGTTCTCGAGCACGACGATCGCGTCGTCGACCACGATCCCGGTGGCGAGCACGATCGCGAACAGCGTCAAAGTGTTGAGCGTGAAGCCGAAGAGCAGGAGACCTCCGAACGCGCCGATCAGCGACACCGGCACGGCGATGATCGGGATGAGCGTCGCCCGCCAGCTCTGCAGGAAGACGAACACGACCAGGAGCACCAGCGCGGCCGCCTCGGTCAGCGTGATGGTCACCTCGCGGATCGACTCGCGCACGAAGCGTGTGGTGTCGAAGGGGATGATCTCGGCGATGCCCTGCGGGAAATCTTGCGCGAGTCGCGCGATCGACGCGCGCACCGAATCCCCGACTTTCAGCGCGTTGGCCCCGGACTGCAGGAACACGGCGATGCCGATGGCGGGCTGGCCGTCGAGGTTGGTGAACGCGTCGTAGCTCACCGCGCCCAGCTCGACGCGGGCAACGTCGCGGATGCGCAGCGCCCCTCCGGGTCCGCTCGAGCGCAACACGATGTTGCCGAAGTCCTCCGGCTCCTCGAGCCGGCCGCGCGCGGTCACCGTGTAGGTGAGCGCCTGGCCCTTCGGCGCCGGCTCGGCGCCGATCTTGCCGCTCGCGTACTGGTAGTTCTGCGCCGCGATCGCGTCGGCGATGTCGGTCGGCGTGACGCCGAGCTGCGCCATGCGCGCCGGGTTGAGCCACACGCGCATCGCGTAATCGCGAGCGCCGAAGATGGTCGCGTCGGCCACCCCCGGGATGCGCTTCAGCTCGTCGAGGATGTTGATCGTCGCGTAGTTGGACAGGTACAGCGTGTCGTAGCGCGGGTCGACCGACGTAAGCGAGATGACCAGCAGGATGTCGGTCGAGCGCTTCTGCGCCACCACGCCGCTCTGGCGCACCACGTCGGGCAACCGCGGCAGCGCGATCGCGACGCGGTTGTTGACGTCGATCACCGCCTTGTCGGCGTTGGAACCCACCTCGAACGTGCAGCTGATGGTGAGGCTGCCGTTGGTCGAAGCGGTGGAGCTGAAGTACGACAGGTTCTCCACGCCCGAGAGCTGCTCCTCGATCGGCGCCGCCACGGTGCGGGTGAGGGTCTCGGCGCTCGCCCCGGGATAGCTCGCGTTGATCACCACGGTCGGCGGCGCGATCTCCGGGTACTGGGCGATCGGCAGCACCTGCGAGGCGATGAGCCCGGCGAGCGTGATGATGATGGCGATGACGCCGGCGAAGATCGGCCGGTTGATGAAGAACTGCGAAAACGACATCGGCGGTGGCGAGCCTACTTGCCGGGAGCGGCGGACGGCGCCTCGGTGACCGGCACGCCGGGCCGGATCTTGAGCAGGTTATCGACGATCACGCGGTCGCCTGCGGCGAGCCCCGAGGTGATCGCCCAGTCGGAGCCGATCCAGTCGCCGGTCTGCACCGGCTTCGCTGCCGCCTTGCCGTCAGCGTCGATGGCGAACACCAGGTAGCTCTTCTCGGTCTGGATCACCGCGGCCTGCGGCACCAGGAACACGTTGTCGCGCTTGCCCGCGGTGACGCGCACGTTGACGAACCCGCCCGGCAGGAGCTGCTGCTTCGGGTTGTCGAACTCGGCGCGAAGCTGCTGCGTGCCGAGGCGCTGATCGATCGCGGTGGCGGCGAAATTGAGCCGGCCCTTGAGCGGATAGACCGAGCCGTCCGACAGCACGACCTGGACGTCCACCGGGCTCGTCTGCGAGACGCGACCGCCGGGCAGCTTGGCAAGGTCGCTCTGGGCGAGGCTGAAGCGCACCCAGATCGGCGAGAGCTGATTCACCGTCGTGAGCAGGCTCCCTCCCGCGTCGGTGGTGATCAGCGTTCCGAGCGAGTGCTCCGCACGGCCGCTGATCCCCGCCACCGGCGCCGTCACGCGCGTGTACGACAGGTTGAGCTCCGCCTGGCGCACCGCCGCGCTCGCCTGCTGCACGGCCGCTTCCGCGAGCTGGCGGGCGGAAGTCGCGTCGTCGTATTCCTTGCGCGATACCGCCCGGTCGGCCACCAGCGGCTTCAAGCGCGTCTCCTCGCGCTGCGCCTGCGCGACCTGGGCACTCGCCTGCGCAAGCTGCGCCCTCGCCTGGGCCAGAGCGACCTCGAAGGGCGCCGGGTCGATTTCGAACAGCGGCGCTCCCGCGGCGACCGGATCGCCCTCGCGATAGAACTGCCGGACGAGGATGCCCGATACGCGCGCCCGCACCTCGACCTGCTTCGACCCTTCGACCTGGCCGACGACGTCGAAGGCGATCGGCACGCTCTTCGGCTGGACGGTGACGACGTGCACCGCAACCGGCGCCGGCGCCGACGGCGCGGCGGCGTCCACGCTGCCTTCGCGGCCGCAGCCGCAGAGCGCGCACGCCGCCGCGAGGCCGATCGCCGGGGAAAAGAGAGCGCGGACAGGGCGCTGGATCATCTCGATAGGAAGGCCATCGTGCGCCGGCGCGAAGGCCACGCCGGCCGCGTGCGATTATATACAATGCGCCTCGACTCTCCCGGCTCGAGAGGGGTTTGATCCGGTGCGCACTCAGGTCGGCATCGTCGGCGCAGGTCCCGCGGGCTTGATGCTCTCGCACCTGCTGCACCGCGAGGGGATCGATTGCGTCGTGCTCGAGAATCGCAGCCGCGCGAGCGTGGAGGCGACGCTGCGCGCGGGCGTGCTCGAGCACGGCACCGTGGAGCTCCTGAAGTCGACCGGTGTCGGCGAGCGCATGCGGCGCGAAGGCGCGGTGCACGAGGGCATCGAGCTTCGCTTCGGCGGGCGCGGCCATCGCATCGACTTCGTCGAGCTCACCGGCGGCAAGACGATCGTGCTCTACGCCCAGCACGAGGTGCTGAAGGATCTGATCGCCGCGCGGCTCGCCGTCGGCGGCACCATCCTATTCGAGGCGCTGGATGCCAGGCTCGACGACGTCGATACCGACGCGCCGCGCATCGGCTTCCGTCACGACGGCGCGCCGCGAGAGCTCGCCTGCGACTTCATCGCCGGGTGCGACGGTTTCCACGGCGTCGCCCGGACGACGATCCCCGAGTCGAGCCGCACCGAGCACGCGCGCGTCTATCCCTTCGGCTGGTTCGGCATCCTCGCCGAAGCGCCGCCGTCATCGCCGGAGCTGATCTACACTCATCATCCGCGGGGCTTCGCGCTGGTCAGCACGCGCTCGCCGGAGATCCAGCGGCTGTACTTCCAGTGCGATCCGCACGACGACGTCGAGCGGTGGAGCGAGGAACGGATCTGGAGCGAGTTCCGCGCGCGGCTCGCCACCACGGACGGGTGGGCGCCGCGCGAAGGTCCGGTCGTGCAGAAGAACATCGTGGCCATGCGCAGCTTCGTCTGCGAGCCGATGCAGTACGGACGGCTGTTCCTGGCCGGCGACGCGGCGCACATCGTGCCGCCGACCGGAGCCAAGGGGCTTAACCTCGCGGTGGCCGACGCGTGGCTGCTCGCGCGCGCGCTGGCGGCGTTCTATCGGCAAGGACGCCGGGAGCTGCTCGATCGCTACTCGCAGAGCGCGCTCGCGCGCGTGTGGCGGGCCGAATATTTCTCCTGGTGGATGACCTCCATGCTGCACACGTTCCCGGGGAGCGACCCGTTCCAGGAACGGCTGCAGCTGGCCGAGCTCGACTATGTGACGACTTCGCGGGCGAAGGCTGTCACGCTCGCCGAGAACTACGTCGGGCTACCGCTCGCGTAGGTGCGAATTCATTCGCACGGCGTCGACCGGATGAATCCGGCCTACCGCGACGATGCGGCGGGCGCCGCGTTGCGGCGCTGGAGCGAAAGCACGTTCGGCGCGGTCGCGGGCTCCGGATTGCCTCGCGCGCTGATGGCGCGCTGCTCGCGCCGCACGCGGGCGAAGGTCTTTCTCAGATCCGTTTCGACGCTGGGTACATAGCGGAACGTGGGGTCCAGGATCGACTTCATGCGTCTTCCCTCCTCGGTCGACTGCTCGCTCGCCACCATCGCCGCCTGAGCCGCGCGGCGCCCGAGAACCGCTCCGGGCAGTCAGCCCAATTGGAAAAGATTCGCGTCGGGCACGGCCTCACGCCGTTGTCCACCGCCGCCAGGTGATCGTCCCGGCTGCAGTGCGGAAGCGCAATCGGACGAGCGCTGTTTCGGCTGTAGGAGGGCCTTACTGCCGCGTAGGATCGAATCCGAATTCCTCCTACGGCCGTCGGGCCGCGCGGCATTTGCCCTCAACTGCCGGCTACGGCGCACAATGGGGATACCGCGCTACTGTCGAGCGCAGGTCTTGAACAAACCGGCCTATGTATCTCTCCGAACGCGATGTTTTGCTGGTCGTCGACATCCAGAACGATTTTCTGCCGGGCGGCGCGCTCGCGGTCGCGGGCGGGGATGCGATCGTGCCGAAGGTCAATGCGCTCGCCCATCGCTTCACCCATACCGTGCTCACCCAGGACTGGCACGTCGCCGGCCATCTCTCGTTCGCCTCCAGCCATCCCGGGCGGGCTCCCTTCGAGATCGTGACCATGCCGTACGGTCCGCAGGTGCTCTGGCCGGATCACTGCGTGCAGGGCACGCGCGGAGCCGAGTTCTCGCCCGCGCTGGCGATTCCGCAGGCCGAGCTCATCGTGCGCAAGGGTTACCGGCGCGAGATCGACAGCTATTCGGCGTTCGTCGAAGCCGATGGACGCACGCGCACTGGGCTGGCCGGCTACCTGCGTGAGCGCGGGATCGAGCGCGTGTTCCTAGCCGGGCTCGCCACCGATTTCTGCGTCGCCTATTCTGCGGTCGACGCCCGCGACGCGGGCTTCGCGGTCGTGGTGGTCGAGGACGCGTGCCGTGCGATCGACACGGGAGGCTCCCTCGCCGCCGCGTGGGAACGGATGAACGAGGCCGGCGTGCTGCGAGCGACCGCGGAGCGGCTGTAGCTACAAAACCTCGCGCGAGGCGTCGGGGCGCGGCCACGCGAGATGCAGTCGCTCGGCCGGCGCAATGACCACGCCCCCGCGGCCGGCGGCCTTGGCATCGTACATCGCGCTGTCCGCGGTATGCAGCAGCTCCTGCCACGAGCTCCAAGGAGGACAGGTCGCCACGCCGATGCTGCTGGAGGTGTGAAGGGTCTTGCCGTCGATCTCGAACGGCCGCTCGACGACCTCGATGATCTTGCGCGCGAGCTGCTCGAGCTGCGCGCTGGCGAAGCTGCCTTCCATCAGCACGACGAACTCGTCGCCACCGATGCGCGCGACCGTGTCGGTCGCGCGCACGGTCGCCGTCACTCGCCCGGCGAACTCCTGCAGCATCGCGTCTCCCGTGGCGTGGCCGTGGGCGTCGTTGATGCGCTTGAAATCGTTCAAATCGAGATAGAACAGCGCCAGCTCCACTCCGTCGCGCCGGCTGCGGCCGCACGCCTGCGCCAACCGGTCGTGCAGAAGATAGCGGTTGGGAAGCCCGGTGAGCTGATCGTATTGCGCCATCCGGGCGAGCTTCTCTTCCAGCGCCTTCTGCTCGGTGATGTCCTGACCCATCACGTACACACCGCGCACCTGGTGATCGTCCGCGTAGTCGGGCAGGTAGGTGACGTTGTACGTGCGTGGACCGCGCGGTCCGTCGTCGACCTGCTCGAAGTGCACCGGCATCCCGCCGAGGGCCTCGTCGAGCTTCGGCCTGATCCGCTGGTACACCGCTTCGCCGTGAATGTCGCGCATGGTCGCGCCGATGATCGACTGCGGCGCGAGGCCGAAGAAGTCGTAATACGAGGCGTTGGCGAAGCCACAGCGCCGCTCGCGGTCGATGTAGGAGATGAAGGCGGGGACGTTGTCCGTGACCAGACGCAGCCGCTCCTCGCTCTGGCTGAGCGCGAGCGCGCGCTCCTCGAGCGCCTGCGCCATCGTATTGAGGCCCGAGGCGAGAACGCCGGTCTCGCCGACCGCGGAAACGCTGCTCCGATGGGCGAGCTGGCCGCGTTCGAGCAGCGCGGCGTCGCTCGCGAGCTGGCGCAGCGGCCGGGCGATCCACTCGCCGACGCCGGCCGCCGCGGCGGAGCCGAGGAGCAGCGCGAAGCAGGCGACCAGCAGGTTCTCGAAAAGCTGCCGCCTGAGCGGCGCCAGCGCCGCGGCGGTCGGCACGCCGACATTGACGAGCCATGGGACCGAACGCGCGGTGGTGTACCCGGCGAGCCGCACGACGCCGTCCAGGCCGGCGCGCTCCGCCGTGCCCTCGCCGTGCGCGATGTCGGCCATGAAGCGGTCCTGGGTTGCGACGCTTTGCCCGATCCAGCGCTCGGGATCGACGGAGCGGGACAGCACCGTTCCTCGCCGGTCGATGAGCGTAATCACCGAGCCGGCCGGAAGCGTGCCGCCATCGCTGAGCAGACTGTCGAGGTGCGCGAGCTGGATCGAAGCCGCGACCACTGCCCCCGGGCGGCCAACCCGGCTCACCCGGCGTGCGAACACCGCGAGGTTCGCGCCGTTGTTGCGGGACAGCACGGGCGCCTCGACCACGAGCTCGGAACTCACCAGAGCGGCGCGAAAGTATTGCCGGTCCGCAACGCTGAACGGATGGTCCCGGAGCGCCAAGTCCAAGGCGCCGACGTTCTGACCGTTTTCGTCCCAGACCGCGACGTTGCTGACGTGGGACGGCAGATTTGGTCGCAGGTCGCCCAGCAGGACGTCGTTCGCCTGGGCGCCGTCCGCCGTGGCGGCGACAACCTGCGACAGCGTGGCCAGCAGCTGGTTGACGTCGCCTACGCAGTCGTCGAGTCGTGCCGCGACGATGCGGGCGAAGGCGAGGTTGCGTTCTTTGGCGACTTCGCGCTCCTGGTCGAGCTGCTGGCCCGCGCTGAAGGCGATATAGCCGAGGACCGGCAGGCCGAAAGCCAGCGCGAGCAGCGCCAGCCGGCCTCGGATGCCGAGGCCCGCGATTCGCCGCTGCAGGCGGCGTCCTGCCCCGGGTTCCGCTGCAAGGTTCGTCACCAGCGCCGCGTTCTGTGCCTAGTGCCGAGCATCGGCAGCAGGAGCCGTGCCACAGCGGCCGGCAGCGGTAGGTCGGGAGGCCGGAAGAGCGCGGCGTCGCCTCCGCGATCGCCTCGACCCCCCGTGGCGTCGCTCAGCCCGAGACTTCCGCGGGTATGGAGCGCACGGACAGCACGCCCTGAATCGCCGCGATCGATTCGATGACCGGCGGCTCGATGGGACTGTCGACGTCGACCAGCGTGAAGGCTGTCTCGCCGCGCGACTTGTTCACCATGTTGTGGATGTTCAGGCCCGCCTGGGCCATCGTGGTCGAGATCTGCCCCAGCATGTTGGGCACATTGGCGTTGGCGATCGCGACACGGTAGGGCGATTCGCGCGCCATCTCGATCGCCGGGAAGTTGACCGAGTTGGCGATGGTGCCGTGCTCGAGGTACTCGCGCACCTGGTCGACGACCATGACGGCGCAGTTCTCCTCCGCCTCTTCGGTGGACGCGCCGAGGTGCGGGAGCGCGACGACGCCGGGCTTGCCGGCCAGCCGCGGGCTCGGAAAATCGCAGAGATAGTATTTGAGCCGCCGCGCGGCGAGCGCTTCGAGGACCGCAGCTTCGTCGATGACCGCGTCGCGAGCGAAATTGAGCAGCACGGCGCCGGGCTTCATCACCGCGAGTCGCTTCGCGTCGATCAGCTTCCGGGTCATCGGCACCAGAGGAACGTGCAGGGTGACGAACTCGGAGGCTCGCAACAGCTCCTCGATCGAGTTGGCCTTGCGCACCGAGGACGGCAGGCGCCACGCCGCATCGATGGTGATCTCCGGATCGAAGCCGATCACCTTCATGCCGAGCTTGATCGCGGTGTCGGCGACCAGGCCCCCGACCGCGCCCAGGCCGACGATGCCCAGCGTGCGATGCGGCAGCTCGAAGCCCGCGAATTGCTTCTTCCCCTCCTCCACGCGGGCCTCGAAATCCGGTCCGTCGCTCCCGAGGTTCGCCACGTACGAGAGCGCGGGGATCAGGTTGCGCGCGGCGAGCAGCAGCGCGGCGAGCACCAGCTCCTTGACCGCGTTGGCATTGGCTCCCGGCGCGTTGAACACCGGCACGCCGCGCTTCGACATCTCGGCCACCGGAATGTTGTTGGTGCCGGCGCCGGCGCGACCGATCGCCTTCACGCTCGAGGCGATCGGCATCGAATGCATGTTATGAGAGCGCACCAGGATCGCGTCGGGATGCTCCACCGACTTGCCGACCGTGTATCGCGCGGCCGGAAAGCGGTGCAGTCCCTGACTCGAGATCTGATTCAGGGTGAGCACGCTGTACTTGGTCATGGCGGTCGGAGGCGGATCAGCCGTGCCGGCGCTCGAACTCGCGCATGTAGTCGACCAGCGCCTGCACGCCTTCGATCGGCATCGCGTTGTAGATGGAAGCGCGCATCCCGCCGACGGAGCGGTGGCCTTTCAGCTGCACCATGCCGCGCTCCTTCGCCCCCTTGAGGAACGCCTCGTCGAGCGCTTCGTCGTGAAGCTTGAACGGCACGTTCATGCGCGAGCGGTCTTCCCTGCGCACCGGGTTGGTGTAGAAGCGCGTGCCGTCCAGGTAGTCGTAGAGGAGCTTCGCCTTGGCCATGTTCCGTTTCTCGATCGCCTCGACCCCGCCCTGCGACTCGAGCCACTCGAACACCAGGCCGGCGATGTAGATCGCGTAGGTCGCCGGCGTGTTGACCATCGAGTCGGCCGCCGCCTGCTCCTGCCAGTGGAAGGCGCTGGGCGTGATGGGCAACGCCCGGTCCAGAAGATCGTCGCGCACGATCACGATCGTCAGCCCCGCCAGCCCCGCGTTCTTCTGCGCTCCGCCGTAGATGACGCCGTATCTGGCGACGTCGACCGGGCGCGAGAGCAGATGCGACGACATGTCGGCGACCAGCGGCACCGCGCCCGTGTCCGGCGTCCACTGGTACTCCACGCCGCCGATCGTCTCGTTGGTGCATACGTGGACATAGGCGGCATCGGGCGAAAGCTTCCAGCTCGATTGCGCGGGCACATAGGTGAAGTTGCGGTCTTCCGACGAAGCGGCAACGTTGACCGCGCAATACTTCTTCGCTTCCTTGATCGACTTCTGCGACCACGACCCGGTGTTGACGTAGTCGGCCCTCGAGCGCCCCGCGAGCAGGTTCATCGGAATGACGGCGTTCTCGGCGACCGCGCCCCCCTGCAGGAAGAGGATCCTGTAGCTCGCCGGAATCGCCAGCAGCGTGCGCAGATCGGCCTGCGCCTTCTCGTAGATGCTGATGAACTCCTTGCCGCGATGGCTCATCTCCATCACCGACATCCCGCTGCCGTGCCAGTCGAGCATCTCGGCGGCGGCGGTGCGGAGCACCGGCTCGGGAAGCACCGCGGGTCCGGCGCCGAAGTTGAAGATTCGCATCGGAAGAGCTCTCCTGGATCGCGCCGAGATCGGCGTCGCGCCTCCATTATCGCGGCTGCGCGGAGGATTTCACAACCAAGGCCCGCGCGAGATGTGCGCTTCGCCCTTGATCGGCCCTGGAGCGATCGTTAGACTACGCGCCTTGGCAAGCAGGAGGAATGATGTCGGTCAAACTTGGAAGGGTCGTCGCAGCCGTATTCGCTGCGGGTTGTCTCGGCGCGGCAAGCGTCGCATCGGCTCAGAGCGCCGCGAGGGATGTGAAGCGCGGCGAATATCTGGTCAATTTCGGCGGCTGCCACGACTGTCATTCGCCCAAGGTGATGACACCGAACGGGCCGGCTCCCGACAAGGCGCGCCTGCTGTCCGGCCACCCGGCCGACGCGGAGCTTCCGCCGATTCCCCAGGGCGTCGTCGGCGCAGCGCCGAATCAGTGGGCCGCGCTCACCAACAGCCACCTCACCGCCTGGGTCGGCCCGTGGGGCATCAGCTACGCGGCGAACCTTACGCCCGACAAACAGACCGGGCTCGGTGGCTGGACTCCGCAGCAGTTCATCAAGACGATGCGCACCGGCAAGCATCTCGGCGTCGGCCGACCGATTCTGCCGCCGATGCCTTGGTACGACCTGGCGGGCTTGAGCGATGCCGATCTCAAGGCGATCTTCGCGTACCTCCGGTCGCTGAAGCCGATCAGGAATCAGGTCCCCGCGCCGGTTCCGCCGAAGGGCTAGACAAGGCGCGGCGGCGCGCCGGCCCACGGTGAAGTTCCGCGTTTGGGCGCAGCCGCCGGCTAGCGCTGATCGCGTCGGCGCGCGGGCGGCTTTTTGAGCAGCGCAGGATCCTCTTCTTTCGCGCGCTGCTTCGCCTGCTGTTCGGCGAGCTCCATTTCGCGGCGCTCTGTCTCCGACCTGGGCGGCGCATTCCGGATGCCCTCCTCCAGTTTTCCGGATTCGACGAACGCGCGCTCGGCATCGTCGAATTCGCGTGCCGCGTCGTAGTTGCCTTCGCCTTGTAGTCCCTGCCTGTGTGAGGCCGACGATGCCTGGCCCGGGTTGTCCCGTACGCTGCGCTGCTTGCCGCGGTTCATTGCCGGACGGCGGTGCTTGCCAAGATAGCCGTGTGCCATAGCTGCTCTCCCCGAATCCTTACGGTGTTCGAATGATGATGAAGCGATGGCCGTTTGACGATCAGTCGGGGTCCGATTTGCGTGTAGGACCGCAGGGCAAGCGCGGTCCCCGGCCTTCGGCTCGAGCTGCGTCCACCGCGGTACTGGAATCGCCTCGGCTCCGGCGAGACAATCAAGCCGGTGGCTCGAGCCGCAGCCCAACGTAAGGCCGACCATGTTCAAGATCGAGATCCAAGACGACCGAGGTATCTGGTCCGACGTCCGCGGCGCCGACGGTACGGTGCTTACCTTCGACGACGAAGATGCGGCTCGCGCCAAGCTCCTGGAGCTCTACCCCGTACGGGTACAGATGGAGAAGTTCGGCGGCGGCAAGCGGACGCGAGTCGTCCGCGTCTTTCGCACCGACGAGGAATGGAAGGACGGCACGCCGCCGAAGTGATGTTGTTTGCGGCCGCGGCGATCGCGTGGGTGACGACTGGTCGGCGCTCACCCGTCCAGGTGTAGCCGCGCGGGGACGCTTCTCCGCTTTTGGTTGCTGAATGTGCAGGCTCGCCGGCAGGACCTTGGTTTGCCCTCCGGGCGCGTAGGTTTCCTCTGACAAGAAAGATCGGCATCCAGCTGACAGATTCCCCGGCTGTGCCCAGCTAGGATGTCGGTACGGACGCGTAGGAGAAAGCCATGACCGATCAGCTAACGAACCGCCACCAACCAGGCAAGGCCCGGATCGATCTGAGCCAGGATTACGAGAGGCGCGGTTGGGCTGAGAGCTTCGGTGTCACCGAGGACGAGCTGGAGCACGCTGTGCACGCGGCGGGCGACTCCGCCGACAAGGTTCGCGACTATCTGCAGATGAGGTACTTCATCAAGCGTCTGGAGGACTACGTGAAACATCGCAAGCCCCCATCGCCCGCTCGATAAGGGGCCCGCGCCAGCGCGGCAGACGTCCGCGTGAGGGCGTGTGCCGGGGATGAGAAAGACAACGGCCCCAGGTCGGGGCCGTCATCGGTGGGTTTGGTGGAGGCGGCGAGAATCGAACTCGCGTCCGGAAACACTACACAGTCGGGACTACATGCTTAGTCTCGTCGTTTGCTCTCGCCCCGAAGCCGCCGACGGACAGGCTGCTCCAACGCCAGTCACCTTGGTTTGACGTGTCGCCCAAGTGACCCGGGCGCACGCGATCGCTCTAGATGTCCTCGCCGTGACTACGCCGTTGCCGGCTTCGTCACCCGAGCCGAGCGCTGCCCGGTGCGAGGTCCGGCGGGGTTAAGCCGCCAGAGCGTAAGTTTCGTCGTTCGCAGTTAAGTTTGCGATTGCAGAGGATTCACAAGGTTCTGCACCTTGGCATGCCCCACGCTGCTTCGCAGTCCCCGTCGAAACCAGGTCGCCCCCGGTGATCGGGTCCGCATCGCGACCTCGGGTCGCGCGCGCAGGAAGACTATGATAACACCGCGGTGGGCAGATTCCCGCGGAACCTCGATGGAAACAGATCGGGGCGCCGAGCCCGAAAATCAAGGGCCCCGGCCGGGCCGAAACGCCACGAGCTCCAGCACCGTCGATTCGGTGCGCACCTCCGGATTGCTCAGATCCTTCTGGTTGTATTTCGCCTCGCGCTTGATGCGCACGGGCGCCTTCGCCGACGGCGTGTACCAGATGGCATCGGTGATCGAGGTCCGGCTCCGCCAGAATTCGCTGTCATCGAGCTGGATGGTGCGATAGACGTAGAGGGCTTCGAATCGGCCGGCGGGCACGGTCACCGCCGCGGGCGAGCCGACCCTGCCGTAGATCAGGATCTGGTCCTTGCCACTGGTGTCCTTCCGCAGCGTGTCGATCGTCTGCCTCCAGGTCTTGCCCTTCTGCAGCGGGAATGCGAGCAGCTGAGCGGGCGGAGCGAACGGGCGCGGCGGCTCGCGGAAGAGCGTCCCGCTGACGAGGTTTCCATCCCGATCGACTTCGTCGAACCATTCGCCGCGGCCGCTCGCATAGACGCGCTCGAAGCGCAGCCGCGCGCGGCCGGCCGTGACGGAAACGACCTCGACGTCGAGCTTCGAGACGGCACCGCGCCGCAGATTGTCCGTGATGCGATATTCCCAACGATCGCCAACGGCGAGCTGCGGTGCGGCCGCACGTTCGGGCGTGGCCGCACCGATCGCAGCCGTCCAAAGTGCGATGCTCGCGCCCACGAGCGATGCGGCGACGGGCGCGCCAACTTTCATCCTGAGCATGAATGCACCTCCCATCACAGTTGCCGGACGCAGTTTAGCGTCGGACGTCTCTCGATGCTCGACTCGCTTCTGCGGCGCCGGCGCCATAGGCGAGAGGTCGCGACGATGAGTCGTCAGTGGCGAGAGCTTCCGGTACAATTGGGCGCTCTCGGTGTTCGGATCCGAAGGCCATGGCGCTCGTCCCAATCGTTCTTTCCGGCGGCGCCGGCACCAGACTCTGGCCGTTGTCGCGCGAAGCGGCTCCGAAGCCGTTCATGCCGCTGCCCGGCGACGGTGCGCAGGGCGGTTCTCTCCTGGCGCGCACCTTTTTACGCGCCGCGGCGCTGCCCGATCTCGCGGGAGTGGTGACCGTCACCAACCGCGACTACTACTTTCATACCAAGGACACGTACGCCGGAGCCGGCGCGGATATGCCCGCGCGCATGGCGTACCTTCTGGAACCGTTCGGGCGTAACACCGGCGCCGCGGTGGCGCTCGGCGCGCATTACGCGCAGGCGGTGTTCGGCGACGGCGCCACGCTGCTGGTCCTGCCTGCCGATCATCTGATTCGCGACACGGCGGCTTTCGCTTCCGCGGTCGCTCGAGGCGTGGCGCTGGCCGCGGAAGGCTGGCTCGCGACGTTCGGCATTGCCCCGGCCACGCCCGAGACGGGATACGGCTATCTCGAGCTGGGAGATGCGCTTCCCGTCGCGGGAACGTTCCGCGCCCGCCGCTTCATCGAGAAACCGCCGCTCGCCGAGGCGCAGGCCTACCTCGCCGACGGTCGGCACGTTTGGAACTCCGGGATGTTCTGCTTCACGGCGCGAGCCGTTTTGCGGGCTTTCGAAGAGCATGCACCCGAATTGCTGGCGGCGCTGCAGCCGGTCTGGGAAGCCATGCGCGATCAGCGCGACGGCCCGATGCTCGAGATCGACTCCGCACTCTTCGCCGCCGTTCCCGATGTCTCCTTCGATGTGGCGGTCATGGAGAAGGCGAAGAAGGTCGCGGTGGTGCGCGGCGCGTTCGACTGGAGCGACGTCGGGTCGTGGCGCGCGCTGGCGGATCTCGCCCCGGCGGACGCCGACGGCAACCGCGGCGAAGGCGATCGCGTGACGATCGCCACCCGCGATACGTACGTGCATGCCACCGACCGCGTGGTGGCGACGGTCGGCGTCGACGGGCTCTTCGTGGTCGAAACCCCCGATGCCGTGCTCGTCGCGCACAAGGACCACGTGCAGAAGGTGAAGGACGTGGTCGGCGAGCTCAAGGCGCGGGGCCACGATGCCTACCGCTTCCATACCACGGTGCTGCGGCCGTGGGGCGCGTACACCGTACTGCAGGAAGGACCCGGGTTCAAGATCAAGCGCATCGAGGTGAAGCCGGGGGCTGCGCTGTCGCTGCAGCTCCATCGCCATCGCAGCGAGCACTGGGTGGTGGTCGCCGGCGAGGCGTCGGTCACGAACGGCGAGCGCGAATACGTCCTGCGGCAGAACGAATCGACGTTCATTCCCCCCGAGACCCGGCATCGGCTCGCCAACGCGGACTCCGAACCGCTGCTGCTAATCGAAGTCCAGTGCGGCAGCTACGTCGGCGAGGACGACATCGTCCGCTTCGACGACCGGTACGGCCGCGTGCGCGCCTAAAGCGGAAACATGGACTTCATCGGTTGGGAATGTCCGAGGTGCTTGAGCGCGGCGCACCTACTCGGGCGCGGCCGGCACGGGCGGCGGCGCCGACCGGCTCGTGAGGTAGATTCCCGTGAGGATGAGCGCGATGCCGATCAGATGGAAGCCGCGCAGGCGCTCACCCAGCAGCAACCAGGCAAGCAGCGTTCCGAACACCGGCATGAGGTGCACGAACAGGCCCGCGATGCTGGCGCCGATCTGCTCGACACCGCGGTTCCAGAAGATGTAACCGAGCACCGAGGAGAACAGCGCCACACCCACGATCGCCGCCAGGTTGAGCCATGAGAAAACCAGCCGGGCACCGAGCGCCGATTCGGCGAGGTAGAGCGGCAGCACCGCCGCGTCGCCCACGCAGACGATCACGAACAGGAATGTGAGCCAGTGCAGTCCCGTCGGGCGCCAGCGCAGCCCGATGGTGTAGATCGACCAGAGCAGCATCGACAGGATCACCAGCAGGTCGCCGCGGTTCAATTCAAGCGCCGCGAGCGTCTCCAGGCGTCCGCCCGACAAGATGGCAAGCACCCCGCAGAGCGAGAGCGCCACGCCCGCCAACTGAAGCCGCGAGAGTCGCTGGCGAAGGAAGATCCACGACAGCGCGATGATCATCACCGGAATGAAGGAATTCAGCATCACCCCGTTGATGGCGGTCGTGTAGTTGAGCCCGAGGTAGGTGAGCGCGTTGTGCGTGCCGACGCCGACGATACCGAGCGCCAGCAGCGCGCGCCGATGCCGGATCACCAGGGGCCATTCCCGCCTCACGTGCGGCAGCGCGAACGGCGCGAGGATCAGGAGCGCGAAGAACCAGCGATAGAACGTCATCGCCATCGGCGGAATCTCGCGGTACAGGCCGCGGCCCACGATCCAGTTGCCCGCCCAGAAGAACGGCGTGAGCGTGAGCAGGAGATACGGCGAAGCGGTTCGTCGAGCGAGCGACAGGGTAGTAGCGGCCATCGAGCGATTATCTCCGATCCGCAGCGCGGTCGCGACACAGGCAGCTCGCCCGCTCGAAGGAGCATCGCGAACGCAACGTATAATTGCGCTGTCCGTAGAGAAGGTCTTTTGCCCGCCGTCGCACCTTCCATGAGCCTTCCGACCACCGCCGGACTGTCGCCCGCGCGCTCCGTGCCGCGGCTCGCGCCCGAGCGGCCGCCCGCCGGGAAGAAGAGGCTCGCTCCCGCGCTGGTCGGCTCGGCGGATGCGCTCGCGCTAGCGCAATACGCCTCGGCAGCCACCGAGCGCGGAGAGCTGACCGCCGTCGTATGCGCCGAGGCGCTCGCGGCGCAGCGGCTCGCCGCGGAGATCGCCTGGTTTGCGCCGGCGTTGCGCCTGGCCACGCTTCCCGATTGGGAAACGCTGCCCTACGATCAGTTCTCGCCGCATCAGGATCTCGTCTCCGAGCGGCTTGCGACGCTCTACCATGCCGCGCGCGGCGAATGCGACCTGCTGCTGGTTGCGGCCTCGACCGCGCTCTACAGGCTCGCGCCGCCGTCGTACCTCGCCGCTTACACGTTCTTTCTCAGCCAGGGCGAGACGCTCGACGTCGATGCGCTGCGCTCGCAGCTCGCGCTCGGCGGCTACCAGCACGTCACGCAAGTGGTCTCGCCGGGAGAGTTCAGCGTCCGCGGCGGCTTGATCGATCTCTACCCGATGGGCAGCGCGCTTCCCTATCGGATCGACCTCCTCGACCGTGAGATCGAGTCGATCAAGAGCTTCGACGTCGACACCCAGCGCACGCTCTATCCCGTGCCCAGCGTGCGCCTGCTGCCGGCGCGCGAGTTTCCACAGGACGAGGCGGCGCGCACGCGCTTCCGCGGCCGCTATCGCGAAGCCTTCGAGGGCGATCCGTCCAAGTCGCCGCTCTATCGCGACATCAGCAACGGGATCACCCCCGGCGGGATCGAGTACTACCTGCCGCTGTTCTTCGACGCGACCGCGACGCTCGCCGACTATCTCCCGGCGAGCGCGACAGTGTGCTTCCACGGCGACGTCGCGGCCGGAGTCGAGCGCTTCTGGAACGACACCGAAGCGCGCTACCGCCTGCTGCGCGGCGATCCGGGCCATCCGCTGCTCCAGCCGCACGATCTCTTCCTGCCCGTCGACGAGTTCAACGGGATGGTGAAGGCGTTCGCTCGAATCGACCTCCCGGCCCCTGTCCACCCGGCGCAGGCCGGGGCCAAAGTTTCGGGTGAGGTGTCGGCTCAACGCAGCTTGGATTCCGTCCTCCGCCGGAATGACGCAATGACCGAGACGCTGCCGGAGCTCAAGGTCGAGCGCCGCGCGGGCGATCCTTTGCACGCGCTCAAGCGCTTCGCCACCTCGGCGCGCGAGCGCGTGCTCATCGTCGCCGACGGCCTCGGCCGGCGGGAGACGATGCAGCAATACTTCGCCGAATACGGATTCAAGCCGGCGATCGTCGCCGACTGGGACGAGTTCGTCGCGGGCGACGCGAGCCCGGCGCTGACGGTCGGGCCGGTGCATGCCGGCTTTGTCTGGTCCGCAGCCGGCATCGCGGTAGTAACGGAGGCCGAGCTCTACGCCGACGTGGCCCGCACCAGCGCCAAGCGCGAGGTGCGCCGCTCGAACGTCGAAGCGATGCTGCGCGACCTCTCCGAGGTGCGCATCGGCGATCCGGTGGTGCACGAGGAGCACGGCATCGGCCGCTATCTGGGCCTGGTCACGCTCGATCTCGGCGACGGACCGAACGAGTTCCTGCATCTGCAATATGCGAACGACGCGAAGCTCTACGTTCCGGTCGCGAATCTTCACCTCATCGGCCGCTACAGCGGCGCGGCGCCCGAGGCGGCGCCGCTGCACGAGCTGGGCAGCGGCCAGTGGGATCGCGCCAAGCGCAAGGCGGCGCAGCGGGCGCACGATACGGCGGCCGAGCTTCTCAATCTCTACGCCCAGCGCGCCGCGCGCGAAGGGCACGCCTTCCGCTTCGAGGTCCACGACTACGAGGCCTTTGCCGCGGGCTTCCCGTTCGAGGAAACCGCGGATCAGGCCGCGGCGATCGAGGCGGTCATCAAGGACCTCGTCACCGGCAGGCCGATGGACCGGCTGGTGTGCGGCGACGTCGGCTTCGGCAAGACCGAGGTGGCGCTGCGCGCCGCGTTCATCGCGCTGGCCGACGGCAAGCAGGTCGCCGTGCTCGTGCCAACCACGCTGCTTGCCGACCAGCACTTCCAGACTTTCGCCGACCGGTTCGCCGAGCTGCCCGTGAAGCTCGTGGAGCTCTCGCGCTTCCGCACCGGCAAGGAGGCGAAGACGGTGCTCGCGGGGCTCGCCGACGGCACGATCGACCTGGTGATCGGCACCCACCGGCTGCTCCAGAGCGACGTCAGCTTCAAGCGCCTGGGCCTGATCATTATCGACGAGGAGCACCGCTTCGGTGTGCGCCACAAGGAGCAGCTCAAGCGCCTGCGCGCCGAAGTCGACGTGCTCACGCTTACCGCGACGCCCATTCCGCGCACGCTCGCGATGTCGCTCGAGGGCCTGCGCGACTTCTCGGTCATCGCCACGGCACCCGAGCGGCGGCTCGCCATCAAGACCTTCGTCTCGCCCTACGCGCCGGGGATCGTGCGCGAAGCCGTGCTGCGCGAATTGAAGCGCGGCGGACAGGTCTACTACCTGCACAACGACATCGCGACCATCCAGACCAGGGCGGACAAGCTCCGCGCTCTGGTGCCGGAGGCGCGGCTCGGCATCGCCCACGGCCAGATGCCGGAGCGCGAGCTCGAACAGGTGATGCGCGACTTCTACCACCAGCGCTGCAACCTGCTGCTGTGCTCGACCATCATCGAGAGCGGGCTCGACGTCCCGACCGCCAACACGATCATCATCGACCGCGCCGACCGTTTCGGTCTCGCCCAGCTCCATCAGCTCCGGGGGCGCGTCGGACGCTCGCACCACCAGGCGTACGCGTATCTCCTCACGCCTCCGGAAGAGGCGCTCACCGCGGTGGCGAAGAAGCGCCTGGAGGCGATCCAGCTCATGGAGGAGCTGGGCTCGGGGTTCTATCTCGCCATGCACGACCTCGAGATCCGCGGCGCCGGCGAGGTGCTGGGCGAGGCGCAGTCGGGCGAGATGCAGCAGATCGGCTTCCAGCTCTACGTCGACATGCTCAAGGCCGCGGTCGATGCGCTGAAAGCGGGACGCGGGCCCGATCTCACCGAGCCGCTCGGGGTGACCACCGAGATCTCGCTCCACGTCCCCGCGCTCCTGCCCGAGACCTACTGCAGCGACGTGCACGAGCGGCTGGTGCTCTACAAGCGCCTCGCCAACTGCGAGACCGAGGCTGAGCTCACCGCGATGCAGGAGGAGTTGATCGACCGCTTCGGGCTGCCGCCGGAGCCCGCCCAGGCGCTGCTCGCCTGCCATCGTTTGCGCATCGGCGCGCAACACCTCGGCGTGGCCAAGATCGACGCCGGGGCGGACCGATCGCAGATCCAGTTTCGTCCCAAGCCGCCGTTCGACCCCGGCAAGCTGATCGCGCTCGTGCGCAACGACCGGCGCTATCGCTTGGCGGGACCGGACAAGGTGCGCATCGAGCGTTCGGCGCCGACGCTGGAGGAGCGCGTCGCCGCGGTGCGGGAGTTCCTGGCCACGCTCGCCTAAAGCGCGGGCTTCGCCCAGTTGTCGACGAGCGCGAGCGCGTGCGCCGCGTCGGGCACTGCGCGGGCGACGAATCCGGTCTCCTTGGCAGGCTCGCCCCTGAGCTCGGGGTGCCTCATCATGAGCTTGCGTGCGGCGGCCTCCCAGCGAGCGTCGAAACTGCCGTAGGAGCGATGCACGACACCGAGGTCGGTCGCCACCGCGAGCCGGCAGCCGCCTCTAGCCGCGCGCAGCGTGAAGTCGACATCGTAGCCGTGGAAGCCTTCGCAGGCCTCGGCGTCCCAGCCGATCTTCTCGGCGACCGAACGGCGCATGGCGAGGAGCACGCCGTCCATGACACCGATGCCGTGCGCGATCGGCACCGTGCGGCTGTACACGGTGACGCGATAGCCGGTCTCGTGCGGATAGATCACGCAGCCGTGCAGATGCGGCCAGCCGGCATACGGCCACGCCGGACCCGTCGCGCGCGTCGCGCCCGCGACGCCCAGAATGTCGCAAGCGGCAAGACGCCGCTCGAGCCGCTGGCCGAAATCCGCCGGCAGGATCTCGACGTCGTCGTGCGTGAATACCACGACGTCGCCCGTGGCGCGCTCGAGGCCGCGCGTGTAGCCTTCGGCGAGCGAGCGCGCGTCGGCGATGCGGACGATCTCGTGCGGCCACTCGCGCAGCGCCCGATCGTAGCTCGTCGCCATCAGCGCGAACCGCGCCTCGTCGCTGCTGCAGGTTACGACGCTGATCGGCGCGCGCTCTGCGACCGGCGTTTCGCCGGCCGGCGCGCTCCCCATCGGCGTATCGTGAACGAGGCTCAGCAGCGCGAGCAGGATTGATTGCGCCGACGGGTCGGCGTCGAAAGCGCGGCTGCAGACGGCAATCGCCTCGCGCTCGCGGCCGCTTGCCCTGGCTGCCGTCGCGAAGTCGCCCCACGCGCCCTCGGTGCGCGGCGCCGCGGCGAGCAGCGCCTGCAACCTCGCGAACGCGTCCGCGTGATCGCCGGCGAGCGCCGCGATCCGCGCGCCCTGACGGGCGTAGCGCAGGTCTTCGGGGCTCGCCGCGCGCGCGCGATCGTTCCAGGCGAGCGCCTCCCCGAAGCATCCCGCGTCGAGCTCGAGCATTGCCAGCAGCCCCGCGGCGCGGGCGTCGCCCGCGCCGCGCCA
>DATJBM010000081.1:0-44681 GCA_035515295.1 Casimicrobiaceae bacterium | reverse complement strand
ATTCGTAATCAGTAGGTCGGTGGTTCGAGTCCACTCAACAGCACCAGACTTTTGGGGTCCGTTCCGGACACATCGGTAACGGATTATTCCAGCGGCTGCGAAGCCCGGCGAAGGCGCTTCGGCGGCTCGCCGCGCTGACCGCGAGCGCGTTTGCCGCAGTGATCGTGCTACCCGCCGCGATCAGCTGCGGTGACGCTTCCGCAATCGCGTCCGCTCGACCTCGCCATACGGAGAGTAGGACTCCCGCCGAAAGATGACTCGGGCGAGCCTACAGGAAGATCGGCCTCGCCCCGATAGCGTTGGACCGACGGGTCGGCGCAGCATAGGTCTTTCCCGACGAGCGGTCGCAGGCCGGATCACTCCGCAACTGCATCCCGCGCCGCAGAAGTATCGGTGGCCGATAGGCTCGTCGTTCTCATGGAGGAAGCGCATGTCTATCCATTTATCCGGTCGATTCACCCTGCACCGCATCGCCGCCGTCATTGCCGTCGCGGTCCTGCCGGTGACCGCCTTCGCATGGGGCTCGCAGGCGGGAGACAACGGGCAGCAGCCGATCGGGGCCGACAATGACGGCCCGCGGCAAGCCATCCCGAACGAGACCAGCAACCATGTTCCCATCGAAACTCAGATTCAGCACCAGATCGACGGTCAGGGCGGCACCGTCTATTACGTCGCCCCCGACGGCTATTCGGCCGCGATGTACAACTGCGACCGCCAGCCGCTCGCTCTGCGCGCGGATTGTCGCGATGCGGCCGCGGCACTCTATGATCTACCGCGCGATTCGTACGTCGAAACGTATCCCGGCTACATGACGTACTACTACCCGGAAGCAAGCGCCCCGGTGTACAGCTACCGGAGCTACGCCGCGACCCCCGAGTACTACGCAGCGATCCCCGATTACTACGTGTACTCGCCCTACGGCGTTTACAGCGGGTCGAGCACGCTGAATCCTACCAGTCGGTGCATTCCAGCTTACGGGGCAGGCTATGACGACTGCCTCCACGGCACCTTGCAGGGGCACTAGGCCGTTCGCGCGCCGTAGGAGCCTAGGGGGCGCGTCGGGCAGCGGCAGGTGAAAGCGTGGCCGATGCAGCGATCCTACGCCTGCTTCAGGGCGGTCCTACAGCAGAATCGGAACCGCGCCGATTGGCGACACGGGATGCTTCGGCGATAGTGCGCGGCAGGTAGGGCAGATCCATGGCGCGACTCGGCATGCCGACCGCAGTCCAGGTCGCCCATCGGATCTGATCCCTGCCCCGAACACCGAACGCCTCCCTGTAACGGCGAGGCGTTTTTCTTTGCGCCATTGCCCGCGCGAAAGGATCCACCCTATTCCAGCTTGCCGACGCGCCGTACGGCTTCGGCGAGCGTCTTCGCGTCGGCTTCCCAGAAGCGCTGCAATTCCGGTGCATCGAGATATTGGACCGGCGTCTCTACGGCGGCGAGCGCCGCGACGAACGCCTTGTCGCCCGCAGCCGCCCGGGCCGCCTCGCGCAGCTTGGCCAACGCCGGCTCCGGCGTCCCGGCCGGAGCGAACAAAGCCGACCATTGAAAGAACACCGCGGGTACGCCGCTCTCGCTGAGCGTCGGAACATCGGGCAGCGATGCGAGCCGCTTGTCGCCCCAGGACGCGAGCACGCGGACCTTTCCGGCCTTGACATGCTGAATGATCGTCGACGGTCCGGTCGACAGCGCGTCGACGTTGCCGCTGAGCAAGGCGACGACGGCGGGGCCGCCGCCGGTGTAGGGTACGTGCAACAGCTTGAGGCCGGCAGCGTGAGCGAACATCTCCATGGGCATGTGCATCGTGCCGTAGTTGCCCGACGATCCGTAGGTGATGGCGCCCGGGCGACGCTTGGCATCGGCGATGAAATCCTGGACCGTCTTCCAGGGACTGTCCGCGCGCACCGCGAGCACCGTCGGATCGGCGGTGAACCGGGCGATCGGCACGAACTGGTCGAGCGCGTAGAGCGGCGAGCGGCCGGTCACCTTGTCGGCTTCGGGCAGGATCGAGATCGACGACAGCGCGAGGAGCAGCGTGTAGCCATCCGGCTTGGCCCTGGCCACGAAGCCCATGCCGATGCCGCCGCCAGCACCGGCCTTGTTCTCGATCACCACCGGCTGCTTGAGATACCGGCCCATCGCGTCGGCGGCGGGGCGGGCGACGATATCGGCGACGCCGCCCGGCGGAAACGGCACCACGAGCGTGACGGCCTTAGACGGATAGGCGTCCTGCGCCCAGGCTGCCGCCGCGAGCGAGGCAACGGCGAGAAGGCAAAGCGCCTGGCGAACCGCAGCTCGTGAAATCATGATCATGTTCTCCATGGAGTGTTATCCGCCCACTTCGCGGATCATCCCGCGCGATGACGAGCTGCTGGATCTGGCTCGGGCCTTCCTACAAGCCGAACAGCCGCACGTCGCGATAGAACCGCTCGATGGCCTAATCGCGGATGTAGCCCGAGCCGCCATGGATCTGGACGGCGCGGTCGACCAGCGCCTCACCGGCATCAGCGGCTCGCGCACGAATTCGCCGATGGTCGCGAGCAGCGCGGCCAGCGTTTCTCCGTCCCGGATCACGATCGCAGGCTCATGTCACCGGCTCGCCCGCCACGGCCTCGATAAGGTCTGCGCCTTCGTTGTCGGCGGAATTCACGCGCCGGCTCACCGGAAAACCGCGCAGTCGCTCCATGGGATAGGGCTTGAGCAGTGACTGGAGCGCGGCAGTATGCTTCGTCCGGCGATCGAGCCAGGCTTCGAGATCGTTGCGCTCGATGATCGCCGGCATCCGGTCGTGCAGCGCGGCGATGGACGGATTCGCCGGCGTAGTCAGGATGGCGAACGATTCGATGGCCGGCGCGTCGCCGCGCTTCCAGCGGTCCCATAGCCCCGCGAGCAGCAACGGCTCGTCGCGGGCGAGACGGATGTAGTACGGGAGCTTCCCCCCGGACGTCTTGCGCCATTCGTAGAAGCCGTCCACCGGCACCACGCAGCGGTGGATCTCCATGAGCTTCCGGAACATCGGCCGCTTGGTCGCGCTTTCGGCGCGGGCGTTGATGGGCTTCACCGCCGTCCTCGGATCGTCGTCCCAGTACGACACGAGACCCCACAGCAGCGGCGTCAGCTCGCGCTCGCCCTCCCGCGTGGTGCGCGCGATCCAGGCGCGGCTCTGCGGCGCGACGTTGTAGCGCGGGGGCGGCTCCTCCGCCGCCGACCGCAGCATCGCGTCGACGTAGCCCGCGTAGCGATAGGGCAGCGTGTGTTGATCGAAGCGGCCGCACATGACGTGTTAGTGCGTCGCACAGAACGTGGACTTAGGCGCGCTGGCCCGGCAATCAAGCGCCGATCAACGCGCGCCTTACTCATAATACCGCCCAAATCGGTTGCCGAGAAACCGCTCGAGATCGGCGTCCTCCTGACGGACGAAGCCGCGGCTGGGAAGCGCGCCTTCGCGCACCATGTCCACCATCGCGCAGACGCCGGCCGCGGTCGTGATCTGAATCGCGGAGTACAGCCTTCCGTCGATGCTCCGGCTGTAAACCTTCTTGGCGAACGACTCCTGCGTGAGACGACCGCTCCGCAGGCCGCTCACGGTTACGAACACCAGCACGACGTCCTGGTGCGTCATGGGCACCGATGCCTCGAGAACGTCCTTCAGAACTTCACGCCGCTGGCCAAGCCTCAGGTCGCGGATCAGCATCTTGACCAGGTCCCGGTGGCCCGGATAGCGCACCGTCTTGTAGTTGAGGTTCTCGACCCGCCCGTCGAGCGTGTCGCACAGCGTGCCGAGGCCGCCCGAGGTGTTGAACGCCTCGTAGGCGACGCCGTCGAGCGAGAAGGCCTCCATTTCCTCGAGCGCGAGCGTCTCGCGCCGCGCCCCGTCGATGATCGCCTCGCACGGATTGCAGTATTCGTTGATCAGGCCGTCGGTGCTCCAGGTCAGGTTGTACTTGAGCGCGTTGGTCGGATAGACCGGCAGCGCGCCCACGCGCATATGCACGTCGCGAAGCTGCTCGAACTTGTGCGTCATCGCGTGCGCGAGCACCGAGATGAAACCCGGCGCGAGACCGCATTGCGGCATGAGGACGGTCTCGGCCGCTGGCGCCAGCGCCCTCACCCGCCGCGTGCTCTCCACGTCCTCCGTCAGATCGAAGTAATGCGCCCGGGCGGCAACGGCGGCTTCGGCAACCAGTGGCGTCAGGTGAAAAGGCAGCGCGCTCACCACCATGGTGTGGCTACGGATCAGCCTCGCCAGCTCATCGGGCCCGCCGAATCGGGCCTGGCGCGTCGCGACGCCTAGCGCTGCGATCGCCCGCAGGCGTTCGGCGTCCTGGTCGGCCACGGTAAGGGCGAAATCGCCCGTGCGATGCAGCAGGTGAGCGATGGTTTCGCCGATCTTGCCGGCGCCGAGCAGGATGAGAGAGGTCATGGCGGTCGTGCTATTCCAGGCGTCGTTTTTGACCGCCACAGTGTAGACGGCCTTGCCGTCGAATTACAGGGCTAAATCCGACGGTCCGATGGTATAATTCTGTCGAAATGCCAATAAGAACGACGAAACGACGGCTCACGACCGATCAGGAGCGGCTGCTCGCGCTCCTGCGCCGCAATGCCCGCGAGCCGACCGCTTCGCTCGCGCGCAAGCTCGGCGTGGCGCGAACGACAGTCCAGGAGCGAATCCGCCGCCTCGAGCGCGACGGCGTCATCGCCGGCTATACGGTTCGGGTGAGCGAAGGTTTTGCCAGGCAGCGGATCGGGGCGCAGGTTCTGATTCACGTCGACCCGAAATCGGGCGATCGGGTGGTGCGAGCGCTCGAAGCGCACCCATGGGTACGCGCCGTCTATGCCCTGTCAGGGGTATTCGACTACGAGGTGCGCATCGAGGGCGGCAGCACCGAGGAGATCGACCGTTACCTCGATGCCATCGGCCGCATCGACGGAATCCAGCGTACCCAGACTTCGATCGTCCTGTCGATCAAGTTCGAGCGCTGAATCGCGCGGGGTTGCGGGGCGCTGCGGTTTAGCCCGGGCCGCAGGAGTGCGGCCTCGGGCGCCGCGATCGTTCGGAACGGTCCCGAGCCTACTGCTGGCCCGGCCGCTCCTTCTCCTTTTCCTTTTCCTTCTCCTTTTCCTTCTCTTGCGCTTTCTGGCGCTGCGTGCGTTCCTGCATCGCCTCCTGCTGCGCCCGCTGTTGCGCGGCCTCCTGCTGGGCGCGCTGCTGCTCCGCTCGCTGTTGAGCGGCTTCCTGCTGGGCGCGTTGCTGCTGTGCACGTTCCTGCTGCGCCCGCTGGGCCTGTTCCTGTTGCGCCTTTTGCTGCTGTGCCCGCTCCTGTTGCGTACGTTCCTGCTGCACCCGCTGTTGTTGCGCGCGTTCCTGTTGCACTCGCTGGGCCTGTTCCTGTTGCGCCTTTTGCTGCTGTGCGCGTTCTTGCTGCGTACGCTGCGCCTGTTCTTGCTGATCGCGCTGCTGCTGTGCACGTTGTTGAGCCGCACGTTCTTGTTGCGCACGCTGCGCTTGTTCCTGCTGGACCCGCTGCTGCTGCGTGCGTTCCTGCTGAGCGGCCTGGCCGGCCGGTCCGCCTTTCATGCGCTCCTGCGCTTGCGCCGGTGGCTGCGCCGCGCGCTCGCCGGGCGCCGGTCTCCCCGCCTTGGCCGCACGCTCTTCCTGTGGCGTGGGGCCGCCCTTCGCGGTCGGAGGGGTCGGCGCGCCCTGGGCTTGCCTGCGCTGTTGCTGCTCGCGCATGCGTTCCTGTGCTGCTGCGGGGGGCTGGGGTACCTGACCGGCTTGCTGTCCCGGTCGGCGTTCGCGGGCGCGCTCCTCTTGTGCGGTCGGCGCCCCTGGCCGGCCCTTCGCCGTCGGAGGCGTTGCCGCAGGACCGCCTTTTGCCGTGCCTCGCTCCGGCGGACGCGGCGTGACGTTGGGAGACACGACCTTCACCCGCGGAGCCTCGGCCGCACGTTGGTTGCCGGCGCGCTCGTTGCGCAGCTTTTGCATCTCTTGCGCTGCCAAAGGCCGGCCGGGTTGAGAAGCAAGCATCGGAGACGCGGCCTCGAATGAAGGCTTCGGCGGTGGCGGCTGCGTGCGTGCGACCACCTGACGATTGAGCGCTTCCCGCGGTGGCCGGTGCGACGCGACCGCGGCGCCCGCGGCTGCCGCGCTGGCGGCGATGACCGCCGCGCGCGTCGGCGCGATAGCGGCCACCGGCGTGACGGGCTGACGGTCGGCGACATCGCGGGGTACGCGCACGAGATGCCGCTCGACCCGCTCGCCGCTCGCGAAGACGTTGGTGGGAACCGCCGTGACGGCGTTCGCCACGCCGCGATTGCGATAGCGCACCTCGGCGCGCGGATTGTTGTAGATCTGCGTGACGTAGGTTCGATTGATCACCGTGTTGGTGACGTTGATGTTGGTGAAGTAGGTCCGGCTCACCTGGTACGGCGGTCGATAGACATCACCCACGCCGAGCGGGAACCAGGCGACGCCGGTGACCGGGCCGCCGCCGACCGAGAGGCTGAATCCGTTGCCGCCGACGAAGGCGACCAGTGCCGGCGCGTACACCGCGCGGACCGCGACCGGTCCGGGGACCCAGCACCAGTGGCTGGAGAGATAGGCCCAGCGTCCGTAGTGGAACGGCGCGAAGCCCCACGGCTGGTCGTCGATCCAGGTCCAGCCCCATGGGTCGACCCAGGCCCAGCGCCCGTAGTGGTACGGCGCCCAGTCGGAATCCACTCGAGTGGGCACCCAGACGTTGCCGTAGCCCTCGACGTCGCGCCACGTGCCGTATTCGTCGAGATCGGAGTAGCCGATGACGTCCGGAGAAACGTAGCGCGCGGCCGCCCCCGAGTCCTCGCGCTGATTGCGATCGAAGCACCATTGGTCGAACCGATCGGGAGGCGGCAGCGGATCGTACTGTACGTTCTGGAAGCCTGGCGTGAAGGTGTACTGCTGCCCGGCGTCGATCGTGTACGCGGTGCCTTCGCCCCAGGCGTCGCCTTCGCCCGAGCGAACCTGGATTACGGTCGTGTTCCCGGACGGGTCGACATCGACCCGATAATCGCCGTCTCGATGAACGGAGAAGGCGAGCGTCGGCGTATCGATTTCGTAGAACTGGTCGCCCTCTATGCGCCGCACGCGCAGATTGAGCGTCCCTTGCGCGAGCTGAAACTGCCCGACCCGGTCGTCGAGGTTCAGAATCGCCACGCTGGTGTTCTCTCCCAGCCGTGCTTGCGCGCCGCCCATCTGCAGCTCGGCGTGCGAGCCGGCGTCGGACCATACCTGGTCACCCGTCGTCAGCGGACGATTGACCTCCGCGTTAACCCAGTCTTCCTCGCCGGCCGGCGAAAACGTCACGACGCCGTCCATCTGCGAGAGACGGGCGACCCGGTCGGGCGGATCGGCCGCTGCGGCTGCGCTGAAGACCAGAGCCGCTGCGCCGCACAAGGCCACTGCCCAGCTCCGCACGGTAGAAAAAGAAAGTCTCATGAGGCTATCCTCGTGGGAAATTTGGGGTATCAAGCCTTGTATTCATTGCTCGGCATCGGCAACGCTTACGCACTCCATCACGGCCGCGAGTCGAACACGGCCGGCGCCGCGCGCCGTATTGATGTGAGTCGAGCATGAACCGTGCCGCTGCATACGTGCGCCCTTAACGCGCGGCGGAGCCGCCGCGATGACAGCGCGGAGCCGCGAATCAGACGGCCGCCGAACGACGCCCCGCGAGAGGCGCGAAGGATGGCTCCTAACGGCGATGATCGCAAGGAAAGATGTAAAAATGCATTGCGCCGGCGGGGAAACCGGGTCCGAGCTCCGAATCGCCGGGCGAATTCGTCGGACGAATTCCTAAGCGGTTCCCGCGCGTAGAAAGTGGCGCGCGTAGCGGCTCT
Organism: Casimicrobiaceae bacterium; assembly: GCA_035515295.1. Lineage (GTDB taxonomy): Bacteria > Pseudomonadota > Gammaproteobacteria > Burkholderiales > Casimicrobiaceae > PALSA-1003. The sequence continues at coordinate 36,803 of DATJBM010000081.1, read as the reverse complement.
CCACGTTGCGCAAGGGAAGAAGCACCGGAAGGTCGGCAGTTTCGAATTCCGGATCCCACGCCGGCTCGCCGCAGATCCAGGCCCCCGCCCGCAAGTAGCCTTTGAGCAGCGGCGGTATCGTTGGGCAGCCAGCGCCCTCGCGCCTCGGCGGCTCGGTTCGAGGCAGCACGCGATATTCGGCTGGCGCCAGATGGCGCGGGGCGAGCTGGTCGTACAGCGCGCGCGGATCGGGCCCGAGCTCGCCCCAGCCCAGCGTCACGCACCCGAACAGATAGCTCAAGCCGCGTGACTGGGTAAAGGCAGCGAGCGCCGACCACAACAGCATAATGATCGATCCACAGCGATGATTCGCGTCGATGCACGCCCGGCCCACTTCGACGATTCGGGCGCGCAGCGGCGCGAGCGGCGTGAGATCGAATTCGGACTCGGCCATGAGCGAGCCCAGCGCGGCCGCCCGCTCCGGCGTGAGAACGCGATACGTGCCGACCACTTCGCCGGTCGCTCGATCGCGCACGATGAGATGGATGCAGAAAGGATCGTATCGATCGCGCTCGAGATTGCCGACGCGCCGGGCGTGAGCGCCCATCTCCTCGACGAACACGCGATGCCGAAGGCGCTGGGCTTCCTTCACTTCCTCGCGCGAACGCGCCAGCGATACGGTCAGGCGCGACTCCGGCCGCGACGCGATATCCGGCGCGGTTGCCGCTCTGAGTGCCGTTGCGTTGTTGTATCTCATCGTCTTCCTGGACGGAACGCGCCAGCCAACGGAGAGTCTGTCGTTTGGCTCTACTTAGAAACGCCGGTGCTGGCGTGGTTCAACCATGGGAATGAATCCGGAGCTCGTGCGGGCATCTTCTCGTAGGATTACGTCCGGCAGGCCTTCGCCGCTCCTTCCGACATCGCGGATCGTCGATACGCGCCGCATCCTCAGCTCGCTCGGGTTCGCGTCGGCCCCGCCTGTCGTAGTGCGGACGCTCGAGCACGCGCTCGGCGTCACGGCGTTCGAGCGGCTGTGCGCGCGCGCGGGAGTGCCCGTCGGGAACGCCGACGTGCGCCAGCAGATCGGCGACTTGTTCGCTGCAGGCGACATCCGGTGGGAAGTGACAGAACAGGCTTGCCCCGGGAATCGCTTGCCTTCGGGGCCGCTCATCTTCTACGGCAATCATCCCTACGGCTTCGCCGACGCCCTGATTGCGCTTTCGATCGCGCTCCACCGGCGCCCCGATACCAAGGTGCTCGCCAACAGCATGCTCGCCGCCTTCGATTTTCCCGCGGCGCAGACGCTCTGGGTCGACGTCCATTCTCGCATCGGACGGCTGTCCACCAATCGCCGCAGCCTGCGCGGCGCGCTGCGCCACCTGCAATCAGGGGGCGCGCTGCTGGTCTTTCCGTCGGGAGCGTGCTCTCATCTCCGATTGCGCCAATGCCGCGTGACCGACCCGCCGTGGAGCCCGCATCTGCTCTCGCTCGTCGATCATGCGCAGGCGAGCTGCGTGCCGCTGTATTTCCACGGCCGCAATTCTTGGCGCTTCCAGTCGCTGGGCCTGATCCACCCGGTGCTCCGGACGCTGCTTCTGCTGCGCGAGTTCCTCGCCCTCAGGGGATGCTGTATCCGAGTGAACGTCGGCGCGCCGGTGCGGTGGGACGGCTCGGGCGGCGAGCGCGCCGAGCGCATGCGCGAGCTGCGCGCGCGGGTCTACCGGCTCCCGGCTGTTACCGGCCGGTTCGCGAGGGAGATCGTGCGCTAGCCTGGACCGATTCCCGCGTTACGCCCCGCGATGCCGATGCCTGCGCGGCGTGCGAGAGCGCCGTCGAGCAAGCGCCGCCACCGCGGCCAACAAGATCACCATCGACAGAATCAGCTCGTTCCGGCCGGAGAGTGCCGGTATGCGCTGAGGGCCCACCTTGCCCGGCGCGGCGAGGATGATCGGGCTGGACGCGCCTGAGGGCGCTCCAGGGCCGGACCCGTTGCTCGCGGTCACGGTGCACGTATACGTTGCGCCGTTGGTCAAGCCCGAGACGGTGAGCGGGCTGCCGCTTCCCGTCTGCGAACCCGGCGCTCCACCGCCGACCGGCGTGGACAGTGCGGTGTAGGACGTGATCGCGCTACCTCCGCCGTCCGTGGGCGGGCTGAAGCTCAAGGTGATCGAGCCGATCCCTCCGGTCGCGCCGTCGACGGTCGGCGGCCCGGGCGGATTCCCGGCGGCCGCCACGACGCCGAAGCTCTCCAAAGCCGACGCCGGGGTATAAGCCGGCGACCCGGCATAGCTCGCGTTGAGCACCAAGTTGCCGGCAGTCGAAGGCGTCACGCTGCAGCTCGCGACGCCCTGCGTGTTGGTCGTGCCGCTGCAGAATTGCGGGCCGAGCGTGATATTCACCGAGAGATCCGACAGCGCCGCGACCACCGTGACCGGCTGACCCGCGATGGCGCTCTGAGGGCTGGTGCTCAGATCGAGGAAGGTCAGATGCTTGCCGGCGCCCCGTGTGATCGTGGCCGGATTCGACGTCAAGGTCGGGCCGCCCGCAGGGCCGCTCGCGACGACCGTGTCGATACCGGTCGCCGAGCCGATATACGTGATCGTGGCAGCGCCGCTGGCGTCCGTGTTGCCGACCTTCAGCTGGAAATGAGCACCGGCGATAGCAAAGATCACTGGAGTCCCGGCTGGCACGCTCACGTTCTTAAAGGTTGCAGTGAGGCTTTGCACGGTTCCCTGCGCCGGGCTCGCACTCTCGCGGGCGTCAGTGCGAGCAACGGCGCGGGATTCATGGGCGCGAAGCCGCAATCGCCGTTCGCCCCGGTCAGCTTGTAGATCGTGTCCGAGTTGGCGCTATACAGGCAACCGTCGGGACCTATCGTGCCCGCTTCATCGACCGCGACTCGTGATAGGACGGGGCCGTCCCGGTGGAAAAAGCGCGGGATCCCGGTGCAAACCGACCGGCGGTGTCGAGCCGAGGCGTGCGCCGCCAGCACGCCGGCCGTCAGTCGGCCCGAAGCGCGCGTGTGGGGGGAAATTGCGAGGTTTGGTTGGACAGACGAACGAACGAAGCGCACTAACCGAGAGTTTCGTGCGAAGCCGTTCGTTTGTCTGTCGGCGTGCGGCCTACAGCGATGCTTGCGCGGCAGCGCCGGATCCACCGCGCGGTGAGCTTCTCCTGCACGCCGTTCTGCTCGAGTCGCGCACCCAGCGCAACAAAATCCACGACGTCGAGCGGCTGGTCCTGGTTGAAGCAGGAGAACACGTAGCTCACCTTGCCCGTCACCGCATCGCGGTGCGGCTGCAGGCACTGCGCGCAGATCTCCTTCATCATGCATTGCATCGGCGAGTTGATCGAAGCGAAGGCGCGATGCTGCGGCTTGAGATACGGCGCGAGGACGCGGCCGCGCGCGGCCGCGACCGCCGCCATCATGCGATCCGAGCCGATCGCCATCACCCGGTCGGCGGCAGCGAAAGCGATCGGCTGCGCGCCCAGCGCCCCGCTCGCGTACGCGTGCATCGCCTCCACGATGTTGCCGACGAAGGTCTTGTCCCGCGGACGCGTGGGCGCGAAGCCGGGCGCTTCGTCGCAGGCCCAGACCACGACATCGGCGGCCGCCTCGATCTCCTCGACCTTGTAACGATCGATCACCTTGCGGTAACCCGCGAAGTAGAGCACCCGCGAGCCGGCCTTGCGGAACGCCTGGCCGATCGAGAACAGCACCGCGTTGCCAAGGCCGCCGCCGGCGAGTATGACCGTCTCCCCAGCCGCGATCTCGGTCGGCGTCCCGGTCGGACCCATGAGCACCACCGGCTCGCCGGGCTCGAGCAGCGCGCAGAGGTTCGACGAGCCGCCCATCTCCAGGACGATGGTCGAGACGAGGCCGCGCTCGCGGTCGACCCACGCTCCGGTGAGGGCGATACCCTCCATCGCGAGCCGCGTACCGTCGGAAGAGCGCGCGAGCGTCTCGTAGTTCTGCAGCCGGTAGAACTGGCCGGGCGCGAAGCGCCGCGCCGCGGCAGGGGCGCGCACCACGACCTCGACGATGCTGGGGGTCAGCCGCACGACGCGCTCGACGGTCGCCCGCAGCTCGCGCCTGAGCAGCGCGAGGAAGGCCGCATCGCTCGACGCCGCGGCGATCGGTACGCGCGCGAGCAGGCGGTTGATTACGGGATAGCCGCGCGTCGCGCTCGCCATGGCCTTGACCACGTTGCCGTAGAACGACGGGTGGAGGTCGCCGAAGAAGCTGATCGCCCGGCCGTCGGGTTCGATCGCGGTGAGGACCTGCGTGGCCTCGGGCTTGGCGAAACCCTTTTCCGGGCGCACCGGCTCGCCATTCTCGTCGATCGCGCGGAAGTACCGCCCATCGAGCTGGAAGTGCGCGGGATCCTCGCGCGCGGCGATCGTGTTCGGCTGCGTGCCGGCGGCAATCAGAATCGTGCGCGCCGGCAGCTCGACGCGGCCCGCATCGTGCCACACGCCGTCGCGGTCCATGCGCTGCACCGATAGCGAAAGAGCCCGGGCGCGCTCGCCTCCATCGACCTCCACCGCGACCGGCGTCAGGCCTTCCGCGAACCAGATCCCCTCCTCGAGCGCCTTGCCCACCTCCTCGTGATTGAGTGTGTACGATGGGCTGTCGATGAGCCGCCGCCGGTAGGCGATGGTCACGCCGCCCCAGCGCTGAAGAAGCTCGAGGATGCGCGCCGGCCGATCTTCTTTCGCGGCTGCGGTCCGCTCCGCACGGATGGCGCGGGCGTGGTCGAGGAATTCGTGCGCGATCTCGCGCTCGTCGTCGGCCCATGCAACCTCGAGCGTGGCGCTTCCCTGCTCCGCGACGAGAACCTCGTAACGCGCGAGGAACTTCTCGACCTGCACCGGATAGTAGGCAAGCGCTTCGGTCGCGGTATCGATGGCGGTGAGCCCGCCTCCCACGACCACCACCGGCAGGCGGAGCTGCATGTTGGCGACCGAATCCTTGCGTGCCGCGCCGGTGAGCTGCAGCGCCATCAGGAAGTCCGAGGCCGTGCGCACCCCGTTGGCGAGTCCGTTGGGAAGATCGAGCACGGTCGGCTTGCCCGCTCCCGCGCACAGCGCGATGTGGTCGAAGCCCAGCGCGAACGCGCCCTCGGCGTCGAGCGTGCCGCCGAAGCGCACGCCGCCGTGCAGCGCGAAGCGCTCGCGCCGCTCGAGCAGGATGCGGATAAGCTTGAGGAAGTTCTTGTCCCAGCGCACGGTGATACCGTATTCGGCCACGCCGCCGAAGCCGGCCATGACGCGACTCTCGAGTGGCTCGCGCAGCGCCGCGATATCGCGGATGGGGTCGAAGGGCACGCGCTCGCCACCGGCGTCCACACCGGAGATGCTCCCTGGCAGCGGCTCGATCTTGAGGCCGTCGATCCCCACCACCGTGTGGCCCTCGCTGAGCAGGTGGTGCCCGAGCGTAAACCCGGCCGGGCCGAGGCCCACGACCAGCACGCGCTTGCCTGTGGGCGGGCGCGGCACGGGCCGACGCAGGTTGAGCGGGTTCCAGCGCGTTAGCAGCGAATACACCTCGAAGCCCCAGGGCAGCGCGAGCACATCCTTGAGCAGGCGTGTCTCCGACTGCGGGATGTCGACCGGCTGCTGCTTCTGGTAGATGCAGGCCTTCATGCAGTCGTTGCAGATGCGGTGACCGGTCGCCGCGACCAGCGGATTGTCCACGCAGATCACCGCCAACGCGCCGAGCGCCCAGCCTTCGGCGCGCAGCTTGTGGAACTCCGAGATCTTCTCGTCCAGCGGACAGCCGGTGAGCGTCACGCCGAACGGCGACTTGCGAAACGCGGCCGCGCCGCCGCCTTGGGCCTTCTTCTCGCGCAGCCCCGAGGCGCAGGAGTCCTTCTGCTGCTCGTGGCACCAGATGCAGTAGTGCGCCTGGTCGAGCCCGCCGACGAGATCGGTGCCGGGGTCGGTGAGCGCGAAACCGTCGCGCCGGCGCTGGTGCTCGGGGCCCAGTCGCCACATGTCGATCCCGTGCCGCGTCTCGGCCTCGACCGGAACGAGGCGCAGAGAGTCGAGCTTGCGCGGCGCCTTGAACAGCACGCCCTTGCGGTGGAAGGCGCGGCCTTCGGGCGTGTGCGCGGCCCAGGCCGCATAGCGCAGCGCCAGATCGATATCGGAGGCGTGCGCGACTTCGTCGAGGCCCCATTCGCCGACGGTGCGCGCATAGGCAAGCTCTCCATTGGCTGCCGAGAGCGACGCGCCGATGCGCGCCTCGAGCGCGGCGCGCAGCGCCGCACCGTCGAAGCCCGCCGCCTCCTCGGGGTTGTATCTGTTCATGGCCTTGCGCTGCACGACCTGCCGCTTGCAGGCGAAGATCGGCGCCAGCTCGTTCTGCGCGGCCTGCAGCGCGCGGACTTCCGCTTCGATTCCGAACAGCCTCGCGAGCCAGTCCTCGAGCTGCGGCGCGAGCGCGATCAGGAGCTCGGATTCGGCTTTCCGCCCCAGCGCATCGGGCGCTTGCCGCGCGGCGATAAGTCCAGCGGCGAGCGCGGGCTCGGCGTCGGAGAGCCAGGTTCGAAAAGCCGCGTCGACACCCTCCAGTCCACGGCCGGAATAGAGATCGGGAAAGGCAAACCCGAATCCGAGCTTCAGCATCGAAGGGTGTGCGTATCTGCCGCGGGCAAAACGAATATTTTACCTTCCGGACAGCGCTCGTCGCGAGCCGCGGGCGGCATAAGCATAGAAGCCGGAAACGCGAGGTCGCGCGGGCGCTTTCCCTGCGGCGGCAAGCACGGCTATGATCGCGCTCCACGCTTGGCCGACGACGGCACGCCCGGGCATCGATAGCGAAATGAGCCAAGGTCCGGTCGCCGGGAGCGGCATCCATGACAACCCTTAGCGAGGTGGGAATGAAATCGCGGTCCGGGCTAATGGGAATGCTGGTCCTTGCGGCCGCGCTGGAAGCGGGTGTTGCTACGGGCCAACCGATCCGCCTGGGCGAGCTCAACAGTTACAAGACGTTCCCGGCGTTTCTGGAGCCGTACCGGAAGGGCATGGAGCTCGCGGTCGAGGAAATCAACGGCGCCGGCGGGGTGCTGGGCCGCCCGCTCGAGCTGATCGTGCGCGACGACAACGGCAATCCCGGCGATGCGGTGCGCGTGGCGGAAGAGCTCCTCGCACGCGAGAAGGCCGACGTCCTCATGGGGACGTTTTCTTCGGCAGTCGGGCTCGCGGTGGCGGATTTCGCCAAGCAGCGACGCGCCTTCTTCCTCGCCGCCGAGCCGCTCACCGACAAGATCGTCTGGGAGGACGGCAACCAGTACACTTTCCGCCTGCGGCCATCGACCTACATGCAGACCGCGATGCTCGTCCCGAACGCGGTGCGCCTCAACAAACGGCGCTGGGCGATTGTCTACCCCAACTACGAGTACGGCACGGCGGCCACCGCCGCCTTCAAGCAGCTGATGATTGCCCGCCAGCCTGGCGGCATCGAATTCGTGGAAATCTCCGCGCCGCTCGGCAAGATCGACGCCGGACCGGTGGTGCAGGCGCTGATCGACGCCAAGCCCGACGCGATCTTCTCCTCGCTCTTCGCCGGCGACCTCGCCAAGTTCGTGCGGGAAGGTGAGCTCCGCGGCCTGTTCCGCGATCGGCCGGTGTTCAATCTGCTTGCCGGCGAGCCGGAGTACCTCGATCCGCTCAAGGACGAAGCGCCCGCGGGCTGGTACGTGACCGGCTATCCGTGGTATGCGATCGCCACCCCGGAGCACCGCCGGTTTCTCGCTGCGTATCGGGCAAAGTTCAACGACTACCCGCGCGAGGGCTCGGTCGTCGGCTACAGCGCGATCAAGAGCGTAGCCGCCGCAATCGCCAAGGCGAGGTCGACCGACGTCGAGAAACTGGTCGCAGCGATGAAGGGCCTGGCGGTCGAGACGCCCTTCGGACGTATCACCTACCGCGCGATCGACCATCAGTCGACCATGGGCGCCTTCGTCGGCCGGATCGCCCTCAAAGACGGCAAGGGGGTGATGATCGACTGGAAGTACGCTGACGGCGCCGATTACCTTCCGTCCGACGACTGGGTGCGTGCCCACCGCCCGTAGGCCGGACTCTCTTCGGCCATGTTGAGGGTGCGAATGAATTCGCACCGACGCGACTCCGCCGGCGGTGGGGCCGAATTCGTTCGGCCCCGCAGGACGTGCGAATGAATCCGCATCTGCGGCGACGAGGCGCGCGGAGTCGCGCTTGACGCTCTCCGCGTTGCCGATCCAGCTTCTCAACGGGCTCGCGAGCGCTTCGTCGCTGTTTCTCCTCGCCGCGGGCCTGACGCTTATCTTCGGCGTCACCCGCATCGTCAACTTCGCCCACGGCTCGCTCTACATGCTGGGCGCCTACGTCGCCTACAGCGCGATCGAGCGCTTCGGGGCGAACGTTCCAGGCTACTGGCTCTCGGTGCTGGGCGCCTCGCTCGCGGTGGGCACGATCGGCGCGGCGGTCGAGATCGTCGTCCTGCGCAGGATCTATCGCGCCCCGGAGCTGCTGCAGCTCATCGCCACCTTCGGCGTCGTGCTGATCGTGGCAGACGCCGTGCTCGCGCTCTGGGGACCGGAGGATCTCCTCGGCCCGCTCGCGGCCGGCTTCCGCGGCACGCTGGCGATCGCCGGCGGCGTCCTGCCGCAGTACGACGCGCTGCTCATCGCCGTGGGCCCGGTAGTGCTCCTCGTCCTCTGGTGGCTCGTTCGGCACACGCGCTGGGGCGTACTCGTGCGCGCGGCCTCCGAGAACCGGGTCCTCGTGCAGGCACTGGGCATCGACCAGGCGTGGCTGTTCACCAGCGTCTTCTTCGCAGGGGCCGCGCTGGCGGGTCTCGCGGGCGGGCTGCAGCTCCCGCGCGAATCCGCGCATCTGGGGATGGATCTTTCGGTCATCGCCGAAGCCTTCGTCGTGACCGTTGTCGGCGGCCTGGGATCGATCCCGGGCGCGTTCATCGCCGCGCTGCTGATCGGGCTGACCCGCGCACTGTGCATCGCGCTGGGCGACGTGGAGGTGGCGGGTCTCACGGTCGCCTTCTCCAGGCTCACGCTGGTGATCGAGTTCGTCGTAATGGCGCTGGTGCTGGCGGTGAAGCCGCACGGGCTGCTCGGCAGGGCGCCGCCTCACGCGCCCACGACGCCGCTCGCCGAACAGCGCGCGCTCGTTCGTCCGGCCGGACGGCGCAGCGTGATCGCCGCCCTGGTCGCGCTCGCGCTCGCGACGCTCCTGCCGCTCGTCGGGGACGAGTACGACGTCGTGCTCGCGACCGACGTGCTCGTTTTCGCGTTGTTCGCGGCAAGCCTTCAGCTGCTGCTCGGCACGGGCGGCCTGGCGTCGTTCGGCCATGCGGCGTACTTCGGTCTCGGCGCGTACGCCGCCGCGGTCGCCGCTCGCCACGGCGCGCCGCTCGCGGCGGCGATCGCGCTTGCGCCGGTCGTGGCGGCGCTGGGCGCGCTCGCTTTCGGCTGGTTCTGCGTGCGGCTTTCGGGCATCTATCTCGCCATGCTTACGCTCGCCTTCGCCCAGATCGTCTGGTCGATCGCGTTCCAGTGGGACAGTTTCACCGGCGGCTCCAACGGCCTCGTCGGAGTCTGGCCGCCGGCTCTGCTCGCCGGCAAGTCGGCGTATTTCCATTTCACGCTCGCGCTGGTGGGTCTCGGGTTGGCGAGCATCGCCTGGCTCGCGCAGACGCCTTTCGGCTATGCGCTTCGCGCCGCGCGCGATGCACCCTTGCGGGCCGAGGCGAGCGGGATCGATGCGCGCGCGACACAGTGGACCGCCTTCGCGTTCGCCGGAGCGCTCGCCGGTCTCGCCGGCGCCCTGTACGCGTTTTCGAAGGGCAGCATTTCGCCCGAGACGCTGGCCATTCCGCGCTCGATCGACGCGCTGGTGATGGTTCTGCTTGGCGGCCTCAACACCCTGGCCGGCCCGCTGCTGGGCGCCGCCGCCTTCATCGGCCTGCAGGACACGCTGTCGCGGGCGACCGAATACTGGCGCGCCGGCCTTGGTGCGGCCATTCTGCTGCTGGTCACGGTGTTTCCGATGGGCCTGGGCGGCTGGGTGCGCCGGCTGCTCGAGAGGATCGCGCGATGAATCCTTCGCCCGCGCCGGTTCTGGTCGCGAGCGGACTCACCAAGTCGTTCGGCGCCGTCGAGGCGCTGCGCGATGTGTCGCTCAGCGTGTCCGCCGGCGAGACGGTGGCGATGATCGGGCCGAACGGCGCCGGCAAGACGACCTGCTTCAACGTGCTGAGCGGCCAGCTGCGTGCCGATGCCGGCACGATCGCGCTGCTCGGCGAGAGGATCGAGCGGCTCCCGCCGCGCGCGATCGCCCGCAGAGGCGTCGGCCGCACCTTCCAGGTGGCGGCGACCTTCGCTTCGATGACGGTGCGCGAGAACGTCCAGATGGCGCTGATCGCCCACGCCGGCGAGGAGCGCCGAGTCGACGCGCGCGCCGCAGCGTTGCATCGCGCGGAGGCCGACGCGCTGCTGGAGCGTGTCGGCCTGCCTGCGGTCGCCGAACAGAGTTGCGGCACGCTCTCGTATGGCGACACGAAGCGGATCGAGCTCGCGCTGGCGCTCGCCAACGCGCCGCGCCTCCTGCTGATGGACGAGCCGACCGCCGGCATGCCCATGGCCCTCCGCACCGCAGTCATGCGCCTCGCCGTCGAGCGCGCGCGCGAGAAAGGCATTGCAGTGCTGTTCACCGAGCACGATATGGACGTGGTCTTCGCCCACGCCGACCGCATCCTCGTGCTCGACCGCGGCCAGGTTATCGCCGAAGGAGCGCCGAAGGCCGTGGCCGGCGATCCGCGCGTGCGGGACGCGTATCTGGGGTGTGGCTGACCGGCGCCGCCTGGGGGCGGGCAGAGAGAACGACCTCTGTTGTTCTGCGCGGACCGTCGGCGCCGGTGTCGGGGCTTCTTACAGTTCGATTGACAGCGCATTGAAAGGTTACGCTAAAACAAAAGGTTGCGATCAAGGTATCGGTTTTGCATACACATGTTGACAACGACAACTCGGCGCCAAAGACCCGCAGACGCGCGACCGGGGTATCGAGGATCAGGGGGAACCGTGGATGCAAGCTGGGTGTTGATGTTGGTTTTCGCGGTGGGCGGCTTCGCCGGCATCCTGCTGACCGCGCTGATGGTGATGGCCGGCGCCGGCTCCGAGCGCGAGGAACCGCAGGACCAGAGCGACTGACGCTGCGCAACGGGACGCGCCGGTCGGCGTCGCGGACCGGCGGGGGTCGTCGCGCGCCGCGGCGAGCACGCGCCGATTCGACCAAAGCTTGGGGTCGGCCGCGCCGCAGGGCGCGGGCAAGGCTGACACGGCAGGCGACCGAAACAATCCCGTCGCCGCCGCAGGCCCGGGATCTTGGTCAGGGGCGCCGTGGCTCTTCAGGAGGTGCCCATGCAACGAACCCTGCGTTTGTCTTTTCCTGGCGTCGCTGGCCCTTGGCCTTGCCGTTCCAGCGCACGCCTGGAATCGCAGTCCGGCGACCACATTCGCTACCCTGCCAGGGCACGACGCCGGCGGAAGGGATCGCGGTCGACGCGGCAGGCAACATTTACGTCTCGACCTTCGGATGGCTGCCGGCGGGCGAGTCGACAGCGCCCGGGAAGATCATCACGTTCGGCCCGCAGGGTAAGTTCATCCGGGAAGTCACCGTCCATCCCGACGCCAGCGCACACCTGATCGGACTTGCCTTCCACCCGGCAAGCCGCGTTGCTGGTGCCCGATATCGGAACGGGCAACCTGCTGCAGGTCAATCCGACGGACGGCTCGGACACGATGTGCAGCGCGCTCGGGCCCGGCGAAGGCGCGAACGCGCTCACGTTCGACAGCGCCGGCAACATCTACGTCTCGGCGTCTTTCACCGGAACGATATGGAAGATCGCCCCGTGCAACCAGGCGCCGGCCCCGTGGGTGTCCGCCCCCCTGTTGCAAACGAGCGGCAAGCCTCCATTCGGCGCCAACGGTCTCGCGTTCAACACCGGCGGCACGGCGCTGTTCGTGGCCGACACCGGGGACGACTCCGTGGTGAAGATTCCCGTGCTGGCGGACGCCGTCGCCGGGACTCCCGAAGTGCTCGCCTACAGCGTCAACGGCGCCGACGGCCTGATCATCGACTCTAACGAACGGCATCGACAATCAGGGTGCGTGAAAGGCCTGTTGTTTCCGGCGAGCCTGGTGTTCAGCGGCAACTTCGTGCTGGTGACGAATCTCGCATTGGACACGCGACGGTTCGGGTTCCCGACGCGGATGTCGGATTGGGCCGCGCAAGTCACGACGTTTACGGTCAGCAAGATCAACGCTCACCTTCCCCCGATCCCGTCCGGCTCGTCTTCGCCGGGACCACCGGCGGCTGCCGCCCGGACACGGTCCCCCCGAGGCACGGTCACCAGAGCCCGGCCACGCCGCTGCCGCAGCCCCGGCGCGGCGGTCGCGCCTGGCTTCCGAGGGCAACGGGTCGCTGCACGCCGCGCGGGCTCGACCGCGCATTTTGCTTGGCCCTCCAGGCGGAACAACCCCGCGCTTCGCGCTATCGTAGCGGCATGCGCCATCTCTTCGATCCGCAGCTCGTGCACGAGGCGTTCGGCGATCCGGGCCTGTACGTCGATTTCCGCGACGAGCGCCGGGCACTGCTCTTCGATCTCGGCGACGTAAGCGTGCTCCCGCCGCGCAAGCTCATGCGGCTCTCGCAAATCTTCGTCACGCACACCCACATGGACCACTTCGCGGGATTCGATCAGTGGCTCCGCGTGGTGCTGGGGCGCAAACCCGAGGTGACGATGTACGGCGGGCCGCAGTTCATCGATCAGGTCGAGCACAAGCTTCGGGCCTATACGTGGAACGTGGTACATCGCTACGACGTCGAGCTCGCGATCGAGGCTCGCGAGATCGGTGCCAGCGCCGAGGGGCGGCGCTGCCGCTTCTCGAGCCGCAACCGCTTCGCGCGCGAGGACTGCGGCGCATTTTCTATCTCCGGCGACGTCGTGCACGACGAGGCGACGTTCCGCGTCCGCGCGCGCTTCGTCGACCACGACGTGCCGTGCCTCGCCTACGCGCTCGAGGAGAAGGCGCACGTCAACGTCGCCAAGGACCGCCTCTCGGAACTCGGCGTATCGACCGGGGCGTGGCTGCGCGAGCTCAAGCATGCGGTGCTCACCGGGGCGCCCGATTCGACGCCGATCCTCGTCGAATGGCGCGATCGCGAGGGCGACCACACGATGACGCGGACCGCCGGCGAGCTGCGCCCTCTGATCCTCGACGTCGTCGCCGGCCGGCGCATCGGCTATGTGACCGACCTGCGCTACACCGAGGCCAACGTCCGAGCTCTGACCGCATTGCTTTCGGGCGTGGATCTGCTTTTCATCGAAAGCGTGTTCCTTGACGAAGACGCGGACCACGCGGAGCGCAAGAACCACCTGACGGCGCGCCAGGCGGGCGAGATCGCGCGTAGCGCAGGCGCCCGTGCGGTCGCCCCATTCCACTTCTCACCGCGCTATCAGGGCCGCGAGTCCGAGATCGTGGCCGAGCTGCGCGGGGCATGGACGGGTCAGCACGCGCAGACCTAGCGAGCCTCGTCGCTCGCCGCGCGATGTAGGCGCGAATTCAGTCGCGCGCCGTCCGGAATCAATCCGGACCTACGATTCGCGCCTTCGCGGCGATGTAGGCGCGAATTCATTCGCGCGCTGTGCGGATGAATCCGGACCTACGACTGTCGCCGTCGGCAGGCGGTAGTCCTTGAATCGCTCGCGCAGCGTGCGCTTCGACAGCTTGCCCGTCGCCGTGTGCGGCAGCTCATCGACGAATACCACGTCGTCGGGCAGCCACCACTTGGCGATCTTGCCCTCGTAGAACTTGAGCAGCGCTTCTTTGCCCACCTCCACGTCCGGACGCTTGACCACGATCAGGAGCGGTCGTTCGTCCCACTTGGGATGGCGCACGCCGATTACGGCGGCTTCCGCGACCGCTGGATGGCCCACCGCGATGTTCTCCAGCTCGATCGAGCTGATCCATTCCCCGCCGGACTTGATCACGTCCTTGGAACGGTCGGTGATCTGCAGGTAGCCATCGGCGTCGATCGTGCCGACGTCGCCGGTCGGGAACCAGCCCTCGGGAGTCAGCGGATCGCCGCCCGCGTCCTTGAAGTACCGGCTGAGCACCCACGGTCCGCGCACCAGGATGTTGCCGGCGCTTTTCCCATCGCGAGGCAGATCTTTGCCGGCGCCGTCGACGGTCTTGATCTCCACGCCGTACAGAGGCCGGCCTTGCTTGAGCGCGAGCTGCCGGCGCGCCTCCGGCGAAAGCGTGCGGGCGTTGGCCTTGGCCGCGTTGATCGTTCCGACGGGGCTCATCTCGGTCATGCCCCAACCGTGGGCGACGCGCACGCCAAACTCGTTTTCGAGCGTGTCGAGCAGCGCCGGCGGACAAGCCGCGCCCCCGATGGTCGTCGACTTGAGCGTGGAGAACCTGAGCTTGTGCTCCCGCATGTAGTTGACGAGGCTCATCCACACCGTAGGAACCGCGGACGTGCTGTCGACCTCTTCCATCTCCATCAACTCGTAGAGGCTCGCTCCGTCGAGCGCCGCACCGGGGAAAACCAGCTTCGCGCCCACCATCGGCGCGGCGTAGGGAATGCCCCAGGCGTTGACGTGGAACATCGGCACGATGGCGAGCACCGAGCTTCTCGCGGAGAGATTCTTCGTGTCTGGCAGCGAGATCGCGAAAGCGTGCAGCACGGTCGAGCGATGCGAGAACAGCACGCCCTTTGGATGGCCCGTCGTGCCGGACGTGTAGCACAGTCCCGCGGCGGTGTTCTCGTCGAAGACCGGCCAGTCGAAGCCGTCGTCCTCGGTGGCGAGCAGCTCTTCGTAGCAGCCGAGCCCGGGAATCGCCACCTTGGGCAGGTGCTCGCGATCGGCGAGCGCGATCCAGCGCTTGACACCCTTGCACGCTGGCGCGAGCTTCTCGACCAGCGCCGCCAGATTGATGTCGAACAGCAGGACCTTGTCCTCGGCGTCGTTGACGATGTAGACGAGCTGGTCGTGGAACAGCCGCGGGTTGACCGTATGGATCACCGCGCCCATCCCCGACACGGCGTAGTAGAGCTCGAAGTGCCGGTAGCCGTTCCACGCCAGCGTGCCGACCCGGTCTCCCGGCTTGACGCCCAGCCGCTCGAGCGCCCGCACGAGCCGCCGCGCCCGCGTGTGCGCCTCCCGATAGGTGTAGCGGTGCATCGGCCCCTCGATGGTGCGCGAGACGATCTCTGCGTCGCCGTGGTAGATATCCGCGTGCCGGATGAGCGACGAGATCATCAGCGGCACGTTCATCATCAGGCCCTGCATAGCCTCCTCCTAACGCCGCCTCTCTCTTACGGGCGGCTCGGGGCCCGATTCTAGCGCGCTTGAAATGCCCGGTGCCTGACGGTAGCATCCGACGACCTGCCCACTCGCCGACCGGCGAACTCCTCCACCGAGCAAACGCCGGCATTCCCGTGGGGTCCCGAAAAGGAGGAGCCATGCGCATGTTCTCGGTCGTCGCCCTTGCCGCCCTGTCGCTGGCCGCCAGCGTCGCCTCGCTGCCTGCCGCCGCCGAGGTCAAGCTCGCGTACATCGATCCTCTGTCAGGCGGCGCCGCCAGCGCCGGCATCAACGCCCAGAAGCACTTCCTCTACGAGATCGACAAGATCAACGCCGCGGGGGGCTTGAACGGCGAGAAGCTCACGATCGCCTTCTACGACAACAAGGTCGACCCGCAGGAGTCGCTGATCGCGCTGAAAAAGGCGCTCGACGAAGGCGCCCGCTACATTTTCCAGGGCAACGGCAGCGCCGTCGCGCTGGCGCTCTCCGACGCGATCCTCAAGTACAACGAGCGCAATCCCGGCAAGGAGGTGCTCTATTTCAACTACGCCGCGATCGACCCGGCGCTGACCAACGCCAAGTGCAACTTCTGGCACTTCCGCTTCGATTCCGACGTCGACATGAAGATGGCGGCGCTCACGGATCAGATCGCCAAGCAGGCCGAGGTGAAGAAGGTCTACCTCATCAACCAGGACTATTCCTTCGGGCGCGCGGTGGCGGCCGCGGCGCGCAAGATGCTCGCCGCCAAGCGTCCCGACATCCAGATCGTCGGCGACGAGCTCCATCCCCTGCAGAAGGTCCAGGACTTCTCGCCCTACGTGGCCAAGATCAAGGCCTCCGGCGCCGATACGGTGATCACCGGCAACTGGAGCAACGACATGTTCCTGCTGCTCAAGGCGGGCAAGGACGCGGGCCTCAAGGTGACGTGGTACACCTTCTACGCCGACGCCCTTGGCGCGCCGACCGCGATCGGCCGCGACGGCAAGGACGTGGTAAAGGTCGTCACGTCGTATCACACCAACGTCACGCCCGAGCTCGATCCGGATGTGGTCGCGTTCAAGCAGCGCTTCACGGGCAAGGAGGACGAGTTCAACTATTACCGCCTCAACACCGCGTTCGGAATGTTCGCCGCCGCGGCCGCGAAGGCGAAGTCCAACGACCCGGTCAAGGTGGCGCGCGCGCTCGAGGGGATGAAATTCATGACCAGCGTCGGGGAAGTGCAGATGCGAGCCGACAATCATCAGCTGCTGCAGCCGCTGTTCGTGGCCACCTTTACCGATCACGTCAAGCACGACGCCGAGCAGACGGGCCTCGGCTTCCGCACCGACGCCCGGATCGAGGCCAAGGATACGGCCACACCGACGACGTGCCAGATGCAGCGGCCGAGCCCCTGATCGTCGCTCCCGCGTGAGCGGGATGTAGGCGCGAATTCATTCGCGCGCGAGCGCCGGCCGGATGAGTCCGGCCCTACATTCCCCGCTGCGCGGGGATACCGATGCTCGAGATCGTCACCTTTTCGCTTCTGAACGGCGTCGTCTACGGGCTGCTGCTGTTCATGGTGTCGAGCGGGCTCACGCTGATCTTCAGCCTGATGGGCGTGCTCAACTTCGCCCATGCGAGCATGTTCATGCTGGGCGCCTATTTCTCGTATCAGATCGGCCGTTGGATCGGCTTCTGGCCGGCGCTGGTGATCGCACCACTCGTGGTGGCCGGAATCAGCGCGCTGATCGAGCGCTACGGATTGCGGCACGTGCACCGCCAAGGCCACGTCGCCGAGATCCTGTTCACCTTCGGCCTCGCCTACGTCATCGTCGAATGCGTCGTCATGGTCTGGGGTCGCAATCCGATCGAGAACCGGGTTCCGGCGGCAATCGACTTTCCCGCCTTCTGGATCTTCGGCACCAGCTATCCCGCCTACAAGGTGCTGATGATGGCGATCTCGGTCGGCATGTTCGCCTTTCTCTACCTTGCGTTCCGCCGCACCCGGCTGGGTCTCGTCATCCGCGCGGCGCTCACGCATCCGGAGATGGTGGCCGCGCTGGGCCACGACGTGCCGAGGATCTTCGTGCTGGTGTTCGCGATCGGCAGCGCTCTCGCGGCGCTGGCCGGCGTGATCGGCGGCTTCGCGCTCCTGACCGAGCCCAACATGGCGGCGGCGCTGGGATCGATCGTGTTCGTCGTCATCGTCGTCGGCGGCCTGGGCTCGATCGGCGGGGCGTTCCTCGCTTCGATGCTGATCGGCATCGTGCAGACCTTCGCCGTGGCGCTCGACTATTCGTTCCTCGATCTGCTCTCGGCGCTTCACTTCACGCTCGCGAGCGATTCGGCCTTCCACGAGCTCGCCGCGGTGAAGATCGCACAGGCAGCGCCGCTCATTCCGTATCTGCTGCTCGTGGTGATGCTCGCCCTCCGCCCGCGCGGGCTTTTCGGCACCCGCGAAGCATGAAGGCCGGTGGGCTCGCCGGCACCGCGGCCGACTGGCCGCGGATCGCGCATACGCTCGCCTCGATGCGCGGCGCGCCATGGGTCGCGGCCGCGGCGGCGGTCATCGTGCTGCCTTACGTGCCGGGACTCGACGGCAACTTCGGCCGCTCGCTGCTTTCCCAGATGGGAATCGCGGCGGTGTTCGCGCTGTCCTACAACCTGCTCCTGGGCCAGACCGGACTGCTTTCCTTCGGACACGCCGTCTATTTCGGGCTCGGCGCGTACGCCAGCATCCATCTCATGCGCGCGATCGATGGTGGTCTACCCGTTCCCATGGTGATGGTTCCCCTCGCGGGCGCCGCCGCCGGGCTCTTCTTTGGGATGCTCTTCGGCGCGGTCACGGTTCGGCGAGCGGGCGTGGTGTTCGCCCTGATCTCGCTCGGCATCGGCGAGCTGGTGTTCGCGGCGATGCGCATCCTGCAGGGCTTTTCCGGCGGCGAGGAAGGCATCACCGCCGACCGCGGTCTCGGCCCGCACCCGTTCGGTTTCACGTTGGGGCCGCAGGTCCAGGTCTACTACGTGATCGCGTTCTGGGCGATGGTCTCGGCGCTGTTGCTGTCGGCGTTCCTGCGCACTCCCGTCGGACGGATGTGCAATGCCGTGCGCGACAACCCCGAGCGCGCGGCCTTCGTGGGCTACGATCCGGTGCGCGTTCGCTTCGTCGCCTTCTCGGTCGCGGCGCTGTTCGCCGGCCTCGCCGGGGGGCTGCACGCGCTCAACTACGAGATCGTCGCGGCGGAAGCGGTCGGCGCCGGCCGTTCGGGCGCCGTGCTGCTCATGGCCTATATCGGCGGCGTGCAGCACTTCTTCGGCGCCGTGCTGGGCGCGGCCGTCATCACCTGGCTGCAGGCGAGCCTGTCCGACTACACCACCGCCTGGCAGCTCTACCTCGGGCTCTTCTTCATCGCGATGGTGCTCTTCGCGCCCGGGGGACTCTCGGGAGTGCTGCTGATGCACCGATCGATCCTCCGGACCCGCGCCTTCCGACGCCTGGTCTGTGCCTACGCGATCGCGGCCGTCCCGGCGACCATCGCGGCCTGTGGCGCCGTCGCTCTGCTCGAAATCAGCTATCGACGGGCGACACAGCCCGACGCGGGCGCGATCGTCCGACTACTCGGCCGGGACCTCGACACGTCGGCACCGTGGCCGTGGCTCGCCGCACTCGCGCTCCTCGCGATCGGAGCACTCCTGCTGCGACCCTGCGCGGGGCGGGTAAGGCGCGCCTGGGTCGACGCGAGCGAGGAGGCGCAATCGGACGCCCGCCGGGCAGCGGCCCGATGAGCGGGAGCGCGCCGCAGTTTGCCCTGCAGCTCGACGCCGTGCACATGCGCTTCGGCGCGACCCCGGTGATTCGCGGCGTGTCGCTCGACGTCTTCGAAGGCGAGCGGCACGCGATCATCGGTCCGAACGGCGCCGGCAAGTCGACGCTGTTCAATCTCGTGACCGGCCGGTTCGCGCCGACCTCGGGGTCGATTCGCCTCCATGGCGCGCCGATCGGGGGCCGCGCACCGCAGGAGATCTACCGCCTCGGGCTCGCGCGCAGCTTCCAGGTCACCAATATCTTTCCGCGCCTCACCGTGTTCGAGAACATCCGCTGCGGCCTGCTCTGGTCGTTCGGCTGCCGCTACTCGTTCGTGGGCGACGTGGCGCAGCTCGCGAAGGTCAACGCCAGGGCCGAGCAGGTGCTGCAGGAGATCGGTCTCCAGGGTCGGCGCGACGTGCGTGCCGGCGTGCTCACCTACGCCGAGCAGCGCGCGCTCGAAATCGGGATCACCATCGCCGGCGATGCGAGCGTGATTCTTCTGGACGAGCCGACCGCCGGCATGAGCCGCGCCGAGGCGGCCCGCGCGGTGGCGCTCATCCGCACCATCTCGGCAGACCGGACGCTGGTCATGGTCGAGCACGACATGAGCGTGGTGTTCGATCTCGCCGACCGGATCTCCGTGCTGGTCTACGGCGAGATCATCGCCACCGACGCGCCGGCGTGCATCCGCGAAAACGTCGCGGTGCAGGCGGCCTACCTCGGGACGGCCGCCGGTGCTTGAAGTCGACCACCTGCACGCCTATTACGGGAAGAGCCATGTGCTGCAGGGCATCTCGTGCCGGGTGGGGTCCGGGGAGATCGTGAGCCTGCTGGGCCGCAATGGCGCAGGCCGGTCGACGGTGGTAAAAACCATCATGGGTCTCGTCTCCCCGGTCGGCGAGATCCGCTTCCAGGGCGAGCGCATCGACGGGCTCAGGGCCCACGAGATCGCGCGCCGCGGACTGGGCTACGTCCCGGAAGACCGCGCCATCTTTCCCGAGCTGACCGTGCGCGAGAATCTGCTCCTCGGCGTGAAACCGGCGCGGCAGCGCAAGCGCTACCCGCGCTGGTCGATCGACGAGACTTTCGAGCGCTTTCCGCTGCTGCGCGAGCGCGCCGACGCGCCAGGCGGCGTGCTATCCGGGGGCGAGCAGCAGATGCTCACCATCTGCCGCACGCTCATGGGCGATCCGGACCTCGTCATGATCGACGAGCCGACCGAGGGCCTCGCGCCGATGCTGGTGGAGCTGCTGCGCGGTCTTTTCGGAGAGATCGCGCAGCGCGGCACCGCGATCCTGCTGATCGAGCAGAAGCTGACCATCGCGCTGGCGATCTCGCAGCGCGTCTACGTCCTGGGCCACGGCAGGATCGTCTTCGAAGGCGTGCCGCAGGCGCTGGCCGACGATCACGCGGTCCGCCGGGAATGGCTCGAGGTATAGCGGTGACGGGACCTCCATCGGCCTGCTAAGCTTGCATCGCGACCGGCACGCCGGAGAACATCATTACCGCCCGCTTCCACCTCGACGACGGCATCGCCGTCGTCACCCTCGATCATCCGCCGGTCAACGGACTGTCGTACGAAACCCGGGCGGCTGCCGCCGAGGGTGTCGACCGCGCGCTCGGCGACGCTTCCGTGCGGGCGATCGTCCTCACCGGCGCCAACGGGCTCTTCTCGGCCGGCGCCGACATTCGCGAATTCAACACGCCGAAGGCGCGCACCGAGCCGAATCTGCTCACGCTGATCGAGGCGGTCGAAGCGAGCGAGAAGCCGGTGATCGCGGCGATCGGCGGCACCTGCATGGGCGGCGGGCTCGAGCTCGCGCTCGGCTGCCATTTCCGCGTCGCGACGGCCGGCGCTTCGATCGCGTTGCCCGAGGTGAAGCTCGGGATCCTGCCTGGCGCCGGCGGCACCCAGCGGCTGCCGCGCGCGATCGGGCTGGAGGCCGCGCTCAACATGATCGTGTCGGGTTCGAGCGTGCCGGCGGCGCAGCTTCGCGAGACGGCGCTCTTCGACGAGGTCGTCGAGGGCGACGCGCTCGCGGCCGCGCTCGTCTTCGCGCGCCGTCTGGCCGCCGAGAACCGGCCGCGCGAGCGGCTGCGCGACGTCGCCCTGCGCGAGCCGAATGCCGAAGCCTTCCTCCAGTTCGCGCGCACTGCCGTCGCCGCCGCGAGCGTCGGCTATCCGGCGCCTCTCAAATGCGTCGACGCCGTGGCGGCCGCGTTGAAGCCGTTCGAAGAAGGCCTGCGCATCGAGCGCGAGCTGTTCGTGCAGCTGCTCCACAGTCCGGAGTCCCGTGCCCTGCGCCACGCTTTCTTCGCCGAGCGGGCTGCGGCGCGCATCCCGGGCATCGACGAGAGCGCGCACATCCGCCCTGTCGAGCGAGCCGCCGTCATCGGCGCGGGGACGATGGGCAGCGGCATCGCCACGAGCCTCGCGAGCGCCGGGCTGCCCGTGACGCTCGTCGAGGCGAAGCAGGAGGCCCTCGACCGCGGCCTCGAGGCGATCCGCCGCAATGTCGAGGCGGCCGTCAAACGCGGCAAGGTCGACGCGTTGGCTGCCGAGCGCACGCTCGCGCGAATCGATCCCGCGCTCGCCTACGACGACGTCGCGCAAGCCGATCTCATCATCGAAGCGGTGTTCGAGGACATGGAGGTGAAGCTCGCGGCATTCCGCGAGCTGGACCGGCGCGCGAAGCCCGGCGCCATTCTCGCGAGCAACACCTCGACGCTGGATCTCGACCGCATCGCCGCCGCAACCGAGCGCCCGCAGGACGTGATCGGGATGCACTTCTTCAGCCCGGCCCACGTGATGAAGCTGCTCGAGGTGGTGCGCGGCGCGAAGACGTCGGATGATGCGCTGGTCTCCGCGATGCGGCTGGCAAAGCGCATCGGCAAGACCGCGGTCGTCGCCGGCGTCTGCGACGGCTTCATCGGCAACCGCATGCTCGAGCAGTACGTGCGGCAAGCGCTGTTCCTGCTCGAGGAAGGCGCGTCGCCGCAGCAAGTCGATCGCGCGCTCGAGCGCTTCGGCATGGCGATGGGCCCGTTTCGCGTGAGCGATCTCGCGGGCAACGACATCGGCTGGTCGATCCGCAAGCGACGCTACGTCGAGAAACCGCATGTCGTCTACTCGCGGATCGCCGACCGCCTCTGTGAGCTGGGTCGCTTCGGACAGAAGAGCGGCGCAGGCTGGTACCGCTACGAGCCGGGCCGGCGCGAGGCGCTGCCCGACCCGGTCGTCGACGCGCTCATCGCCGAGTATCGCCAAGAACGTGGCCTCGCGCCGCGCAAGGTCGCGGACGAGGAGATCGTCCAACGCTGCATCTACGCGCTCATCAACGAGGGCGCCCAACTTCTCGACGAAGGAATCGCGCTGCGCGCCTCTGACATCGACGTCGTCTACCTCACCGGTTATGGCTTCCCGCGCTACCGCGGCGGGCCGATGTTCCATGCCGACACGGTGGGACTTTATAACGTCGTGCACTCGATGCGGCGCCTCGCCGCCGATCCGAACCTCGCTCGCGGTGATCCCGGATTCTGGAAGCCTGCCCCGCTGCTCGCGAAGCTGGCGGCCGAAGGAAAAACGTTCAATGGCTGAGCGCGACGCGCGAATGAATTCACGCGTGCATGGCCTTCGCAGGGGCAACACGGCGATGGAGTCTCCATGCCCGACGCCGTGATCGTAGCCGCCGCGCGCACCGGGCTGGCCAGGAGCTGGCGCGGCGCCTTCAACCTCACCCACGGCGCGACCATGGGCGGGCACGTCGTGCGGGCGGCGATCGAGCGGGCGCGCATCGAGCCCGCCCAGGTCGACGACGTGCTCATCGGCTGCGCTTTTCCGGAGGGCGCGACCGGATTCAACCTGGGGCGGCAGGTGGCGCTGCGCGCCGGCTGCCCGGTAAGCGTGCCGGGCGCCACGATCAACCGTTTCTGCTCTTCGGGCCTGCAGACGATCGCGCTCGCCGCGCAGCGGATCATCGCCGGCGAGGCGGACACCATCGTCGCCGGCGGCGTCGAGTCGATCTCCTGCGTGCAGAACGAGTCGAACAAGCACATGCTGCGCGAGAGCTGGCTCGCGGAGCGCAAGCCAGAGCTCTATTGGTCGATGCTGCAGACGGCGGAGACGGTCGCCAGGCGCTACGGCATCTCCCGCGAGCGTCAGGACGAGTACGGCGCGCGCAGCCAGCAGCGCGCCGGCGCCGCGGCGGCCGCGGGCAAGTTCGCCGCGGAGATCGTGCCGATGACCGTGACCATGGGCGTGGCGGAGAAAGACACGCAGCGCATCGCGATGAAGGAGGTCACGATCGCCGCTGACGAGGGCATCCGCCCGGACACAACGCTCGAGGCAATCGCCAGGATCAAGCCGGCGCTGCCGGGCGGAGTGGTCGCCGCCGGCAACGCCAGCCAATTCTCCGACGGCGCCGCGGCATGCGTGGTGATGAGCGATCGCCTTGCCGCGGCGCGCGGACTGCAGCCGCTCGGCGTCTTCCGCGGCTTCGCGGTGGTCGGCTGTGAGCCCGACGAGATGGGGATCGGGCCGGTATTCGCGGTGCCGAGACTTCTCGACCGTGCCGGAAAGCGTATCGACGACATCGATCTGTGGGAGCTCAACGAAGCCTTTGCCGTGCAGGTCATCTACTGCCGCGACCGGCTGGGTATTCCCGACGACAGCCTCAACGTCGACGGCGGTGCGATTGCGGTCGGCCATCCGTACGGCGTGTCGGGCACGCGGCTCACCGCGCACGCGCTCCTGGAAGGCCGGCGCCGCGGCGCGAAACTGGCGGTCGTGACGATGTGCATCGGCGGCGGCATGGGCGCCGCGGGGCTGTTCGAGATCGCGTGATTCGCGCGTCGCGCGTCAGCGCGGGCGACGGCTGGACGAGAGCGGAAGGGCAACCGCAGACGTTTCGGCAGCGTCACCTCGCCGGGCGACCGCGCTTCGTCGCTTCCCCATTTGGATCACCGGAACGGCCCGCTCTCACGGTGCTTCTGCCAGTCGAAGCACAACTCGCTCCGCCAGGCAGGAAGGCCGGAAGGCCGACGAGTCAAACGCATGCTCGTCGCGTACCCACCTCGCGCGCCGGGGTTGTAAGAATCCTCGACGGCGCTCACCCGCCAATGCGTCCGAGAGGGTTTAAGCGAGCCGCACCAGCTGCTTGCCGAAGTTCTCGCCCTTGAACAGACCGACGAGGGCGCGCGGCGCCTGGTCCAGGCCCTCGACGATCGATTCGCGGTATTTCAGGCGCCCCTGCGAATAATGCTCGGTCAGCGCCGCCATGGCCTCGCCGTAGCGCTCCCGCCAGTCGAAGACGATCATCCCCTGCATGCGGATGCGATTGACCAGCACCGAGCGCAGTCGCCGGTAACCGTACGGCTCGCCGGCGTTGATCTCCGCGATCATTCCGCACAGCACAACGCGTCCGTGCGGCTTCACGAGGCCCAGGACGGTGTCGAGCACGGCGCCGCCGACGTTCTCGAAATCGACGTCGATGCCCTTAGGGCAGGCAACGGCGAGATCCTCCGCCAAGCGTCCGGCGCGGTGGTCGACGCAGGCGTCGAAGCCGAGCTCCTGCACCACGTAGTCGCATTTGGCCTTGCCGCCGGCAATGCCGACGGTGCGGCAGCCTTCGATCTTCGCGAGCTGGCCCACGACGCTGCCGACCGCCCCGGACGCGGCGGAGACGACCAGCGTCTCGCCGGATTTCGGTCGGCCGATCTCGCGCAAGCCGAACCACGCGGTCATGCCCGGCATCCCGAGCACGCCCAGATAACGCTGCGCGGGCGCGCGCGAGACGTCGATCGGCGTGAGGTCCCGCGCTCGCGCCACGCCGAACAGCTGCCAGCCGAGCGGCGCGAGGACCCTGTCGCCGGGCTTGCAGCGCGCATCGCGCGATTCGACGACCTCGCCCGCGGTCTGCCCGACCATTACCTCGCCGACGCCAACCGATGGCGCATAGGACTTCGCGGCGCTCATCCGCCCGCGCATGTAGGGGTCGAGCGAAAGCCACTGATTCTTCACCAGGACCTCGCCCTCGGCGGGCTCGGGCACGGGCGCGTCGACGACGCGGAAGTTCACCTCCGTCACCGGTCCTTCGGGCCGGCTCGCGAGCAGCACCTGGCGATTTATCGCTGACATTGCCGTGACTCCTTGGCGCGAAACATCTCGACACCATTCTACGCGCGGAGTGGCGCGCCGAGGCGCCCGCGCCTCGCCGCTTGGCGTACACTTCGCCCCTTCGCGTTTTGTTTCGTTCGCATCGATGGGCAATATTTGCTCGAAGTGGGCCGTGCCGATCGTGGCCGCGCTGGCAGGCCTTTCGTGGCCGCTCCATTCCCAGACCACCGCCTCGCCACCCGTGCGGGCTCGCGTGATCGTCAAGCTGCGTTCCGATTCTCCGCTCGTGCCGAAGGTCGCGGCCGCCGGCGCACCCATACGGCCGATGCACGCCAAGGCGCTCGCCGCACGGCTCGGCATCGCCATGGACGACGGCCCGCCGGTCGCGATACGCACGCAGGTGTTGTTCGCCGACGGCATGACCTCGGCCGAGCTCGCCCAACGGCTCGGGCGCGAGCCCGACGTCGAATACGCGGTCCCCGACGAGCGCAGGCACCGCGCCACCGCGCCCAATGATCCGTTATACGGGAGCGGTGTTCCGGGCAACGGTCCGGCCGTCGGGCAGTGGTATCTGCGTGCGCCCGACGCGACCGAGGCTTCCTCGATCAACATCGAGCCGGCGTGGAGCGTGACGCTGGGCAGTCCGTCGGCCGTCGTGGCCGACATCGACACGGGCGTACGCTTCGATCACCCCGATTTGCTCGCCGTCGCGGCAGGAGGCAAGCTGCTCCCCGGCTACGACATGATCAGCGACCCTCGAACCGCGAACGATGGCGACGGACGCGACGCGGATGCGTCAGACCCCGGCGACTGGGTCACCGCGGCCGAGGCCAACGACCGCTTCGGTGAATTCTTCGGCTGCACGACGCTGGATCCGGACACAAACGAATACACGAGCGAGGACAGCTCCTGGCACGGCACGCAGATCTCCGGCATCGTCGGCGCGATGACCAACAACGGCATCGGCATGGCTGGCGTCGGCCCGAAGCTGCTCGTGCTGCCGGTGCGAGCGCTCGGCAAGTGCGGCGGGTTCGATTCCGATATCATCGCCGGAATGCTGTGGGCCGCAGGGATTCCGGTGCCCGGCACGCCGCCCAATCCAAACCCCGCGCGGGTGATCAATCTGAGCCTGGGCGGGGAAGGCACGTGTCACGCCGGTTACGCCGATGCGGTGAACCACATCCTCGCGGCCGGGACGGTAATCGTCGCTTCGGCCGGCAACGATGCGGGCCACGCGCCGAGCTCGCCTGCGAACTGCACAGGCGTCATCGCGGTGGCGGGGCTGCGTCACGCCGGCACCAAGGTTGGATTCTCGAACCTCGGCCAGAACGTGACGATCAGCGCTCCGGCCGGCAACTGCGTCAACATTTCCGAAGGCTCGCCCTGCCTCTATCCCATGCTTACGGCGTCCAACGCGGGCACGACGACGCCGACCGATTCGATCTACACCGACAGCTTCAACGCCTCGTTCGGTACCAGCTACTCGGCTCCCCTCGTCTCGGGCGTAGTCGGACTGATGCTCTCGGTGCAGCCTTCCCTTACGCCGGAGCGCGTGCGTGAGGTGCTGCAGACGACCTCGCGCGCTTTCCCGACGACAGGCGGCAGCGACGCTACCGTTCTGCCGTGCGCGCTTCCGCAATTCGACGCCTCGGGCAATCCCGTCGATCAGCTCGAGTGTTACTGCACGACCTACACCTGCGGAGCGGGCATGCTCGACGGCGGCGCCGCGCTGTCGGCGCTGGCGAGCAACGCCGGGCCGGTATCCGTCGTCGAGTACTACTGGGCGGCGAAAGACCACTACTTCATCACGGCGAATCCGGCGGAGATCGCCGCGCTCGACGCCGCGCCGCCCGGCGGCTGGGTGCGGACCGGACAGATCTTCGGTGCGTTCGCAGAGGCCACCGGCATCTCCAGCCGCGTCTGCCGCTTCTACATCCCGCCACTGTACGGCGACTCGCATTTCTTCTCCGCGTCGCCGGACGAGTGTGCGTCCGTGCAAGTCAAGTTTCCGGTGCTGCTGGAGGAGACGACGCAGGCGTTCTACATCGACCTTCCCGATCTCGTCACCGGCGCCTGCCCGGCCGGCACCATGCCCGTGTATCGCCTCTACAATAATCGCGCCGACGTGAATCACCGCTACACGACCAGTCTCGCGATTCGCAGCCAGATGCTGGTCCAGGGGTACATCCCCGAAGGCTACGGGCTCACCGGCGTCGCGATGTGCGCGCCGGCGCTGCCGGCGGCGGTGCAATGAACCGGCGAGTCGAGTCGGTTCCGGAAAAACAAATCACCCGGCTGGAGCCCGGCGAGCTCGTAATGCACACGCCGCGGGTGGTCCGTACCGGCGGCGAACTTGTGCACGGTCATCGTCCCGGTGGAAGCGAAGGTGCAGTGCCCGCCGACCGCGCGGATGAGGAAGTCGCAGTCGGCCGGCGCCTGCAATTCGCGAGGCTCGCGCCAGAAGCCGATCCGCTCGACGACGGCGCGGCGGTGCGCGAACGACGACGGAGGAAAGAAGTCGGTCTCGGCCGCACGCGGATCGTCGAACAATCCCGCGATCTGGTAATACCGGATTCCGGCGGGCCGTGGTAGACGGAGCCGGTTACCGCGAAATCCGGGTCGCGTGCCTCGAAGATGCTCGCCAGAGCCGCAAGGTGGCGCGGCGACCAGATGTCGTCGTGCCCTAGGTAGGCGATGTGCGTTTCGTTCGCGTGCCGAATGCCTTCGTTGTTGGGGAACGACCGACCGCCGTGGTTGCGTTCGAGGTTCGTCCAGCGAATCGAGGCGCCGAATTCGGACTCGAGGATCTCGCCCGTCGCGTCGGCGCAACCATCGCCCACCACGATGATCCCGTAGCCGCGATACGTCTGAGCGAGCGCGGACCGAACGGTGGGAACGATCCAGTGCGCGGCGTTGAAGGCGGCGATAACGACCGAAAAAAGGGCTCGCTACTCAACCGCGCAACCGTTCGAATCCGTCAACGAGATCGGCGATCAGGTCTTCGGAGGCCTCGAGTCCGATGTGCAACCGCAGGTACGGGCCGCTGGCGGTCCATGGCAGCGTGCGCTTGGCGCGCTCGATGTTGGCCGGGATGACGAGGCTTTCGAAGCCGCCCCAACTCCAGCCCATGCGGAACAGCCGCATGCCGTCGAGCATCGCCGCCACGCGAGCCTTGGGAAACGGCTTCAGCACCACGCCGAAGAGGCCGCACGCACCCGTGAAGTCGCGGCGCCATAGCTCGTGGCCGCGCGACCCCGGCAGCGCGGGAAAGATCACCTCCGCGACTTCGGGTCGGGCCTGCAGCCAGCGCGCGATCGTCAGTGCGCTTTGCGTGTGGCGTTCCAGCCGAACGGCCAGCGTGCGCAGGCCCCGCAGCGCGAGAAAGGCGTCGTCGCTGGAGAGCGCGACGCCCATGTCGGTCCACAGCCGGTGCATGCCGGCGTACGTCGCCTGGTTGCAGTCGATCACGCCGACCAGCACGTCGGAATGCCCGCCGATGTACTTGGTGCCGGCGTGGAGCGCGATGTCGACGCCGTGCGCGAACGGCGCGAAGCCGAGCGGCGTGGCCCAGGTGTTGTCGAGCATCACCCGCGCGCCGCGCGCGTGCGCGACTGCGGCGATCGCGGGAATGTCCTGGACTTCGAAGGTCAGCGAGCCGGGCGATTCGGTGAAGACCAGCCGGGTGTTCGGCCGGAACGCGCCCTCGATCGCGGCACCGGCCAGAGGATCGTAATAGCTTACCTCCACGCCCAAGCGGCGGAGCTGGTTGTCGCAGAAGCGCCGTGTCGGGCCGTACACCGCGTCGGTGACGAGCACGTGGTCGCCGGCGCTGGTCGTGGCGAGCAGCGCCAACGTGATCGCCGCGAGCCCCGAGGGCACGGCGAGCGCCGCGTAGCCTCCTTCGAGTTTGGCTATCGCCGACTGCAGATCGGTGACCGTCGGCAGCCCGTGCAGTCCGTAGGTCACGCCGGGATACTCGCCTCGCTCGGCGGCCTCAAGATCGGCCAGCGTGTCGAACAGGATCGTGGTGGCCCGGTACACCGGCGTATTGACGGCGCCCAGATGCTCGCCCGGCGCGCGGCCGAGATGAGCGACGTCGGTCGCGGGCTTGCGTGCGTCCTGATCGCTCATGCGGGCAGCGCGTAACCCAGGGCGCGGACGATGGTCGCGACCTGCTGGGCGACCGGCTCGCCGATGTCCACCACGATCGCCTCCTTGGGCTCCTCGAGCGTCGCGAATTGGCTAGGCAGCAGCGAGGCGGGCATGAAATGCCCCGTGCGATGCCGGATCCTCGATTCGATGCTCGCCGCGTCGCCCTTGAGATACACGACCCGCATGTCGCCGCCCTGCGCGAGGCGATCGCGGTATGCCGCCTTCAGCGCCGAGCAGGCGATGACCGCATTCTCGCCGGCGGCGTTGATCCGCCGCATGTCGGCCACGATGCGATCGAACCACGGCCAGCGGTCCGCGTCGGTGAGCGGGACGCCGCTGTGCATCTTGGCGACGTTCGCCGGAGGATGCAGATCGTCGCCCTCGACGAAACGCCAGCCGAGCTTCCGCGCGAGCGCCTGGCCCACGGTCGTCTTGCCGCTGCCGCTCACCCCCATCACCAGAGCGATCACGGCTTTCCCTGAGCGGTCGCGGTCACCGCGTGCCCGCCGAAGCCCTTGCGCATCATGGCGAGCACGCGATCGGCGTAGGCGCCCTTGCCCTGGCTCGCGAAGCGCGTCGCGAGCGCGAGCGCGATCACCGGCGTGGGAACGCCCAGCTCGATCGCCTCGGCGGCGGTCCAGCGTCCCTCGCCCGAATCGGCCACCACCGGAGCGATGCCGTCGAGCTCCGCGTCGGCGCGCAGGAAATCCGCGGTGAGATCGAGGAGCCACGAGCGCACGACGCTGCCGTGGCGCCAGCTCTGGGCGATCGCCGCCACGTCGAGCGCGAACTCGCTCTTGGCCTTGAGCAGCGCGAAGCCTTCGGCGAGCGCCTGCATCATGCCGTACTCGATGCCGTTGTGGACCATCTTCGCGAAATGGCCCGAGCCACTGGGCCCGCAATGCAGCCACCCGCGGTCCGGCGCCGGCGCGAGCACCTTCACGATCGGCTCGATCGCCCGCGCCGCCGCCGGCGAGCCGCCGAACATGAGCGCATAACCCTCCTCCAGGCCCCAGATACCGCCGGAGACCCCGCAGTCGACGAAGCGTATCCCGTAGCTCGCGAGCTCCACCGCGCGCCGCACCGAATCCTTGTAGAACGCGTTGCCGCCGTCGACGATGACGTCTTCGGCGGCGAGCCGCGGCGCGAGATCGGCGATCGTCTCCTCGGTGAGCTCGCCCGCCGGCACCATGAGCCAGACGGTGCGCGGCGCGGGCAGCGCGTGGACCAGCGCGGCAAGGTCCTCTACCGCGGTGAAGCCGCGCGTGTCCGCGAGGGCCGCCCGGGCGCGCGCGTCCGGATCGAACCCCGTGACGTCGATTCCGCCGCGTGCCAGGCGCCGGGCCATGTTCGCGCCCATCCGGCCGAGACCAACCATCCCGATGTGCATGCTTTCTCCTGCTGCAAAGAAACGATCCTACCGAAAAGGCGCTCCCCGAGCCAAACGGCCGGCGCGCGTCGCCCAGAGCGCCGCGGCGACGATGAGCGCCGCGCCACCGAGCGTCCGCGCCGGCGGCGCCTCGCCGAGCAACGCGAAGGCCAGCACGATGCCGTAGACCGGCTCGAGCGCCGCGACCACGCTGGCGGTATGCGCGGAGAGCGCTTTGAGGCTGCCGATGAACAGGGTGTGCGCGAGCGCAGTGCACGCCACACCCAGGATGACGAGCAGCAGCAGCTCGCGCACATCGGGCAGCGCGGCGACGAACAGCGCGGGCGGCAGAAGGCAGGCCGTGGCGCAGCCGTTCTGCCATAGCGCGATGGTGCCCGCCCTATAGCGCGCCGCCAGCGAGCGGTTCGCCACGGCGAGCAGCGCGAATGCGAATCCCGAAAGCACGCCCCACGAAAGACCCTGCACCGTGCGATTGGTCCAGCGGAACTCCGGCACGACGAGAACGAGCCCCGCGGCGACCAAGGCCGCGGTGAGCCATTCGCCACCGCGAAGCGCGCGCTGACGGCAAGCCGCCTCGAGCAGCAGCACGAACAGCGGAAAGCTGGCGAACCCGAGCAGTCCGACGGCCACGCTCGCGACCTGGATCGCCTGGAAGAACGCCACCCAATGCAGCGCGAGCACGGCGCCATTGAGCGCCAGCCGGCCGTCGAAGCGCTCGCCGGTCAATGCCGCCGGTTCCCCCTTGAACCGGAGCAGCACCGCGAGCGCCAAAGCGGCCACGAGCGTCCGCCCGAGAACGATGGTCACGGCGGGTAGCGCGAGCCACTTGCCGAACAGTCCGGCGAAACCGAACAGCCCAACCGCGAGATGCAGCGTCGCGAGCGCGGCGCCCCGCGACGGCGGCGATCGAATCGGCCCGTCCATCGTGCGAGATTGTGCCACCGGCCGGACGCTCGCCCGCGGTACAATCGCGCTCGAACGCTCCGGGGGAACGCGTAGCATGCCGCAGAATACGTCGGTACAGAAGATCCTCGACGCAGTGCGCAACGCCGCGGGCAACCGCGTCAAGATCGCAGTGTCCGACATCGACGGCGTGCTGCGCGGCAAATACCTCCACAAGGACAAGTTCTTCTCCGCCGCCGAGGGCGGCTTCGGCTTCTGCGACGTGGTGTTCGGCTGGGACATGAACGACCAGTGCTACGACAACACCACGCTCACCGGCTGGCACAAGGGCTTCCCCGATGCGCTGGCGAAGATCGACCTCGGCACGCATCGCAGCGTGCCGTGGGACGACCACGTCCCGTTCTTCCTGGGCGAGTTCGTGACGGAGGCGAACGGCACTCAGGCGCCGCACCCCATCTGTCCGCGCCAGGTCCTGAAGCGCGTGCTCAAGCGCGCCGAGAAGCTTGGCTTCCTGCCGATGTGCGGCGTGGAATTCGAATGGTTCAACTTCGCCGAGACGCCGCAGTCGTGGGCGGCGAAGGGCTACGTGCGCCCCGAGCCGATCACCCCGGGCATGTTCGGCTACTCGCTCCTTCGCGCCGGCGCGAACCGCGACTTCTTCAAGGCGCTGATGGTGGAGATGGGCGAGTTCGGCGTGCCGATCGAGGGCCTGCACACCGAGACCGGGCCCGGGGTGTACGAGGCGGCGATCCTGTTCTCCGAGGCGCTCGAGGCGGCCGACCGCGCGATTCTCTTCAAGACCGGAGCGAAGGAGATCGGCAGTCGCTTCGGGATCATGCCGAGCTTCATGGCCAAGTGGAGTCCGCAGTACCCGGGGTGCTCGGGTCACGTCCACCAGAGCTTGTCGGACGGCGCGAAGAACCTCTTTCACGACCGGCGCAACGGCCGCGGCATGAGCAAGCTCTTCGAGAGCTACCTCGCCGGCCAGCTCGCCGCGCTGCTGGAGTTCGCGCCGATGGTCTGGCCGACGATCAACAGCTACAAACGGCTGGTCGACGGCTTCTGGGCGCCGGTGAAGCCGACGTGGGGCCTCGACAACCGCACCGCGAGCTTCCGCGTGATCGCCGCGAGCCCGAAGTCGACCCGGCTGGAGACGCGCTGCCCCGGCTCCGACATGAATCCGTACCTTGGCGTGGCGGCGTGCATCGCCGCGGGGCTTCATGGCGTGGAGAAAAGCCTCAAGCTCACGACCAGGCCCATCGAAGGCACCAATGTCGGGGCCGAAAACGTGCCGCGCGCCCCGCGGACGCTGATCGAGACCACCCGCACCTTCCGCGAGTCGAAGCTCGCGCGCGACTGGTTCGGCGACGATTTCGTCGACCACTTCGCCGCCACGCGCGAGTGGGAATGGCGCCAATGGCTCGACGGCGTGACCGACTGGGAGCTCAAGCGCTACTTCGAGATCATATGAGGCTGGGGCGACTGCGAATCGCCACCGACGAGTCGCTCCCGCGTGCGCGCCGTAGGTGCCAATTCATTCGCACCCGATGCGCCCGGCTTACGTCCGCGCTTGCGCTTGTTGCCCTCGCCTTCGCCGCGCCGCTCGCCGCTGCAACCCTGCGTTTCGCGAGCGGCTTCGATCCGCAGTCTCTCGACCCACACGCGCTCGCGCTGCTCTACCAGAGTCGCGTCGTCAGCCAGATCTACGAGTCGCTGGTGTTCCGCGACCGCACCTTCGCCATCGAGCCGGCGCTCGCGGTGTCCTGGCAGCAGCTCGAGCCGATGCGCTGGCGTTTCAAGCTCAGGGCCGGCGTGACGTTCCACGACGGGACGCCGTTCACCGCCGCCGACGTCGTGTTCTCCATTCAGCGCGCGCTCTCGAAGCTCTCGCAGCGCTCGTTCCAGCTTCGCGGCATCGTCGAGGCGCACACGGTCGACGACCTCACCGTCGACTTCCTTCTCTCCGACCCGGACGCCGTGCTGCCGGAGAAGCTCGTCTACGTCGGCATCATGAGCCGCAAGTGGGCGGCCGCACACGGCGTGCTCGAGCCGCAGAACTACAACGCCAGCCAGGAGACCTACGCGGTCCGGCACACCAACGGCACCGGTCCGTACATGCTGAAGAGCTACGAGTCCGACAGCCGCACGGTGCTCGTCGCCAATCCGAACTGGTGGGGCAAGCGCGGCAATGTCGACGAAGCGATCTACG
Organism: Casimicrobiaceae bacterium; assembly: GCA_035515295.1. GTDB lineage: Bacteria > Pseudomonadota > Gammaproteobacteria > Burkholderiales > Casimicrobiaceae > PALSA-1003. The sequence continues at coordinate 2,892 of DATJBM010000081.1, read as the reverse complement.
TCGTCATCCAGTCGGACGCCACTCGGCTGGCCGCGCTCGTGTCCGGCGACGTCGACTTCGTCATCGATCCGCCTTTCCAGGACGTGCCCCGGCTCAGGGCGGAGGGGCGGTTCAAGCTCACGCAGATGCCGGACATCGGCATGCAGTATCTCGGCTTCGATCAGAGCCGACCGGAGCTCGAATTCTCCGACGTCAAGGGACGCAACCCCTTCAAGGACTACCGCGTCCGGCGCGCGGTCTATCAGGCGATCGATATCGACACGATCGTCTCCAAGGTGCTGCGCGGGCAGGCCACCGCCACCGGATCGTACCTCTCGACGCTGGTCGACGGCTCGCCCAGGGAGCTCGATCGGCGTCTACCCTACGACCCGGCGGCCGCTCGCGCGCTGCTCAAGGAGGCCGGATACGCCGACGGCTTCGCCGTGACGCTCGACTGCGTCAACGCCTCCTACCGTGCGGCGGTGTGCCAGGCAATCGCCGGGATGCTGGCCCAGGTCGGCATCCGCGTTAGCTTTCAGCCCTGGCCCACCGCGACGTTCTTCCCCAAGCTCACGCAGGCGACCTCGAGCTTCTTCGAGTACGGTTGGTCGCCGCTCACCGACGCCTGGCCGACGCTCAACGCCATCGTCCACAGCTACGGTCCCGACGGCGCCGGCACGTTCAACGGCGGGCGCTACTCCAATCCCAAGCTCGACCGCATCATCGACGCCATGCGCGTCGAGCCCGATATCGCCCGGCGCCGGCAGCTCGTCGCCGACGCGCTCAAGCTCATGCAGGCGGAGCTGCCGCTCATTCCGCTGTATCGGCGCACGTTGACCTGGGTGATGCGTCCCGACATCAGCGTCGCGCAGTGGCCCAACGATATCCTGGAGCTGCGCTTCGTCGAGATCGGCGACGGCGCCGTGCGACGGGCAAGCGCGCGATGACCATCCACCGCTTCGCCTTTCCCACGGCGATCCACTTCGGCGCCGGCGCACGCGGGCTCGTCGCCGAGCATCTGACCTCCGTGGGTCTGCACCGACCGCTGGTGGTCACCGACCGCGGGATCGCCCCGCTGCCGCTGCTCGCGGAATTCGTCGCGGATCTGCACCCTCTCGCCGTCGCCGTGTATTCGGACATCGGCGGCAATCCGGTGAAGCAGCAGGTCGTCGACGGCGTCGCCGCGTTCCGGCGGCATCGCGCCGACTGCATCGTGGGGCTGGGCGGCGGCGCGGCGCTCGATGTCGCCAAGGCGATCGCGCTCATGGCGGTGCACGAGGGCGACGTGCTCGACTACGCCTGGGATCATCCGCAGGTGCGGCCGATCGAAAACGAGCTGCCGTACTTCGTCGCCCTGCCGACCACCGCGGGCACGGGCTCGGAGGTGGGGCGCTCGAGCGTGATCTCGGACGACCGGACGCACGTCAAGCAGATCATCTTCTCGCCGCGGCTTCTGGCCAGAGCCGTCTTCGCCGATCCCGAGCTGACGCTCGACCTGCCGCCGCCTATCACTGCGGCCACGGGCATGGACGCGCTTACGCACAACGTCGAGTCGTACCTCTCGCCCGCCTACCACCCGCTGTGCGACGGCATCGCTCTGGAAGGCACCCGCCTCGCCGCGAACGCGCTGCGCACGGCCGTGCGCGAGCCGCACAACCTGCAGGCGCGCTCGGACATGCTGATGGCGTCGATGATGGGCGCGGTCGCCTTCCAGAAGGACCTGGGCGCGGTGCATTCCTGCGCGCACGCGCTGTCCACGGTCGCGGATCTGCACCATGGACTCGCCAACGGCATCATGATCGACCACGTGATGCGCTTCAATCGCCCCGCTGCGGCCGCGAAGATGGCCGAGCTGGCGCACGCCGTCGGCGTGGCCGGCGGCACTGTGGAGGCGAGCGCCGCGGCGTTCGTCGAGTGGCTGGCGGCGCTGAAAGCCGACCTCGCGATACCGGCGAAGCTGTCCGTGTATCGGGGGAGTCGCCCGGTCACGCCCGCAGACGTGCCGGCACTGGTCGAGGTCGCGATCAACGACACCTCCCACCGGACCAACCCACGGCGGTGCACGCGCGAGGATTTCGAGCAGATCTTCCGCGCGGCGATGTAGCGATAGAGTAATGCAGGCGCCAAGCCCTTCAACGATCGGTCTCGCGGCGTTTCTCGCGCTCTTGTCATGGCGCGCGTACAAGCGCTTCAAGCGCCTGGTCGGCCGGCAGCGACTGTCCAAGAGGCGACCCTGGATCACGCTGACGGTCTTTCCGCTGCTGATCGTGCTGCTCGGTTACGGCGCGCGCGCTGAATCGGCGCGCCTGGGCTGGATGGCGGCGGGTCTCGCGGCGGGTGCGCTGCTCGCGCTCCACGGCTTTGAGAGGACGCGCTTCGAGCCAACGGCGCGGGGACTCTTCTACACGCCGAACGCGCACGTCGGTATCGCCTTGTCTTTGCTCCTCGTCGTCCGCATCATCTATCGACTCTTCGAGTTTTACCTCGATCCGACGATCCCGCGCGCCGCGCCGGCGTTCGTGCAAAGTCCTCTCACTCTGGCGGTGTTCGGATTGCTCGCGGGGTATTTCATGGCCTATGCGATCGGACTGTTGCGGTGGCGCGCCCGAGTCCTGGCAGCGAAGAGTCGCCGGGAGGCGACGAAACGCGCTGCCGAGGTTCCACGCTGATCATGCTCAAGATCGGCATCTCCGCCTGCTTCTTCCACCCCGACCCGCGGCGGGAGGTGTTCAAGGGCAAGACCCTGCAGTACGTCGAGCAGCAGATGGCGCATTGGGTCATGCAGAAGGACGCCATGGCGCTGATGATTCCCTCGCCCGAGGGCGACTCGCGCCGTCCCGGGAGCCGTGTCGCCGTGGCCGACTACGCGCGCGAACTGGACGGTCTGGTGTTGATGGGGGGCTCCGACGTCGC
>DATJBM010000080.1:0-16407 GCA_035515295.1 Casimicrobiaceae bacterium | reverse complement strand
GACGATGAACACGTACGCCACCGGTGTGGCGAAATAGCTGGCGAGCTCACGCCTCAAGACGGTGCGCACCGCCTTCATGGTCGCGCCTCCTGCGTGTCACCCTGCGTGACGCGGCGGAACACCTCGTCCAGCCGGCCGCGCTCGAGCTGGATCTCGGAGACCTCGATGCGCTGACGCGCGAGAAGCTCGCTCACCGCGCCGAAGATCTGCTTGCCGGGCTTGGGAAATGCGGTCACGCGCTGATCCTGCGGATCGATCTCCACCGTAGCCACGTCGGCCACGCGCGCGAGGGCATCCCGGACGGCGGCCGCATCGACGGCCGTGAGCGACACCGCGTGGTGATAGCGCGACCTGGACTCGAGCTCGGCCGGCGCGGCGTCGGCGAGAATGCGCCCGCGCGAGATGATGACGGCGCGCGTGCACACGGCGTGCACTTCCTCGAGAAGGTGCGTCGAGACGACGATGGTCTTCTCCCGGGCCATGCCGCGGATCAGCGCCCGCGCGTCGTGCTTCTGGTTCGGGTCGAGCCCGTCGGTCGGCTCGTCGAGAATCAACACGCCTGGGTCGTGGAGGATCGCCTGCGCGAGCCCCACGCGGCGCTTGAAGCCCTTGGACAGCGTCTCGATCGGCTGTTCGAGCACCGGCTCGAGATGCAGGCTTCCGATCACTTCGTCCCAGCGCTGCCGTCGCTGCGCGCCCGCGAGCCCGCGCACGTCGGCGACGAAATCGAGGAACTGGCGCGGCGTCATGTCGGCGTAGCTCGGCGCCCCCTCGGGCATGTAGCCCAGAGCCCGCTTGACCGCCAGCGGCTCCGCGGCCACGTCATGGCCGCAGACCTTGGCGCTGCCCGAGGTCGGGACGAGGAAGCCGGCGATCATCTTCATGGTCGTCGACTTGCCGGCGCCGTTCGGGCCGAGGAACCCGAGCACCTCGCCTGGCCCGACCTCAAAGGAAATGGCATCGACGGCGATCAGAGCGCCGTAGCGCTTGGTGAGCCCGTGGGTTTCGATCATCGCGCGACAACAGTACGTAAGAAAACGCCGCCGTCCGCGCCCCTTCGGACTGCGACATACCGATCGCAAGAGTCTGTCCAGAGCGAAAAAAGTTCCGGGAGTGTGCCGCGCGGGCTGCGCGAGAGGGTGCGGGGGCAGTCCGCAGAGTGTTTCCCCAAGGCCGAGCTCGGGCTGTGGTCCGCGATGAGTGAAGGTAGTTTGTTATGTCATTTAAATAAATGATTGATTATTAAAAATAAAGGTAAGAATAAAATGCGCGCCCCCATCAGGTGGGCCGCGCCAGGCACTGAGCAGCGCCGCAGCAACGGCGCGCCGTCGGCATCAGCTATGGGGGCGCCGGGAATGCTCCGCTCGCTTGCGCGACTGGGCGGCTTTGGCCGCCTCCAGCGCGCTCTTCACATGCCTGCGTTCTTCGGGTGGAGGCAGGACCGACGCCATTCCCAGCGACTCGATCCACAGTTCGCGGGCCCAGCCCTTGGTGTGGTAGAGATGCTCGTCCTCCTGGTCTTCGACTTCGGCGTAGGCGGCGCGCAGCGCCTCGGCCATCTCGCCTTCCGCGTTCTCGGCGCACTTGCCGATGAGCTCCCAGTCCAGGTGGTCCTTGGTCTCGGCCAGTACGACGCACTCGCAGGCGACGATCTGGGCGGCGTCAGGCGGACCTTCGGAGAGCGCCTTCTCCATCGCGGCGACGAGCGATTCGCCGAGTGAGCGCAGGATCGCGCGCCCGGCCGTTTCCTCCTCGGTATCGATGCCGAGCTCGCCGAGTGTAGTGCGCAGCACCAGCTCGTGTCCCTGCGTCTGCGTCAGGTACTTTTCCCATTCCTCGCGCAGATCGTCGTTGAGCGCGCATTTGAGCGCCGTCTCGTAGACCTGGACGCCGCCGATCTCCTGTTCCAAGGACTGGAGCAAAAGCTCTTTCAATTGCTGGTCTTTCATCATGCTTCTCCGGAAAAGTCGGTCAGGTGGAAAGCCATCGCCTCATGGCTTCCGGGAGGATAGCGGCGGCTCCTTGGGGCGCGGCGGCTGCTTGCCGTTGCGCCGCTGCCGAAGCTTGCCGTTTTTCATCTGGCGTTCGCGGAACTGGCTCAGATCGACCACGTGCGAGCGATCGCCGAGCGCGTCGAAGCGCTCGATTTGCACGGCGACACCGCGCTCGTCGACCAGCTTGCCGCCGAGCCAACCCGAGACCGCAAGCAGTGAGATCGCGAACAGCGACAGCCAGACCGTCGCGCTCGAGCCGGCGCCCGCGTCGCCGCTGGTCGCGCGCTGCCAGATATCGAGGCCGAAGAGGGCTGCGACGACGACGTTCACCGACATGTGCGCGATCGCGGTGCGGCGCGATCGGCCCGGCAACGAGATGAGCTCGATGAGCCCCGGGATGGCGGCGACTAGAGCGCCGATCAGCCCGCCGACCATCGTGTAGAGCGCGACCGTCTTCCACACGGGATTGCGGGTCCCGAAGGCGAAGACGAGGTCGCATGCGAAGGAGAACACCCACAGACCGATGGGCAGCGTAACCAGGATCGGATGAACGGGATGTCGGGCAATGCTGGCCGGCGTTCGCATGGGAGCCTCTGGAGCGGCGATGAGCGGGTCGCAGGCGGCTAGATCGTTTCCCCGCCGTGGCGGATGGCGTCCTTGAACCGGCCACCGGGCTCGGTGCCGCTTCGCGTGCCGCCGATTGCGGTGCCGGCCGGAGCCCCGCCAGGCTCGACCGCCGGCGCGTAGACGGATTTCTCGATGCGCGCCATGTTCTCGCTCCTTCGTCGCCAGAGGTCTTCGCTCCGATGCCCTCGCGTGGAGCGGATCAGGAATGACTTACCGAACTTCGACCGGAAGGCACTTCGCCGGTTCCGGCCGCGCGCGAAGACGCGCACGACGCCGAGCGGATCAGAGTTCGCGGTATTTCGCCCTGCCGTGCGGGCGTGTCGGCTCGCATTCCAAGCGAAGAACGCGAGCACCGACAGCGCTTTGCCTACGAACGGTCAGCGGATGCGGCGAAGCGTCGCCGCGTCACGGCCGCGCGCGAGCGCAGGCGAGATAATTGCCGGCGTACTGAACGTAGACGTCGACCGCGCGCGAGAACTCCTCGCGATTGCGATCGGAGAGTCGCCGCGCCGCGCGGGCGGGACGCCCGGACCACACCTGCCCCGGCGCGACTTCCGTACCCGGCGCAGTGATCGAGCCCGCGGCCACGCAGGCTCCGGCGCGCACGATCGTTCCGGCGCCGAGGACCGCGCCCATGCCGATGATCGCGTCGGCCTCGATCACGCTCGGGAAGATGCGCACATTGTGTCCGATCAGCACCCGCGGCCCGATGCGGATGTCCTCGCCCGGCTTGCCGGCGTAGAGGCGCGAGTTGTCCTGGATGTTGGTCTCCTCGCCGATTTCGATCGTCGCCTGGCCCGCGTCGACTTCGACGCCGAACCAGAGACTCGATCGCGGCGCGAGCAGAACGCGGCCGGTCAGCGTCGCCGTCGGCGCGACGTAAACACCGGATTCGAAGGCACGGCCGACGCCCTCTCCCGGCGCGTGACGCAGCCGCGCCACTCGAGCCTCGGCGAACACGTGCGGTGCGCTCACGCCGCCGCCGCTGCGGATGGCGCGATGCAGCTCGTTGAGAAGCTCGGCGGAAACGCGCTCGATTGGCCGCGCCGGGGCTCCGGCGTACAGCCACCCGCCCGCAAGCGTCTTGCCCGGCGGGACGATGCTCTGCGCGGCGATGACCGCGCCCGCTCCCACGACTGAACCGTCCATAACCGCCGCGTGCTCGCCGATCACGCAGTCGTCGGCCACCGTGCAGGCGTGCACCAGTGCGTAGCGGCCCACCGTGACGTGGGCGCCGATCAGCGCGGGAAACACCTGATCGGCGATGTGGACCGTGCTCGCCTCGCCGAACCAGCAGTCTTCCCCGACCCGCACGTCTTCGCCGTCGGCGCGCAAGAGCGTGAGCTCGCCCAGCGTGCATCCCGCATCCAGCTCGCTGCGCCCGATGACCGCGGCCGAATCGTCCGCGCTGACCCCCGATCCGATGCGCGGCTGGTGCTCCAGATACGGCAGGACGATCATCAGAAGACCGGCGTCTCGCGATACGTGCCCCACAGCATTTTCAGCCGCTCGACGATGTCGCCCATCGACGCGCCGGCGTGCACCAGCTCGATGGTCACCGGCACGATGTTGGCCCTTTCGTCGCCTGCGACTTCAGCCAGCTGGTCGAGCAGCCGATCGACGGCGCGCTGATCGCGCTCGCGCCGCACCCGGTCGAGCCGCTCGATCTGCCGTTTGGCGGTCGTCGGGTCGTAGGGATGCGTCTCGATGTCCGCCTTCTCGTCGCCTTCCGCGAAAGCGTTCACTCCGAGCACGATCTTCTCTCCCTTCGCTTTCTTCATCGCCGTCTCGTAGGCGAAATCGCCGATGCGGCGCTGGAACCACCCCTCCTCGATGAGCTTCACCGTCCCCCCGCGCCGGTCGACCTCGGCGATGACCTCGAAGATAGCCCGCTCCATCTGCGTGGTCAGCGCCTCCACGTAGTACGAGCCGCCGAGCGGATCGACCACGTTCGCGGCGTTCGACTCGTACGCGATTGCCTGCTGCGTGCGCAGCGCGATCTTCATCGCCTCCTCGGTGGGGATGGCGAACGCCTCGTCCATCCCGTTGGTGTGCAGGCTCTGCGTCCCGCCCAGCACCGCGGAGAGGGCCTGCAGCGCCGTGCGCACGATGTTCACCATGTACTGCGGCTTGGTGAGCGTGGCCGCCGCGGTCTGGGTGTGGAAGCGCAGCCGCATCGAATCCGGATTCTTCGCGCCGAAGCGCTCCTTCATGATCTTGGCGTAGGCGCGCCGCACGGCGCGGAACTTGGCGATCTCCTCGAAGAAGTCGCCCTGCGAGACGAAGAAGAAGGCGAGGCGAGGCGCGAACTCGTCGACGTGCAGGCCGGTCTTCGTCACTTCCTCGACGTAGGCGATCAGGTTGCATAGCGCGAAGGCAACCTCGTCCAGCGGCGAGGAGCCGGCCTCCGAGATGTGATAGCCCGAGATGTTGATCGGGTTGTAGCGCTTCATGTTGCGGGCGCACCAGGTGATGCAGTCGCGCACGATCCGCACCGACGGCGCGATCGGAAACGCCCACTCCTTCTGCGCCATGTACTCCTTGAGGATGTCGGCCTGGATCGTGCCCGAGAGCTTGTCGAGGTCGAGCCCGCGCTTCTGCGCCACCGCGACGTACATGGCGAGCAGGATCCAGGCCGACGGGTTGATGGTCATCGACACCGAGATCTTCTCGAGGTCGATGCCGTCGAAGAGCAGCTCCATGTCCGCCAGCGTGTCGATCGCCACGCCCTCGCGCCCCACCTCGCCTTCGCACATCGGGTGATCGGAGTCGTAGCCCATGAGCGTGGGCATGTCGAAGTCGGTGGAGAGCCCGGTCTGCCCCTGTGCAACCAGGTATTTGAAGCGCCGGTTCGTATCCTCGGCGGTCCCGAAGCCGGCGATCTGGCGCATCGTCCACAGTCGCCCGCGGTACATCGTCGGGTACGCGCCGCGGGTGAACGGATACTGGCCCGGGAGACCGATGTCCTCCGGCGGCGTGTCCGCGAGGTCGAGCGCGGTGTAGACGCGCTTCACGGGGAAGCCGGTCTGCGTGCGGAACTCCGCCTGCCGCTCCGGCGCTTTCGCGAGAAACGCCGCCAGCTCGCCCTTCTCCCAACGCTCGAGCGCTTCGCGCAGCTCGTCCGGTTCGCTTTTCATCGCATGAGCTCCATACCCAGTTGCCCGAGCAGGCGCCGAGCCGCGGCCTGCGGCGAAATCCTGCCGGCAGCCAGCTCGGCGACGATTCCCGCCATGCGCCCTTGCCGCTCACGCTCGAAGATTTCGCGCAACGCCTGTTCGGCAGCCTTGAGCATCCTTCGTTCCCGAATCGCCTGCCGGCGACCCTCGTATTGTCCACTCGTGATGAGCTGCTCGCGATGCGCGTCGATCGCGGCGAGCAACTCCGCGACGCCCTCGTCGCGCAGCGCGCAGGTCTTGATCACGGGCACGGCATGGCGGGGGCCGCCGGCCGCAACCGCGAGCCCGAGCATCGCCTTGATCTCGGACACCGTGCGATCGGCCTCGGGCTTGTCGCCCTTGCTCACCGCGTGCACGTCGGCGATCTCCAGGATGCCGGCCTTGATCGCCTGGATGTCGTCACCCAGGCCCGGCGCGGATACCACGACCGTGGTGTGCGCCGCGCGCACGACGTCGACCTCGTCCTGGCCGACGCCGACCGTCTCGACGAAGATGGTGTCGTAACCGGCCGCGTCCAGGATATCCACGGCCTCCAGTGTCCCGTGCGCGAGCCCGCCCAGCGCGCCGCGCGTGGCCATGCTGCGCACGAACACGGACGGATGACCGGCAACTTCGCCCATGCGGATGCGGTCGCCGAGAATGGCGCCGCCGGTGAAAGGGCTCGACGGATCGATCGCCACGACACCGAGCTTGCGTCCCTCCCGCAAGGCGGCGGCGATGAGCTTTGCCACCAGCGTCGACTTGCCGCTCCCCGGCACCCCGGTGATGCCGACGATGTGGGCGCGACCCGCGCGAGCATATAGAAGATCCAACGCCTCGCGCGCCTCGACGCTGCCCGATTCCGCGCGCGAGAGCATGCGGGCGATCGCCCGGCGCTCTCCCGCGCACACGCGCTCGACCAGGGCCGCAGAGGAGATGTCCCCATCCACGATCAGCGCGCCAGCCTCTCGCGCATCTCGCGGAAGATCTCTCGATCGTCGACCACGCGGCGAGCCTTGAAGTCGGTGCGGGGAAACGTCCCCGGCGGAACGATCTCGACCATCGCGCGCAGGCCGAGCACCTTCTGCAGGCGCTGCCGGGCCTCGGAGCCCATGGCCTCGAAGGCGCGGGCGTCGCGCTCGACCGTGCCCGCCGCCGCTTCGATCCGCACCAGCAGCTCGTCCATCGCAGCCTCACGGGTGATGACGATGCGATGCTCGCCGCCATAGTGCGTGAGCTGGTTGACGACCGCGTCGATCTCGCTCGGATAGACGTTCTCGCCGCGGATAGTGATCATGTCGTCGATGCGTCCGAAGATGCCGTTGGGCAGGCGTGGATAGGTGCGCCCGCAGGGATTGGGATCGTCGACCCAGAGCGTGAGATCGCCGGAGACGAGCCGGATCATCGGCTGCGAGGTGCGCTCGAGGTGTGTATACACCGGCGTTCCGCGCTCGCCGTAGGGCACGCGGCGAAACGTCTTCGGATCGCAAACCTCGGTGTAAATGACGTCCTGCCAGCAGAGCATTCCCTGATCGGTCTGCTCGCTGCCGGCGACGTTCATGAACGGCGTCATCTCGGCCATCGAGCCGCAGTCGATCACCCGTGCGCCGTAGGCGTCGCGGATGCGCTCGCGCACGCCGGGCACCGAGGCGCCCGGCTCGCCGGAGAAGAACATGAGCCGCAACCCGAACTCGCGCGGCTGGTAGCCTTCACTGCGCGCCACTTCCGCGAGGTGCAGCGCGAACGACGGCGTGCCGTAGAACGCCGTCGGCTTGAAGTGCGCGAGCCACATCGCCGCGCGAGCGGTCATTCCGGGCGCGCCGGCGCCGAACGGGAATGCTTTGCAGTTGAGCCGCTCCGCGCCGGCGAGCGTCCCCCACGAGCCCATGTACAGGCTGAAGATCGCGGCGATGAACACCGTATCGCCGGGCCGCAGGCCCATCCCCCAAAGGATGCGCGCGTGCGCGTTGGCGATTGCCTCCCAGTCACCACGGCCGATGCCGAACGCGGTCGGCCGTCCCGTCGTGCCGGACGTGCCGTGGATGTGATGGATCTCGGAGTCCGGAATGCACAGGTAGTCGCCGAACAGCGGTGAGCGCGCTTGCGCCTCGCGGAGATCCGCCTTGATGATCACGGGGACCCGCTCCTCGAAATCCTCGAGGCTCTTGAGCTGGTCCGGATGGAAGCCCGCATCGTCCCATTTCCCGCGATAGAACGGCGCATGCGCGTAGGCGTAGCGCGTCACTTCCTTCAGGCGCTCGAGGATCGCCCGCTCGCGCTCGACTGCCGGCATGGTCTCACGACGCGGAAACCAGTAGCGCTCGGCATGCTCGGGAAAATACGCCGCGTCGTAGCGCGGCGGGAACGACCAGTACTCCATCGGCACGCTCTTACTTCGGCCCGCGCTCGGCCACCAAGCGCCGGATCGTCGCGACGATGGTCTCCGGCGGCGTGTCCTGCAGCAGGATCTCCTTCACACCGATCGCCCTGAGCTCGGCGGCGTCCTTGTCCTGCATGACCCCGCCGCCGAGAACGATGATGTCCTCGGCGTCTCGCTCCTTGAGCAGTGCGAGGACGCGCGGAAAGATCGTCATGTGGGCGCCGGAGAGGATGCTGATGCCGAGCACATCGACGTCCTCCTGCACTGCCGCCTCGACCACCTCCTCCGGCGTGCGGTGCAGGCCCGTGTAGATCACGTCCATGCCGGCGTCGCGCAGCGCGCGGGCGACGACCTTCACGCCCCTATCGTGGCCGTCGAGGCCAACCTTCGCGACGATGACGCGGATGGTGTCGGTCATGCGGGTTCGAAGCTTGCGCACGAATGGTAGCACTAGCTGCGGCGCTCGCCGAAGCGCGGGAATCCTTTGGGAGCCGCAACGAAGCGCACGGCCCCCTGTCCAACGATCGAGCACCATGGTGAACGGATTCGATCTGCAGGCCGTCGGTTGGATCGTTACGCGCGATGTCTGCTGGGAGACCGTGCGCACGTTCGTTGGGCTGCCAACGCGGTTGCCGCAGACCATGTTCGCAGAGCTCGCCCACCGCTGGGAAAGGGTGCAGCGCTCGGCAGGCGAGGACTGGAAAAACATGGATTGCTGGACGCGTCTGCTCGCTCCGCGCCGCACGCCCCTGTCGAAGCGGACTGAGGAGGCGCTCGGAGCGTTCATCGAGCAGCTCGCCGCCTCGTGTCCCGACCGCTACGGCTTCCGCGCGCTGCGCCGTCGCTGGCTGGACGTGCTCGGCCGCGTGCTCGGCATCGCCCTCTGTGCCTTCGTAGTGGCGCGATACGCGCCCCCTGGCAGTTCGGCGCTCGCGCAGGCCGAGCTCGCGCTGGTGATGATCGGCGGCTGGTCGACCGTGGTCGCGATCCAGCTCTGGCAGATGTACGCACTGGTGCGGCGCTTCGTCCGGTGGCCTCGGGTCCGGCAAGCGAAAGCCGTCGACGGGCACTGATATTCGCCGCAGCTCGACAAGGCCGGCGAGATCCTATCGAAGCGATTGCCCCTGACGGTCGCTTCTGGGGAAGCGCGCCGCACTTCGCCACGTGCATGAACCCGAAAGGCACACTCAACCCCATTTCACGTTGACCCAGATCAACGCTGTCATCGCCTTACCCGTCATAATCGAAACGATGTCGAGCTGTCCAAGCGTTCAGGCCCATGCTCCGGTATGCGGCTAGCGAACTGATCTTCCGTAGCGGCCGTTCACTGGTAACGGCTGTGTCGATTGCGGTCGCGGTGCTGGCCGCGATCGTGCTGACGGCGCTCGCAACTTCCTACGCGCGGGCGCTGCGGGTGCCGCTCGACACGGTCGGCGCCGACGTGATCGTGCAGCAGCAAGGAGACATTCCGCCAAAGCTTGAAGGCTTGGTGTTTCCGCATCCGAACGCCTTGGTGCCCGCCAATGTCGTCGCGCAGATCAGAGCGATCCCCGGCGTGATCGCCCTCACCCGCGCCGTCTATATGTGGGACCTCGAGGCCGACCGTTATGAATCCGTGCTCGGCATCGAAGACAGCGATGTCGGGCTCGCCGGTCTGGCGCAGCGCCTGGTCGACGGCAAGCCGATCGACGCAGCGAGCCGCGCCGTGGTGATCGACAGTGACTACGCGGCCAAGAACAAAGTGAACGTCGGCGACAACATCAAGGTTGGCGTCGACGAATTTCCGGTCGCCGGGATTGTGGACGCCGCCCGCAGCGGCAAGCTGGTCCGCGCAGACGTCTACATGCCGCTCTCAGTCGCGCAGGGCCTGGCCACCGCCGCGCCGCAGGTACGTGCGCTCTATCCGTTCGGCGCCGATGATGCCAATCTGGTTCTGGTCAAGGTCAATCGCGAGCAGCTGGAAGCCGTCGTCGACAAAATCACGGCGCTGGTCGGCAAGAAGGGCGTGGTCTCGAGCGAACTGTCGATGCGGCAGGCACTGTCCGGCGTGCTGTTCCTGTCGCAGAGCATGGGGCTGATTATCGCAGGCATCATCGGCCTGTTCGCCGCCGCGTTCGTTTGGCGCGCGACCGCGACCGCCGTTGCCGAACGGCGGCGCGAAATGGCGATTCTGCAAGCCATCGGCTGGTCGTGGCGGCACATCGGCGAGCAGGTGCTGATCGAGAATGTTGCGCTCGCCGTCATTGGTACGGTGGTCGGCTTGGTGGTCGCGCTCGCCGTCGTGCTCGCACTCGGGCACGTATCGGTCACGGTCGATCTGCCGTGGGATTTGAGTTCGACACCGCACTTTATCCCGGCGGCAACGATCAACCGCAGCCAGACGATCAGTGCCCCCTTGTCGGTCTCGTGGCTGACGGCAGCAGTCGCGATCGCCGGAAGCCTGATCATCAGCCTCCTGGCGGTTCTAGCCGTGCTTGCCTTGCCGCGGCCGCAGCCCTGGTCGCTGCTGCACGCCGAATGACGGAGTCCCGATGAACGACACCGCAACGCCTCCCAAATCGACGTTGTCGCCTGCGCCCGCGGTGGCGGACGGCGAAGTCATCCATGTCAAAGGCCTGAAGAAACGCTACGGTGACGTCGAGATCCTCAAAGGGGTTGATCTTTCGGTTGGTGCGGGACAGTTCACCGCCATCATGGGGAAGTCCGGCTCCGGCAAGAGTACGCTGCTCGGGATTATTGCGGGCCTCGAAAAGCCGGACGAGGGCAATGTCTCCATCATGGGACAGAAGCTCGACCGAATGAGCGACCATGATCTGGCCGGGCTTCGGCGGCGCTCGATTGGCATAGTCTTCCAGGGATTTAGCCTGATCCCCTCGCTCAGCGCACTCGACAACGTGATATTGCCGGCGTTCTTCGCGACCGAGATCGGCCCCGAGCAGCGCAGACAACGTGCACGCGACCTGCTCGAGCAGGTCGGCTTGGGCGAGCGAATGAAATACCGCCCGGGAACGCTGTCCGGTGGCGAGCAGCAGCGGGTCGCGATCGCGCGTGCTCTCATCAACGATCCAGCGATCCTGTTGGCCGACGAGCCGACAGGGAACCTTGACCAAGAGACTGGCACATCGGTGCTCGACCTGCTGCTCAATCTCGGCCGCACGCATGGCACCGCCCTTCTGATGGTGACACACGATCCCGACGTCGCGGCAAAGGCCGGCAATGTCGTGCAAATGAAGGATGGGAGAATCATCGATGCCCACGCGTAGGGACTTTCTCGGGCTTTCCGTGAGCACCGCGGTGCTCATTATGACGAAAGGCTTCGATGCACATGCCGCACAGCCGACCATCGAAATCGTCGCCCTGAGCCATTATCCGGTTCGCGACGCGCTCAAGCCGGTGCGCGATTTCCTCGCGACGCTCGACGGACAGGTTAAAGTGCTCGAGCTCGACGCCGAAAGCGCGGCCGGCGAGGAACGCATCAGGGCCGTCGGCCTGAAAGGTCATGTGCCGATGGTGCTACTCATCAACGGCAGCGACAAGTTCAAGCGCGCCGATGGCACGCAAGTCGAATTCAAGGATTTCCCCGCTAAGGCCAACAACCCGTTAGGGCTTAACGGCTCGTGGGCGGTGGCTGATTTCGAGGCCGCAGTGCACGCCGCGCTCGGTAAATAGGATGGCTGCAGTGCATTGGCGCTATGTCGGGAGCGAACTGGCCTATCGCTGGAAGCGCACGCTGCTGCTGATCGCCGGCATCGCACTCGCGGTCACGCTGGTGACCACCCTCGATATCCTGAGCCGCGGCTTCTCCGATCTCGCAACCGTTCCGTTCCGCAATCTTGGCGCCGACCTGATCGTGCAGCGCAGCGCCACGCAGTCAGCGGTGCCCAAAGACATGGGCATCATCCTGCCCTATTCAGCCGAGCCGATCACCGTCGAGGAACTGAAGCGGCTGGCGGCCGAACCGGACGTCGTGCAAGCCGCCGGATTCGTCTTGCTGTGGAATCTCGGCAAGGGACGCTTCATTTCGATCACCGGAGTGCCGCTGGGACTCGACGCTCAGGAGCTGGGACCGGGCAAGGTCCGAGACTGGTTGATCGCCGGCCGGCTTCCCGAGCCGGGCGCGCGTGAGGTGTTGGTCGAACGTCACTACGGTGCGTTCTTCCAATTGAAGCCCGGGTCGACAGTCGATATCGGCGGGCAGCAATACGTCGTCAGCGGCGTGGTCGATATCCTGGAAGGGAGCCAGATCGTTGCCAGCAATTTCTACATGGATATCGACGAGGCGCGCGGCCTCGCCAATCTGCCACCCAACCTGGTCAACCAAGTATTCCTGAAGCTTTCCGACATGGCGCAAACCGAAGCCGTAAAGACCCACATCGCCTCATGGTTGCCGCATGCGTCGGTCACCTCGCCCGGCACCATGCTGCAATTGTTTGGCGGTGTGTCACAGACCATCGGGCGTTTTCGCGTGGTGGCCGTGCTGGCTGCCGCGCTGGCCGCAATCGCGCTCGGGGCCACCTTCGTGCTCGGTAATCTGGTGGAGCGCAGCCGCGAGCTGGCGATCCTGCGCGTGATTGGTTGGGAGGAACGGCAGGTGCGGCGGGAGATCGCGGCGGAGATGTCGTTACAGGGGCTGATCGCTGGATTGATCGCGCTGGGCTTGCTGGCGCTCGCAGGGTACCTGCTCGCCCAGATAAGCATCAATCTGCCGGCCAGCCTGCCGGGCGAGAATCCGGCAAGCTTCGCCGCCGGCGACTTTCACCTCGGCGCCAGTCGCGCCGCACTGCCGGTGAAGCTCACGGCTTGGGACTGGGTCTTGGGTCCGGTGGCCGCCACCGCCGCCCTCGCTCTGTGCGGCTGGTGGATGGCGGCGGATCGCAAGGCACGCAGCCTATGGTCCGCGATCAGGGCTTAGCCGTCAGATGGACCGCGTCGGGTCGGATCCCGGCTAGCGTCGGCGGCCCTGCTTCGGCCGTGCCACATCACGCAACTTGCGCAGGCACAGCTTCGCCTAGCGATTCGCTGTCAACGCGTGCCCGAGCGCAGAGCCTGGCACTGGGCCACGCGCCGCATTGCAACCTTCTGATTTTGGTGGTTCGACGGTTGCATGAGTAGAATGGACCACTCAGACTTGTGCGGCCCTCACAAGACGTGCCTACGCTCTCGTGGCGCCTCCACACGGTCATTGAGCCGCTCATCCGCGGCAACCGCTTCGACCGCATGGAGTGGGCCAGTGCCTTCGGCGACCTCGGGACGCTGATCCCGTTCGTCGCGTCGCCTACCTCACCATGCTCAACCTCGACCCGTTCGGCGTCCTGTTCTCGTTCGGGCTCGAAAGACCTCTGCACAAGACCACAAGTACACACGCCACTTCCGACGGAAGGTCTCATCGAAGCGGTCCGGATCCAGAGCGTGAATGGCATCCCAGCTCTGGTCGAAACGCTCTGCCCAGCAGTCGAGCGTCAGCGCGTAATGTCGCCGCAGGTTCTCTACATCGAGCACCTCGAGGCCGCAGCGCTCCATCCAGTCGAGCGCCTGGGCCAGGCTCGGGATCCACCCGCCGGGGAAGATGTACTCACGGATGAAGAACTCGGTGTCTCGCGTGCCAACGTGGCCGATGAAATGAATCACACCGACCCCTCCGGGCTTGAGCGCGTCGGCGTGCGCCCGGATCACCTCGGGCAGCTGACTCTGGCCAGCGTGCTCCAGTGTGCCGATCGACAGCAGCTTGTCGTACTGGCCCGGATTTCCCGGAAGTCGCATTCGACGAGGTGGATCTTGTCAGCGAGTCCGCGCTGCGCAAGCTCGGCGCGCAGTTCCGTCACCTGCTCGGTCGTTGTGTTGATGCCGGTACCGAACGCGCCGTAGTTTTCCCAAGCGTGAAACAGCAGTCCGCCCCAGCCACAGCCGATGTCGAGGAAGCTCTCGCCCGCCTTGAGCTGCACTTTGCGGCAGACGTGACCCATCTTGTTCTTCTGCGCCTGCTCGAGGGTGATCGTGCCCTCCGGCCAATAGGCGCAGGTGTACATCATCCCAACCGTATCGAGCCAATGTTCGTAGAACGCTTTGCCCAAGCCATGGTGATAACGCGCGTTCGCCTTCGCCTGCCTGACCGAACGGTTGGAGAACCGCCACTCATGCCAGCGATTGCGTAACGCCACTATCGAATCCGGCGCGAAAGGCGAGCGCAATCTCGCCGTCGATGTCGATGCCGCCGGCGAAGTACGACTCCAGCAAGCCGACGTAGCCCAATGCGACCGTGCGGCGCTCTGCGTGCCGTGTCCTGAACGTGACGACAAATGGAGGACTCGCGCCACCGTTGTCGATGACGGCGCCATCCGTGAGCACGACACGGAATGGAATCTCGGTACCGCCAGCGACCGCGGCAAGCTTGCGCGTGAGCGCATTGGGTGAAACGCTCTTAACGTCGGCTGCGGCTCCGTGTGAAGTTGGTACCCTATGGTCATTCATGAGTGCGGCCGCGGTCCTGAAGACGATGGCTACGGCGGACCCCGCGTGCGCGCTCGCGCATCACGCGCGCGTGGCCTTTCTCGCGTTGTAACGCTTAGGCCGGGGCGGGTTCACGCAGAAGCCTGCGCAGGATCTTGCCGACATTGCTTCGCGGAAGCGGCTCAGCGCGAAACTCCACGATCCTCGGCACCTTGTAGCCGGTCAAGTTCGCCCGGCAATGCTCCAGCAACGCCTCTTCCGTCAGCGTCGGATCCTTTCTTACCACGATGATCTTCGTAACCTCGCCGGCCTTCGGGTCCGGAGTCCCGATGGCAGCAACTTCGAGGACGCCGGGGTGCATCATGACGACGTCCTCGATCTCGTTCGGAAACACCTTGAAGCCAGAGACGACGATCATGTCCTTCTTGCGGTCGGTGATCGTGAAGTAGCCCTTGTCGTCCATGAAACCCATGTCGCCAGTCCGCAACCAGCCGTCCCGCGTAAACACTTTCGCCGTCTCGTCGGGTCGGTTCCAGTACCCTTTCATCACCTGCGGGCCGCGAATGCAGATTTCACCCAGATCGCCGACGGGGACTTCGGCGCCTTCGTCATCGAGCACCGCGGCCTCGGTCGACGGGATTGGCACACCGATGGTTCCGGTCCAATCCTGGATGTCAAAGGTATTGGAAATCGCCGCCGGCGAGGTTTCGGTGAGACCGTAGCTTTCGATGAGCGGCGTCCCGGTCCGCTGCTTCCACTTCTCCGCCACGACCCGCTGCACCGCCATACCGCCCGCGTTGGCGACCTTGAGGCCGCCGGTCGCAACCCTTGCAAACTCCGGCGCGTTGAGCAACGCGTTGTACAGAGTGTTGACGCCGATAATCACCGTGAACCTGATCTTCTTGAGCTCGCCGATGAATGCGGGTATGTCCCTGGGATTGGTGATGAGGATGACGTGGGCGCCGATCTTCATGAACACGAGGTTCGAGGTCAGCGCGTAGACGTGGTAGAGCGGGAGGGGCAGCACGGCCGTCTCCTTCCCGTCCTCCAGGTCCCGCGCGATCCAGGCATGCACCTGCTGCAGATTCGCTACCAGGTTACCGTGGGTCAGAACCGCCCCCTTCGCCACGCCGGTCGTGCCCCCCGTGTACTGCAGAAAGGCGACGTCGTCACGGCTGAGCGGCACGTCATCCTGTATATGCGCGTGCCCGGTCCGCAGTGCGGCTTTGAACTCGATCGTGTTCGGGATGCGCCAGTGCGGCACCATCTTCTTCACGTATTTCACGACCAGATTGACGAGCAACGCCTTGAGCGGAGGAAACAAATCGCCGATCTGTGTCGTGATGACGGTCTTGACCTGCGTCTTCGCTAGCACCTGCTCCACCGTATGCGCGAAATTCTCCAGCACCACGATGACTGTGGCCCCGGAGTCCTTGAGCTGATGCTCGAGCTCACGGGGGGTGTACATCGGGTTCACGTTGACCACAGTCAGGCCGACCCGCAGCGCGCCGAAGAGCGCCACCGGATACTGCAACAAGTTCGGTAGCATGATGGCGACGCGATCCCCCTTGCTCAGCCCGAGCACCTTCTGCAGAAAGGCGCCGAACTGGCGGCTCATCTGGTCGAGCTCGCGATAAGTGATCGACACGCCCATGTTGCTGTAGGCGGGCCGTTCGCCAAAACGCTCGCAGCTTCGCGCCAGAATCTCCTTGAGCGAGGCGTACTCGTTGACTTTGACCTCGGGCGCAATGCCCTTTGGATACTGCGTCAGCCAGATCTTTGCCACGGTGTCCTTCCGGAAGCA
>DATJBM010000079.1:0-32464 GCA_035515295.1 Casimicrobiaceae bacterium | reverse complement strand
GCGTGAGCTCTTGTCCGAGAGCCGGATGCGGGAGATCTGCACGTCCGGTTCGATGAGCGGCGACTGGAAACGGAGCTATGGCGTGGCTAGTAGGGCACCGCGAACCGAAAGGCGCGGGAACAGCGATGCCACGCCTACCACTACCGCGCCAGTCGTCGACTCTACCGCTCCCGCGAGCGAGGTGCAGGAAGTGCCCGCTGCACCGGCAGCCGCTGCCGCAGATACGAAGCTGTGCGCGAGCTGCGGGATGCAGAACCCGGCCGCTTTCCAGCGCTGCGGCGGGTGCGGTGCGCCGCTCGCCGCGACGCGCTCGCGCGAGACGCGCAAGACGGTGACCATCGTATTCGCCGACCTCAAGGCGACGCGGGCGACGGCCGAGCCGCTCGCGCCCAATGTGCTCAAGGACGTCCTGGCGCGCGCGTTCGAAGCATCGCATCGGGCGGTGGAACGCCACGGCGGGACGCTGGCGAAGTTCATCGGCGACGCCGTCATGGCGGTCTTCGGCCTGGCCGTTCGGCGCGAGGACGCGACCAACCGATCACGCTGGACAAGCTGTTGTGATCCCCCTCGAACCCGTGGCGGCCGCTCGCTGCCGCCACGGGTAGAACTAGCCGGTCGTTCCGCCTAGTGCATCTTCTCCCAGTCGCTCACCTGCCGGTCCGCTTCGTCGCGGGTGATCCCGTAGGCTTCCTGGATCTTGCCGACGAGCTGATCGCGGCGCCCGTTGATCTGCGTGAGCTGGTCATCCGTCAGCTTGCCCCATTGCGTCTTCACCTTGCCGCTGAACTGCTTCCAGTTGCCTTCCATTCGATCCCAATTCATTCTTTCGCTCCTCTGCAGGTTTGGCTCGCGCCACCGCGCATCGTCTGGGATGCCGAAGGCGCACCGCCGGGTTTGGAAACATTCCGGGCTACGGTCTGTTTCGCGACCGCGCGCAAGCAGGATTCTGCGGCGGAGCGTGCGGGCGCGAAATCGGATGCCGTCCGATTCGCGTGTAGGACGGCGCCGTCGTCCGAGAGCGTTACGCGCGCTTCCGGTGCGCCGTGCGGCGCGAGCGCGATCGAGCGCTGTCGGAGGCGGCGCCGCGCCGGTGCGCCACCTTCTTGCCGGCGCGCTGGCCTTCCTTGAGGCTGCGCTCGAGCAGCGCGGCGAGATCGATCACCTTGGCCGTGCGCGGCGCGGCCGCGCCCTCCTCGGGCTCGGTGATCTCCCGGGTCTCGCCGGCCTTGATCTTCTCGCGAATGCGCCGCATCAGGTCCTCGTGGTAGGTGTCCTTGAACTCGCCCGGCTTCCAGGGCTCGGCCATGTCATCGACCAGCCGCTTCGCGAGCTCCGCCTCCTTGGCGCTGACGCGCACGCCCTTGAGCCCTTCGCCCGGAAGGTCCAGATCGTCGGCGCTGCGCAACTGGTCGGGATAGCGCATGGTGTTGAGCATCAGGGCGCGGCCGACCGGAACGATCGCCGCCAGGTGCTTGACCGTGCGGATGACCAACTCGCCGATCGCGATGCGCCCGGTGTCGCGCAGCGTCTCGCGCAGCAGCGCGTAGACTTTCTGCCCGGCGCGTCCCGGCGCAAGGTAGTACGGCGTCTCGAAGTACTCCACCGGGATCTCCTCCGCCGGGACGAAGGCCCGGATTTCGATCGCCTGCGACGCCTTGGCGTCGGCGCGGCGGAAGTCCTCGTCGGAGAGCACGACGTACTCTCCCTTTTCGTACTCGTATCCCTTGACCACGTCCTCCCAGGGCACTTCCTTGCCGCTCTTCTTGCTGTAGCGCTTGTAGCCGACCGGGGAGAAATCGCGCTTGTCCAGCATGGCCAGCTTGAACGCGCGGTGCTCCTCGGCCGAGTGGAGCTCGACGGGAATCGTCACCAGCCCGAACGTGATGGCGCCTTTCCACAGAGCGCGGGCCATGGCGCGTCAGTGCTGCCGCTTGAAGTATTGCACCGCGCGTTCGTGGCGCTTCGCCTCGTCGAGCGTGCGGAACGTTCCGAGATTGCGCCGCCGTCCCGTCCGCGCATCCTTCTTCACCGAGTACAGGCGATACTCGCCGGACTTGAGCTTCCTTATCATCGGCCCTCCTTTGTCGGCCTGCGGTCGGGAAGGCCTCATCGTCGCAGAGGCGCGAGCGTCCCGCTATCCGGCCCGCTCTGTTATGGGCGTAGTACTCGGCCGTAGGGGCGTCGGACAGCGTCCTAAGCGGTGCGGGCGCAGCGTCCGCGCGCGCCGGCGCACACGTTCGGTGCGTCTCTACCGTTATGACATCCGACAAGGGCTTTCGCGTCGCCTACAGCAGAAAGAGAGGCTAGCCGATAGCGTGGACCGGCGTATTTGCGGGACGATCCGGTGCGTGGCGCCCGAAGCGTCCCGCGACGAGGGATGTAGCGGAGTTTCGAACCGACACTGATTCGAATCGAAAGGATCGATACCATGCTTCACTATGCGCTTGTGTTCTTTATCATCGCGCTGATTGCGGCGCTCTTCGGCTTCGGCGGCATTGCCGCCGGCGCGGCCGAGATCGCCAAGATCCTGTTCTTCATCTTCGCCGTGCTGTTCCTCGTGTCGCTGATCGTCGGCCTGTTCCGGCGGAGCGGCGGACCGTGACGCGCTGAAGCGGACGCCTCGATCGGCTCTGTCAGGTGGACCGCGCGATGAGAGAAGCGGCATCGGCGGTTCGCGAACAGGGCCGCCGCGAGTGTGCGCCCGCGCCGGACGCGGCTGCGCTCTGGCAGACGGCCTCTCACCGCCGGACCGGGGTGCGGACGGCGGCGCTGGTCATCATCGCCGTCGTCGTCGCGTGCGTGGCCATTCATCTCGCTGCGCCGTTCCTCATACCTCTGGCGGTGAGCCTCGTCATCTGCTACGCGCTCGCGCCGGTCGTCGATCGGCTTGAGCGGTGGCACGTGATGCGTCCGGTCGGCGCCGCGCTCGTCGTGCTGCTGCTGCTGGCAAGCGGCGGAGCCGCGGTCGATCAGTTGTGGAACGGCGCGGAGGCGCTGCTAGCGCAATTGCCCGCGGCGGTGGAGAAGATCCGGCTCCGGATCGCGCTAACGCGCAGCGACGTGCCGGATACGCTGACTCATGTGCAGCGCACCGCCAACGAGCTGCAGAAGCTCGCCGGGACCGCGGCGCCGGCGCCGGCATCCCCGTCGCCGCAGCCGGCCCCCCCACCGGCGCCGACGCTCGACTGGCGATCCATCCTGCTGATGGGTACCACCAGCGCGCTGGGCGGCGCGGTCCAGCTCGCTTCCATCGTCTTCCTTACCTACTTTCTGCTGGCCGCGGGGGACCTTTTCCGCAGGAAGCTCGTGCATCTCGTGGGACCGCCGTTGGCCCGGCAGAAGGCGGCGCTGGAGGTGCTGAATCACATCCACGAGCTCAACCAGCGCTATCTCGCGGTCGTCGCCTTCGTCAACGTCGGCGTGGGCATCTGCACGGCGGTCGGTCTCGCGCTCCTCGGCTTGGAGCACGCGGCCATCTGGGGCGTGGCGATCGCGGTCCTGCACTTCATCCCGTATCTCGGCGCGGCGGTCATCGTCGGCGCCGTCGCGCTCGCCGGCTACCTCCAATTCGGCACCGCTCAGATGGCTCTCATCGCGGCGGCCATTCCGCTCGCCGCCTCGGTGCTGATCGGCGTCCTGCTGCAGGCGGCGCTCCTCGGCCGCGCCGCCCGCATGAACGCCACGATCGTGTTCATCGCGCTGCTCTTCTGGGGAACGCTGTGGGGCGCCTGGGGGCTGCTGCTCGCCATGCCCATCATGGTCGCGATCAAGTCCATCTGCGACCGGGTCGAGCCCCTCGCGAGCATCGGACAGTTCCTCGGCGACGACGAAAGAGCCGTCTGGCGTTAGAGCTGGCCGACCGCGCAGCCCCGCCGGCGATTGCACGCTCGATCCATGCGCCACCGATGCGTGTTCTCCTGATCTACAACCCGAAGGCGGGAAATGGCGTCGATGACGCCGTGGGCAAGCTGGTCGAGATGATTCGTGCCGCGGGGCACGACGCAAGTTGGCGTTCGTCGAAGGATCGCCGGTTGCGGTCCGCATTCGTCGAGCCGTTCGACGTCATCGCCGTGGCGGGCGGTGACGGCACGGTGGCCAAGGTCGCCAGGCTCCTTCGCGGGCGCGACGCCGCCATCGCCCCGCTGCCGCTCGGCACCGCCAATAACATCGCCACCGCGCTCGGCGTCGCCGACAGTGAGCCGGAGGAGCACATTCGCGGCTGGTCCAAGGCGCGCCGGGTGGCCTTCGATCTGGGGCTCGCTCGGGGACCGTGGGGCTCGCGCGTCTTCCTGGAGTCGTTCGGCGTCGGGTTGATGCCCGCATTGATGGACGAGCCGCGCGTTCCGCCGCGCGGTTCGGCGAGCGCGGATGTGCGCTTCACCCATGCTGTCGCGCACGCTCGGCGCACGGCGCGCCGTGCGGCGGCGATCGAGATCGAGGCGTGGCTGGACGGACACGAGATCTCCGGACGCTACGTGCTTTTCGAAGCCATGAACATCGGCCTGGCGGGTCCGAATCTGGAGCTCGCGCCCGGCGCCGATCCGGCTGACGGACAGTTCGACGTGGTGCTGGTGCCCGAGAGCGAGCGGTCGCTGCTCGCCGAGGGCTTGCGTCCGCGCGGCTGGGCCGGGCCGCATGCGCTGCCTTCGTTGCGCGGCCGTCGGCTGCGACTTCGGCGCGGGGACTTCCGCGTTCATCTCGACGACGAAGTGGAGGACGCGGAGGGCGAACCGGGGGGACGCGCGATCGAAGTCGTGTTTTCGGGCAGCGTCGACTTCCTGCTGCCCCGCGAGCGCGCGAGCGGCGCGCGCGCCCACACGCCGGGTCGCGGCGCGGCCCGCCGCCGGAGCAGCGCCCGCTAGGCGGGCACGGTGGGTTTGGCCTGCAGCCGCACGAGCGCTTCCTCGTCGGTGAGATCCAGACGGATGGGCGTGAGCGAGACGTATCCGCTCTCGACGGCCCAGCGGTCGGTGCCTTCCTCGACGTCCTCGATCGGCGTTACCGTGAACCAGAAATGCTCCCGTCCCAGCGGATCGTGCCCGGGGACGATCTTGCCGTCGTAATGGCGCACCGACTGGCGTGTCCAGCGCACGCCGCGCGGCGCCTTGTTTGGGAAGTTGACGTTGACGAGCGCGAGGCGCTCGAGCGGAAGCAGGAACTCGAGGACGTGCAGCACGGCGGGCTTGAGCGCGGCGAAGTCGTATTCCTCGCCTGCGCCCGGCGTGCTCAGCGCGATGCCGCGCACGCCCATGAGCGCGGCCTGCCGCGCCGCCGCGAGCGTGCCGGATGGCCAGACCGAATTGCCGAGGTTGCTGCCGAGATTGATCCCGGAAAGCACCAGGCGCGTCTCCGGCCACTGGTGGATTCCGAGCGCGACGCAATCGGCCGGCGTGCCGTTGACGCGGTAGGCTTCCACGTCCTTCAGCGGCGTGCTCTTGTAGCTGAGCGGCCGCGCCGAGGTGATGGAATGCGCCGCCGACGACATCTCGACGTGCGGGGCAAAGATGCGCACTATGCCGAGGCCCGCCGCGATCTCGGCCAGCGCGGCGAGACCCGGGCTGTACACGCCGTCGTCGTTGGTGATGAGGATCTGCATGGCTCGCGCCCTCGTGGCGAGGCTACTGCATGGATTCGCCGCGCGCTACGAAGGTTCCGGAGCAGGCGCGAGCGCCGGCGTCCTACGCGAGAATCAGACCACCGCCGATATCGGCGCGCTTGCTGACGGCGTCATAGTGGCGAGTCACGTGCATTCCGAGGAGAAAAGCGCTATGCCGGAACGCAAAACGCTGGAACGGGCCGAGGAGGATCGACGCGAAGGCAAGGCGCCGACGACTCAGGCCGGAGAATTCGTGCGCGAGGAATTCGAGCACGTACGCGAGGGCAAGCACGGCGCCCGCTCCCCCAAGCAGGCGATCGCGATCGGACTGTCCAAGGCACGCCGGGCCGGCGTCGATCTGCCTCCGCCGGAGAAGGGAACCGCCCCCGAGAAGACGCGCCGCAGCGCGGAGCGCGCGTACAAGGCCGGCAAGAAGGGCAACAAGCGCGTGTCGCGCCGGCGCTCGCGTGCCGTGAGCGCCGCGCTCAAGCGCGAATCGCGGGCGAGCGCGTCGCCGCGGAAGATTTCGAAGCAGTCGCGATCAGCGGCGCGCCGACGCGGCGCAGCGTCGCGCAAGGCTGCGGCGCGCAAAGCCGTTCGCACCAAGGGCCGCGCGGGGCGCTCCGCGGCGGCGCGCAAGGCAGCGCGCACCAAGGGTGCCGCAGGACGAGCCGCGGCCGCTCGCAAGGCGGCGCGGACGCGCGCGCGCAATCGCCGTCGCTGAAGTCCTTCGATAGCGCGACTTACTTCGCGTAGAACTCGCGCAGCCTTTGCTTGGCCGTTTCCAGGATGCGGCGGCGGCGCGCGCTCAAGTTGCTGCCGGCGCGATTGATGCAGAAGGTCAGCATCGACAGCGCCGAGCGGAACGGGCTCGACTTGCGCCGCGGACTGCGCTCGGCGGAGCGCTTGAGTCCGCGCGCGATCGCCCGTGGATCGTCCTGGTTGAACAGCCGCTCAGGGAGGTCGAGGGCGTTGCTGTGCCTGGTCACGGCGCCCGACCACTTGCGAGTCCGGGACGAGCGGCGGCGGGATTTGGTTCGAGCCATGGGCCTGTCCTCTCGATTGCGACAGCAGCCGCTACAGTGCGCTTGCTGCCGGCGATGTTCAATCCGGCGCCGGCTGATCTGCGTGTAGGCGCGAGCCGGACGCCGGTTGGCCCGACCGCCGCGCCGTCGCAAAACGGCGAAAGTCCGGTTGTAGGATAATCCACCACGCCGCTCGCGAATTTCCGCGGCCCGTGGCGGTCTCCCGCCGCGCGTGCACGGCGCAGAGGTGGCCGAACCAGGGAGATGAGCTCATGAGCGCGAATGGCGACGTCGAACGCGCAAGCTGTCTGGACGACGTGCTGGAGCTCGTCCGTACGAAGGTCGCTTCGGCGCAACGCGCGTCGGTTCAGGACTTCGTCGTGCGCTATTTCCAGGACGTCGACACCGAAGACCTCGCCGAGCGCAAGCCGGCCGATCTGTACGGTACGGCGCTCTCGCACTGGAATTTCGCCCGCAAGCGCGAGCCCGGCCGCGCCAAGGTGCGGGTATTCAATCCGACGCTCGAGGAGCACGGCTGGCAGTCGACGCACACGATCGCCGAGATCGTCAACGACGACATGCCCTTCCTGGTCGATTCGTTGACCATGGAGGTCAACCGCCACCGCTTGATGCTGCACCTGATCGTCCATCCCATCCTCGCGGTCGAGCGGGCGGCGGACGGGATGCTCGTACGACTGGCGGGAGAGCGCGACGCAAAGGCGCCGCGCGAATCGTTCATCCATGTCGAGATCGACCGCTTGAGCGACCCGGCAAAGCTCGAGTCGCTGGCGCTCGACATCGGCCGGGTGCTCGATGACGTGCGCTCGGCCGTCGCCGACTGGAGGCCGATGCGCGAGCGCGTCGCCGCCGTGCTCGCCGAGATCGATGGTCAGCCGCCGCCGCTGCCGGCCCAGGAGATCGCCGAAGGCAAAGACTTCCTGCGCTGGCTCGCCGACAACCACTTCACCTTTCTCGGCTACCGCCGCCACGAGCTGGCGCTGGTCAACGCCCAGGACGCGCTCAAGATCGTGCCGGGGTCGAGCCTCGGGATCCTGCGCGAGACCTCCACCAAGGATGTTTCCAGCAGCTTTGCCGCCCTGCCGCCGGAGGTTCGCGCCTACGCGCGCCGGCCGGAGCTCCTGGTCGTGACCAAGGCAACTTCGCGCTCAACCGTGCACCGCCCCGGCTATCTGGACTACATCGCGGTGAAGCGCTTCGACCCTGCCGGAAGCGTGATCGGGGAGGACCGGTTCCTCGGCCTTTTCACCTCGACAGCCTACAGCGCCAATCCGGCCGAGATCCCGCTGCTCCGCCGCAAGATCGCCAACGTCGTCGAGCGCGCCGGACTGCCCTCGGGCGGCCACGCCAGCAAGGCACTGGTGAACATCCTGGAGACGTATCCGCGCGACGAGCTGTTCCAGACCAGCGGGGAGAACCTGCTGCGCACGGCCAAAGCGATCCTCCATCTCGAGGAACGACAGCGCCTGCGTCTGTTCGTGCGCCGCGACGCTTTCGAGCGGTTTCTTTCGTGCCTCATCTACGCGCCGCGCGAGAACTACACCACGGAGCTGCGGCAGAAGTGGCAGGCGATCCTGATGCGCGCCTTCGCAGGCTCCAGCTCGGAATTCAACGTGCACCTGTCGGAATCGGCGCTGGCGCGCGTGATGATCACGGTGCGCACCACGCCGGGACAGATTCCGCCGTACGACGTGCGGGAGATCGAGGCGGAGCTCCTCGCCGCGGCGCGGCGCTGGGAGGACGACTTGAAGGACGCGCTGATCGAGGCGCTGGGCGAAGCCCGCGGCAACGAGCGCCTGCTCCAGTTCGGCCGCGCCTTCCCGGCGAGCTACCGCGAGGATTTCGCGGCGCGCGCGGCGGTGCCGGACATCGAGATGATGGCGGGCTTGAGCGACGCCGAGCCGCTGGCGATGTCGCTCTACCGCCCGCTGGAAGCGCTGCCCGGCACGATGCGCTTCAAGCTCTTCCATCGCGGCCGCCCGGTCACGCTCTCCGACAGCCTGCCGATGCTCGAGAACATGGGGCTCAAGGTGATCGAAGAGCGCCCCTATCGGATCGCGCCCGAGGGGCTCGAGGCGATCTGGATCCACGATCTGGCCCTGGCACTTCCCAGCGCGCAGGCCGAGCTCGAAGTCGATGCCCTGCACGCGGTGTTCGGGGAGACCTTCGGCCGCGTGTTTCGCGGTGAGATCGAGAACGACAGCTTCAACCGGCTGGTGGTCGCGGCGCGGCTCTCGTCCGACGAGATCAACATCCTGCGGGCGTACGCGAAATACCTGCGGCAGATCGGCTTCGCGCTGTCCCAGGCGTTCATCGAGGCGACGCTGTCGGCGCACCCGGACCTCGCGCGCGCGCTCGTCGAGCTCTTCCGTCTTCGCTTCGATCCGGCGCAGGGTCCCGGCGTGGGGGCGCGCACCGCCGAGCATCTGCGGGCGATCGACGCGCGGCTCGAAGCCGTGGAGAACCTCTCCGAAGATCGGGTTCTGCGGCAGTATCTGGCGTTGATACAGGCCACCACGCGGACCAATTTCTGGCGCCGCGACGCGGCCGGCCGCCGGCGCGGCTTCCTGTCCTTCAAGTTCGACCCGCACAAGGTACCGGGGCTGCCCGAGCCCAAGCCGATGTTCGAGATCTTCGTCTATTCGACGCGCGTCGAGGGTGTGCACCTGCGCGGCGGAAAGGTCGCGCGCGGAGGGCTGCGCTGGTCCGATCGGCCCGAGGACTTCCGCACCGAGGTGCTGGGCCTGATGAAGGCGCAGATGGTTAAGAACATCGTGATCGTTCCGGTGGGCTCGAAGGGCGGCTTCGTGCTCAAGCGGGCGCCGTCGCCGGCCGATCGCGAGGCCTATCTCAAGGAAGGCGTGGCCTGCTACCAGGATTACCTGCGCGGACTTCTCGATCTCACCGACAATCGCGCGGGCGACACGATCGTCCCGCCCCCCGAGATCAAGCGCCACGACCCGGACGATCCGTATCTGGTCGTCGCGGCGGACAAGGGTACGGCGAGCTTTTCCGACTACGCCAACGCGATCAGCGCCGAATACGGCTTCTGGCTCGGCGACGCGTTCGCCTCGGGCGGATCCGCGGGCTACGACCACAAGGCCATGGGCATCACGGCGCGCGGGGCCTGGGAGTCGGTGAAGCGCCACTTCCGCGAAATGAGCATCGACACGCAGACCACCGACTTCACGGTGGCCGGGATCGGCGACATGTCCGGCGACGTGTTCGGCAACGGCATGCTGTGCTCGCGTCACATCAGGCTTCTCGCCGCCTTCGATCATCGCCACATCTTCCTCGATCCCGATCCCGATCCGGAGAAGAGCTTCGGCGAGCGCGAGCGTCTGTTTCGCCTTCCCCGCTCGTCGTGGGCCGACTACGACGCCGCGCTCATCTCCGCCGGCGGCGGTGTCCATCCGCGCAGCGTCAAGTCGATCCCGATCACGCCGCAGGTGAGGCGCGCGCTCGGCATCCAGGCCGATGCGATGACGCCGGGCGAGCTCGTGAACGCGATCCTCAAGGCGCCGGTAGACCTGCTCTACAACGGCGGCATCGGCACCTACGTCAAGGCGGCGAGCGAGACGCACGCCCAGGTCGGAGACCGCGCCAACGACGCCGTGCGCGTCGACGGCCGCGAGCTTCGCTGCAAGGTCGTGGTCGAAGGCGGCAACCTGGGCTGCACGCAGCTCGCCCGGGTCGAATACGCGCTCGCGGGCGGACGGATCAACACCGACGCCATCGACAACTCCGCCGGAGTGGACACCTCCGACCACGAGGTCAACATCAAGATCCTGCTGGGGCTTCCGGTCGCCGAAGGCGAGCTCACGGAGAAGCAGCGCAATGCCCTCTTGAGCGAGATGACGGACGACGTGGCCTCGCTGGTCCTGCGCGACAACCGGTTCCAGACGCAGGCGCTGTCGGTCGGCGGTCGGGTAGCGCTCCAGTCGCTCGACGCCCATCAGCGGTTCATCCAGTTCCTGGAGAAGATCGGCCGGCTCAATCGCGCGCTCGAGTTCCTGCCTTCCGACGATCAGATCGCCGAGCGGCGCGCGAAGGGACTCGGCCTCACCAGCCCCGAGCGCGCGGTGCTGCTCGCGTACGCCAAGATCTGGCTCTACGACGAGGTTCTCGCTTCGCCCCTTCCGGACGACCCGTGGGTGGCCACCGCGCTCGCACGCTACTTCCCGAAGGCTCTGCGCGAGCGCTGCGCGTCCTACATGCCGCGCCATCCGCTGCGGCGCGAGATCATCGCCACCTACGTCGTCAACAGCATGGTCAACCGCGTCGGAGGCACGTTCGTGCACCGGCTGCTCGAGCGCGCGGGCGCCAAACCCGACGAGATCGTGCGCGCCTACCTGCTCACGCGCGAAGCGTTCGGTTTCGTCGACCTGTGGCTGGCGATCGAGGCGCTCGACAAAGCGGTCGACGACACGGTTCAGTCGGCGATGCTGATCGACAGCGGCCGGCTCATCGAGCGGGCGACCGCCTGGTTCCTGCGCTCGCGCCGCCTGGGCGAGGACATGACGGCGACGCTCGCGCATTTCGCGCCCTTCGTCGGCGCCATCGCCTCTCGTCTTCCGGAGCTGCTGGACGCGCCCGAGCGTGCCCGCATCGACGCGGCGACGGCGGCCTACGTGGCGAAGGGCGTCCCGGTGGGGCTCGCGACGCGCGTCGTCGCGCTCGACACCCTCTACGCGACGCTCGACATCGTCGAAGTGGCCGGTGCGGTCAAGCGTCCGATCGAGACTGTCGCCGCGGTGTACTTCGAGCTCGCCACGCGCCTGGCGCTGCCCTGGCTCAGAGAGAAGATCGCGGCGCTGCCCGGCGATGCGCACTGGCAGATGCTCGCCAAGGGCGCCATGCAGGACGATCTCGCGAATCTGCAGCGCACGATCAGCGCCGAGGCGCTCGCCGACGGCGTCGACCTCGCCGGATCGGGGAAGCTCGTCGCGGACTGGGAAGGTCGCAACCAGCGCAACATCCAGCGCGTCGCCCAGATCGTCGGCGAGCTGCGCGCGGCGTCGGCGGTCGATACGGCGATGCTGTCGGTGGCCCTGCGCGAGTTGCGCAACCTCGCTTGAAAGGAGACGCCTCGCTGCGTCGCTACACGTGGGCGAAGGCGAGAGCGCCCACGGCGATGGAGACCGCCCCGACGCCGTGGGAGACCAACATCAGGCCGCGATTGCGGGTGAGGATGGTGATCGCCGCCAGCGCGATGGCGATCTGAATGAGCGTGGTTGCCTGTGCCCAGCGGTGGTGCACGTGGGTCGCGGCTTCGCTCTTATCCTCGGCTTCCTTGGACTGCTGCTCGAACTTCTTCGCCTCCGGCATGATCTCGTCCTTCTCCTTCCGGTAGCGCTCGGCCTCCTTCTGGAAGCGGGCCTGCGAGTCGCCCGTGGCGAGCGCCGCGCCAAGCTCCGCCAGGTTCTGCTTGCTGCTCTTGGCCTGGTAGAAGCTCCACTGGTCCGAGGCTTCCGTCTTGCGGATCGCGGCCTCGTTCTTGTAGACCAGCGCGTCGTTCTGCGTCTTGCCCGCCATGTAGCCGAAAATTGCGCCGACGGTGGCGAAGATCGCCGTCATCACCGCGATCCTTCCGGCGAACGGATCGTGCGCGGCGCGATGCTCGACTTCGTGGTCGTGCGGGCCATGAACGTGAAAATGTCCTTCCGACATGCGGCGAGACCCCCTTGGTGGACGGCGACGAAAACGAGCGCTTGCTTGCGATGGCGATCGTTACTGCCGCTCGTAGGCCGCGAAATGATAGGCAAAGCCCCCCATGGCGTCCAGCGTCCGGTGCATCGTGCGCGAAAGCTCGCGCCATTGTGAGCGATCGAATGCGGGGAAGCGCGCGTCGCCGTCGAAGTCGCGCTGGATCTCGGTGAGATAGATGAGCTTCGCCCGCGGCAGCGCCTCGCGGTACAGCGTCTCACCGCCGATCACGAACACCGGGTCGGGAAGGCGCGCGCGAGAAAGCGCGTCATCGAGCGAGCGGGCGAATTCGACGCCTTCCACCGGAGGCCGGTCCACGCGCGTGACCACGATGTTCTGCCGTCGGCGAAGCGGCCGGCCGATGGACTCCCACGTCCGGCGGCCCATGATCACGCTGTGCCCGCTGGTCAGCGCGCGAAAGCGCTTCATGTCCTCGGGCAATCGCCACGGCAAGCGGTTGTCGACACCGATGACGCCGTTGCGCGCAACCGCGGCGATCAGCGCGATGAGCGGCTCGCTGCGGCGCGCCTCTGCCGCCCTTGGCGAGCCGGTCGGCGGTGGTGTATCGTGCACCGTTTCCAGTCGGGCCCGGGCAAAAGTTCGACCACGCCGATTATAGCGGTGGCCTGAAGTCAGCCGTGTACTATCCGCGCTCCTTTCTAAAGTTCATTCTCCTCGGTTTCCTCCTGGTCAGCCTGCCGTTGCTGTATGCCCTCGTCGAGCTGATCGTGAGTCTCGATCGCCTCGGCACGCAGGGCCAGCAGGCGGTGCTGCAGGCGGCGCAGGCCGGGCGCGCCAGCCGGCAGCTCTACGAGCAGGCGACCACGCTCGAGCGCGTCGTGCGCCAGCACATCATTCTCGAGGATCCGCAGCTGATCGACGATTACGCGCGGCTGCGCCAGGACTTCCGCCAGTCCGCGCAGCAGCTGCAGCAGCTGCCGCTCGATCGCGCGCAGCTCGATCAGCTCGAGAAGCTCACCGATAACGAGAGTCGCCTGTACGCGCTGCTCAAGTCGCCGCAGCGGATTGCGAGCTCCGCTGCCACGCTGACGCAGGGATACGCGGACCTTTCCCAGAGCGCCCAGGCGATGCTGGCCGCTAGCAGTCAGCTCACCGAGCGCGAGATCGAACGCCTGCAGCGCACCGCGGCCGAGGGCCGCCGGACCTGGGCCTATCTCTTCGCCGCGGCGTTCGGGATCGCGCTCGCGCTGGCGATCCTGTTCGCGGTGCTGATCGCGCGCCCCATCCGCCAGCTCGATCTCGCGATCCGGCGCATGGGAACGGCGGACTTCAGCCACGCCATCGAGGTGAACGGCCCGCAGGACTTGCGCTACGTCGGGCAGCGCCTGGAGTGGCTGCGCGCGCGGCTGCACGAGCTGGAGACGCAGCAGACGCAGTTCCTGCGCCACGTGTCGCACGAGCTCAAGACGCCGCTCACCGCCGTGCGAGAAGGCGCGGAGCTGCTGCGCGACCGGGTCGGGGGCGAGCTCTCGGCACAGCAGAAGGAGATCGTGCGCATCGTGCGCGAGAACACGCTCAACCTGCAGAAGCTCATCGAGGATCTGCTCAACTACCACCAGACACGCACGATCGAGCCGCAGACGCTGGGGCCCGTGCCGCTGGCCGACATAGTGCGGCGGGTCGTGAGGGAACACAAGCTCGCCGCATTCGCGCGCATGTTGAGCTTCGATCTGAAAGCACAGCCGGCGATGGTGATCGGCGACGCCGACAAGATCCGCGCCATCGTCGACAACCTGTTGTCCAACGCGATCAAGTATTCGCCGCGCTCGGGCATGGTTACGATCGAGCTCTACGCGCGGGACGGCAGCGCGGTCCTCGAAGTGATCGACCAGGGTCCGGGCGTCGATCCTGCCGACCGGCCGCGCATCTTCGAATCGTTCTACCAGGGCAAGCCCGCCCCCGAAGGGCGGATCAAGGGCTCGGGGCTCGGCCTGGCAATTGCTCGCGAATACGCGGTCGCCCACGGCGGAAACATCGAGCTGCTCGATCGCTCGGACGGCAAGCGCGGAGCCAGGTTTCGCGTGTGCTTGCCGCTCGCCTTGGCGCAGATTCCCGCAACGACGCCGACTGCGGCGCCCGCGACGCTGCAGGAGGAAGGTTGAGTCGGCCGCGCCGGATCGCGGTCGGTCTCGCCGTGCTTGCGGTGGCCGGCTGCGCCGCCGCTCCCCCCGTGCCCGCGCCGGTCGCTGCGCCTCAAGCCGAATCGACCTCGCCCAAGCCGGATCCCCTGCCGGTGACGCCGCTCCCTGTGCCGGAGGTCGTGATCGTGCAGGCGCCGCCGGCACCCGCCGCGCCACAGGCGTCGCCGCCGCCATCGTCGCCGACGCAGGTAGCGACCGTCCAGCCGATGTTGGCGTCACCCGTCAGCGAGGAGGATCAGCAGGCACTGGCGCTCCTCGCCGATCTTCAGCGTTACGTCGTCGAACCCGGCGAAGATCTCAAGCGCGAGCTCACCGCGGCGGCCGCAGCGCTGGCGCGCACGCGCAGCGACGCGAACCGCATCCGCGTCGCGATGCTGCTGACCCTTCCGGCCGCGGGGCCACCGGACGACGCCCGGGCGCTGACCCTGCTCGAACCGCTCATGGCCAAGAACAGCAACGGCCCGGTCTCGCCGCTCAAGCAGATCGCCGCGGTGATCTATGGCCAGATCGCGGAGCGCACGCGCATTATCAAGGAGGAGCAGAAGCGCACGGCCGCCGCGCAGGAGAAGCTCGATGCGCTGCGAGCGGTGGAGCGCAGCTTGTATCTCGAGCGCAGCCGCAACGCGGGCGGTGGTGGCGGTGGAGGCGGCGGAGGAGGCACGGGACGATGAGCGTGCAGAGTGCAGCCGGCGCCGACATCCTGCTGGTTGACGACGATCCGGATCTGCTCAAGCTGATCAGCCTGCGGCTCACCTCCGCCGGCTACCGCGTACGCACGGCCGACAGCGGCGAGACGGCGCTCGCCGCGCTGGCGGTCGCCCGCCCGGCGGCGGTGATCACCGACATGCGCATGCCCGGCATCGACGGCCTGCAACTGTTCGATGCGATCCACAGGCAGCATCCCGCGCTGCCGGTGATCATTCTCACCGCGCACGGGACCATTCCGGATGCCGTTACCGCGACGCAGCGCGGCGTCTTCGGATTCCTCACCAAGCCGTTCGACAGCCAGGAGCTGCTGCAGAAGGTGGCCGCGGCGGTGCGACTCACCGGCGACGTCCCCGAGCCGAAGCAACAGAGCGGCGAGTGGCGCTCCGGCATCATCACCCGCAGCCCGCGCATGGAGGACCTCCTGCGCCAGGCGCGGCTGGTCGCCGACTCGGATGCGAGCGTGCTCATTTTCGGCGAATCGGGGACCGGGAAGGAACTCCTCGCGCAGGCGATCCATCGCGCGAGCCTGCGCGCCACGCATCCGTTTGTCGCCGTCAATTGCGGCGCCATCCCCGAGGCGCTGCTCGAGTCCGAGCTCTTCGGCCACGCCCGGGGAGCCTTCAGCGGCGCGATCCAGGCGCACAAGGGACTGTTCCTCGCCGCCGACGGCGGCACCATCTTCCTAGACGAGATCGGCGACATGCCGCTCGCGCTGCAGGTGAAGCTGCTGCGCGTCTTGCAGGAAGGCGAGGTGCGGCCCGTCGGAGCCACGCAGTCCGTTGCCGTCGACGTGCGCGTCATCTCCGCGACGCATCGCGACCTCGACGCTCAGCGCGACGCCGGCCAGTTCCGGGAGGACCTGTTCTACCGGCTGAACGTGGTGTCGCTGAGGCTGCCCGCGCTGTCCGAGCGCCGGGAGGACATCCCGCTGCTCGCGACGCACTTCCTGCGCAAGCTCGCGGAGCGTTACAAGAAGCCCGTGCCCACGCTCGCTCCCGACGCGATGGCGGTGCTGATCGCCGCTCCCTGGCCCGGCAACGTGCGCCAGCTCCTCAACCTGCTCGAGCAGGCACTCGCGCTCACCACGACGGGCGTGATCCCGGCGACGCTGGTCCAGGGAGCGCTGCGCGAGGACGCCGGCGTCCTGGCACCGTTCGAGGAGGCGCGCAAAACCTTCGAGCGCGATTACCTCGTGCGCTTGCTCAAGATCACCGGCGGCAACGTCACCCAGGCCGCCACACTCGCCAAGCGCAACCGCACGGAGTTCTACAAGCTGCTGCAGCGCCATCGGCTGGAGCCGGCGATGTTCAAGGACGCCAAGCTCTGAGCCTTCGCCATCCGCGGACGCGGCGGCTGGGCGGCTAGCCTGCGGTGTTGCATCTACGTCAGCACTGTCTCCGTTCGGCGACAGACCCTTCTCCGCTAAATCAAAGCCTTGACGTTGGCATAAGCCGGGGCTGTCGGCTGAGTGCGACAGATGGCAGCCGGCGCGGCACGATTTGGCGCTGCCGCGCACGGTTTGCCGCCGATCGATCGATGTAAGTCTTTGATCTGCCGAAGCGACTGCAAGATGGCACGGGCATTGCTTCAGGGAGCGCCGAGAAGGGCGTTAAGCAAAGCAGAACAAGGCGCACATGGAAACGTTCACACCCGAGTTTGCAGCGTTCTGGCGAAGCGAGGCCGAGGAGAGCGCACTGCGCGCGACCGAGTCACGCGAGTCCACGCCCAGCTTGTCACCGTCCCAGCAGTCGGCGTTGGAAGAGCTCGCCGAGCGCGTCACCGCGGCGCGGAGCGTTATTTAGCGGGAGAACCTTTTGAGGCCGCAGGTGGCCGCGGGTGCCGTCCCGCAACGCCTGACCCCTGGAGCCGGGACCGCTCCGACCATCGGAATCCCCCTTGCCCGCTTACTTCCTCCCAGCGGGCTTTTTTTTGGCCTCGACCACAGGAGGCCGCGTCGGCCCTCAAACCGCCACTGCCGCCTTGATCGCGGGATGGAAGCGGTAACCCTCGATCTCCAAATCCTCGTAACGGTAGTCGTAGAGCGACGGTGGCTGGCGCTTGATCACGAGCCGCGGCAGCGGGTATGGCGTGCGCGAGAGCTGCGTGTCGACCTGCTCGAGATGGTTGGAATACAGATGGCAGTCTCCGCCGACCCAGACGAAGTCGCCGACCTCGAGCTCGCACTGCTGTGCGACCAGGTGGGTGAGCAGCGCGTAGGAGGCGATGTTGAAGGGAACGCCGAGAAAGATGTCGCAGCTGCGTTGGTAGAGCTGGCAGGAGAGCTTGCCGCCGGCCACGTAGAACTGGAACAGGAGATGGCATGGCGGCAGTTTCATGCGCGGGATGTCGGCTACGTTCCACGCCGAGACGATCAGTCGGCGTGAATCGGGATTGCGTCGGATCTCGGCCAGGACGTCGGTCATCTGGTCGATGTGCCTGCCGTCGGGCGCCGGCCAGGAGCGCCACTGGTAGCCGTAGATCGGACCGAGGTCGCCGCGCTCGTCGGCCCATTCGTCCCAGATCGTCACTCCGTGCTCGCGGAGATACCGCACGTTGGTGTCGCCGGCGAGAAACCACAGGAGTTCGTAGATGATCGAGCGCGTGTGCAGCTTCTTCGTCGTCACCAGCGGGAAGCCGTCGGCGAGGTCGAAGCGCATCTGGTATCCGAACACCGACAAGGTGCCCGTTCCCGTGCGGTCGCTTTTGCGCTCGCCGCAGTCGCGGACGTGGCGCATGAAGTCGAGGTACTGGCGCATCGGCGTAAAGCGACGGTGATCGAGCGTATTGTAGCAGTGCCGCCGCCTGGCTCCCGCGACTCGGGGAGCTCGCGGGTAACCACCGTTCGAAAAGCTACAATGCGCGCTCTGGAGGCAGCCCGCGGCACCGCTCCGATGGCCCAACACAGTCAGTTCCAGCTCCTGCGCGAACGCCGTTTCGCCCCGTTCTTCTGGACGCAGTTCCTCGGCGCGGGCAACGACAACGTCTACAAGAACGCGCTGGTCATCTTCGTCGCGTTCCAGGCCGCCACGCTGACCACGCTGTCGGCCAACGATCTGGTGAACATCGCCGCCGCGGCGTTCATCGCTCCGTTCGTGCTGCTCTCCGCGACCGCGGGCCAAGTGGCGGACAAGTTCGAGAAATCGCGCCTGATCCGGGTCATCAAGCTGTTCGAGATCGGCATCATGGTGCTCGGCACGATCGGCTTCTATCGGCGCGACCTGACGCTGCTCTTCAGCGCGCTCGCGCTGATGGGCGTGCATTCCACGGTGTTCGGGCCGGTGAAGTACGCGATCCTGCCCCAGCACCTGCGGACCGACGAGCTGATCGGCGGCAACGGGCTGGTCGAGATGGGCACCTTCGTCGCCATCCTGCTGGGCGAGATCGTCGGCGGCCTGGTGATCGCCATCAAGCCCGAGGGGCCGGTCGTCGCCGGCGCGACGACCATCGCCATCGCGGTCGCGGGCTACGTCGCGAGCCGCGGCATACCGCAGACCCCGGCGGTGGCCCCCGATCTGAAGATCAACTGGAATCCGTTCACCGAAACCGCGCGCAACCTGCGCTTCGCCTATGGCAATCGCGTCGTGTGGCTCTCCATGCTGGGCATCTCCTGGTTCTGGTTCTACGGCGCCACCTACCTCACCCAGTTCGCGACCTACACCAAGAGCGTTCTCGGCGGCGACGAGCACGTCGCCACGCTGCTGCTGGCGATCTTTTCGGTCGGCATCGGCGTCGGCTCGCTGCTCTGCGAGCGGCTCTCGGGGCACAAGGTCGAGGTGGGATTGGTGCCCTTCGGCTCGATCGGGCTCACGGCCTTCGCGATCGACTTGTATTTCGCGAGCCGCGGCCTGACGCCGCACGGCGTTTCTGGCGCCGCGGCGTTCCTGAGCGAGCCCGCGAACTGGCGCGTCGTAGCGGATCTTGTGCTGCTGGGCGTGTTCGGCGGGTTCTACATCGTGCCGCTATACGCGATGATCCAGGAGCGCTCCGAAGCGACGCACCGCTCGCGCATCATCGCCGCCAACAACATCCTCAACGCCCTGTTCATGGTGGCCTCGGCGGGCATCGCACTGGGGCTGCTCAAGGCGGGACTGAGCATTCCCGGTCTCTTCCTGGCCACGGGACTGATGAACGCCGTGGTCGCGGTCTACATCTATTCGCTCGTGCCCGAGTTCCTGATGCGCTTCTTCGCCTGGCTGCTCGTGCACAGCGTCTACCGGGTCGACAAGCAGGGCCTCGAGCAGGTGCCGGAGCAGGGCGCGTGCGTGATCGTGTGCAACCACGTGAGCTTCGTCGACGCGGTCGTGATCGCCGCCTGCGTGCGCCGCCCGGTGCGATTCGTCATGGACCACCGCATCTATTCGATACCCGTGCTGCACTTCATCTTCCGCACGATGCGGGCGATTCCCAT
Source organism: Casimicrobiaceae bacterium (assembly GCA_035515295.1). Classification (GTDB taxonomy): domain Bacteria; phylum Pseudomonadota; class Gammaproteobacteria; order Burkholderiales; family Casimicrobiaceae; genus PALSA-1003. The sequence continues at coordinate 12,841 of DATJBM010000079.1, read as the reverse complement.
CGCCTCCGGGCGGGAGGATCCCGCCCTCAAGGAAAGCGCCTTTGCCGAAGCCTCGAGCGCTCTCGCCGCAGGCGAGATCGTGTGCATCTTCCCGGAGGGTCGAATCACCGACACGGGCGAGCTCAACGCTTTCCGTCCCGGCCTGCAGCGCATTCTGGAGCGCACGCCGGTGCCCGTCGTGCCGATGGCGCTGCGCGGATTGTGGGGCAGCTTCTTCAGCCGCTCGTATCAGGGCAGGGCGATGCGACGGCTGCGCGGGCTGTTCTCGAAGATCTCGCTGGTCGCCGGCGCTCCGGTCGCGCCGGACCGGGCTACACCCGAAGCGCTGTGGCAGACGGTGCTCGCACTGCGCGGAAGCTGGCGCTAGCGCGGGCTAGCGCATCCGCGCCACCAGCGCCGAGAGCACCTCGTCCCGCCGGTCCCGCAAGAATGAAGTCGGCCTCGCCCGACAGCGGCGTCGGGCGCGGGTTGATTTCCACAACGGCGGCTCCCGCCGCCTTGGCCGATGGCGGAAGCGCAGCCGCGGGATACGCCTCCGCGGACGTGCCCACGACCAGCATGACGTCGCAGCGCTCGGCGGCGTCCTCGGCGGCGCCCAGCACGCTCTCGGGCAGCAGCTCCTCGAACCACACCACGTCGGGCCGCAGCAGCGCGCCACAGGCGGGACATCGCGGCACTTCCGGTGCGATTTCTTCCCAGCGTTCGATCGTCCTGCCTTCTCGCGAGCACTTCACGCGCATGATGTTTCCGTGCAACTCGATCACGTTCCGGCTGCCGGCTCGCTGATGCAGGCCGTCGACGTTCTGGGTGATCGGCGCGAACGCGGGGACGCGACGCTCGAGTTGCGCGAGGGCGAAGTGGCCGGCGTTCGGCTGCGCCGCGGCCACGCGCTCGCGGCGCCGAGCGTACCAGTTCCAGACGCGCTTCGGATCGCGGGCAAAGGCCGAAGGCGTGGCGAGCTCGCGCGGATCGAAGCGCGCCCACAACCCGTCGGGATCGCGGAAGGTCGGGATACGCGATGCGGCCGAGATTCCCGCGCCGGTGAGCGCGGCAACGAGCCGCGCCTCGCCGAGCGCCGAGAGCAAGGCCGGATCGAAGGACAGCGCGGCAGGCGTCGACACAGTTGCGCTGGCAAGCGGCCGGAAACGAGGTGAGCGCATGCTACACTGCTGCGCATTCGCATCGTCCCGCGAATGCCCATGTCCGGCAACACGCTCGGCACTCTGCTCTGCGTCACTTCCTTCGGCGAGTCGCACGGTCCGGCGATCGGTTGCGTGGTCGACGGCTGCCCGCCGGGCATGGAGCTGTCGGCATCGGATATCCAGCGCGATCTCGACCGCCGCAGGCCCGGCACCTCCAGGCACGTGACGCAGCGACGCGAGTCGGACACGGTGGAGATTCTCTCCGGCGTCTTCGAAGGACGCACCACGGGGACGCCCATCGCGCTGCTGATTCGCAACGAGGATGCGCGTAGCAAGGACTACGCCAATATCGCCGACACGTTCCGTCCCGGCCACGCCGATTACACGTATTGGCAGAAGTACGGCATTCGCGACTACCGCGGCGGTGGCCGGCAGTCCGCGCGCGAGACGGCGGTGCGCGTCGCCGCCGGTGCGATCGCCCGGAAGTGGCTGCACGAACGCTGCGGCGTGACGGTGCGCGGGCATCTCGCGCAGCTCGGTCCCCGGTCGATCCCGTTCAAATCCTGGGAGCACGTCGACGCGAACCCGTTCTTCGTGGCCAACGACGAGATCGTCTCCGAGCTCGAAGCGTTCATGGACGCGCTGCGCAAGTCGGGCGATTCCTGCGGCGCGCGGGTCACGGTCGTCGCCCAAGGCGTTCCCGTCGGCTGGGGCGAACCGGTCTACGGCAAGCTCGACGCCGACATTGTTGCGGCGATGATGGGCATCAACGCAGTCAAAGGCGTGGAGATCGGCGCCGGATTCGCGAGCGTCGCGCAGCGCGGCACCGAGCATGCCGACGAGATGACGCCGCGGGGATTCGTCTCCAACCACGCCGGCGGAATCCTCGGCGGCATTTCGACCGGGCAGGACGTCGTCGTGTCGGTCGCGATCAAGCCCACTTCGTCCATCCGGCTCGATCGGCGCACGATCGACAAGACCGGCCGGGCGGTCGTCGTCAACACCCACGGCCGTCACGATCCGTGCGTGGGCATCCGCGCCACGCCGATCGCCGAAGCCATGCTGGCGCTCGTGCTCATGGACCACGCGTTGCGCCAACGCGCCCAGAACGCCGACGTCGTGTGCCCGACTTCGCGGATCGCCGCGCAGGCGCCGGCCGAGGTGATCGACGCGCTGCGCGCCGCGGCGATCGAGAACCCGGATCCGGACGAAGCTTGAAGCGGGCGCGGTCCCGGTCAGGATCTGTTAGCAGCCCCTAGCCCGGATGTGTACAGGTCACCGTGGCGTCGGCCGTACCGCGCGCGAAGCGTACGACGATGCCGTCTCCAGGAGCGACCCGAGCGATGTCCTGCACGACTGCTCCCGCTGTCGTTGAAACGATGCTGTAGCCGCGATCGAGCACGGCCTGCGGGTCCAGATGCTTCAGCGCGACGGCAAGCGCCGTGACCCGCTGGGCGAGCCCGGCGAGGCGCACCTCGCCGCTGCGCGTCCAGCGCTCTCGCGTCGCCTGGAGTCTGGTGCGTTGCGGCGGCGGTGCGCGCAGCGCCTGCGCGACGCGCCGCGCCAGGCGATCGACCTCGCGGCAGCGATGGTCGAGCGCGAGATTGAGGCTCCGCGCGAGGCGCCGCTGGAGCTGCGCCAGGCGTTCCCGCTGCGCAGCCAGCCGGGCGGCCGGGTGCACCAGACGCCGGGCGGCGGCGTCGAAACGCTGCATGCGCCGCTCGAGAGTGCCGCAGGCGGCCCGATGGACGCGCCAGCCGAGGTCCGCGACGCGCTGCCGTAGTGCCGCCCCATCCGGCGCCGCCAGCGCGGCTGCGCCGGTGGGCGTGGGCGCGCGCGCGTCGGCGACGAAGTCGCAAATCGTGAAGTCGGTCTCGTGGCCGACGCCGGACACGATCGGGAGGCGCGACTCGAACACCGCCCTGGCCACCGCCTCTTCGTTGAATGCCCACAGATCCTCGATCGAGCCGCCGCCGCGGCAGACGATCAGGACGTCGGCAAGACCGTGGTCGTTCGCGGCCGCGATCGCGGCCGCGATCTCCGGCGCCGCTGCCGCGCCCTGAACGGGCGCGGGATACACGATGACCGGCAAGCCGGGCGCGCGCCGGCGCAGCGTGGCCAGCACGTCGGAGAGCGCGGCAGCGCGCAGCGACGTGACGATGCCGATGGCGCGCGGGAAGACCGGCAACGCGCGCTTGCGTCCGGACGCGAACCAGCCCGCCGCTTCGAGACGAGCCTTGCGGCGCGCGAACTGCTCGTAGAACGCACCGAGCCCGGAGAGGCGCATCGTCTCGACGCCGAGCTGGAACTCGCCCTTGGGTTCGTAGAGCGTCGGGACGGCGCGGATCTCGACGCGCTGGCCATCCTTCGGCGCGAAGTCGAGAAACTGAGCCTTCGAGCGATAGAGCACGCAACGCGCCTGCGCCTCCCCATCCTTGAGTATGAAGTAGAGATGACCGGATGCGGCCCGGTAGTAATTGGACACTTCGCCGCTTACCCAGCACAGGCCGAGCTGACGCTCGAGCAGCAGGCGCGCCGAGCCCACGAGCAGTGAAACCGGAATCACCGGCACGGTGCCCGCAGTCCGGCCGGTGACTGCTTCGTATCGTTCCATGTTCGACAACGCGCTCGCAGCAGCTAATTCGTCCAGGACAGAAATCAGCCCTCAATCACGCCAGGCGGATGTTTGCCGATCTCCGGATCAGTTGCAAAAGCTACATCGCCTCCCCTGCGAGGCATCTTTCAAGCGCATGAAAAATATGACAATGCTGACGGTATAGATTTAAGCACGTCAGCGAAAGTCCTACGGTGCGTTCCACTTAGCTGTCCAATGTACAAGATATGCACACTATTATCCACAGATTATGTGGACAACGGTGTTTCGCCGCTGCGCAGCGTGGTCCCGGAAGCCTTGCTGGATGCGGTTTCCGGAGACATGCCCAAGCCCACTCTGGTATCCGGCACGATGACGTGTCGGAGCGCGAAAGCTAGAATGATTGACTGGGACGATTTGTTCATGAACAAAACATCATGAATGCTGCACCGCCGCAAGACGCGGCTGGGGCATCGACCTCGAATTTTCTGCGTCAGATCATCGCCGAGGACCAACGCACCGGCAAATACGGCGGCCGGGTCGTCACGCGCTTTCCACCCGAGCCTAACGGCTATCTCCACATCGGTCACGCCAAATCCATCTGCCTTAATTTCGGCTTGGCGGCCGAGAATGCGGGGCGATGTCACCTGCGCTTCGACGACACCAATCCGGTCAAGGAGGACGTCGAATTCGAGGAGTCGATCAAGGACGCGGTCCGGTGGCTGGGCTACGACTGGGGAGCGCACCTCTACCACGCCTCCGACTATTTCGACCGGCTCTACGAATTCGCGCGCCACTTCATCAAGGCGGGTCTTGCCTACGTCGACAGCTCCACGCCCGAAGAGATGCGCCGGCTGCGCGGCACGCTCACCGAGCCCGGGACGCCGAGCCGCTACCGCGATCGTTCGGTGGAGGAGAACCTGGACCTGTTCCGGCGGATGAAGGACGGCGAGTTCCCCGACGGCGCGCACGTCCTGCGGCTCAAGATCGACCTCGCCAGCCCGAACATCAATCTGCGCGATCCGGCGATCTACCGGATACGCCACACTCGGCACCACCGCACGGGGGAGAAATGGTGCGTGTATCCCCTCTACGACTACACCCACTGCATCTCCGATGCGCTCGAGCGCATCACCCATTCGCTGTGCACGCTCGAGTTCCAGGACCATCGGCCGCTGTACGACTGGGTGATCGAGCAGCTCGCCGGCGCGGGGCTGCTGCAGCGGCCGCTGCCGCACCAGTACGAGTTCGCGCGGCTGAATCTCACCTACACGGTGATGAGCAAGCGCAAGCTCATCGAGCTGGTCGAGGGCGGGCACGTCGGCGGCTGGGACGATCCGCGCATGCCGACGATCGCCGGGCTGCGGCGCCGCGGCTACACGCCGGAGTCGATTCGCCTCTTCGCCGAGCGCATCGGCGTTTCCAAGGCGCACCAGTGGATCGACATGGGCGTGCTCGAGGATTGCCTGCGCGAGGAACTGAACGAGCGCGCCGAGCGCCGCGTGGCCGTGCTGGATCCGGTGCGCCTCGTGATCGACAACTATCCCCAGGATGGCGAAGAGGCGTGCCTCGCACCGAACCATCCGCAGAAGCCGCAAAGCGGGCAGCGCACGCTCGTGCTGTCACGCGAGCTGTGGATCGAGCGCGAGGACTACGAGGAGGCGCCGCCCAAGGGCTACTTTCGCCTCGCCCCGGGCGCCGAAGTGCGCCTGCGTTACGGCTACATCGTCAAGTGCACCGGAGCGGAGCGCGACGCCAAGGGCAACCTCCTGGCGGTGCATTGCACTTACGATCCGCTGACCAAGAGCGGGACGCCGGGCGCCGAGGCGCGCAAGGTGAAGGGCAACATCCACTGGCTGTCGGCGCGGCACGCGTCCGCGGCCGAGGTGCGACTCTACGATCGGCTGTTCGTCGATCCGCAGCCCGGCAGTGCCGCCGGCCCGAGCGAGGCGTCCGCGGGAGCCGCGCCACGGAGCGTGCGGGAAACGGGCTTCGAGGAGGACTTCTCGTTCGAGGAACCGACCGCGCGCAACTATCTCGACGATCTCAATGTGCACTCGCGCCGCGTCGTGACGGCGTATGTCGAGCCGGCGCTCACCAACGTCGCCGCCGAAGAGCGCTATCAGTTCGAGCGTCACGGCTACTTCATCGCCGACGCGAAGGACCACGCGCCCGGGAAGCCGGTGTTCAACCGCGCCGTCACGCTGCGCGACTCCTGGGCCAGGGCCGCTCCGCCGCGTCGCGGCTGACGCGTTCAAGCGCCGGAGCGCTTAAGCTAGGAACCTGTCGGGCTTACTTGTCACGTATGCGTTGCTGGCCAAACGGCGATGAATGCAAGGCGCGAGGCGCAGCAAATGGCAGGCCGTATTCGCAAGCCGGCACCGCGGGAGCCGCGGCGTTTGGCCGCAACCCGGAGTAACCGCGTTGAATGTCAAGTCCTAAAACATGGGGCCGGGCGCGCTTTGGGCGCATTCCGGCGTTGCGAGCCGCCTGCAGAGGGTTAACACTGCGGCGCAGCCGGCACCTAGGACTGCATCCCAAAACGCCCCTGTCGCATATGCGAAAGTAGGCCCGACAGGCTCCTCGTGCCCGTTTGCCCGTAGTTCAGAGCTTCCCTAGGCAGCCGCGTTCCCTTTTCCCAAGTCCCGGAGAGAGCCATGAAACGCGTGGTGCTGTTCCTGGTCACCAACCTCGCGGTGATGATCGTTCTCTCGATCGTCACCAACCTGCTGGGCATCAATCGAGCGCTCGTGGCCAACGGGCTCAACGTCGCTGCTCTGCTGGCTTTCGCGGCCGTCGTGGGCTTCGGCGGCGCTTTCATCTCGCTGCTGATCTCCAAGCCGATGGCGAAATGGACCACCGGCGCCGTGGTGATCGAAACTCCGCGCAACGACAACGAAACCTGGCTCCTCGACACGGTCAAGCGGCTGGCCGACAAGGCCGGAATAGCGATGCCCGAAGTGGCGATGTACGAAGGCGAGCCCAACGCGTTCGCGACCGGGGCCTTCCGCAATGGCGCGCTGGTCGCCGTGTCGACGGGGTTGCTCAACGCGATGTCGCGCGAGGAGATCGAGGCGGTCGTGGGCCACGAGGTCGCGCACGTGGCCAACGGCGACATGGTGACGCTGACGCTGCTCCAGGGCGTGGTCAACACCTTCGTCGTTTTCCTGGCGCGCGTCGTGGGCGCGATCGTCGACCGCACGGTGTTCCGCACCGAGCGCGGCGTGGGCGTCGGGTACTACGCCACCGTGCTGGTTTGCGAGCTCGTCTTCGGCGTGCTCGCTTCGATCATCGTGGCGTGGTTCTCGCGCCGCCGCGAGTTCCGCGCGGATGCCGGCAGCGCGACCTATCTGGGAACGCCGCAGCCGATGATGCGTGCGCTTGCGCGCCTGGGCGGGCTGCCTCCGGGCGAGCTTCCCAAGGCGCTCACGGGCTTCGGCATCACCGACCGGTCCGCCTTCCTCGCCTTGTTCGCGACGCACCCTCCGATCGAGGCGCGGATCCGCGCCCTCCAGGCGCACGCGAGCTGATCCTGCGGCCGCCCGCTCTTAGATCGGCGCCGCAGCCGTAGGGCCCTTCACATGGGCGGCACCAGGCCGTTCTTTCCCACCGCGACGCGGGCCGCCGTAAGAGCGCCGTCGGGCTGCTTCGCGGCGGTAACGAGGATGTGGGCGCCGGCAGCGATCATCGCGCGGTCGCCCGGCTCGAAGGTGACGATCGGCGTGCCGGGCGCGACAACGAGCGTCTGCGAGCCGCCCTGGTATTCGAGCGTCAACCGGCGCGCCCCGGTGCTCTCCACGATGGCGTGAGTAATCGTCGCGTTGGTCATCATGCTCCCCGGTTCGAGGTCCCACGGATAATGGCCCTCGTTGCTGCCACGCATCGATTCCGGAAACACGAGCACCTCCAGCGCCCGCTGCGTTCCATCGGGTCGAGGCGAGGAGGCCGCCCCCACGAACTGTCCCGGCTTGATGGCTTCGAGACCGAGCGGCACGACGGCGGTCACGGCGTAGTTCTCCGCCAGTCTGATCGTCAGCATCTCGCCGCTGCGTGCTCTCAGCTGCAGATCCAGGCCCTGGACTGCCGTGATCTCACCGCGAATGCGCTGCGTCGGGGAAGCGCTCTGCGCCTCTGCGCGCAGACTGCACAGCAGGGTCAAGAGCAGAAGGACGGAAAGGCGACGCATGTGCGGGCGACCGAAGCGACGATGGCGAAAGGCGTGGTGACCGAGCGTATGAACACGAACACTGCGCGCGCAGTCGCTATTCCCGCGAAGGACCGATCGCCGGTCGGCTTCCGATAACAGCGCGGCCGGCATCGCTTGGGCGGTGCCGGCCGCTGATCGATGGCGGCGCTGTTCGCGCCACCCCAAGGGTTACTTCAGGTGGCTCGATACGAGCTTGGTCATCTCGAACATCGATACCTGTTTCTTGCCGCCGAAAATCTGCCGCAGCTTCTCGTCGGCGTTGATCAGTCGCTTGTTCACCGCGTCCTGCAACCTGTTCTTCTTGATGTAATCCCAGATCTTCTTCGTCACTTCCGTGCGCGGCAGCGGCATGCTGCCGACGACCGAGGCGAGAACGCCAGACGGCGTCATCGGCTTCATGAACGCGGCGTTCGGCTTGCGCTTCGCGCTCGACTTCTTCGCCTTCTTCGGCGCGGCCTTCTTCGCCGATGCTTTCCTCGCGGGTTTCTTGGCCGGCTTCTTCGCCGCCGACTTCTTGGCGCCCTTCTTCGAGGTCTTCTTTGCTGCTTTCTTGGCAGTAGCCATAGCTCTCCTTCCTGGTGGTTGATCGCGACGCAACGGCGATAAGCATGGAGGCGGCCGATCTCCTGTCATCGCTGCCCGCTCCCCATCTGGGCAAATATACCGCATTCCCGTAGGAGGAGTGTGCAATTTGTGAGGGGAATCGCGCGTGTTGCGCGCGACTGTTGCATTCGCGGGAACGCGATGCGGCTCGCCGTTCGGCGCCTCGTGCAGGCGTTGTCGAGGGCTCGCGGCGGGGCCGTCGCGAACGTCGTTCGCCGGTCCGGGCTCGCCATCCGTCGCTGTCTTCCTTGGCGGCGACCCGGCGCCGAAAGAAGGCTCGCCTGCAGCGGCGCAAGCCGGATCGCGGTGATGCATTCCCGTCCTTGCCGGAAGCAAGAATTACAGAAACGCCGGCGCTCAGCGGCGGCACCGGTGACGTCCCGCCTCCTACCCGCGCCATGGAAGTGCCTGTCGCGCAACGGGCCTGCCCTCGCGTGGCATGGGCGTTGCTCGATGAGAACCGCCCGAGGCGGCTCCTGGTAGGTAATGCAGTTGGTCGAAACGATGCTTTCGCGAGCGCCCGAGGGCGGGTGCATCAGGATCGTGCCGGACTCCGGAGGGTTCGGAGCACCGGGTGCGCGGTCGGCCCGCGAGCGCACGCGACGGCCGATGTCGAGACTCCGCAGCGCGGACGAAGGAGCCCATGCGAGTATCGGCGCATCGAGCAACAAGCTCCAGGCCGGGCCGGCCCGGGACGACGGCGCACGCCGTGCTGGCCGCGGCGCTCTTCGCCGCGCTCGAATGGATTTCCGGCGCCGCGCTCGGCGCGGACATGGGTGCGGTTCGGGGCGGCGCAGTCGCGTTGCCGGCCGACCGCCTGAGCGACGCAGAGCGCTCTCGCATCGACGCCATGCTCGCCGCTGACATCGAGGCGCTGCGTCGCGCCGGACGCATCCCGGCGCTCTCCGCCAAGGCGGCGCAAGCGCAGCCGTCGCAGGAGCCCCCGGGCTTTCCGCTGCAGTGGCCGCTTCAGCTCGTGCCCGGGCACCCGGAGCCGGCCGCCCGCACGGTCATCAACTACGTCGATCACGATCCGAGCTACCCAGGGCAGGTGCTCGACTACAACTGCGGCAGCCGCAGCTACGACCAGGCGGATAGCTACAACCATCAGGGCACCGATATCACCGCATACCCGTTCGCCTGGCGGAAGATGGACAACGACGAGGCGATCGTCGTGGCGGCCGCGCCAGGCATTATCGTGTCCAAGATGGACGGGCAGTACGACCGCAGCTGTACGCTGGGCGATCAGATGTGGAACGCGGTGTACGTGATGCACGCCGACGGCACGATCGCCTGGTACGGTCATCTCAAGTCCGGTTCGCTCACCAGCAAGCAGGTAGGCGAATGGGTGCTCGCCGGCGAATTCCTCGGCGTGATGGGGAGCTCGGGCGACTCCACCGGACCGCACCTGCACTTCGAGCTGCACGCGCCGAACGGCGCGCTCATCGACCCGTTTGCCGGCGCCTGCAACAACTTCAACACCAGTTCGTGGTGGGCCGAGCAGCGGCCGTACAACGAGCCGGCGATCGATCTGGTGATGACCGGCGACGCGCCGGTGGAATTCCCGCCCTGCCCGACGCCGGAAGTCGAGCATCGCAGTTCGTATTTCCAGCCGGGCCAGGCGATCTATCTCACCGCCTTCTTCACCGACCAGCAGTTCCAGGACAGCGTGCAGTTCCAGGTTTTCGCGCCGGACGGAAGCCTGTTCGCGTCCATGATCATCCCGTCGGACACTGACTACTACGCCGCCTCGTACTGGGAATCGATGGTGACGCTGCCCACCGACGCCGCGCCCGGAGCGTGGCGCTTCCAGGTGCTGTTCCACGGCCAGACGCGCCGCGCGACCTTCCAGGTCGGCTCGACCGAGCCGCCTCGCGCCGCGATCGCCGAGTACTACGCGCCGTCGCTCGATCACTACTTCATGACCGGGTTCCCCGACGAGGAGGCTGCGCTCGACGCCGGGACGCCGATCGCCGGATGGAACCGCACCGGCTACTCCTTCCCGGCGTATTCGGCCCCGGGTGAGGGATTGTCGACCGTGTGCCGCTTCTTCGGCACGCCGGGGTTGGGCGTCAACTCGCATTTCTACACCGCGTTCGACTTCGAGTGTGCCGCGGTGAAGCAGATGCCGGGGTGGATCTTCGAGGCCAACGCCTTCTACATCGGCGCCAACGTCTCTCAGTGTCCGGCATCGACCCGTCCGGTCTACAGGCTCTACAACAACGGCATGGGCGGCGAGCCGAACCATCGCTACGTGACGAGCTGGCCGGTCATCGACGCGATGCAGACCGCCGGATGGCTCCTCGAAGGCGTGGCGTTCTGCGCGCCGCTCTGAGCCGGTTGCCGGCGCGCGCTGACCCCTCTTCGACGCACTGGGCGAAATCGCCGATAATGGCGGGCGCCGCACCGCCCGCCCGCCGCCTTGAACATCGCCGATCTGCGCCGCGAGTACCAGCGCGCATCACTCTCCGAAGCCGACGTCGATCCCGATCCACTGCGCCAGTTCCGGCTCTGGCTCGATGAAGCCATCCGGGCGCAGCTCCCCGAGCCCACCGCGATGACGCTAGCCACGGTCGGCGCCGACGGCGCGCCCGGCGCCCGGATCGTGCTGCTCAAGGGCGTCGACGCGGCCGGCTTCGCGTTCTTCACCAACTACCAGAGCCGCAAGGCGGCGGAGCTCGCGGCGCGCCCCGCCGCCGTGCTGCTGTTCCACTGGATCGAGCTGGAGCGCCAGGTGCGCATCGACGGCACCGCGATGCGCGTGTCGGCCGGCGAGTCGGACGCCTACTTTGCTTCGCGCCCGGCTGCCGCTCGGCTCGGCGCCTGGGCCTCGCCGCAAAGCAGCGTGATTCCGGATCGAGCCTGGCTCGACCGCGAGCTCGGCGTCGTGAGCGAGCGCTTCGCCCCCGGCGAGGACATCCCGCGACCTCCCCACTGGGGCGGCTATCGCGTGGCGCCTACGGCGATCGAGTTCTGGCAGGGCCGCCCGTCGCGGCTGCACGACCGCATCCGCTACCGGCGCGAGGCCGTCAGCTGGCGCATCGAGCGGCTGGCACCGTGACGGCGCCGGCCGGTCGCGCCTCCCGCACCCTTGTCGGCCTGATCGCGCTGGGCATCCTCAATCACACCGTGCTCGCAGGCAGCCGCGTCACAGTGTCGCTCGACGCGCTGTCCAAGGGCGCATCGCCATTTGTGGTCGGCTCGCTCATGGGGCTGTATTCGTTCCTGCCCATGTGCCTCGCCATCCGAGCGGGCCGGCTGTCCGATCGCATCGGTGTGCGCCGCCCGATGGTCGTGGGCTCGTGCGGTCTCGCGGCAGGCGCCGCGCTGCCATGGATCGTGCCGGGCATCGGCATCCTGTTCCTCACCACCGCGCTGGTAGGCGTCTCGTTCATGCTCTTCCAGGTCGCCGCGCAGCACGCGACCGGGGCGCTGGGCTCGCCCGCGGATCGGCCGCGAAACTTCGGGCTGCTGGCGATGGGCTATTCGATCTCGGGTCTCATCGGCCCGCTTCTCGCCGGCTTTACCATCGACCGCGGAAGCTTCCAGGCGAGCTTTGCGACGCTGGCCGTGCTGCCCCTCGTGCCGCTCGCGGTCCTCGGACGCGGCGCGCTTGCCCTGCCGGAGCCGCACGCCCTGCCGGCACCCGCCGCGCGCGGCAGCGTCGGCGAGCTGGTACGCCATCGCGCGCTGCGCCGCGTGTTCGCGGTCAACGGGCTGCTGTCGATGGCGTGGGACCTGCACACGTTCTTCATTCCCATCTACGGCGCACGGCTCCAGCTGTCGGCATCGGTGATCGGGGTGATCCTCGCCTCCTTCGCGGCCGCCACGTTCGTGGTTCGCCTGGCGATGCCGTGGATCGCCCGGCGGTTCTCGGAGCTGCAGGTGCTGACCGCGGCGCTGTTCGTCGCCGCCGGCGCCTACGCGTTGTTCCCGTTCGTCGGCAGCGTCGGCCCGCTGATTTCGCTGTCTTTCACGCTCGGCCTCGCGCTGGGCAGCGGGCAGCCGATGGTGATGTCGCTGCTCCATACCATGGCCCCGTCGGGGCGCATGGGGGAGGCGGTCGGGCTGAGGATGTCGATCATCAACGCCTCGACCTTCGCGGTGCCGCTCGTTTTCGGAGCGGTCGGCTCGTCGATCGGGATCGGGCCGGTGTTCTGGCTTGTGGGCGGCGCGCTGGCGGGCGGCGGATTCTTCGCGCGCCGGCGCTAGCGCGGCGTCGCCCCACGTCTTCCTCAGGGCTCGCGCAGACGATCGGCGAAGGCCGTGCGGAACTTGGCCACCTTAGGCGCGACG
>DATJBM010000078.1:0-3300 GCA_035515295.1 Casimicrobiaceae bacterium | reverse complement strand
CGTCGACCGCCTGAACACGCGGCTGGTGATCGAAGCGGGGATCCGCGAGAACGGCTCGCTGGAGGAGTCGATCGACGAGATCAAGCGGCCGAAGTACAACGAGCACAACATCTGGGCGATCGAGAACGAGGCCCACGAGTTCGGAGAGGAGTTCAAGAAGCAGGCCAAGGACATCGCCGTGAAGATGCTCAAACGCAGCCTCAACCAGATCCTCGACGCGCTCCAGGGCTACGGATACGACAGACATATGGCTGACGTCGAGGCGAGGGACATCGCGGGCGGCCATGACGAAGACAAGGCCGTCCAGGAAACTGTCGACGCCCCTGGCGTGTGGGAAGGCGGCAGCCTCGAAAACAGCGACGCCAACGCCGGACGGGCGAGCAAGCACCGGCAGAGCCTCGCCGCTTACGTAACGAATCTCCGCGCCCAGCAGCGGATCGTCGACGGCCGCCGCAAGGACATGGCCAAGTGGTTCAGGCACTCATCGCAGCTGGGCGATTACGTTCCGGACGAGAACCAGGCGGGGTACCGCGCCGCCAAAGAGCGGTTCGACAACTCCTACAAGCGCCTAGCGCTGATGTGGGTCCATGCGGAGCAGTTCCACCCCGTGCTCGCGTCGTTCCGGGGCCAGCATGGCCAGGCTGGACTTGACCTCGTCGATCTAGGGGCACTCGACAGCGGCCAGAGCGCCGCCCAGATGAGGGAGGTGCTAGCGAGCGTCCTGCCGAAGGCGGCGGACATCTACCGGATATACGCGCGGATCGAGAGTGGGGACCTCAGTCCGCTCACGCTACCGCCGGTCGTCGCCGTCACCAAGGCGGCGATGCTCGTGCCGGACGGCTCGATCAGAGCCGGGAAGGTCAAGGACATGGTCAAGGAGGCGCGGGACACGAAGGTGTCCACGTACATCGCCGAGGGACTGCTCGCGCTGATCGCGCTGGCGCTGGTGATCCCGACCGGAGGCGCCTCACTGGGGATCCCGATCGCCATGGTCGGTGCAGCGCTGTCAGCGACGACCGCCTACGAGGATTGGCATACGTACAAGCAGGACAAGATGCTGGCCAACTCGGCGTTAGACCGGGCAAAGGCGCTGTCGGTCGCCGACCCATCGCTGGTCCCATTCATCTTCGACCTGATCACACTCGGTCTGGACGGCGCCGGACTGGTCAAAGCAGTCCGCGAGCTCGTCGCCCTGCGAGACGCAGTACGCGCGGGAGAGGACGCCATCGAAATCGACAAGGCCGTCAAGCAGCTCGACAAGATCGGCGACGAGCACGGAGCGCCGGACCTTGGCAAGAAGACACTGCAAGAGATCCGGGCCGCGGAGGCGGACGCTGCCGTCGGACAGCCCGCCGTACGGCCGCCCCCAGGCCAGCCGCACTGGACCGTAGATGAGCTGCGTGCAGCGCTTCGCCGTGACCTCGCGAAGCTTCGCGGCGGAAGCAAGAAGGTGAATCCCGAGTGGGCACGGATCATGAACGTCAACCGCGCCGAGCACCTTGCGAACTATCCGAATGACCGCTGGTTGTTCGAAGTCGTCGACAAGGTCTGGAAGGCAAGGCGCGACCCGAAGCGGATCGAGCGGCTGATCGTGAAGCTCTGGACGGAAGCTGGAGAGAACGGCATCTCGCCGCAGAAGCAGCTGATTCGTCACTTCGGCGGACCAGAAGGCATGCCAAGGATCCCGGCGGACGCTGACGACGGCTTCTTCAGAAAGGCGCTGCTCGAGGACAAACCCTCTATCGATCTGGCGTTCCTGAAGACCGACCATGGCATGCTCGTCCACATGTTCGACGAGTACCTCGTCGAGGACGTCCTCGAAAGCAAGGAGCTCGCGATGCGCTTTCGCAAGGCGATCGCCAACGCAGGAGGCGGCGATACGGCAGGCGCGAGGAAGCGCCTCAAGGAGCTGGGAGGCCAGATGATCGAAATCGAGTTCTACAGAGACGTTTGGGACGCGCTCTTCGACGCATACGGCCTAGGTCAGATCAACCGCGCCGAGGAGCTGGGGAATATCCTGATCGAGCATCTCGGCTTCGCCGGAAGGGCCCTGCCTCGGCCATGATGACTGGCCATGCGGCCGGGCGTAGCGCGCGCCGGTAGCGGGCAGGCGCCTCGCCGCGCATGCGCGTGAACGCACGCGAGAATGTGAACTCGGAGGTGTAGCCAACGCCGTGCGCGATCACGTTGACCGGTTCGGCCGTTTCGCGCAGGCGACGGGCGGCGAGATCCATACGCCAGCGGGTGAGGTAGGCGAGCGGTGGCTCGCCCACCAGCTCGGTGAACCGCCGCGCGAGCGTCGCGCGGCTGAGGTTCACTGACTGCGCGAGCGTCGCAAGCGTCCATGGCTCGGCCGGCCGGGCGTGCATGACGGCGATCACCTTCGCGATCTGCGGATCGCGCAGGGCGCGTAGCCAGCACGCGCCGCCGCGCTCGCGCTTGAGCCATTCGCGTAGCACCTGCACGAAGAGCACGTCGGTGAGCCGCGTGACGACCGAGCGTGATCCGGGCGAGCGACCGCCGAGCTCGCCTCCGAGCAAACGCAGGGTCGATTGGATCGGGCCGCTGCCCCCAGGCGCGTCCGCCGGGATATGCACGACCGGCGGTAACAAGGAGAGCAGCGGGTGCGCGACCTCGTGGTCGAACTCGTATGCCGCGCAGATGAAGCGTGTCACGGCGCCCGGCCCGGCAATGAGGAGGTCGCCATCGGGGGTCATGAGCTCCTCCTTCGTGACGCGGTCGTAGGCGCGTGTGCGTCCGTCGGGGGTGCTGACCATGTCGTGCGCGCGACCGGTCGCCAGCAGCACGACGTCGCCGGGCATGAGCTGCAGCGGTGCACCGCCGTCGAACCGCAGCCAGCACGTGCCGGCGGTGATCGCGTGAAACGCGGCGCCCGGCGTCGAGGACAGTCATTCACCATCCCACTCATGCGACGTATGGTTGACTCATGACCACATCCACTGCATCCACCACATCGTTGACCGCGCCAACGGAGGAGCTGCGCTCAGGCCTGAAGGCGCAGCTCGGCACGGTCCTCGACAGCCTCGACGCCGGCGCTACCGAACTCGGGGCGCGCACCTGGCCGGCGAAGGCGGTCGGCGACGCGGCGCCCGACTTTGAGCTCCCAGACGCGCGCGGCGGCAGCGTGACGCTCGCCGGCTCCGCTGCGACGGCCCCGTCGTACTGGTCTTCTACCGCGGCGGCTGGTGCCCGTACTGCAACCTGCAGCTGCGCGCGTTCCAGGCCGTGCTTGACGGCCTACACGAGCACGGCGCCACGCTCGTCGCGATCTCGCCGCAG
>DATJBM010000077.1:0-5061 GCA_035515295.1 Casimicrobiaceae bacterium | reverse complement strand
CGGCGTCGTTACGGTAGGGCGCCTCGATGAAGAGCTGCGTCGCGCCGGCGACCGCGGCGCGATCCAGTGCGCGCAATGCAACTTCCCGGGGTGCTGGCTTCGCCGGAAGGTAGCCGTGGAACGCGAACGCCTGCCCGTTCATGCCGGACGCCATCAGCGCGAGGAGCACGGCCGAAGGGCCCACCAGTGGTACGACACGGATCTCTTCGGCGTGCGCCGCCTTGACCAGCGCCGCGCCCGGATCGGCCACGGCCGGCGCGCCGGCGTCGGTGATGAGGCCGAGATCGTGACCTTGGAGGGCGGGCGCCAGATACCGCGGAACGCGATCCGTTGGAGTGTGCTCGTCGAGCGTGCTCATCGCGATCGCTGGCAACGGTCGCGTGGGACCGAGCGATTTCAGGAACTGCCGCGCGATCCGCGGCGTCTCGACGACGAAGTGCGCCAGCTCGCGCACGACATCGATCGTGCGCTGCGGCAGCACGGCCGACGGCTCCACGACGCCGAGCAGGCTGGGGATGACGTAGAGCGTGCCGCGCGCGGGGCGCGCCGGCGTGCTCACGGGAGGAGGCCGGGCAGCCGCACGCCCTCGGCCTCCAGCAGATCGATGAGCCGGATCAGCGGCAGGCCGATGAGCGCCGTGGGATCGTCGCTCGCGATCCGCGTGAAAAGGGAGACCCCCAGGCCTTCGGACTTCACCGACCCCGCGCAGTCGAACGGGGCCTCGCGATCGAGATAGGCCCCGAGCGCCGCATCGTCGAGGTTGCGAAACGTGCTGGCGACGTCCACCAGCGCCGATCGGCACGTGCCGGTCGCCGCGTTAACCACAGCGACAGCGGTGTGGAACACGACCGTGCGGTCGCGCATCGAGCGCAGCTGCTCGAGCGCATCGGCCCGATCACGCGGCTTGCCGATCGGTCGACCGCCCAGATCGGCGATCTGATCGGAGCCGATCACCAGCGCGTCGGCGTGGGAACGCGCGACGGCGCGGGCCTTGGCTTCGGCGAGGCGGGTGGCGGTGTCCGCAGGGGTCTCACCGGGCAGAGCGGTTTCGTCCACATCGGGAGCCACGACCTCGAAGGCGAGCCCCAGCCGCTCGAGCAGCGCCCGCCGATGGCGCGATCCGGAAGCCAGAACCAGCCGGGACGCCGGAAAGGAAGTTGCTGTTTTCACGGTGTTCTTTGACAGCTCCGCGGCCGGCCGGATAAAATGCAATATTTTGCGTCGTTCAGGCGGCGTTGTCAGCGTCCGGATCCTTTTGGGAAAAAGAACCGGGCGGGCGAGACTGCGTCGCGGGCCGTCGAAGCGGTGGCGAAGCGGCCGGCAGGGCGGAAACCGATGGGAGCAGCAGGGCGCTTCGACGCATTCCGGCTGGCTGCACGCGGCGAGACGCGGGCGGGCGAGCTGGACTTGGCACAGGACGCTCGTGTCGCCGACCGCCTGGCGCCGAACGCCGGTCCGGCGAAGGTGGCGTGGACGATCGAAGGGGGTTGCGACCCCCTGGGACGGCCGATGTTGACGGTAACCCTGCGGGGCAGGCTGGCGGTCATCTGCCAGCGCTGTCTCCGGAGCTTCGACGTTCGCCTGAATCAACGATCGGAGCTCCTGCTCGCGCACGACGAGCCGGAGCTCGCGCGGCTCGACGCCGAAGAGCGCGAAGTGGTGCTCGCCGCCGCACCGCTCGACGCGATGGCGCTGATCGAGGACGAGCTGCTGCTGTCGCTGCCGTACGCGCCGATGCACGCCGATTCGCAGTGCGCGGCGGCCGCGCCCGAAGGAATGCGCCAGGAGCATCGAGCCTCGTCCACGTTTGCGGAGCTGGCCGCGATCCGGAAGGCGCGCGGCAAAACCTCTGAGGAGTGAACCGACATGGCTGTACAGCAGAACCGGAAATCGGCATCGAAGCGCGGCATGCACCGCGCGCACGACTTCCTCGCCAATCCGCCGCTCGCGGTGGAGCCCGTGACCGGCGAGGTGCATCGGCGTCACCACATCAGCCCGAGCGGCTACTATCGGGGCAAGAAAGTCGTCAAGACCAAGGCCGACGTCTAGAGTCGCCACGGCGCGCGGGGCGCGTCCTTTCCCGCTCGCCATCGCCTCGGGACTTTTTCGACCCGCAGCGCCGATGCCTGTCACCATTGCCGTCGATGCGATGGGCGGCGACCACGGTCCCGATGTGACGGTCCCGGCGTCGCTGCGCTTCCTCGAGGAGACCGCCGACGCCCGCGCGCTGCTGGTCGGTAACGAAGCCGCGATCGCCAAGGCGCTCGCGGCGGCGAAGCCGCGCGCGGCCGAGCGCGCCACCATCCACGCCGCGAGCGAAACCGTCGAGATGTACGAAGCGCCGGCGGACGCGCTTCGCCGCAAGAAGGACTCCTCGATGCGGGTGGCGATCAATCTGGTCAAGGACGGCGCCGCGCAGGCCTGCGTGTCGGCGGGCAACACCGGCGCGCTCATGGCGATCTCGCGCTTCGTGCTCAAGACGCTGCCCGGCATCGACCGGCCGGCGATCGCCTCGCAGCTCCCGACTCGCCGGGGCGTGACTACCGCGCTCGATCTCGGTGCCAACGTCGATTGCACCGCCGAGCAGCTCGTCCAGTTCGCGGTCATGGGCAGCGCGCTGGTCGCGGCGGTCGAAGGGATCGAGCGCCCGTCGATAGGACTGCTCAACATCGGCGAGGAGGATATCAAGGGCAACGAGGTGGTGAAGGAGGCGGCCGAGCGCCTCAAGGCCTCGGACCTCAACTTCTATGGCAACGTCGAGGGCACCGACATCTACAAGGGCACGACCGACGTGATCGTCTGCGACGGCTTCGTCGGCAATGTGGCGCTCAAGACCTCCGAAGGCCTGGCGCTGATGCTGGCCGACTATCTGCGCGAGGAGTTCACGCGCAGCCCGCTCCGCAAGAGCCTGGCGCTGGTCGCGCTGCCCGCGATCAACGCCTTCAAGCGGCGCGTCGATCCGCGCCGCTACAACGGTGCGACGCTGATCGGCCTCAAGGGCGTGGTCATCAAGAGCCACGGCTCGGCCGATCCGCTCGCGTTCCGCTTCGCGCTCAGGAAAGCCTATGCCGAAGTCCGGCATGGGGTGCTGGACCGCATTGCTCAGCGGCTGGCGATGAATCCCAGCCATGGTGCGGCGGCTGCCGCGGCGGCGGGCTCCGCGGATGCATAGCCGCATCGCCGGAACGGGCAGCTACCTGCCGTCCCAGGTCGTCACCAACGCCGAGCTCGCGCAGCGCGTCGAGACCAGCGACGAATGGATTCGCAGCCGCACGGGCATCGGCCAGCGCCACATCGCCGCCGCCGGCGAGCAGACCAGCGACCTGGCGCTCGCGGCCGCGCGCGAGGCGCTTGCCGCGGCGGCGCTCTCTCCCGGGAAGGTCGATCTCATCGTGCTCGCGACGACTACGCCCGACATGGTGTTCCCGTCGACCGCGTGCATCCTCCAGGACAAGCTCGGCACCCACAACGGCCCGGCCTTCGACGTCCAGGCGGTGTGCAGCGGTTTCGTCTACGCGCTGGGGCTCGCCGATCTCATGGTGAGGAGCGGGCAGGTCCGCAACGCCCTGGTAGTGGGCGCCGAGATCTACTCCCGCATCCTGGACTGGAGCGACCGGCGCACCTGCGTGCTCTTCGGCGACGGCGCGGGCGCGGTGGTGCTCACGCCCTCGCAGCGCCCGGGGATCCTGTCGACGCATCTTCATGCCGACGGACACTATCGGAACATTCTCGCGGTGCCGGGCACCGTGGCGCACGGCGCGGTGAGCGGCACGCCGCTGCTCACGATGGACGGGAATACCGTGTTCAAATTCGCGGTGAAGGTGCTGGCCGAAGTGGCGCACGAGGCGCTGGCGGCGAACGAGCTGCCGGCCTCGGCGATCGACTGGCTCATTCCGCATCAGGCGAACATTCGCATCATGGAGGCCACCGCGAGGAGGCTGCACGTCCCGCTCGAGCGGATGGTTTCCACGGTGGAGCGCCACGCCAATACCTCGGCGGCGTCGATCCCGCTCGCGCTCGACATCGCGGCGCGCGACGGCCGCATCCGCTCGGGGCAGCACGTGATGCTGCTCGGCGTCGGCGGCGGCTTCACCTGGGGCTCGGTGCTCCTGAAATGGTAGGCAGGCGACGCTCCTCGAGATGAAAGGCCGCCGATGAAGCTGGCGATGGTCTTTCCCGGCCAGGGATCGCAGTCGGTCGGGATGATGAACGCCTACGAGGCTTTTCCCGTGGTGCGCGACACGTTCGGCGAGGCGTCGATGGCGCTCGGCGAGGATCTCTGGGCGCTGGTGGAGAACGGGCCCGATTCGGCGTTGAGCCGCACCGTCAACACGCAGCCGGTGATGCTCGCCGCCGACGTCGCCGTCTTTCGGGCGTGGCGCGCCGCCGGCGGCGCAGCCCCGACCGTGCTCGCAGGACATAGCCTGGGCGAATACGCCGCGCTCGTCGCCGCGGCAGCGCTCAAGTTCGCCGACGCGATCCCGCTGGTGCGCTTTCGCGCCAGCGCGATGCAGGAGGCGGTCCCGGACGGCGTCGGCGCGATGGCGGCGATCGTCGGCCTCGACGTGGAGGCCATCGGGGAAGCGTGCCGCGAGGCCGCGCAAGGCCAGGTCGTCGAGCCGGTCAACTTCAATGCGCCCGACCAGGTCGTGATCGCCGGACACGAGCAGGCCGTCCTGCGGGCCGTCGACGCGGCGCGGGCGCGGGGCGCGCGTCGCGCCGTGCCGCTCCCGGTGAGCGCGCCCTTCCACAGCATGCTGATGCGCCCCGCGGCGGAGCAGCTCGCGACCTATCTCGCAAGCGTGGCGATCGACATGCCGACGCTGCCCGTGATCCACAACGTCGACGTTTCGGTCGCGCACTCGCCCGATGCCATTCGCGCGGCGCTCGCTGCGCAGGCGGCGAGCCCCGTGCGCTGGGTGGAGACGGTGCGCGCGTTCGCAGCGCGCGGTGTGACGCACGTGGTCGAGTGCGGGCCGGGCAAGGTGCTGACCGGGCTCGCCAAGCGGATCGCGCCGGAGATCGCGGCGCTGCCGCTCAACGACGCCGATGCGATCGCGG
>DATJBM010000076.1:0-157482 GCA_035515295.1 Casimicrobiaceae bacterium | reverse complement strand
CGACCTGGGGGTGCGCTGGCAGCCGACGCTGGGCAGGGTGCTCAACGCGAGCTACCGCTACAACCGGCTCACTATCGATCCGAACACCGGCGCGCTGACCACGCTCAAGCAGATCGACCTCTCCGGCCAGTGGCCCATCGGCAACTGGTCGCTCATCGGCCGCTGGAACTATTCGCTGGTCGACGACAAGACGCTGGAGGGCGTGATCGGCGCCGAGTACAATGGCGGCTGCTGGGCATTCCGCATCGTCGGGCAGCGGTTGCGGACGAACGTGGAGCAGGTCAGCAGCTCGGTGTTCGTGCAGTTCGAGCTGACCGGTCTCGCGCGGCTGGGTACGAATCCGATCGATGTGCTGCGGCGGAGCGTCCCCGGCTACCGCACGGTCAACGAGCCGACCGAGCCGGCGGCCGCTGCCGCCGAATACTTCCCGAGGTTCTGATCATGCTGGTTCGCATCATCGTGTTGTCGGCTCTGGCGTTGATTGCCGTCGCGGCGTCGGCGCAGAGACCGCCCGCCCCGGCGCGGCCCGTCGCGCTCGACCGCGTGGTGGCCATTGTGAACGATGAGGCCGTGACCCAGTACGAGCTCGAGGAGGCGAAGCGCATCGTACTGCAGCAGCTCAAGCAGCAGAACGTGCGGCAGCCGCCGCCGGACGTGCTCGACAAGCAGGTGCTCGAGCGGCTGGTCACCGAGCACGCGCTGCTGCAGTACGCCAAGGAGAGCGGGGTCAAGGTCGACGACAACCAGGTCGAGCGCACCATCCAGCGCATCGCCGAGGACAACAAGATGACGGTCGACACCCTGCGCGCGACGCTGGAGCACGACCACGTTCCCTACGCCAAGTACCGCGACGACGTGCGCAACGAGATCATCATGCAGCGGCTGCGCGAGCGCGAAGTCGACAGCCGCATCACGGTGAGCGACGCCGAGGTCGACAATTACCTCGCGACCATCAAGGCCCAGTCCGGGGGCGACGCGGAGTACAACCTTGCGCACATCCTGGTGCTCGTCCCCGAGCAGGCGACCGCCGATCAGATCGAAGCCAAGCGCCGCCGTGCCGAGGAGGCGCTCAAGGCGATCCGCGACGGCGCCGATTTCGCGCAGGTCGCCGCCGGGTTCTCCGATGCGAGCGACGCCCTGTCGGGCGGCAACCTGGGCTGGCGCCCCGGGGCGCGCCTGCCGACGGTTTTCACCGACGTCGTGCGCGAGATGAAGGCCGGCGACGTCTCGCCGGTGCTGCGCAGCGCGGCCGGCTTCCACATCGTCAAGCTTCTGGGCCGCCGCAGCCGCGACGAGCCCGCCATCGTCGATCAGTCACACGTACGGCACATCCTCATCCGCGTCAGCGAGACCACCTCGGAGGCCGATGCCAAGGCCAGGATCGACCGCCTGAAGGACCGGATCGACACGGGAGCGAAGTTCGAGGACATCGCCAAGCTCTACTCCGAGGACGCCACCTCGGCCAAGGGCGGGGACCTCGGCTGGATCAGCCCGGGCGACGTCGTGCCCGCCTTCGAGCAGGCGATGAACAAGCTTCCGCTCAATCAGGTGTCGGCGCCCGTGCGCACGCAGTTCGGCTGGCATCTGATCGAGGTGCTGGAGCGCCGCAAGCAGGACGTCACAGTGGATCGCGAGCGCCTGCAGGCGCAGAACGCCATCCGTCAGCGCAAATCGGACGAGGCGTTCGACGACTGGGTCCGTCAGACGCGCGACCGGGCGTACGTGGAAGTACGGCTGGACGACAAGTAGGAGGATTGGTCGCCCCGGGGCGTGGGCGGGGCCCAAGTCTTCCCTTGGTGCCTCGCCGGAGCAACGCAGCCGGCTTTTCGCCGGCATGACGAAGGGACCGTCCCGCAGCGCTGGCAGCCCCATGGATCTCGCTTCGATCTTCGCCGAGCCGCTCGTCGATCTCGGCTCCGAATCACCGAAGTTCGCGGGCGTCCACGCGCCCGTGAGCTCGGTTGGCGCGGCGAAGGTCGGCGTCACCAGCCAGTTCCTCGAGAACGCGGAGGCCTATCACCGCGCGTATTTCGACACGGGCTACTGGAAGTTCCTAATCGATAACGCGCTCGCCGCCGCCGGCATCGACGGCGCGCCGCGGCGGATCATCGACATCGGCTCGGGCTCCGGCAACTCGGTGATCCCGCTCGCCGATCGCTTCCCCGGGCTCGAGATCGTGGCCACCGACATCAGCCCGCAGCTGCTGGCGATCCTGCGCGATTTCCTGCGCCAGCGCGCGGACGGCGAGCGCTTCGGGCTGGTGTGCGTCGACGCGATGGAGGCGCGCTACCGTCCGGAGGTCGCCGATCTCGCCGTGGGCGCCGCGATCCTGCATCACATCTTGGAGCCGGAGCGCGTGATCGCATCGTGCTTCCACGCGCTCGCGCCGGGCGGCTGGGCGATCTTCTTCGAGCCCTTCGAAGCGGGCAACGCGCTGCTCAAGTTCACCTATCGCAGGCTTCTCGCGCAGGCGTCTTGCACCGAGCGCGAGACTGCAGCCTTCCGCTTCATTGCCCGGATGGAAGAGGATTACCGGCGGCGCGAGCGACCGCGCGGCGACCCGGGCTATCGGGAGCTCGACGACAAGTGGATGTTCACGCGCACCTATTTCGAGCGCGTCCGCGCGCAGCAGGGCTGGGCGGAGCTTCGCACCTACGCGCTCAACGTGTCGCCTACGGGGCTTCGCGACCAGGCCACCGTGCACCTGCGTCTCGGCGCCCAGCTTACGGCCGACGCGCTTCCCGCGTGGGCCTGGGCGGTGATCGACGAAGCGGACGCCGCCATGTCGGATGACCTGCGGCGCGAGATGGCGCAGGAGGGCGCGGTGCTGTTGCGGAAATAGGGCTCGCGTTGAGATGGCATTGGGACTGGCGGCGTCGCACCGGCGGCCGTCGAAACGATTGCTATCCGGACCCATCACCCATCACCCAGCGCACGCCGCGCGCAGCGCGCCAATCTCCGATCACGTTGTGCCGAAACAGGCCGTTTCATTGTCTTTCACTCGACCATAAGCCACTCGTCGGACCAGGCGGCCGACATCGACATCCTTTCACCCGCCGCGACACCAATCCGGTACCTGCCGGGTGCGATGCCTTCGAGCGAATACAAGCCCCGGAAAAAGCCGGTACGGAAACCAAGAGCCAAGGGGGCGCGCGGCATCTGGTCCAGAGTGCCCGCGTACTGATGATCGACGCTCTTGAGCCATAGGAAGACCCCGTCGTCGTATCCTGGGGCGTAGACCCTGATCAGCGCGACTCGCTTTCCGACGACCGGCGCT
Source organism: Casimicrobiaceae bacterium (assembly GCA_035515295.1). GTDB lineage: Bacteria > Pseudomonadota > Gammaproteobacteria > Burkholderiales > Casimicrobiaceae > PALSA-1003. The sequence goes on along the minus strand of DATJBM010000076.1, from coordinate 154,205 downwards.
TCCACCCCGATCGCGGGGGAGGGGCGGGTCGTGTCGAGCGTGATTCCCTCGGCGCGAAGATGGCGCGACGGCGTCGCTCCGGTCGCAACGTAGTATCCCTCGTCACGGCTGGCCATGAGCACAAAGTCGCGGAACGCGACGGGCGGAATGGGCGCGGGCAGGCTGTGTCCTTCGGCGACGTAATAATCCAATTCATTGCGCCGTTCCATCGAATAGCCCTCCATCGCGGGAAGGTCGTATCGCCAGCTCGCCAGGAACAGAGCCACGGTTACAGGCAGGGCGATAAGAAGGAGGCGCATCCCGGCATCGCGCGAAAGCTGGGACAGGAGTGCAGCGAGTGTGACCAGCACCGCGAATTCGGAATAGACCCGGTAGCGGCTGAGCAGAGCGGCGGCGAAGCCGAATCCCGCGCGCCCCCAGGCTATCGCTGCGAACGACAACGCTAGGAAAACGATCCACCCCACGGCGACCGCTGGCAGCGATCGAAGGCGTCTCGACAGGACCAGCCACGCCCAGAACAAGGTGAGGCCGATGCCGAGGGTGAGCGCCACGGTGGCTTCGCGTCCGACCGCGCCCAGGGCCGTGAAGAAGAAACCCATGAGTCCCCAGGGCTCGCGGAGATAGGTCGCGAGCGAGCCCTGAAACCCCTCGTAACCGAGGAAATACACAGCGAAGAGCACCGCCCCGCAGAGACCCCAGCCGACCGCGGAGCGCCAGCGCTTCTGGACGCACAAGAGCGCCACGGCGGACGGGAAAACCATCAACCCACCCGCGGTGGTGAAGGCCGTCGCCAGCGCCAACACTGCTGCCGCGAGCTGCCAGCCGAGGCCTGCGCGGCTCAGGCAGTACAAGGCGGCGATCGCGTACGCTGCGCCCGCGAAATGCGCCAACGCTGCGGTCGTCCAGAATGTGTCTTCGTAGCTCGCGGGAGAAAGGAGCAGTGCCGCCGCAACGGCCGCCGCAAGAGGTCGAAGCGAACGATCGAACGTTGAGACCAGCAACAGACCCGCCGCGATCATCAGGGCGCTGCCGAAGTACATCAGCCCTCGAAAGTCGATGCCGCCTAGAACATGCGCCTGAAAGAGCGCTGCCAGACGAAGCGTGACAATCCGGTGCTCGGGAATAAGCGAGAATATTTCGTTCAGCTTCCCCTGCAGCGTGTGCGCATAGCGAACGTAATGCGGAACCGCCAAGAGCTGTGCGAAGTCGTCGGCGTACGGAAAATCGACCGCGTAGCGGCGCAGCATTGCCGCATAAACCGCCAAGAGACCCGCTGCCACGATCCAGCCGCCGCTAAGGGCGATGAGGCGGGGCGCTGGATGGAGTCTCAAGGCTTCGCCGCCGAGGTCAACCATGCGTGCAAAGGCGGGCTTTGGCGACTGAGACGTTTGCCGAAGCGGATGTTGAGCCGGCGCATGGCGCGAAGCGGGCGAGCGGATGCTCGCCATAACAACCGGCCCTTGGCAAGGTTTTCGTACTCGGCAGTTACCAGCGGTGCAGCGCCGCGCTCGTCAGGCAAGCACTGCCCGGTGGCACCGCACTAGCCGTATTCTTTGTCACTTGACGCAGATCCGTTGTTGCTTGCTTAATCCGCCTTCCACAATCGAATCCCAAGAGATCTCGCTGCTTCTCGAACATTGCAGTCTATGACTCCAATCACGGAGTCCTACTTGGAAAACTCGATCGGGCCAAAACGAGAAAGCGGACGCTTCCTGCTCCTGGTGCGGTTGGTTATCGCATGGGGCAGCGTCATCATTCTTGGCGCCGACATGGCGATCACCGCTGCGCCGACGTTCAGACAGCTGGCGGACCTCGCGCGAATAAGGCTCAACCATTGGGGCGATCTGGAGCGGCGACTGAAGGTTCCCGGCGCCGAGCTGGAAGCAATGGCGCCCGAGGTGCGCGCAGGAGTCGGATTGCTCCGAGGGGCGGCGGCTCCGAGCTATCGCCTGTCGCCCGCGATCCAGGGAGAGGCAGTCAGGCTGTGGATCGAAGAAACCGCCTGGCCGACCCCATATGATCCGGCATCCCATTTCGTGCTGAGGAGAGCCGAGGAGAACACGAGCTGCAGGCAATTATCGGCTACGAAGGGAATGGCCATTGATTACTGCGACTAGCTGGCTCCTGGCTGCGCTCGTCGGGTTGGGAATCTTTCCTTCGCTCCCGCTCCTTCGAAGGACCGCATGGAGTGGTGTTGCTGCCGGCGTGAATTTCGCGCATACAGTAACGCTGTTCTTGACGCTCGGCCTACTGACCTACACTCTGATCGGCCTTCTCTTCGGCAGCTTGCTCGTTCAGAAGTGGGCCTGCTGGGCTGGTCTGATCGCGCTCGGCGTATTGCTTCTGGCGGGCATTTTCCGAGTGCGCCCCGCTCGCGAGTTTCCGCGCTCGGCGTGGCTCTCCGGCACGTCCTTGGGCGCGCGATGGCTCACCGGGAAGTTGCTCGGCTACACGTGCGCGCTTCTCGCTCTTGCCGCCGTCTCGCTGGCGATATCGGCCATCCCGCTCACCGACTGGGATGCCCGGTTGATCTGGTTCTTTCACGGCAAGGCCATTTTCTTCGACGGCGGCCTGCATCCTTCCGATTTCTGGCGCAACGCCGAGTATGGCTGGAGCCACAAAGGTTATCCGCCGCTGATCCCCCTCCTCGCGGCGCACGCAGCCGACTTCACGCTGGGCGCCTGGAACGAGTTCGCGCCGAAACTGGGCCTCGTGCCCCTTGCCGGCGCCGGATTCCTTGGCCTGCTGGTCGTAACGCAATCCTCGGTGGAGCAGGTGCTGCTCGTGTTGAGCGCGATAGCCGTGCTGGGATCGCAGCTATGGAACGGTTACGCCGATGGGTGGCTCGCGCTGGAAGGATGCACGGCAATATATGCGCTGGCTCGATGGGTGGACTCCGGAGACCGGAAATACCTGCTTCTCGGCTGCGCGGCGTTGGCACTCGCTTTGGTGCTGAAGAATGAGGCGCAACTGCTCTTCGCGGTCGCCATTCCGATTTTTCTATATGGGCTCTATCGCCAATGGCGGCATCTTCAGCCGCACGATGCCCTGATTGGCCTCGTCTTTTCTCCATTCGCGCTGTGGCTGTTCCGAAGGCCACAGCTTCCGGCCATCGGTGACTTGGAGCCGGTCGAGCTTCTGACACGTGCTTACGGCGTGGTTATCCGTTGGCCGGAGATGAGCCATCGCCTCCTTGTTCTGATCCAGTATGCGAGCACAAGCACGTTCCTCCTTCAGAGCTTCGCAACCTTTCTCCTGTTCGGGATGCTCATGGGTTTCGACCGGATAGCAGCTCTGCTGGGCAGCGCTGCGGCGCTCTACCTGCTTGGGATAATCACGGTCTACTTTGGAACTCCGTTTGATTTTGCCTGGCAGGTTCGATTCAGCTTAGATCGGGTTCTCATCCTGCCGACACTCCTGCTATTGGCCGGAGTAGCCCGCATGACTCAAGCGTCTGTGAACGCTCGATTAGGGCGCGCGTAGTCCCGCGTCGTCTTCGCGCAAATGCGCCTTTCCGTGCTCATTCCGGTCTACAACGAGCGGCATACTGTCGGCCGCGTGATTGCGGCCGTTTCGCACGCACTGCCCGCCGTCGAGAAGGAGATCGTTCTCATCGATGATGGGTCCGACGACGGAACCGGTTCGTTTCTGCGAGATACTTTTGGCTCGGCGGCCGGTCCCTTTCGTCCGGTCGAGTTCGAAGGCGGCTGCTTGCGCCTAGAACCAGCGCGCGAGACCGATACGGGCACGGTGGCCTTTAACGTTGGCTTCCACGAGCGGAATCTCGGAAAAGGAGCCGCCGTTCGCAGCGCGATGCAGGCGGCCACTGGCGATGTGATCGTGATCCAAGACGCAGACCTCGAGTACGACCCGAATGACTGGGCGCCGATGTATGCTCTTATCGCGGAGAAGAAGGTCGCCGACGTGGTTTATGGGTCCCGATTTTTCGGGCGCCCTCATCGATCGCTTTTCTTCCATCACTTCTTGGCCAACCGGCTGATATCGTTTCTGTTCAACCTGATCTACAACCAGACGCTGACCGATATCGAAGTCTGCTATAAGATGTTTACACGCGAGGTCATGAAATCATTCGCGCTTACCGCAAACGACTTCGGCATTGAAATCGAAATCAGCAGTCAGATCGCGTTGAATCGGAAACTGCGGATCTACGAGGTCGGTATCTCCTATTACGGCCGAACCTACCACGAGGGAAAGAAGATTGACTGGAGGGATGGTATCAGGGCTCTCTGGTATCTCATCAAGTATCGCTTCTAGCTCGTCCGGAGGCGCGCGTCGATCGTCGAGGTTTGGTCAACGGCCTCAGTCGGCGGTTGGAGCGCGGGGGTACAGCGCGAGATGGCGGATGCGCGTCGGCCCGCGCAGGCCAAGCGTGACGCGGACCCGGTCCGTGGCTGTGAGCGCCGCAGGCCAGGCCAGCGGAACGGAAAGCCCCGCGGGCGTCGTCGCCAGACGCGAGACCGCTCGCTTCGGCCCGAGCGAAACCCACGCGCCCGCCGGCGACAGCGCGTCGACCGTCACGGAATCAATCGCCTTCGGATTCGCGCCGACGACCAGCAGATCGGTCTCGCTTGCGCCCAGTGCGAGCGGAGCGGGCGATAGCAGCGTGACGGTGCCCTCAGCGGGCGTCACGTCGAGGAAGCCCTTGCCCGGGGCCAGCGCGCCAGCGGCGGTAGTCCAGCCGTCGGCATCGGCGTGCCGCGCGGAGCCGAAGGTCCACAGCCGGGTGCCGACCGGGACATAAGCATGCGCGACCGCGAAGTCGCGCAGCGCCTCTTCGAGCGGGGTGTTGCGCCACGCGGTGAAGGAGACGTAGCCCGGCTGTCCGGCGTTGACGCCGTTCGACCCGTTCCACGCCATCGGCGAGGCGAAGCGCGCGCCGTAGTCGAACATCTCGCGCAACGTCCGGTAGCCCATGGCGTAGGTCGGCAAGTCCTGCGGGTGGCGGAAGTCGGCGGTATTGAACTCGCCGACTGCCCAGCCCGGATCCATGCGGTGAAACGTGGCGAAGAGGTTGCCGCCGCCCTCGATCCGGATGTCGTTCCAGGCGCTTTCGCCGTACACGATAGCGCCGAGGTGCCCGTCGCGCGGTATCGCGCCTTCGACCGACATGCCCCCCGTGTCGTAGTTCTTCGACGGGCTGTCGATGTGCAGCGCGAACGGCATCGCGGTCGGATACGGGGCGATGAATCCCTGCGAGGAGAAGAGCTTCGCCTTCGGAACGCCGATCTCCGCGAGCCAGTGCGCGAGATCGTTGTAGTGCAGATGCACCAGGTGGCGGCGGAAGACTTCCCACTCGTGCGTCCACGGATCGTCCCAGAACGGCTTGCCCTCGCGCGGAAACGCGCGCGGAGGATCGACCTCGTCCCAAGAGCGCCACGACTTTCCCGCGAGCCGGTTCGCCTCGGCGAGGCTCAGCGGGTGCTTGCGCCGGTAGCGCGAGAGATCCGGGGCGCCTGGCGGCGGACGTCCGGCGTACGGACCGCTACCCTGGAGCCACTCGCGGAACTGCCGGAGGGTCCCCGGGTTGTAGTCGTACCACTGCTTCTCGTCGAAGAACGGGTTCATGTAGGTGTCGGCGTCGAGCGCGATGCCGATGAAGAGCTCCGGATGCGCCCGGGCGAACGCCACGACCATCCGGCCCGCGGCCTGGAGGTTGCGTCGCTTGTAGTGGCGGTTGGCCTGCGCGTAGACGTTGAAGGTGAGCGAGCGGCCGAGCTCGGGCGCCTCCGTCGATCCGGGCAGGTGCTTGAGATAGTCGTCCGGCATCACCTCGTTGCGCTCGTTCCACTGGCAGTTGGCCGGATCCTGCTCGAGATGGTCGTTGACGTCCCACTCCGGGACGTCGCAGGCCGCATCCGCCCACACGCCGCCGTTGAGCGTGAAGAGCACCGGCAGCTTGTGCTCGATCGAATAGGCGATCACCGTGGAGAGCGAATCCTCGGCGATGCGCCGGGTCCCGCATTTGTGTCCGATGTCCCAGTCCGGGTCGAACACCCAGTCCTTCACCGCACCGAGCGTGGTGCGCAGGTACAGGATCGGCACCCGCATGCCTCGCCGGAAGGTCGGCGAGAGATAGGCGGAGTAGGCGGTATCGAGCTCCGACGCGCCGCCGAGCGCAATGCCGGAGAGCGCCGGAACGATGTAGAACGGCGCGATGCGCTGCGCGTGCCGCTGCTCGTACAGCGGCCGCCACTCGGCGAGCGCCGCCGGAGGCACGATCGCCTTCGCGCCGAGCACGGTCTCGCGGCCGCTCTTGTCGATCGCCACGACCGTGGCGACGTGGCGTTCCGGGGAGAGCTCCGGAAACTCGCCGTCGAACGCGAAGCCGGCTGCGGCGGCGTCCGGGAAACCGGGCCTTTCGCGGGCGACGTCGACACGCGCGATGCCGTAGCGCGCGGGATAAATTCGTCCGTCGATCCGCACTTCGACGGCGTGAATGCCTTGCTGCGCGAGCGCCCATCCCGATACGTGAAGCGAAGTCCCCACCACGGCCTCGCCGGCGGGGGTATCGATGGCGCCGACCGTCGCCGGCGGTTGCGGTGCCGCGGGCCGCTGCGGGTCGGCTCCCGGTTGCGGCGCCGTGGCCTGCGCAGCGGCGGGCGGCGGCCTCGGCGGCGAGGGATGCTCGCGCCAGGCCACGGTGGCGGCGACCGCCACCGCGGCAGCGATCAGCGCGGCCGCGGCGATCCTGTGCAGCGATCGCGCGCGGGGCGCGCCCGGCGCGGGACCCACCTCGTTTGGGACGTCATCGACCACGACCGCGCCATTGTAACGGCCGCGGCGCGGTATGATCGACGCGATGCCGAGCGACATTCTCAAGGACCAGGTCGAGTACTACCGCGCGCGCGCCGGCGAGTACGACGAATGGTGGTTTCGAACCGGCCGCTGGGACCGCGGCGCGGAGCTCAATGCGCTGTGGCGGCAGGACGTCGCCGCGGTGGAACAGACGCTCGTCCGCTGGCTCGAGGCGCGCCGTCCCGATTCGGTGCTCGAGCTGGCCTGCGGAACGGGCCTCTTCACGCGGCACCTCGCGCCGCGGGTCGCGCACCTCACCGCGGTCGACGCGTCGCCGGAAGTGATCGCGATCAATCGCGCCCGGGTCGCGCGCGACGTCGAATACGTCCAGGCCGATCTCTTCGCCTGGCGCCCGGCGCGGCGCTACGACGCCGTGTTCTTCAGCTTCTGGCTGTCGCACGTGCCCGAGGATCGCTTCGAGGCTTTCTGGAACACGGTGGCAGCGGCGCTCGGTTCCGGTGGGGCAGCGTACCTCATCGATTCGGCGTTCGATGCCGGCTCGATGGCGAAGGACCATCCGCTGCCGAACCGCGAAACGGGCCTCGCGACCCGAAAGCTCAACGACGGGCGCGAATTCCGGGTCGTGAAGATTTACTACCAGCCCGATGCACTCGAAGCGAAGCTTTCGGTGCTCGGCTGGCGAGCGCGCATCGCCCAGACGGGGCGCTACTTCCTCTGCGGGGAAGCGGTGCGCTGACCCGGCGTTACGGCGCGCCCTTGTCCGGCAGATTTGGGTAGACGTAGGGCGACTGCGGCACGCGGCCCGCGTCCATCGCCCGCTCCTCGGAGAGCTCCTGCGGCGTCTTGTCCCACCACATGGCGCGCGCCTCGCGCTGCTTCTCGACCAGGTCGGGCCGCTCGCGCATGAGCTCGCGCATGAACTTGGTGTGCTCGGATTCGTAGTGGCGGCTGGGCAGCATCATGGCGTGATCGATGGAATCTCTTCGCTAAAGCTCATTTTATCATCCGGGCCGAGCCCGCGATCAGGCGGTATTCGTACAGACGGCATTCCAGCGCGCCGTTGTAGAGCGGCGTCCTTCGACTGGCCTTGAGGCCGATCAGTTTCGCGAGCCGCGGATCGCCGCTCAGGACGTACGCTGTCCATCCCGCGAAGCGCCGCTTGAAAGCGTCGCCGAGCCGCGGATAGAGTGCCGCCAGCGCGTCGGACTGCGCGAGCCGCACGCCATAGGGCGGATTGGTGACGATCGTTCCCGTGGGCGCCGGCGCGCCGCGCGTCAGAGCGTCGGCGCGCTCGAGCGCGACGGCGCCTTCCACGCCGGCGCCCGATAGATTGGCCGCGCAGCGCCGGATCGCCTGCGGATCGTCGTCGCTCGCGAAGATCGCGGCCTCGCCGCCGCGCTTCACCCGGGCCTGCGCGGCCGATTTGATCCGCTGCCAGGTCGGACCGTCGTACCAGGCGAGCCTCTGGAAGCCGAACGTGCGCTTGAGCCCCGGGGCGATCTCGCGCGCGATCCACGCCGCTTCGACCGCGATCGTGCCGCTGCCGCAGAATGGATCGAGGAGCGGGGTCGGGGGCTGCCATCGCGCGAGGCGCAGCAGGCCCGCAGCGAGATTCTCGCGCAGCGGCGCCTCCGTCGCCTCCCGTCTATAGCCGCGCTTGAACAGCGGCTCGCCGGAGGTGTCGAGGTAGAAGGTCGCCTCTTGCGCAGTGAGATGGGCGTGCACGCGCACGTCGGGTCGCTCCTTGCTCACGCTTGGCCGCGCTCCTCCGTGGGCGCGATGCCGGTCGCACACCGCGTCCTTGATCCGCAGCGTGGCGAACTCGAGGCTCTTGAGCGGCGAGCGGGTGGCGGCGACGTCGACGCGCAGCGTGCGCTCGGCGCGGAACCAACTCGGCCAGTCCAGTGAATACGCGAGCTCGTACACGTCGCGCTCGTCCCGGTAGCCGCCGCCGCCGACGCGCCACAGGATGCGGCTCGCGAGCCGGCTCTCCAGATTGGCGCGATAGGCGAGCGCGAGCGGACCGGCGAAGGCGACGCCGCCTTCGGCCGACGCGATCGACGTGGCGCCGATCTCCTGCAGCTCCTCGGCGAGCGCCGATTCCAGTCCTCGTGGGCAGGGCGCGAAGTAGCGCTCCATCGTGAGCGGGAACGGTTCGCGCGTTACAGGCGGCCCCGTGGCGGCCCTCTAGAACGGCTTGAACACAACCAGCAACACCACCAGCACGAGCACCGGCAACGCCGGAATTTCGTTGATCCAGCGATAGAACAAATGCCCGTGCCGGTTGCGGTCGTCCCGGAAGTCATCCATGAGCTTGCCTAAGTACAGGTGATGCACGACGAGGATCGCGACCAAGGCGAGCTTCGCGTAGAGCCAGCCGCCGCCGATGCCGAAGCCGAGCCACAGCCAGGCGCCGGTGGCCACGGTGAGGATCGCGCTCGGCGCCATGATGCCGTAGTAGAGCTTGCGCTCCATCACCTTGAACCGCTCGTTTCCAGGCGCGTCGTCGGTCGTGGCGTGATAGACGAAGAGCCGCGGCAGATAGAAAAGGCCCGCGTACCAACTCACGACGAAGACGATGTGGAAGGACTTGACCCAGAGCATCGTCAGCTCATTTGAGCAGCCTTCTGCGCGTCAGCACCAGCGCGATTACATACGAGACGACCGCATACCCGACCAGCACCGAGAGATGCACCAAGAGCGCATCGGGCAGTCGACCGGTGAGGAGCGGCCGGGCGATGTCGATCGCGTGCGCGAGCGGTAGCACCGCGGCGATCGCCTGCAGCGTGGCCGGCATCTGGTCGACGGGGAAGAACACGCCCGAAAGCAGCAGCATCGGGGTCTGGAACAGCGTGAGCGAATAGGTGAAGAAGTCGTAGTTGCGGGCGAGCGCCGTCATGATGAGCCCGAAGCCGGCGAAGGTGAGCCCGGTTAGGAATCCCAGAGGCAGTACCCAGATCGCGAGCCACGAGCGTCCGAAGCCCAGCGCCAGGATGACGACCAGGATCGCGGCCACGGACATCGCGGCCTTGGTGCCCGCCCAGATCCATTCGGCGAAGACGACGTCGTCGAGCGAGATGGGCGCGTTGATGATCGCGTCCCACGTGCGCTGCACGTGCATGCGCGAGAACGCCGAATACATGGCCTCGAACGAGGAGGTGAACATCGCGCTCTGGCACACCATCCCAGTGCCGATGAAGGCGATGTACTTCATGCCGGCGATCTCCGGGACGAACGCGCCGATGCCGTAGCCGAGCGCGAGCATGTAGAGCAGCGGGTCGGCGATGTTGCCGAGCACCGAGGCGATGGCGAGCTTGCGCCAGACGAGCAGGTTCCGGCGCCAGACGGGAATCCAGCGCAGCGACAGTTCCGGCGCGCGCGACAGCGTGGCTTCCAGCATGGATGCTGTGAACCAACAGGTTCGGCCCGAGTATACGGGATGCGGCGGCGCGCGGATTGGAGTATCTTTTTCGTTCGGCGGCGAGCTGCCGCCCGCCGCTGATCCCCTCTGTCAAGACAGGAGTCCCCATGGCCGAAGCCGCCGTCGGCAACGACGAATTCACCGCCTTCTGGAACAACGTTCTCGTGGCCAAGTTCGAGCGCTTCCGCAACATACTTCTCGACGGCCTGGGCTATCACAGCGAGGCGCCGCTGCGCGCGCTCGAGGTCCAGCGAGGCGCCAAGGCGCTCGACGTCGGCTGCGGCTGGGGCGACACGGCCATCGAGCTCGCGAAGAAGGTCGGACCGAAGGGGTTCGTGCTCGGGCTCGACTGCTGCGACGCGTTCCTCGAGAAGGGACGGCGGGACGCGAAGGCGGCCGGACTCGCCAACGTGCGCTTCGTGGTGGCCGACGTGCAGAGCTACCGCTTCGAGCCCGAGTACGACCTCTGCTTCTCGCGCTTCGGCATGATGTTCTTCGCCAATCCCGTGGCCGCGCTGCGCAATGTCCGGAGCGCGCTCAAGCCGGGCGGGCGGCTGGTGTTCATCACCTGGCGCGCCATCGGCGACAATCCGTGGGCGCAGATCCCGAAGCAGCTGCTGCTCGGTTTCCTGCCGCAGCCGGGCGAAGACGCGCAGACTTGCGGGCCGGGGCCCTTCTCCATGGCGAGCCCGGAAGTCGTGAGCGCGCAGCTCAAGGCCGCCGGCTTCGTCGACGCGCGGTTCGAGCCGGTCGACGGCGAGATCATGGTCGGGGCGTCGGTCGACCAGGCGCTGGAGTTCCAGATCGCGCTCGGGCCGGCAGGGGAGATTTTTCGCGAAGCGGGCGAGCTCGCCGAGAAGCGGCGGCCGGAGATCGATCGGGCGCTGCGCGCCGAGCTCGCGCGGCACCTGCGCGACGGCAAGGTCTACATGCGCTCGGGCTCATGGACGATCACGGCCCGCAAGCCCGCTGCCTGAAGACTCCGGCGCCGGTTCTGGCGCGTCCAGCATGATCGCGCTCACCATTCCGGGATTCGGGTCGCCGCGGCTCGAGCACCTGGTCCTCGACTACAACGGCACGCTCTCCGTCGACGGGCAACTCCTGCCGGGCGTGCGCGAGGCGCTCGCCGCGCTCGCCGAGGAACTCGTCATCCACGTGATCACCGCGGACACCTTCGGTCTTGCAGGCGTTGAGCTCGCGGGCTTGCCGGTGAATCTCACGATCGTCCCGGAGGCCGATCAAGCCGAGGCGAAGCTCGCCTACATCGAGCGCCTCGGTCCGGCGTGCGTGTTTGCCGTAGGCAACGGGCGCAACGACCGCAAGATGCTCGCCGCCGCCGCGATCGGCGTGGCGCTGGTTCAGCGCGAAGGCGCGGCCGCCGCGGCGATCGCCGAGGCCGACGTGGTCGCGGCGAGCGTGCTCGACGCGCTTGAGCTGCTGCGGCATCCCAAGCGTCTGGTCGCGACGCTGCGGTCGTGAGCGAATCGTCATTTCCGTAGGGCCGGATTCATCCGGGCGTGCGTACGGGAAGGATGTACGCCGGATTCGTCGGGCGTGCGCGAATGAATTCGCGCCTACGCCGCATTCATCCCGTCAGCCGCCGCGAATGAATTCGCGCCTACATCGCATTCAATCGCGCAGCTCGCGCCCGGTCAGCTTGATGAATAGGTCCTCGAGATTCGCCGGCCGGTGCAGGTAGCGCACGCCCGGCGCGTGCGCGAGCGCGGAGAGCAGCGGCGCGGCGTCACGGGCGTAGCAGAACGCGGTCTCCCCGGCGAGCTCCAGCCGGTCCGCGAGCCGCCGCCCCTCGGCTTCAGCCCACGCGCGCGCGGCGTCGCCGTAGACCTCGATCACTTCCGGCTCGACGTGAGCGGCGATGAGTGCCCGCGGACTGTCACTCGCGATCATGCGCCCGTGATCGATCACCGCCAGCCGCGTGCACAGCCGCTCCGCCTCGTCCATGAAGTGGGTCGTGAGCAGGATTGTCTTGCCCTGGCCGAGCAATTGCCTCAAGCCGTCCCAGATCAAGTGCCGCGCCTGGGGATCGAGGCCCGTCGTGGGCTCGTCGAGGATGAGCAGCTCCGGGTCGTTCACCAGCGCCCGCGCGAGGATGAGCCGCCGCTTCATGCCACCGGAGAGCGTGCGGATGTTGACGGTGGCCTTGGTGGAAAGGCCCGCGAAGTCGAGCAGCTGCGGAATGCGCCGATCGACCACCGCGTCGGGAATCCGGAAATACCGTCCGTACACCCGCAGGTTCTCCCCCACGGTGAAATCCGGATCGAGGTTGTCCATCTGCGGCACGACGCCGACCCGGATGCGTGCCTCGCGCGCGGCGCGGGGCACCGGTTCGCCCACCAGCGTGATGGAGCCCGCGTTCGGATCGGTCAAGCCCAGGCAGCAGCGCAGCGTCGTCGTCTTGCCCGCGCCGTTGGGGCCCAGCAGTCCGAAGCACTCGCCTCGCCGTATCGTGAAATCGAGGCCGCGCACGACCTCGTTGTCGCCGTACGACTTTCTCAGCCCCGCGACTTCGAGCACGACGCCGTCGGGTCGGCTCATCGGTGCCACATGCCGACGATCGCGTGCTGGAGCTGCGGCAGGCGACCGTGGAAGAAGTGCCCGCAGCCCGGGAAGACCAGGACGGGAAGCTGCAGCGGCCGCGCCCAGGCGAAGACTTGCGCGAGCGGCACGACGTCGTCTTCTTCGCCGTGGATCACGATCGTGTCCGGCGGCACCGGATCGCTCGAAAAGCGCGTCACCGCCGGGGCGACGAGCACCATGCGCTCGGGCGGCGCGCTGCGCGCCACGCGGGTCTGCACGAAAGTGCCGAACGAGAATCCGGCGAGCACCGGCGGCGTGGAGGCGAATGCCGGATAGGCGTTGCGCCCGTAGGCCAGGGCGGCTAGTGCATCGTCGGTCTCGCCGCGCCCGTCGTCGAAGCTGCCCTGGCTCTTGCCGGCGCCGCGGAAATTGAAGCGGATCGCGACATAGCCGAGCGCGGCGAAAGTGCGGGCGAGCGTCTGGGCGACCTTGTTGTCGAGCGTGCCACCCTGCTGCGGATGCGGATGGGCGACCAGGGCGAGCCCGCGGGCCGCGGCCGAGTGAGCGTCCGGCCGGTTGAGCGCGATCTCCAGCGCGCCGGCCGGCCCGGCGATCAGCGTGCGCGATTCGCCGCGCGTCATGCGGAATCGCTCGGCGCAGGGTGGGCACCCCAGCCCGGCTTGCCGGCGAGCCAGAGGAGATAGACGCTCGCGAGCAGCGGCCAGACGATCAGCACCGCGTGCGTGAGGCCGTTGAAGTTGAGGAGCTGGCCGTACGGCCAGTCGAACAGCGCAAGCGGCGCATGGACCTGCCACAGATCCGGCGCGAGGAGTGGCGCGAGCAGCGAGGACAGAAGCGCCACCGCGCAGGCGGTGGTGCGCGCGGGCCGAGGCAGCCACACGGCGGCGAGCAGCACCATCGCGCCGACCGCGACCCCCAGCGACACGCCCGGTTGAAGCCACGATTGCCAGGCGGTCGACCTCAGCATCACCGTGGCCACGACGCCCTTGAGCATCAGCGCCCAGGCGATCAGCACGATCGCCGCCACGCCGAAATCGCGCCGGCGGCGTAAGAGCAGCGCGAGGAACAGCCCCACGCCGATCACGCTGAACGCGCTCTGTGCCGCCTGCAGCGCCGTGCCCGCGAAGTCTCGCTCGAGTTCGAGCGAGGGATCGAAGGTCACGGCGAAGAGCGGTATGCCGGGATTGACATGCGCCAGCAGCCAGATGCCGAGCAGCGCGAGGCCGAAGTCCCCGCTGCGGTCGCTCAAGAAAACGCGGCGCCGCCAGCTCCGTATGCGACCGCGCAATCCCGGCACGCGATCGAAGGCGAGCGCCGCGACGGCTCCGAGCGCCGCGCCCGCGCTGTTCGAGCCGAGATCGACCACGCTCGCGTAGCGGGTCGGCAGGAACATCTGCGCCGACTCCATGGAGAGCGAGACGAACGCGCCGATGCCCACGCCAGCGGCCAGGCGGGCAACGCGCGAGCGTCGCTCGCCGATGAGCGCGAGGAAGAAGCCGAACGGCGCATAGGCGAGCGCGTTGATCGTCACGTCGAAGCGCGTGGCGTGCGCCCGCTCGGCGGCGAACAAAAAGTACGGCGTGCCGGGAAGCGGGGCCATCCATCCGGAGAACGGCTCGAGGCTCGCGTAGACGATCATCAGTCCGTAGAACAGCGCGAGATACTGCGGGAGGCGGCTGGGGGTTTGGGTCGGCGGCGCGGCCGCCGCGAGCTGGGACATGGCGGCGAGTGAAAAGGATCAGGTGAGTGCGGCGTTCCGTTCGAGCGGCTTTTCGAGAACGATCACCTCGCGCACGAATCCGGAGTGGGGCGGCCTGACCTCGCCGGTCTCGCGGTAGCCGAGCTTGCGCCAGAAGGCGAGCGCGCCGCCGTTCGACGCCACCACGCCGATGCGCAGGCGCTCGACCTCCGGCCAGGAGGCGATTCGGCGCTCGACGAGCGTGGCGAAGGCACGGCCCAGGCCTCTGCGCTGCCAGGTCTCGGCGAGCAGCAGCAGCCCGATGATGGCGCGCTCGGGCGACGGATAGCCACGGATGACGTCGGCGCAGCCGATCATCGCCTCGCCCGAATACAGGCCCCAGACAAACTTGTCGTCGTAGGTCTTGCCTTCCGGCAGCGCACTGAACGTGCTCTGTGCCTCGGCCCTACCGGGCGGCGCTGCGCACACCGTCTCGAAGTATCCGGGCGCGGACTCGAGCACGCATTGCAGCGCCGCCATCTCGGCCGGCGCTCCCGTAAGGAGGCGCAGCGTCGTAGGGCCGAATTCATTCGGCCGGATGTCGTGCGTGCGAATCGTTCAGTGCCCCGCCTTGATCTCGGTCCACATCCGGCTGCGCAAGCGCCGCTGCTTGACGGTCAGATCCCGCAGCTGCTCGAGCTTGGCCGCGACCTCCTTGTTGGGGAAGATCGCCGGGTTCTTGAGGATCTCGGGCTTGATGTACTTCACCGCCTCCAGGTTCGGGTTGCCCGAGCCGATCAGATTGGTGAGCTCGGACGAGTTCTTGCCTTCGAGCATGAAGTTCATGAACTTGAGCGCGAGATCGGGCCGCTGCGCGTCCTTCGGGATCACCATGTTGTCGACCGCGAGCACCGCGCCTTCCTTGGGCATCCCCTGGACGATGTGGAACGGCCGCTTCGCCGCCTGCGCGTCGAGGTTCGCCTGGAAGATGTCGTTCGAATAGCCGTGCACCAGCCAGATGTTGCCGACCGTGAGCTCCTTGATGTACGACGAGGCGTTGAAGGCCGCCCAGTACGGCTTCGCCTTGTTGATGACCGCCTGCGCCGCCTTCCAGTGCTTGTCGTCGGTGTCGTTGACCGAGTAGCCGAGATACTTGAGCGCCGCGCCGAAGAGCTCGTTCTCGTCGTCGAGCACGGTGACTCGTCCCTTGACCTTCTCCAGGTACTTCGGCTCGAAGATCACGGCCCAGGTGTCGGTCGGGAGCCCCAGCTCCTTCATCTTCACGTCGTTGTAGCCGATGATGGTGGTCGACATCGCGTACGGGACGGAGTACTTGTTGCCCGGATCGAAATACGGGTTGAGGTAGCGCGGGTCGATGTTCTTCAGGTTCGGCAGCTTCGAGTGGTCGAGCGGCATGAGCTTCTTGCCCTTGATCAGCGCATCGACCGCGTTGGACGTCGGCACATACATGTCGTAGCCTTTGGCGCCGGCGGCGATCTTGGCGAGCAGCTCCTCGTTCGACGAGTAGTAGGTCTGGACGACGTCGCACTGGCAGAAGTCCTCGAAGCGCTTGATCGTCTCGGGAGCGATGTAGTTGTTCCAGTTGTAGAGGTGGAACTCGTCCTTGGCGACCGAGGGGGGCGCGACGAGCAGCATCGCCAGCGACAGCGAGGCCAGCAGCGTCCGCCGGATGGCGGAAAACGTGCGTGTCATTGTGCCAACTCCTCTTGAGAGCGCAGGATGGTGGGAGAGACCTTCGATGCGACGATGATAAGCGCGAGCGTGAGCAGCATCAACAAGCTCGAGACCGCGTTCACCTCGGGCGTCACCGCGATCTTGATCATCGAGTAGATCTGCAGGGGCAACGTCACGGTGCCGGCTCCGGCGGTGAAGAAGGTGATGACGAAGTCGTCGATGGACAGCGTGAACGCCATGAGCGCGCCGGCGATCACGCCCGGCATGATGAGCGGCAGCGTCACGTAGCGGAAGGCGTTCCAGGGCGTGGCGCCGCAGTCGCGGGCGGCCTCGGTGAGGCTCTCATCCATCCCCGCGAGGCGGGCCCGCACCACGATGGCCACGAAGCCGATGCAGAAGGCGATGTGGGCCAGCGCCACCGACACGAGCCCCAGCGTGAAGTTGATGAGGACGAAGAAAATGAGCAGCGACACGCCCATCAGGATCTCGGGTATCGCGATCGGGGCCAGCACCAGGAAGGACAGGAGCTTGGTCGGATAGCGGTGCATGGCCACGCCCGCGGCGGTCCCGAGCACCGTCGATACGGCGCTCGCCGTCGTGGCGATCGCGAGCGAGTTGCCGGCGGCGAAGATCATGGCGTCGTCGCCGAAGAGCGTCCGGTACCAGGCAAGCGTGAAGCCGACCCATTCGGCGTTGAGCCGCGAATCGTTGAACGAGTACACCACCACGATCGCGAGCGGCAGGTAGAGGAACGCGTAGCCGAAGCTGGCGGCGAGCCACAGGCCGACCGGGCGGACGCGGGCGCTAGGCACGGGCTTGCCTCGCGCTCGACGGCGTAGCCAGGTTGCCGCGCGCGACCCACGCGGCGAGCCCGGCGATCGCCAGCGCGGCGACGGTGAGCACGATCGACAGCACGCTGCCGAACGGCCAGTCGCGGGTCTCCAGGAACTGCTGCTTGATCACGTTGCCGATCAGGCTGTCCTCCGGGCCGCCGAGGATGTCGGGGATCGCGAAGATGCCGAGCGCCGGGATGAACACCAGGGCACCGCCCGCGTAGACGCCGGGCAGCGACAGCGGAAAGGTGATCCTCCAGAAGCGTTGCCAGGCGCTGGCGCCGAGGTCCTGCGCCGCCTCGAGCAGCGCCGGGTCGTGCTTCTCCAGGTTGGCGTAGAGCGGCAGCACCATGAACGGCAGGCTCACGTACACCAGGCACACGAGCACGGCGAAGGCGCTGAAGAGCAGGGGCACCGGCTCGTGACCGAACCAGGCGAGCACGCCGTTGACCGCGCGGGCAAGCGCGGCGTTGGGGCCGAGAATGATCATCCAGGCGTAGATGCGGATCAGGAAGTTGCTCCAGAAGGGAAGGATCACCAGCAGCAGGAGCAGATCCCGGTAGCGCTTCGAGCTCCGCGCGATCAGCGCCGCGAGCGGGTAGGCGAGCAGCAGGCAGCAGAACGTCGTGACGAGCGCGTAGACCACCGATTTGACGAAGATCCGCGCGTAGATGGTCTCCTCGAAGAAGCGCGCGTAGCTGTCGAGATTGAGGTCGAGACGGCCCTCCTCGTAGAGTGGCGCCAGCCCGCCGAACTCGCCCGGCGTGCGGAACGAGGCCAGCACCATGATGAGCGACGGGATCGCGAAGAAGACGACGAGATACAGCATCGGCGGGCCGCTCACCAGCCAGCGCCCGAAGCGGCGACGGCGTCCCGGAGTCACCGCATTCACTCCGCGATGAAGTGGCCGGCACCCACGGCCCAGCTCACCTCGACCGGATCGCCGACTTCGAAGAAACGCGCCCGCCCGCTCTGCGAGTTGGCGAGCAGCGCCTCGATCTGCGCGCCGCCCGGCATGCCGACTTTGTAGACCGTGACGTCGCCCATGTAGAGCAGCTCCTGCACGGTGCCGCGCCAATGGTTATCCGGAGTCTGCCCCGGCGCACCGCTGTCAATGCGGATCTTCTCCGGACGCAGCGCGATCGTCCCGGCACTCCCGATCGGCAGTGCCGAATCGGTTTCGATGCGCACCGGTCCGAGCGCGGGCACCTCCAGCGTGACCACGCCGTTCTCGCGCGCCTTCACCGGGCCGGAGAAGAGATTGCAGTGGCCGATGAAGTCGGCGACGAAGCGCGTGCGCGGGAAACCGTAGATCTTCGACGGCTCGTCGAGCTGCTCGACGCGGCCGTTGTTCATCACCGCAATGCGGTGCGACAGCGCGAGGGCCTCGGTCTGGTCGTGCGTGACGTAGACGAAGGTGATCCCGACCTCCTTCTGCAGGTTGATGAGCTCGATCTGCATTTCCTCGCGCAGCTTCGCGTCGAGGGCTGCGAGCGGCTCGTCGAGCAGCAGAACCGCTGGATGTGTCACCAGCGCGCGGCCGATCGCCACTCGCTGCTTTTGTCCGCCAGATAGCTCGTGGGGGTAGCGCTTTCCGAAACCTTGCAGGCGGACGTCCTCCAGCGCGGCGGCGACCTTGGCCGAAATCTCGCCCGCCGGGGTCTTCGCCATCTGCAGCGGAAAGGCGACGTTGCCCTCCACCGTCATGTGGGGAAACAGCGCGTAGCTCTGGAACACCATGCGCATCGGGCGGCGCTCCGGCGGGCGCCCGGCGAGGTCCTCGCCGCTCAGAAGAATGCGACCGCTGTCGGGCGTTTCGAAGCCGGCGATGGTGCGCAAGAGCGTGGTCTTGCCGCAACCGGAAGGGCCGAGGAGGGTGAAGAATTCGCCGGCTTGGATGCCGATGCTGACGTCGTCGACCGCGGTGAACTCGCCGAAGCGGCGGGTGACGTTCTGAATTTCGAGCAGCGCCATCGCCTGTCGCTTGGCCCCCCCTCGCGTGACCGGGGAATTGTAGCAAAATGAAGTGTGATCCTTTCCGAGACCGCCTCGCGGACCTGGCGGTTCCGCGTCACCATGGCTGCGCTCGGCTTGGCGTTTACCGGGTTTGTGCGCCCGGTCGCCGCCGAAGACCCTCGAACGTATCAGCTCGATCCGTTCACGCGAGCGACCGCCGGCTACGCAGGCTGCCCCGAAGCGCGGCCGCCGCTTCTCAGCGAGCAGCAGATGCGCACCTCCGCGCACGAGCGCGCCGAGCGCGGGACCTCGTGCTGCCTCGCCGGTACGTGCGAATGCGGCGGCGCCTACAAGCGCGATCCCGAGATCAACGAGCGCGTCGCGAAAGCCGTGCGCGAGGACCGGCGCTTCCGCGACACCAGCGTGTGGGTCACCACCACGCGCAAGTTCGTCACGCTGCAGGGCTGCGTACGGACGCGGGGGCAGCGAACCGCCCTCGAGGGCCTGGTCAAGCGTCAGCCCGACGTGGCGATCGTCTGGAACGAGACGACGGTCGGCACCAAGCGTCCAGGGAAGCGCCCGTAGTCCTGCGGGAGAGCTTGCTTGGGGGATCGCATTGCCTAGGGATTGCCTTGCGGGCGCCGCTTGGCTAGGCGTCGCCACGGATCACGCTGTGCCCGCGCGCCGCCCGGGGTCGTACTCGCCGGCGACGTCGCCGGACCAGTACAGCGGCCGAAGTCCTCCGGCGATGTACGCGCGCAGCGACGAATACGGCCACTTTCGCGGCGTGCGCGCGAGCCCGTGGCGCACGGGATCGGCGTGGATGAAGTCGATCTCGCGCTCGAGCTCCGCGCCGTCGCGCAGCGGCCGCTCCTCGAGCGAGATCCCCGCCGAGCGCCCGGTCACGACGTGCTGGAAGAGCTCCTGCAGCAGGCCCCATCGGCCCGTCCGATGCGGATCCTTCGCCGGCACGGCCACGATGCAATGCAGGTGGTCGGGGAGGATCACGCCGGCGGTCATGTCGAACGGATAGCGGTCGCGGCAGGCTCGCCAGGCCAGCTGGAGCGTGTCGACGTGATCGATCAGCGAGCCGGGCGCGCCATCGTCGAGCACGGCGGTGACGAAATGCTGCGTGATGGAAAATTGTTGTTCGGCTGGCATGCGCGGCAGTCTCGCGCGCCGCGATGTCGCGCGACTGCCACTTTCGGCCGATGCGGCGGGATGAGCCGGGCCTCTCCGGCGCGAGCGGCAGGAAGGCCTGAGCCCGTGCTAGGACTGCGGCGCCGGTGGCGTCGCCTTCCCCCCGCCGAGCGCGCTCAGGATGTCCATCGGCAGCGGGAAGACGATGGTGGAAGTCTTGTCGCCGGCGATCACCGTGAGCGTCTGCAGGTAGCGAAGCTGCATCGCCTGCGGCTGGCGCGAGAGCATCTGCGCGGCCTGCAGGAGCTTCTCGGAGGCCTGCAGCTCGCCCTCGGCGTGGATGACCTTGGCCCGCCGCTCGCGCTCGGCTTCCGCCTGCCGGGCGATCGCCCGCACCATCGACTCGTTCAGATCCACGTCTTTGATCTCGACGGTCGACACCTTGACCCCCCAGGCGTCGGTCTGTGAATCGAGCACGTGCTGAATGTCGAGGGAGAGCTTCTCGCGCTCGGCCAGCAGCTCGTCGAGGTCGTGCTTGCCCAGCACCGAGCGCAGCGTGGTCTGCGCGAGCTGGCTCGTCGCCTCGAGGAACCTGGCGACCTGGATCACGGACTTCGCCGGATCGACCACGCGGAAATAGAGCACCGCGTTCACCTTGACCGGAACGTTGTCGTGCGTGATCACGTCCTGCGGCGGCACGACCATGACCACCGTGCGCAGATCCACGCGCACCATCTGCTGGACGCCCGGAATGAGGATGAAGAGTCCCGGGCCTTTGACCTTCCAGAAGCGTCCGAGCTGGAAGACGACCGCGCGCTCGTACTCGCGCAGGATCTTGAGCGAGACGGCGATCAGAATGATGACGAAGATCAAGACAAAAGCGCCGAAACCCATTCCGAAGAACATGGCTTACGCTCCTTCGTTTGCCGGCTCGAGAGGCGTGACCTTGAGCACGAGGCCGTCGCGTCCGGTCACGCGCACGTTCTGGCCGCGCTTGATCGGGACTGCGCTCTGCACGCGCCATTGCTCGCTGTGCACGCGGGCCCAGCCTTCTCTTTCGACGTCCTCCAGCGCCACGCCGACGCTGCCGATAAGCTCCTCGGACCCGGTGACCACGGGCCTGCGGTGAGCGCGCAGCGCAAGCTGCGCCACCAGGTAGACGAACGCGGCCGAGACCACGGTGAGCCCGCCGACGAACCACAGCGGCACCGCGAAGCCCGGTACGTCCGAGTCGATGAGCATGATCGAGCCGATCGCGAAAGCGATGATGCCGCCCGCGCCGAGCGAGCCGTACGAAGGCAGGAACGCCTCCGCCACCATGAAGCCGAGGCCCACCAGGATCAGCGCCAAGCCGGCGTAGTTGATGGGCAGCATGTTGAGCGCGAAAAGGCCGATCAGCAAGGCGATCGCCCCGATCACCCCGGGCAGCACGAATCCCGGATTCATGAACTCGAACAGCAGCCCGTAGACGCCCAGCATCATCAGGATCAGCGCAACGCTCGGCTCGGTGATGATGGCGAGAAAACGGCTCTTCCAGTCGGGCACGAGCGTGACGATC
The DNA here is from genome assembly GCA_035515295.1 of Casimicrobiaceae bacterium. Taxonomy (GTDB): domain Bacteria; phylum Pseudomonadota; class Gammaproteobacteria; order Burkholderiales; family Casimicrobiaceae; genus PALSA-1003. Next base: position 132,588 of record DATJBM010000076.1, on the reverse strand, counting down.
CGCGCGTCCTTGGTCGAGAGCGTGCGCTCGCCGGGGGTGGTCGCGACCTTGCGCCCGTCGACCTTGGCCACCAGATCGGCCACGTCGCGCGCCTCGAGGTCGATCACGTGCTGCGCGAGCGCCTCATCGGCGGAGAGGCTCACCGCCTCGCGCACCGCCTTCTCGCCCCAGTCGGCGTTGCGGCCCCGCAGTTGCGCGAGCCCCCGAATGTACGCCGCCGCGTCGTTGGTCACCTTGCGGGTGAGCGTGTCCTCGTGGTCGCCCTCGCTCTTACCTTTCTCCTTGCTCGCCTCCGGCGTCGGCGAGGTCGGCGAAGGCATGCCGATCTGGATCGGTGTGGCGGCCCCGAGGTTTGTCCCCGGCGCCATCGCGGCGATGTGGCTGGCGTAGAGAATGTAGGTGCCGGCGCTCGCCGCCCGCGCGCCGCTTGGCGCGACGAACACCGCGACCGGCACGGGCGAGGCCAGGATCGCCTTGATGATCTCGCGCATCGACGTGTCGAGCCCGCCGGGCGTGTCGAGCTGCAGCACGACGAGCTGCGCGCCATCTCTTTCGGCACGGTCGAGGCCGTGGGTTATGAACTCCGCGCTCGCCGGCCCGATCGCGCCCGCAACGGGCAGGACGAGCACTGACGGCGACGCCGCGGCGGCGCTCGCGGCCAAAGCGAGCAGCGCGGCCGCGACGTAGCGGATGAGCTGGACCGTCCTCACGCGAAACGCTCCGCGGAATCGCGCATGGACGGATTATTGCAGAAAACCGTCGGAGCCGTCCGTTTCGAGCTGGCGTTCGCCGCGGCACCGAGGAGATCTACGCAGTATGGTGCGCTGTCCGTGCTCGTGCTGTAGCCGGCACGATCGCCGAGGCATGCCACTGGCGGTTTGCGCACCGCCCTGGACTCAGGCCCGCGCGGCGATCGGCTTGGGTGGAGCCGGCGCCGGCCCCCGGCGCCGCTGGATGAGGAAGATCGCGCAGAGGATGGCCGCCGCCGGTAGAAACAGCCACTCCTTCGCTAGTCGGGGGTGATCGACCTCCACGCCGGTTATCCGGAACCCCTGCTCGAATCCGGCCTTGTCCGCGGGGCTCTTGAGCGCGACCGACATCACCTGCACGGCGTCGGGCAGCGCCATCACCCGCAGCCCGGAAGCCGCCATCCGCTGCACCGCCTTCTCTCCCTCGCCGAGCGGAAGCAGGACGGTTTTCTTTACGTCCTTGCCCTCGATCGTGGTGCCCTCGATGCGAACGCGTATGCCCGCTCCCTCGGGCGCCGCCGCGACGACCTGCTCGAGTTGCTGGGGGGGCAGCAGCTTGTGACGCGGCAACGCGAGATCGAGCCAGAAACCGGGACGAAGCAGGGTGAACGTCGCCAGCAGGAGCAGCGCCGACTCGTACCAGCGGCTGCGGACGATGAACCAACCCTGCGTGCCCGCCGCGAAGGCGAGCATCGCGACAATCGCAGCGGCAATGATGAGCACGAGGTTCCACCATGAGTCGACGCCGATCATCAGCAGGCCCGGATTGAACACGAACATGAATGGCAGGATCGCTGTGCGGCTGCTGTACCAGAACGCGGTGATGCCGGTCTTGATCGGGTCGGCGCGCGAGATCGCCGACGCGGCGAACGACGCGAGGCCCACCGGTGGCGTCACGTCGGCCATCAGCCCGAAGTAGAAGACGAACATATGCACGGCGACCAGCGGCACGACCAGCCCGGACTGCGCACCGAGCTCGACGACCACCGGCGCCATCAGCGTGGAGACGACGATGTAGCTCGCGGTGGTCGGCATCCCCATGCCGAGCACGAGGCAGATGAACGCGACGAGCAGCAGCATCGCGATGATGTTGCCCGCCGACACCGTCTCGACGAATTCAGTCATCACCAGGCCGAGCCCGGTCACCGACACGGTGCCGACGACGATGCCGGCCGCCGCCGTCGCGAGCGCGATGCCGATCATGTTGCGCGCGCCGCGCTCCAGGCCCTCGACGAGGTCGGCGAAGCCTTCCCGGAACACGGGTAGTCCGACCGGCTTGCGGCGGAAGAACGCGAGCAGCGGCTTCTGCGTTAGCAGGATGACGATCAAGAGCACCGTCGCGTAGAACGCCGACAACCCCGGTGAGAGCTCCTCGACCAACAGCGCCCACACCAGCACGACGACCGGCAGCAGGAAGTGCAGTCCTGCGAGCAGAGTCTCCTTGAACGGCGGCAGGGAGAGCACCGGCGCGTTAGGGTCGTCGACAACCAGGTCGGGCTCTTTCGCGACCTGGCGCACGATCAGCACGTAGGCGACCGCGAGGACGGCGACGACCAACCAGGTCGTCGCCGGTCCGAGCAGCGGGCGGATCCAGCCGAGCGTGTAGTAGACGACGTTACCGAGGATCACGATGCCGGCGAGGGTCATCAGCACGCCGGCGACGCGCCGCCAGCCCGAATACGTATGGTGCTGCGGAATGCCCGCGATGCCCGCCTTGCACGCCTCGAGATGGACGATGTAGAACAGCGCGATGTACGAGATGATCGCTGGCAGGAACGCGTTCTTGACGATCGCCGAATAGGGCACGCCGACGTACTCCGCCATCAGGAACGCGGCCGCGCCCATGACCGGCGGCATGATCTGGCCGTCGACGCCCGCCGCGACCTCGATCGCGCCCGCCTTCTCCGCGGGGTAGCCGACGCGCTTCATCAGCGGAATCGTGAACGTGCCGCAGGTGACGACGTTCGCGACTGAGGAGCCCGAGATCATGCCCATCAAGCCCGACGACACGACGGCCGCCTTCGCCGGGCCGCCGCGCATGTGGCCGAGCAGCGCGAACGCGACCTTGATGAAATAGTTGCCGGCGCCGGCCTTCTCGAGCAGCGATCCGAACAGCACGAACAGGAAGATGTAGCTCGCCGACACGCCGAGCGCGACGCCGAAGACGCCCTCGGTCGTAAGCCAATAGTGCGAGACGGCCTTCGACAGCGAGACCCCCTTGTGGGCGATCACGTCCGGCATGTACGGCCCGCCGAAGGCGTATGCCAGCATCAGGATCGCGATAATCGCGAGCGGTGGCCCGACGACGCGGCGGGTCGCCTCGAGCAGCAGCAGCATGCCGACGACCGCGCTCACCGTGTCGATCAGCGACGGCTCGGCGGGGCGCTCGGCGATCTGGCGGTAGAACAGGAACAGGTACGCGCCGCAGAACGCCGCAGCCGCGGCGAGCACCCAGTCCTGCAGCGGAATGTACTTGCGCGGCGAGCGCTTGGCGAACGGAAAGGCGAGATAGGCGAGGAACAGCCCGAAGCCGAGATGCAGCGAGCGCATCTCGGTCGAGTTCAGATTGAAGACGTTGAAGACGAACGGCAGCGGCGACGCGTACCACAGTTGCAGCAGAGACCACGCGAGGCAGGCCCACGCGACGAGGCGGGCCGCCGCCCCGGAGGGTGTGCGCCCCCCGAGGTCGGTTTCCTGAACCAGCGTCGCCGCGTTGGCGCCGCGCGTCACTTCACCCAGCCCTTTTCCTTGTAGTAGCGAAGGGCTCCTTCATGGATGGGCGCGGACAAGCCGTTCTTGATCATCTCCTGTGCGTCGAGATGGGCGAACGCCGGATGCAGCTTCTTGAACTCCTCGAGGTTGTCGAACACCGCCTTGGTGATCGTATAAACGACGTCGGCCGGCACCTTGGACGAGGTCACCATCGTCGCGATCACCCCGTAGGTCGGCGTGGCCTGCGGATTGTTGGCGTACAGGCCCCCCGGAATCGTCACCTTCGCGTAGTAGGGATGCTTCTTGACCAGCTCGTCGGTCGCGGCGTCCTCCAGGGGAACGAGCTTGGCGCCGCAGGTCGTCGTCGGGTCCTGGATGTTCGCCGAGGGATGGCCGACACCGTAGAAGAACGCGTCGATCTTGTTATCGCACAGCGCCGGGCCGTGCTCGTCGGCCTTGAGCTCTGAGGCGAGCCCAAAGTCGGACATCTTCATGTTCTCCGCCGCGAGCAGCTCCTCCATCGCCGAGAGCGTTCCCGACCCCGGGTTGCCGACGTTCACGCGCTTGCCCTTGAGGTCCTTGAACGAATGGACGTCCGCTTCCTTGCGCGCGACCAGCGTGAACGGCTCGGGATGGACCGAGAAAACGGCGCGCAGGTCCTTGTACGGCTCCTTGAACGAGCCGGTGGCGTTGTACGCCTGGTATTGGACGTCCGACTGCGCCATGCCGAAGTCGAGCTCGCCGCTGTGCACCGCGTTGACGTTGTAGACCGAGCCGCCGGTCGATTCGACCGAGCAGCGCAGCCCCGTCTTGGCGCGGTCCTTGTTGACCAGCCGGCAGATCGCGCCGCCGACCGCGTAGTACACGCCGGTGATGCCGCCGGTGCCGATGGTGACGAATTTCTGCTGCGCCACGGCGGACGGAGCGCCCACGACGCTGGCGAGGGCCAGCGCCAACAGGGAGATTGCGAGCAATGTGCTGCGACCGCTATGGTTTGGCATGATGTTTTCTTCCTCCGGTGAAGAGATGAGACGCATAAAGGAGAGCTTCGGTACGCCGGCGGCAGTCTCAAACGACGCTGCCTTCGTCCGCCGCTGAGGCGGGCACAGCGAGACGCGCGGCTTGGGAGCGTCCCCGCACCGCCTCCAGCGCGGCATCGGTCGCCCCGGCTAGGCGCCGGACGATCTCGTCGAGCTCATTATCGGTCACGATGAACGGGGGCGCGAGCAACACGTGATCGCCGCGCCGGCCGTCGACGGTGCCGCCCATCGGGTAGACCATGAGCCCGCGGGCCATCGCCTCGGCCTTGATGCGGGCGTGCAGGCGAAGGGCGGGATCGAACGGCTCCTTGGTGCCGCGATCCTCGACCAGCTCCAGCGCCAGGAACAATCCGCGGCCGCGAATGTCGCCGACGTGCGAATGCCCCGCGAAGGCGTGCGCCAGCCGTTCGCGCAGGCCGGCGCCCTGGCGCCGCACGGCGGCGAGAAGCTCGTCGCGCTCGATCACCGTCTGCACTGCGAGCGCCGCAGCGCAGCCGACGGGATGGCCGATGTAGGTGTGTCCGTGCTGGAAGAAACCGCTGCCCGACGACAGTGCGTCGATGATCTTCTTGTTTACCAGCACGGCCCCGATCGGCTGGTAACCGCCGCCCAGGCCCTTGGCGATCGCCATCAGGTCCGGAGCGATGCCTTCCTGCTCGACCGCGTGCAAGGTGCCGGTGCGTCCCATGCCGCACATCACCTCGTCGGCGATCATCAGGATGCCGTGGCGGTCGCAGAGCTCGCGGATGCGCCGAAAATAGCCCGGCACGGGTGGCAGCGCACCGGCCGTTGCGCCGACCACCGTCTCGGCGACGAAGGCGATCACGTTCTCGCCGCCGAGGCGCTCGATGGTCTGTTCGAGCTCCGCGGCGAGACGCGCGCCGTACTGCTCCGGCGTCTCGGCCGGATGCCGGTCGCGATACTCGTAGCAGGGCGAGACGTGGGCGACGTCGATCAGCAGCGGCGCGAACGGGCGCCGGCGCCACTCGTTGCCGCCGACCGCGAGCGCGCCCAGCGTGTTGCCGTGGTAGCTCTGGCGGCGGGCGATGAAATGCCGGCGCTGCGGCTCGCCGGTCTCTACAAAGTACTGGCGCGCGAGCTTGAGCGCCGCCTCGATTGCCTCCGAGCCGCCCGAGACCAGGTAAACGTGTGAGATCCCGGCGGGAGCATGGGCGACGAGATGGTCGGCGAGCTCCTCCGCGACGGCGGTGGAGAAGAAGCTCGTGTGCGCGTAGGCGATGCGGTCGATCTGCTCGTGCATCGCGCGAATGACGTCGGGATGGCCGTGGCCGAGGCAGGAAACCGCGGCGCCGCCCGAGGCGTCGAGGTACTCGCGCCCGGCGCTGTCGACGAGGCGGATACCCTTGCCGCCGGCGGCCAGCGGCAGGCTTCCGCGCAGGCTCCGATGGAGGATGTGGCTCATGACTGATTCCCCTGAACGGCGCTGCGCGCGGGACGGTTCCAGTAGGCGCGCTGAGCAGCGAGCCGCGCGTCCACCTCTGCCAGCCGCCTGAGCACGGCTTTTCCGCCTTTCGCCGCGAGCCACGCAACCAGCAGTTCCACCAGCGCGAGCGGCCCGATCATCGAGTGGAAGAAGGAGATCGAATCGGCGCGGAACAGAAGGAACTGCGCGGCGTTGCGGGCGAGCGGCGAGAGCGCGCTGTCGGTCAGCGCGATGACCGTGACGCCACGCCCGGACGCGGTGAGGACCGCCTCCACCGTGGGCCTGGAATAAGGGGCCTGGCTGATCGCGACCAGCACATCGCCCGGCTCGAGCGCGTCGACCTGGTCGTGCACGGTACCGCCGATGCCGTCGAAGAGCACGCCGTTGCGGGCGATCAGGTTGTAGGCGTAGCGAAACTGGAAGGCGATGCCGAAGGGCGCGCGCACGCCCAAAAACCCGACGCGACGCGCCGCGGCGATGGCGGCCACGGCAGACTCGAGCTTCTGCGGCGGGTTGAGGGCGAGCACCGATTGCACGTCGGCGACCTGCGCGGCTGCGATCTCGCGGGCGAGCCGCTCGATGCGTTTGGCCTCGGGCGCGGCCTGCAGGGCGGAGGCGCGGGGACCGTAGTGAATGCGATCGGTCAGCGCGTCCTGGAACGGGCGCCGGAACGCAGCGTATCCCGGGAATCCGAGCGCCCGCGCGAGCCGAACCATGGTGGGCGGCGAGACGCCCGCGCTCCTCGCCTGCTGGCGCATCGACCACAGGCCGGTCTCGCTCGGATGATCGGCGACCCAGCGCGCGGCGCGCTGCAGCTCGGGGCTCAATGCCTCGAAGCGGGAGCGCAGCCGGTCCACGACGGACGACATCGCGGGCGGATGGATGGTCCTAGGCATGTAACAAACGTTACATTGCGACCGTAAAAATTACAAGCGTTTTATAAGCCGCCCCGGGCGCGATCAGCCGGCCGACCGCCGCAGCAGCGCGACCAGCGTCGCCGCGAGAAGCACCGCGATCACTATCAGCCAGCGGTTGCGCACCCGCTGCGCCGCGGCGAGCGCATGGAGTGCCTCGGACGAAGCGGGCGCCGGCCGGCTCAGGTTCTCATGGATGAGCCGCGGGAGCTGAGGGACCATGGTCGCCAGGAATGGCGCCTCCTGCCGCAGCCGCCGGGCGAGCGCGCGCCAGCCGACCTGCTCGTCCATCCAGCGCTCGAGGAACGGCTTGGCGGTGACCCACAGGTCGAGGTCCGGATCGAGCTGCCGACCCAGGCCCTCGACGTTGAGCAGCGTCTTCTGCAACAGCACGAGCTGCGGCTGAATCTCGACGTTGAATCGCCGCGAGGCCTTGAAGAGCTGCACCAGCACGCGACCGAGCGAGATCTCCTTCAGCGGCCGGTCGAAGATCGGCTCGCACACGGCGCGGATCTCGGCCTCCAGCTCGTCGGGGCGCGTGTCCGCCGGCACCCACCCCGACTCGATGTGCGCGGTGGCCACGCGATGGTAGTCGCGGCGGAAGAAGGCGAGGAAGTTCTGCGCGAGGTAGTTCTGGTCGGTCTCGGAGAGCGTCCCCATGATGCCGAAGTCGAGCGCGATGTACTTGCCGTGGTTCGCCGCGTCGGTCGCGACGAAGATATTTCCGGGATGCATGTCGGCGTGGAAGAAGCCGTCGCGGAACACCTGGGTGAAGAAGATCTCGACGCCGGCGCGCGCGAGCCGCGGGATGTCGACGTTGTGCTCGCGCAGGCGCTCGACCTGGCTGATCGGAACGCCGGACATCCGCTCCATCACCATCACTTCGCTCGAGCACCAGTCCCAGTAGACCTCGGGGATCATGAGCAGCGGCGAGTGCAGGAAGTTGCGCCGGAGTTGCGAGCAATTCGCCGCTTCGCGCGCGAGGTCGAGCTCGCCCAGGATCGTCTTCTCGAACTCGGACACCACGTCGCGCGGCCGCAGCCGCTTGCCGTCGCTCCACAGGTGCTCGACCGCCCACGCTCCCATCTGCATGAGCTTCAAGTCCTTGTCGATGGTGGAGGCGATCTTCGGCCGCAGGACCTTCACCGCCGCCGGCGTTCCGTCGGGCAGCTCGGCGAGATGCACCTGCGCCACCGAAGCGCTCGCGACAGGCTCGTGGTCGAAGCTGCGGAACACCGCCGCGACCGCGCGCCCGTAGACGCGCTCGAGTGTCGCCACCACTTCCTCGCCCCGGAAAGGCGGAACGCGATCCTGAAGCCGCGCCAGCTCGTCGGCGATGTCCGGCGGGATGAGATCGCGGCGGGTGGAGAGCATCTGGCCGAACTTGACGAAGATGGGGCCGAGGGCCTCGAGCGCGAGCCGCAGGCGCACGGCCCGCGGTGTCGAGAGGTCGCGCCAGAAGGTCAGCGCCCGGGCCGTCGGCCGCAGCCAGCGGAAGCGCTCATGGCCGAGCAGGAACTCGTCGAGCCCGTAGTTGAGCGCGACCAGCCAGATCTTCGCGAGCCGCAGCCAGCGCATGGCGGCGATTGTAAGGGATCGCCCGGCGGGCGCTTCCGGCGGCTCGGGCGTGCGCGTCTTTGACGCCCCCGAGGTCGCCAGCGTAGATTCGCGCCTCTGCCTCGTGAGGAGTCTAAATGCCGCTCGTTCGCATCGCGTTGCGCTCGGGAAAGTCCGCCGCGTATCGGCGGGCGATCGCCGACGGAATCCATCGCGCCATGGTCGAGACGCTCGCGGTCCCCGAGCAGGATCGCTTCCAGGTGATCAGCGAGCACGAGCCCGACGGGCTCGTCTACGATCCGAGCTACCTCGGCATCCCGCGCGACGACGACGTCGTGTTGGTGCAGATCACGCTCTCGGCCGGACGCAAGCCCACGCAGAAGCGCGAGTTCATGGCCCGCGCGGCGGCGCTGCTCTCCGACAAGCCCGGGTTGGAGCCGCGCAATCTATTCATCAACCTGGTCGAAGTGGCGTGGGAGAACTGGTCGTTCGGAGAAGGCAGGTCGCAGTACACGGAATGAGCGCAGCCGCTCCGCGACACCGGCCCCGGCAGGTCGTGCGGCGGCTGCCGACGATTCACGGGTAGGCGCGCGTCCCGGATGCCCGGCGCCTCCGAGTTCGCAGTGGCTCTCGCGATCGGCTTGGTCGCGGGAACGGTGAGTGGCATCGTCGGCTTCGGCGCGTCGATCATGATGATGCCGGTGCTGGTGATCCTGTTCGGGCCGCAGCGGGCGGTGCCGATCATGGCGGTCGTGTCGATCCTCGTGAATCTGTCGCGCATTGTGGTGTGGTGGCGCGAGATCGCCTGGCGTCCGTGCCTCGTCTACGCGGCGGCCGGAGCTCCGGCGGCGGCGCTGGGCGCGCGGACGCTGCTCGAGCTGCCGCCACGCGTGGTCGAGGCGGTGCTCGGCGCGTTCTTCCTGGCGATGATGCCCGTACGGCGCGTGCTCGCGGCGAGGAACGTGCGCATGAACCTTTGGCAGCTCGCGATCGGCGGTGCGCTGATCGGCTACCTGACGGGGATCGTCGCTTCCACGGGACCCATCAGCGTGCCGGTGTTCCTGGCGCTGGGACTGGTCAAGGGAGCGTTTCTGGCGACCGAAGCCGCCTCCTCGCTCGCGATCTACGTCACCAAGGCGGCAACTTTCCGGACACTCGGAGCGCTGTCTTCGGATCTCGCGCTGGCGGGGCTCGTCATCGGCTCCTCGCTGATGGTCGGATCGATCGTCGCCCGGAGGTTCGTCCTGAAGCTCGACCGCGAGCGCTTCGAGTTGCTCATGGACGGACTGCTGCTCGTCTCCGGCACGGCCATGTTGTGGATCGCCCGCGTTTGAGCAACAATCGCGCGGCAATGCGCAAGGGGGAGACTGTTCATCGATTGTCAGGGGAAACCACGTGAAACGGCTCGCCGTGCTGCTTCTCGCGCTCACGGCCTGCGCCACGGCGCAGGCCGAAGAGGCGTGCAAGACCCAGCAGCTCAAGAATCCGGCGCCGACGCTGTCCGAAATCTACGCGACGGCGTCCGGCTACGCCAAGGCGTGGAAACCCGACGCCGTGCCGGCGCGCGTCGGCAACACTTCGCTGGGGCCGCTCCAGCCGAATGGCAGCTCGACGGCGTGGAACCTCATGTTCTATTCCGAAGCCGCCAAGGCACACATGGCCGTCACCACGTTTCGCGGCACGCTCACGTGCTGGGCCGATGCCGGGCAGGCGGGGCGTATTCCCGACCTCAAGCCCGACTTCCTTCGCGACGGCGCCAAGCTCTACGCGCTCGCGAAGCAGCATGGCGACGCGCTCATCGCCCAGGGCTACGCGGTGATGATCGACACCGCCGCGGCGCCGAGCAACCGCCACGCCACCTGGTACATCAACTATAGCAAGGACAACAAGAGCGGCGGCCTGTCGGTGATCGTCGATGCCAATACGGGCACGGTGGAGAAAGTGCTGAAGGATTGACGGCAAGCGCGGCATATTCGCGCGGTCGGGCGTGACGGCGTCGCGCTAGGGCGTGGGCTCCGAATCCAGCGCCGCGACGCGCGCCTGAAGAGCGTCGAGCCGCAGGGCGAGCGCCGCAACTTCCGCGGCGAAGCCTTGCGCTTCCGCAGCGCCGATGGCCAGTTTCGCTTCGTCGCCGACGTAGCGTCCGATACTCTCGCCGATTCGCGTGCCGGCGTACCCGGGAAGAGACAGCAGCCGCCGACCGGCGTCCGCGGCCTGTTGGCCGAGCACCGGCCCGAGAATGGCGGCGAACGCGCGCTCGACGAACCACGGGATCGTGGCGGCAAGCTCGGCGAACGTCGCGGCAAGCGCGGGGTCGCCCTCGGTTCGGACCAGCTCGGACCAGCGCTCCGGCGCCGCGGCCAGCGCGGGCAGGCGCAGCGGGGAGATCGACAGCTTCAGATCGGGATCGTTCTTCGTCGGACTGAGCCGTCCTGCGGCATCGATCCCGAAATCGCGCTCGAAGGGCCCCACGGTGAGCCGAACGCTGCGTCCGCCGTGGAGCGCGAGCTTGTCGCGCGCCCAGCTCTCGCCTTCGAGCGCGCGGTTGATTGCGTCGAGATCCAGCCTCACAAGGCGTATCCCCGGTGCACCGCCACGACGCCGGCGGTCAAGTTGAACCAGTCGACCCGCTCGAATCCGGCGGCCTCCATCATGGACTTGAGCTCTGCCTGATCGGGATGCATGCGGATCGACTCGGCGAGGTAGCGGTAGCTCGCCTCGTCGCGGGCGATCAGCCGGCCGAGCCGCGGCAGAACGTTGAAGCTGTACCAGTCGTAGGCCGCCTGGAACGGTGGCGCGACGCGGCTGAACTCGAGGACGAGCGCCACGCCGCCCGGCCGGAGCACGCGGCGCATCTCGGCGAGCGCGCGGTCCTTGTCGGTGACATTGCGCAGGCCGAAGGCGATGGACACGCAGTCGAAGGTGCGCGCGACGAACGGCAGCGCCTCGGCGCTGCACTGCACCGCCGGCGCGATCCGTCCTTCGTCGATCAGGCGATCGCGGCCCGTGCGGAGCATCGCTTCGTTGATGTCGGTGAGCACCACCTGTCCCGTCGCGCCGACGCGATCGGCGAACAGCCGCGCCAGGTCCGCGGTGCCGCCGGCCACGTCGAGCACGCGCTTGCCAGCTCCGACGCCGGAGATCTCGACGGTGAAGCGCTTCCACCACCGGTGCATGCCGGCCGACATCAGATCGTTCATGAGATCGTACTTGCCGACCACCGAATCGAACACGCCGCGCACGCGTTGCGCCTTCTCCTCGGTGCCGACTTGCTGATAGCCGAAGTGCGTCGTGCGGGTCATGCGCGATGCGGCTGCGGTCGAGCGGGGCCTCAGTGCCGGTGCCCGCAGGCGTGGGCCGGAGCGCTCGCCTTGGCGTTCGGATCGGGATCGCGGCTCGCCCCGGCCGCCGAAAGACGCTCGAGGTAGCGCTGCCAGAGCTCGCCGTGCTCACGCCCAAGCTCGTAGAGGTAGTCCCAGGAATAGATCCCGCTCTCGTGGCCGTCGGAGAACTTCGGCCGGATGGCGTAATGGCCCACCGGCTCGACCTCGACGATGGTGACGGCGCGCTTGCCTACCTGCAGCGTCTCCTGGCCGGGACCGTGTCCGCGCACCTCGGCGGATGGCGAGTACACGCGCAGGAACTCGTAGGAGAGCCGGAAGCTCGTGCCGTCGGCGAACGAGATCTCCATCGCCTTCGACTGCTGATGGAGCTTGATCTCGGTGGGGACGCGGGTAGTCGTTTCGTAGGCCATGCAAGTATTGTACGCGCAGCCGCGTAGGTGCGAATTCATTCGCGCCTGGTGGTCAGCGGCCGCGGGAAACGGAGCGGCGTGTTGGTCGGGAATGAATTCCGACCTACGGCGGGGTTCGCCCGTTATTGGACGATGTCGAGGTTGCCGATACCCGCCATCACGTTGCGGTTCTTCGCGTCCTTGCCGTGCAGCTTGATCTCGAGCCGCAGGTCGTTGAGCGAGTCGGCGTTCCGCAGCGCGTCCTCGTAGCTGATCATGCCGGCTTCGTACAGGTCGAACAGCGCCTGGTCGAACGTCTGCATGCCCAGCTCGCGGGAGCGCTTCATGATGTCCTTGATGCCCGAGACGTCGCCCTTGAAGATCAAGTCCGAGATCAGCGGCGAGTTGAGCATCACCTCCACGGCGGGAACGCGGCCGCGGCCGTCGCGGCGCGGGATAAGGCGCTGCGCCACGAAGGCGCGCACGTTGAGCGAGAGGTCCATCAGCAGCTGGGCTCTACGCTCCTCGGGGAAGAAGTTGATGATCCGGTCGAGCGCCTGGTTGGCGTTGTTGGCGTGGAGCGTGGCGAGGCACAGGTGGCCGGTCTCGGCGAACGCCACCGCGTAGTCCATCGTGTGCCGGTCGCGGATCTCGCCGATCAGGATCACGTCCGGAGCCTGGCGCAGCGAGTTCTTGAGCGCGATCTCCCAGCTGTCGGTGTCCACGCCCACCTCGCGCTGGGTGATGATGCAGTTCCTGTGCTCGTGCACGAACTCGATCGGGTCCTCGATGGTGATGATGTGGCCGTAGCTGTTCTCGTTGCGATAGCCGAGCAACGCCGCCATCGAGGTCGACTTGCCGCACCCCGTCGGCCCGATGAAGAGCATGATGCCGCGCTTGCTCATGCACACGTCCTTGAGCACAGGCGGGAGGCTCAGCTCCTCGAAGGTCGGGATGACGGTATTGATCGTGCGCATCGCCATGCCGACCCGGCCCTGCTGGATGAAGGCGTTGCAGCGGAACCGGCCGATGCCGGGCGGGCTGATCGCGAAGTTGCATTCCTTCGTCGACTCGAACTCCGCCGCCTGCTTGTCGTTCATCACGCTGCGCGTGAGCTCGATGGTGTGCTGCGGCGTGAGCGGCGTCTTGGACACCGGGACGATCTTGCCGTCGATCTTGACCGCCGGCGGGAAGCCCGCGGTGATGAACAGGTCCGATCCCTTCTGCTTGACCAGCAGATCCAGGAGATCGTGGATGAACTTGGTGGCGGTTTCGCGTTCCATCGAACGGCTCCCGTGTCGCCTTCTTCGCTCCTAGGCGAAGAGCTCCTTGTTGACTGCGCGCGCGCGGGCCTCGGCGATCTGGACCTGGTTGCGGCGGACCATCTCCTGCAGGCACTGGTCCATGGTCTGCATACCCGCCGCCTGGCTGGTCTGGATGACGGAGTACATCTGCGCGACCTTGTTCTCGCGAATGAGATTGCGGATCGCCGGCGTGCCGATCATGATCTCCCACGCGGCGGTTCGGCCCTGCCCGTCCTTGGTCTTGAGCAGCGACTGCGAGATCACCGCCACCAGCGACTCGGAGAGCATGGCCCGCACCATGTCCTTCTCGGTCGCCGGGAAGACGTCGATGATCCGGTCGATGGTCTTGGCGGCGGAGCTCGTATGCAGCGTCGCGAACACGAGGTGCCCCGTCTCGGCCGCGGTGAGCGCCAGCCGGATGGTCTCCAGGTCGCGCATTTCGCCGACCAGGATGTAGTCCGGGTCTTCGCGCAGCGCTGCGCGCAGCGCGTTGGCGAAGGACAGCGTGTGCGGCCCGATCTCGCGCTGGTTGATGAGGCACTTCTTGGAGTCGTGCAGGAACTCGATCGGGTCCTCGATCGTGAGGATGTGGCCGTACTCGTTCTCGTTGACGTGGTTGACCATCGCCGCCAGCGTGGTCGACTTGCCCGAGCCGGTCGGGCCGGTCACCAGGATCAGCCCGCGCGGCCGCTCGGTCATGCTCGCGAAGCCCCTGGGACAGTTGAGCTCCTCGAGCGTGAGAACCTTGGAGGGAATCGTCCGGAAGGCGACCGCCGCGCCGCGCTGCTGGTTGTAGGCGTTGACCCGGAAGCGCGCAAGGTTGGGAATGCCGAACGAGAAGTCGCATTCGAGCATCTCCTCGTACATCTTGCGCTGCGCGTCGCTCATGATGTCGTACACCATGGCGTGCACGTCCTCGTGCTCCATCGGCGGCAGGTTGATGCGCCGGATGTCGCCGTGGACGCGGATCATCGGCGGCAGACCCGCCGACAGATGCAGGTCCGAAGCCTTGTTCTTGACCGCAAACGCTAGGAGCTCGGCAATGTCCATTTATAATCCCGGCGGGCGTCGCGCTTAGTGCAGCCGCTCGTTTTCGGCCCGCCCCCGCGGTAGCAAAAGTCGCGCCGCCGGTGCGCGTTGTGGATTACATCCGGCCGACCCGGGCCCGCGCTATGCCGACGTCATCCGATTATGAGCCCAGAGGAGAAGGCGTGGCAAGCCGTGGCGGCGCGGATCGCCCAGGCCGCCGCCCGGTTCGGACGCGACCCGGCCACCGTGCGCCTGCTTGCCGTCAGCAAGGGCCAGGCTCCGGACAAGATCCGAGCGGCCTACGCGCTCGGCCAGCGGGCATTCGGCGAGAATTACGTGCAGGAGGCCATCGCCAAAGCCGCCGACCTCGCCGATCTCGGCGACATCGAATGGCACATGATCGGAGCGCTGCAGTCGAACAAGACCCGGGTTGCCGCGGAGCGCTTCGCATGGGTGCAGACCGTGGACCGGCTGAAGATCGGCGAGCGCCTCTCAGCTGCCCGGGACGCGCACCTTCCGCCGCTCAACGTCTGCGTGCAGGTGAACATCAGCGCGGAGCGCGCCAAGAGCGGCGCCGCGCCGGTCGAGGCGCTGCCGCTGGCCCGCGCCGTGGCCGTGCTGCCCCGGATCAGGCTCCGTGGTTTCATGGGCATCGCCGAGGAGACCGGCGAGACGGAGCGGGTGCGTCGCCAGTTCCGCGCCTTGCGCGAGCTCTTCGACGTCGCTCGCGCCGAAGGGCTGGCGCTCGACACCCTGTCAATGGGCATGTCGGGCGACCTCGAGGCGGCGATCGCCGAGGGGGCCACCATGGTTCGCGTCGGCACGGCGCTCTTCGGGCCGCGAGAGCGCTAGCGCATCGGCGATGAACATCACCCTCGTCGGCGGCGGCAACATGGCGCGGGCGCTCCTCGGCGGCCTGGTCGCGCACGGCCATGCGCGCGAGGCGCTCAAGGTGGTGGAGATCGACCCCGAGGCGCGAGCCGCAATAGCCGCCCGGTTCCAGGTGGCCACTTTCGCTGAAATCGAAGAGCCTGCCGTCGGCAGTGCCGACGTTGTGGTGATCGCGGTCAAGCCGCACCACGTGCGCACGGTAGCGCGCGATCTGGTCGGACTGCTCAAGAGCCAGATCGTGCTCACCATCGCCGCCGGCATCCGCCTGGACGATCTCTGCCGCTGGCTGGGGGGCTATCGAAGACTGGTGCGCGCGATGCCCAACACGCCTGCGCTGATCGGCGCCGGCATCGCCGGCTTGTTCGCGCTGCCCGGCGTCGACAGCGACGGGCGCGCCCGCGCGGCGGCGGTGCTCGAAGCGGTCGGCGCGACGCTGTGGTGCGAGCGCGAGCAGGACCTCGATGCGGTGACCGCGGTCTCAGGCAGCGGGCCGGCCTACGTCTTCTATTTTCTGGAAGCGCTGGACGCCGCCGCCCGCGAGCTCGGATTCGCGCCGGCGGATGCGCGCCGGCTCGCGTTCGCCACGTTCTCCGGCGCGATTCGCCTCGCGGAGCAGAGCGACTCGGAGCCCGCGATGCTGCGCGCGCAGGTGACTTCGAAGGGCGGGACGACCGAGCGCGGCATCGCCGTCCTGGAGGAGGCTCGCGTCAAAGACGCGCTCCTTGCCGCGGTAAAGGCCGCGGCGGACCGGGCACGAGAGATGGGCGAGCTCTTCGGCAGCGACAGCTAGGCTCGCGGCGGAGTCCTCGGCATGCTCACCGACGCCATCCGCTTCCTACTCAACGTGGTCTTCGGGCTGTTCGTCTACACCGCGCTCTTGCGCTTCATCATGCAGTGGATGCGCGCGCCGTTCCGCAACCCGGTCGGGCAGGCGGTGACCGCGCTCACCGATTGGGCGGTGAAGCCGATGCGCAAGGTGCTGCCCGGCTTCGGGGGCTACGACTGGGCGTCGCTTGCCGTCGCCTGGATTCTGCAGCTGGCCTGGCTCGCGGCGCTCACGGCGCTCAGCGCGCCCGCCGGGGCGCTCCTGAGCGGTCCGACCGCGGGGCTGATCGCCGTGATCGCGCTGCTCGAGCTCGTCAAGGCGGCGCTGTGGATCGCGATCGTCGCGGTGTTCATCCAGGCGCTGCTGTCCTGGGTAGCGCCCGATGGGCCGCTCGCCGGCGTGCTCAACGCGTTGACGTTCCCCTTGCTCGCACCGGTGCGGCGGCTCGTGCCACCGATCGGCGGGGCGCTCGATCTCTCGCCGCTGATCGTGATCGTGCTCGCGCAGCTCGTGCTGATGCTGCCGGTCGCCTGGCTGGAGCAGACCGTTGCAGCGGTCTTCCGCTGAGACTGCGCGTGTGCCCGCCTGGCGCCACATCGGCGACGACGGCTCGCTCACGCTCGAGCTCCATTGTCAGCCGGGCGCGCGGCGCACCGAGGTCGTGGGCTGGCACGGCGATGCTTTGAAGGTCCGGCTCGCTGCGCCGCCCATCGAGGGCCGCGCCAACGAAGCGCTCGTGGCTTTCCTCGCTGCCAGTTTCGGCGTACCGCGGCGCAACGTGACTTTGATCCGGGGCGAGACCGGACGCATGAAGACGGTGCGGATCGCTGCGCCGATCCTGCGGCCCGACCGCGACTGGGAGTTGTAACATTCGATTCTCGAGGCGAGTCGCGCTGCAGCCTCGGCGATTCGAGAAGCAAGGAGCATGAGATGGCCATCGTAGAAACCTCCACCCGCCGAACAGCGCGGAAGCCCGCGGCGCGCAAATCGACGTCGAAGACCACGTCGAAGCAGAAGGCGATCGACCCTCGATCGGAGATGTTCGCCGCGATCCGGGAGCTCGCCTGGACCGGCCAGCATGCGCGCGCCGTCGAGGAATGCGCCCGGGCACTGCTCACGCTGGACGGTGGAAAGCCGCTGCCAGCAGCCGTGCAAATGGAGCTGCTCGATCTGCGTGCCGAGTCCTGTATCGCGCTCGGCAAGCTCGATCTGGCCGCGCAGGACGCTGCGACCATGCTCGACCTTGCCGTCCGTCAGAAGTCGCGCGCGCTCGAGGCTCAGGCGTTGAGCCGCAAGGCCGTGGTGCAAATGCGGCAAGGTGACTTGAAGCCTGCCCTCAAGTGCGCAAACGCGGCCACGAAAGCTGCTCGAGAGTCGCGCGAGAAGCCGTTCTTATCGGCGAGCCTCCTGATCCTGGGCGAAGTGCAGGCCCGGTCGGGCAATTACCAGGCCGGCCTCAAGACCGCACGCCAAGCCGCCGAGCTGTTCGAGGCGGCGGGCAACGCTTCCGGCGCCGGGCGCGCGCACTGGGTCATCGCCATGGCCTCGCACCAGCTGGGCCGCTTCGAGCAATCACGCCCGGCCGCACGGAGGGCGTTCGAGCTGTGCAGCAAGGCGGGCGACCGCTACGGCACGGGCAACGCGCTGGTCCTGTCCTCGCACATGGAACCGGATATCGCCCAATCCTTCCGACACCTTCGGCAGGCGACGCAGGCTTTCGAAGCGGCAGGCTATGCGGAGCGGCGTTCGGTGGCGCTCGGCAATCTCGCGATCATGTACGACGAGCTGGGTCTGCATAGCCACGCCAATCGGCTGCACGTCGAAATCCTCGCGCTGGTCCGCGCCATCGGTGCCAGGCAACGGCTCGCCGGCGCGCTGACAAATGCGATTCAGACGGAGCTGGGTCTTCGAGCTCTGGACGCCGCGCGCGCGCATTTGCGGGAGCTCGCCGATCTCGCGTCCGGTATCGACGATCCCAGCATGAATGTATCGGTTGACCACGATGCCGGCGATCTCGCATTGGCCCAAGGTGATCCGGCGACGGCCGTCCGTCATTACGACGAGGCAGCGAAGCTCGCACAGAAGGTCGAGCTGGGATTCGTGAGCGTTATCTTCTCGAAGCTCGGCGAAGCGCAGTTGGCGTGCGGCAGGAAGAGCGCCGCACTGGCCGCTACCGCAAAGGCCACCGAAGTCCACCGCACCCACTCCTTTGCCAAGCCCGACCGCTGGACCTCGCAGGAGATCTGGCTGCGGCACGCGAAGGCGCTGGCCGCGAACGGGCGAGGCAAGCAGGCGCACGAAGCTCTCGAGCGGGCCTACGGGTTCCTGGTCGACCGGATCGCCCATCTGCGCGACGAGGGGCTGCGCCGAAACTATCTCAACAAGGTTCCGTTCAACCGCGAAATCATCGCGGACTGGCTCGCCGGCGGCGCGAAACACGACGTTCCGAAGCAACGTCTGCTCGAGCATCTCGCCGTCGAAGCCGATGTCCGGGAGCCTTTTCAGCGGCTCGCGGACACGGGCCTGCGTCTCAACGCCCTGCGCTCCGCGGCCGAAATCCAGGCCTTCCTCGTCGACGAAGCCACCGAGCTGTCCGGTGCGGAACGCGTCCTGCTTCTGCTCGAGCGCGACGGCGGGCGCGAGCTCGCGCACTCGCTCATGCCACAGCGCGAGGAGATACGCAGCCTGTTGCGCGCGATCGACCCGTACCTTCTTCGCGCTCGCCTCACGCGGTCCGTGCAGCTGCTGCACACGCCGGAGACGGGGTCCGCGGTGAGGCAGCGCTCGCGCATCGTCGCGCCGCTGATCGTGCACGGGAAGCTACTGGGGTTTTTGTACGCTGACATGGAGGGCGTCTACGGCCGCTTCGACGACACCGACCGCGACATGCTCGGGCTGCTTGCGAATCAGGCAGCGGTCGCACTCGACAACGCGCAGTGGTCGGCGGGACTGGAAAGGAAGGTCGAAGAGCGCACGGCGGAGCTGACGGCGTCGAACGCCGATCTCGAGCAGCGCAACGCCGAGCTGGCGATCATCAATTCGATCCAGGGCGGGCTCGCCTCCAGGCTCGACTTCCGCGAGATCGTCGACCTCGTCGGCGACAAGCTGCGCGAGGTCTTCGGTGGTGCCGACCTCGGCATCACATGGTACGACGAGAAGGCGAACCTGCTGCACTACCTCTATACCTACGAGCACGGAAAGAGGCTGCCGGTCATCAGCCGGCCGCCCAGCCGCGGCGGGATGTTCGAGACGCGAACGGTCAAACGCCAGCCGACCGTTTTCAACTGCCTCGCCGACTACGAGAGAGCCGGCATCGGCGGCCCGGTGCCGGGGACCGATCAGAGCCTGTCAATGATCACCGTGCCGATCGTCGGCAGCGATCGCGTGCTCGGCGACATCTCGCTCGAGAATTATGAGCGGGAAAACGCCTATGGCGACTCCGACCTGCGGCTCCTCAGTACGGTCGCCGCGACGATGGGCGTGGCGCTGGAGAACGCGCGGCTCTTCGACGAGACGCAGCGGCTCTTCAAGGCAGAGCAGCAGCGCGCGGCGGAGCTCGCGATCATAAACAGCGTTCAGGAAGGGCTGGCCTCGAAACTCGAGATGCAGGCCATCCACGATCTGGTCGGCAACAAGATTCGCGAGATCTTCGAAGCCGACGTGGTAGGGATCAGTCTTTACGACTCTGCGGCCAATGTTGTCCGCTACGCGTTCCTCATCGATCACGGGGAGCGCTTTCAGCCGGAATCGGGGGTCCCGGCGGGGTTCACGAGGGAGATTCTCAAGACGCAGCAGCCGATCGTGATTCACACGGTTGATGAATTGAATCGACGAATGGCGGAACTGGGTGCAAAGAACATCGGTGGCGCGACAGAGGACAACTCGTTTATCTATGTTCCGATCCTGCACGGCGATGCCGCGAGCGGCGTGATCTGTGTCGGCAAGCAGCGGAGCCACGCCTTCGCCGACTCGGACGTAAGCCTGCTCACCACGCTCGGCAACGCGATGAGCGTGGCGCTCGAGAACGCGCGTCTCTTCGACGAGACGCAGCGCCTGTTCAAGGCCGAGCGAGAACGCGCCGCCGAGCTCGAGATCATCAACAGCATCCAACAAGGGCTCGCTTCCAAGCTGGACCTGCACGCGATCGTCGATCTGGTGGGCGACAAGTTGCGCGACATCATCGGTACGCAGGACATCGGCATTCGCCTGCACGACCCCGCCACGGACCTCGTCCACTACCTCTATGAGTTCGAACACGGGCGGCGTCTGACGATACCGCCCTCGAAGCCGGGCGCTCTCGCCCGCAAGCTGATGGCGGACCAAAAGCCTGTTTTCGGACCAACTGCGGAGATAACGAAGACCTACGGTGTGAAGCTCGTGCCCGGCACCGAGCAGTCGAAGGCGATCGCGCAGGTGCCCATCGTTGCCGCGAATTCGGTCATCGGCGGTATTTCGGTCGAAAGCTTCGAGCGCGAGGACTATTTCAACGAATCGAACGTCCGCCTGTTGCAGACGATCGCCGCCTCGATGGGCGTGGCCCTCGAGAACGCGCGGCTCTTCGACGAGACGCAGCGTCTGTTCAAGGCCGAGCAGCAGCGCGCGGCCGAGCTGGCGGTCATCAACAGCATCCAGCAGGGGATGGCCGAGAAGCTCGACTTCCAGGCCATCGTCGATCTGGTAGGTGACAAGCTGCGCGAAGTCTTCAATACGGGCGACATCGGCATCCGCTGGCACGACCCGAAGGCCAATCTCTCCCACTATCTCTATCAGTATGAGCACGGCGTGCGTCAGCACGTCGAACCAACCACGCCGCGCGAAGGCGGCCCGTGGTCGACCATGCTGCGCACGCGCCAGCCGCTCGTGTTCAGGAATGCGGAAGAGGCGGCAAAGCTCGGCATCGGCGTCGTACCAGGCACCGACATGAGCAAGTCCGCCGCCTTTGTACCGATCCTCGGGAGCGATCGGGTGCTCGGATCAATCGTGCTCGAAGACTACGAACGCGAGAGCGCCTTCGGCGAGGCGGAGGTCCGGCTCTTGAGCACCGTTGCGGCCAGCATGGGCGTGGCGCTCGAGAATGCGCGGCTGTTCGACGAGACCCAGCGACTCCTGAAGGAGACCGAGCAGCGCGCCGCGGAGCTGGCGATCATCAATTCGATCCAGCAGGGTCTCGCAGCGCAGCTCGACTTCCAGGCCATCGTCAACATGGTCGGCGACAAGCTCCGGGAAGTCTTCGCGACGCCGGATCTGGGGATCCGCTGGTACAACGAGAAGACGGGGCTGCTTCACTACCTGTACAACTACGAGCACGGCAATAACCTGGTGATCGCTCCCCGGGAACCGGTTCCGGGCGGGATGTTCGAGACAATGGTTCGGACACGCGAGCCTGTGATCATCAACACTCCGGCGGAATACGGGCCCGGTCACAACGCGGTGCCGGGCACCGATGCCAGCAAGTCGATGATCGCGGTCCCCATCATCGGCAGCGACCGGGTGCTCGGGCTGATCGGTATCGAGAACTATGAGCGGGAAAGCGCCTTCGCCCAATCGGATCTGCGACTGCTGACGACCATCGCCGCGTCGCTGGGCACGGCCCTGGAGAAAGCCCGGCTCTTCGATGAGACGCAGCATCTGCTCAGGGAGACCGAGCAGCGCAACGCCGAGCTCGCGATCATCAACAGCGTGCAGGCGGCGCTGGCGGCCGAGCTCAACATCCAGGGCATCTACGATGCGGTCGGCGACAAGATCCGCGAGATCTTCGGAAACCGCGACGTCGGCATCCGCATCTACGATCCGAAGACCGAGCTCATGCACTTCCCGTACGTCTACGAGAAGGGTAAGCGTATCCAGATCGACAGCCGCCGGCTGGCCGAAAGGGGCTTTGCCCGGCACGTGATCGACACGCGCGAAACGCTCGTCGTCAACGAGAACATGGACGAGATGTCGGCACGCTACGGAAGCTTCACGCTTCCGGGCACCGAAGACGAGAAGTCGGCAGTATTCGTGCCGCTGGTCGTCGGCGAGCAGGCGCGCGGGCTCATCAGCATGTTGGACGTGGAGCGTGAGCAAGCCTTCTCCGACTCCGACGTTCGCCTTCTCCAGACGCTGGCGAACAGCATGAGCGTCGCGCTGGAGAATGCCCGCCTGTTCGATGAGACGCAACGGCTGCTGAAGGAGACCGAGCAGCGGAATGCCGAGCTGGCGGTCATCAACAGCATCCAGGAGGGGATGGCGTCGAAGCTCGATTTCCAGGCGATCGTCGACCTGGTCGGCGACAAGTTGCGCGACGTGTTCGGCACCCGCGACATCGGCATCCGCTGGTACGACCCGGCGACGAACCTCATGCACTTTCTGTACCAGTACGAGCACGGGATCCGGATGGAGCAGGCGGCGATCGCACCGAGCCCCGCCGCGTTGACGATGCTGCAGACGCGTCGGCCGGTGCTCGTGCGCACGGTCGCCGAGTACACCGCTATGGGTTTCCAGGTCGTGCCAGGCACGGACCAGAGTCTCTCGTCGATCGCCGTCCCGATCGTGGGAAGCGATCGCGCGCTGGGTTCCATCGTGATGGAGGACTACGAGCGCGAAAACGCCTATGGCGACGCCGATCTGCGGTTGCTCAGCACGGTGGCGGCAAGCATGGGCGTGGCGCTGGAAAACGCGCGCCTCTTCGACGAGACGCAGCGCCTGCTGAAGGAGACGGAACAGCGCAACGCAGAGCTGGCGATCATCAACAGCGTGCAGGCGGCGCTCGCCGCCGAGCTCAACATCCAGGGTATCTACGACGCGGTCGGCGACAAGATCCGGGAGATCTTCGGCAACCGCGACATGGGCATTCGCGTCTACGATCCCCGGTCGCGGCTCATCCACTACCCGTACGCGTACGAGAACGGCAAGCGCCTCGCTCTGGCGTCCCATCCGCTGGACGAGACCGGGTTTGCCGCGCACGTGCTGCGCACGCGCGAGACGCTGGTGATCAACGAGAACATGGCGGAGACCATGGTGAAGTATGGTTCCGAGTCGCTGCCCGGCACGCAGATGGAGAAGTCGACCGTCATCGTGCCGCTGATCGTCGGCGAGCAGACGCGCGGCGCCATCTCGCTCTCCGACATGGAGCGCGAGCACGCCTTCAACGACTCGGACGTGCGCCTGCTGCAGACGCTCGCCAACAGCATGAGCGTGGCGCTGGAGAACGCGCGCCTGTTCGACGAGACACAGCGGCTGCTCAGGGAAACCGAGCAGCGCGCGGCGGAGCTCACCGTGATCAACCGGATCCAGGAAGGCATGTCGGCGAAGCTCGACTTCCTGGCCATCATCGAGCTCGTCGGGGACAAGCTCCGCGACGTATTCAAGACTGGCGACTTGAGCATCCGCTGGCAGGACCCCAAGGACGAGGTCCTCCACTTCCTGTACCAGTACGAGCACGGGGAGCGGAGGAACAGGGAACCGCAGAAGCCGAGCCCGGACGGCATCTGGTGGAAGCTCGTGCGCTCGCGCAAGCCGATCGTCGCGCACTCGCGCGCGGACGCCCGGGCGCAGGGCTTGGCGACGCTGCCCGGCACCGAGGAGAGCCATTCCTCGGTTTTCGTGCCGATCCTCACCGGCGACCGGGCGCTCGGAATGATCGCGATGGAGGACTACGAGCGCGAGAACGCCTACGGCCAGGCGGAAGTCCGCCTCGTCAGCACGGTGGCCGCCAGCATGGGCGTGGCTCTGGAGAACGCGCGGCTGTTCGACGAGACGCAGCGGCTGTTCAAGGAGAGCGAGCAGCGCGCTGCCGAGCTTGCCATCATCAACAGCGTGCAGCACGGGCTCGCGGCCGAGCTCAACTTCCAGGCGATCATCGACCTCGTCGGCGACAAGATCGCGGAGATATTCCGCACGCCGGACATGTCGATCGCTCTCTACGATCGGCCGAGCAACACGGTGACGATGCCCTATTACCTCGAGCACGGGGAGCGCTTTCCCGTGGCCCCCGCGCCGCTCGAGGGCGGCTTCACGGCGCGCGTGATCCGGACGCGCGAACCCCTCGTCATCGCGCGCGACATGGTGCAGCGCGGCCGAGAGATGGGCTCCCGACTCATCGGCGACGAGACCGCCACGGAGGTCGGGCAGAGCTACGCTGGCGTTCCGATCCTGATCGGCGACGAGGCCCGCGGCGTCGTCGCGCTGTATTCGCCGAAGCAGGACGCGTTCGGCGAATCGGAAGTGCGCCTGCTGCAGACGCTCGCCAACAGCATGAGCGTCGCCCTGGAAAACGCCCGGCTCTTCGACGAGACGCAGCGCCTGTTCAAGGAGAGCGAGCAGCGCGCCGCCGAGCTTGCCATCATCAACAGCGTGCAGCACGGGCTCGCGGCCGAGCTCAACTTCCAGGCGATCATCGATCTCGTGGGGGACAAGATCGCCGAAATCTTCAGTGCAAAAAAAATGCTCATCGCCCTCTACGACCGCCAGGCCGGCAAGGTGGCCGTCCCGTACTATCTGGAGCACGGGGAGCGCTTCCCCGTCGAGCCGTACCCCATAGGCCCGGGTATGGCCTCGCACGTCATTCAAACACGCCGTCCGCTCGTGATCGGCCGTGACTTCCGGCAGCGGGCAGCCGAGCTTGGTGCGCAGTCGATCGGCGATTCGGCTTCTCCGGACGAAGGGCAGAGTTACCTCGGCGTGCCGATCCTCAAGGGCGAAGAGGCGCGGGGCGTCGTCGCCCTGTACTCGAGGCAGCAGGACGCGTTCGGCGATTCGGATGTGAACTTGCTTACGACCCTCGCCAACACCATGAGCGTGGCACTCGAGAACGCCCGCCTCTTCGACGAGACGCAGCGGCTGTTCAAGGAGAGCGAGCAGCGCGCCGCCGAGCTCTCGATCATCAACAGCGTGCAGCAGGCGCTCGCCGGTGAGCTGAGCCTCCAGGGTGTCTACGACGCCGTGGGCGACAAGATCAGGGAAGTGTTCCACGATGCGGATGTCGGGATTCGCACTTACGATGCCAAGACCGGAATGATTGAGTACCCCTACGCTTACTACGACCGCGAGAGGCGCGCAATTCCTGCGGAGCCTCTAGGCGATCGCGGCTTCGGACCGCACGTGATTCGGACGGGCGAGACGTTGGTGATCAATGAGAACACCGAGGCGGCGGTCGAGCGGTTCGGGTCCCGCATGCTCGTGAACGACGTGAAGTGGCCGAAGTCGCAGGTGTTCGTCCCGCTCCTCGTCGGTGGCCAGGCGCGCGGCTTGATTCAGCTCAGCAACACCGAGCGCGAGCACGCGTTCTCCGACTCCGACGTTCGCCTCCTGAAGACGCTCGCGAGCAGCATGAGCGTCGCGCTGGAGAACGCGCGCCTCTTCGACGAGACGCAGCGCCGCTCGCGGGAGACCGCGGCGCTGGCCGAGGTGGGACGCGACATCTCCTCGACGCTGGAGCTCTCCACGGTGATGGACCGCATCGCGAACCACGCCCGCAATCTGCTGAGCGCCGGGAGCAGCGCGATATTCCTTCCCGAACCGGGAGGCGACACCTATCGCGCCATCGTCGCGGTCGGCGAAATCGCCGCCGAGATCCAGTCCACCCGGGTTAAGGTCGGCGAGGGCATCATCGGCGACCTTGTCCAGAAAGGCCGTGCCGAGTTCATCAACGACACCGGCAGCGATCCGCGGGCGATCCAGATTCCCGGCACCGAGAAGGAAGAGAACGAACGGCTGATGGTGGCGCCGCTGCTCGCCGGTCAGAAGGTTAAGGGGGCGATGGCGGTTTGGCGCACCGGCGGCGAGGCGTTTTCCGACAGCGAGCTCGAGTTCCTGGTAGGCCTTTCGCTGCAGGCCACGGTCGCGATCGAGAATGCGCGCCTGTTCGCGGAGGCGAGGCAGCGGGCGGCGGAGCTGGCGACCGTCAACACCGTGTCGCAGCAGCTCGCGGGCAAGCTCGACCTGTCGGCGCTCATCAACCTGGTGGGCGAACAGGTCCGGACGGTGTTCAAGGCGGATATCGCCTACGTCGCGCTGTACGACCGGCAGGCCGGCATCATGGACTTCCCGTACCAGCACGGCGACAAGCTGGTGCCGCTCAAATACGGCGAGGGCCTGACCGGCCGCATCGTCATGTCGGGAAAGCCGCTCATCATCAACCGGGCGATGGACCGGCAGACGCTCGAGCTCGGCACGGCGGTCATCGGCAAGCAGGCGCTCTCCTATCTCGGCGTTCCCATCATGGTCGGCGGAACGTGCCAGGGCGTGGTGAGCGTCCAGAGCACGCAGCGCGAAGGCATCTACGACGAGGACGACCAGCGTCTGCTCTCCACCATCGCCGCCAATGTGGGCGTGGCGCTGCAGAATGCGCGTCTGTTCGCGGAGGCGCAGGAAGCGCGCGCCGCCGCGGAAGCGGCCAACGAGGCGAAGAGCTCGTTCCTCGCCACGATGAGCCACGAGATCCGCACGCCGATGAACGCCGTGATCGGCATGAGCGGGCTGCTGCTCGACACCAAGCTCGACACGGAGCAGCACGAGTACGTCGCCACCATCCGCGAATCGGGCGACGCTCTGCTCACCATCATCAACGACATCCTCGACTTCTCCAAGATCGAGGCCGGCCGCATGGACATCGAGGCGCAGCCGTTCGATCTGCGGGAATGCGTGGAGTCCGCCCTCGATCTGATTGCCGCGAAGGCCGTGGAGAAGGACCTCGACACGGCCTACATGTTCGAAGGAGATGTGCCGGAGACGATCATCGGCGACGTGACGAGGCTGCGGCAGATCATGCTCAATCTGCTGTCCAACGCGGTGAAGTTCACCGACAATGGCGAGGTGGTCCTCACCGTCTCGTCCCGGCCGGCGCCGTCGGGCAAGGCCGAGGTCACCTTCGCGGTGCGCGACACCGGCATCGGCCTGTCGGCCGACGGCATGAGCCGCCTGTTCCAGTCGTTCTCGCAGGCCGACTCCTCGACGACGCGGAAGTACGGCGGGACCGGACTCGGCCTTGCGATCAGCCGCCGGCTCTCCGAGCTGATGGGCGGCAGGATGTGGGCGGAAAGCGAAGGCGTGGGCAGGGGCTCGACGTTCTTCTTCACCATCGTCGTTCCCGTCGGCACGGTCTCGCCCACCCGGCAGCGCGACTTCGTCGGCATCCAGCCGGCGCTCGCCGGAAAGCGCGCGCTCGTGGTCGACGACAACGCCACCAACCGGCGCCTGCTCGGCCTGCAGTCGGCCAAGTGGGGCATGGTTCCGCGCACCACCGAGTCGCCTCGGGAAGCGCTGCGCTGGCTCAACGCGGGCGAGAGCTTCGACGTGGCGATCGTCGACATGCACATGCCCGAGATGGACGGCGTGGCGCTCGCGCGCGAGATGCGCCGGCGCAGCCCGGCGCTACCGCTCGTTCTGTTCAGCTCTCTGGGCCGGCGCGAGGCCGGCGACGGCGAGAACCTCTTCGCCGCGCATTTGACCAAACCGATCCGCCAGTCGCAGCTCTACGACACGCTGGTGGGGCTCTTCGTCGAGGAGGCGCCGAAGGCGGCGCCGGCCCCGGCCTCGCGGCTCGATGCCCAGATGGCGAGCCGGCACCCGCTGCGCATCCTGCTGGCCGAGGACAACGTGGTGAACCAGAAGCTGGCGCTGCGCATCCTGCAGCAGATGGGCTACCGCGCCGATCTCGCGTCGAACGGCATCGAAGCGGTCGAGTCGGTGGGGCGACAGGCCTACGACGTCGTTCTCATGGACGTGCAGATGCCCGAGATGGACGGCCTCGACGCCGCCCGCCAGATCTGCGCGCGGTGGGAGGCGCACGAGCGGCCACGCATCGTGGCC
This sequence comes from Casimicrobiaceae bacterium, assembly GCA_035515295.1. Lineage (GTDB taxonomy): Bacteria > Pseudomonadota > Gammaproteobacteria > Burkholderiales > Casimicrobiaceae > PALSA-1003. The sequence goes on along the minus strand of DATJBM010000076.1, from coordinate 104,599 downwards.
ATGACGGCCAACGCCATGCAGGGCGACCGCGACATGTGCCTCGCCGCCGGCATGGACGACTACCTCACCAAGCCGATCCGGGTGGACCGGCTGGTGGAAGCGTTGAACCAGGTCCAACCGCGGAGGGCGCGCTGAAATGTCCGAAGGAGCCATCGACCGCTCCGTCTTCGAGGAGCTCAAGACCACCGCGGGCGCGGACTTCGTGCGTGAGCTCGTCGACACCTTCCTGGCCGAGGCTCCCGGCATGCTCGCGGAGCTGCGCCGCGCGCTCGACGCCAACGAGGCCGACCGCTTCCGCCGCGTCGCGCATTCGCTGAAGTCGAACAGCAACACCTTCGGCGCCTCGTCGCTCGCCGCCATGGCGAAGAACCTGGAGATCGGCGGATTCGCCGCGGCGCGCGCGGACGGCGGAGCGCCGCTGGCGGCCTTGACGACCGAGTACGGGCGCGTAGCCCGGGAACTGGCGGAGCTCAAGCGTGCGTGAAGGCAGCCACAGCGGCGCGCGGCTTCTGGTCGTCGACGACAACAAGGTCAACCGTCTGCTGCTGTCGCGCAACATCGAGCTGATGGGCCACAAAGTGACCTCGGCGGAAAACGGCCGGGTGGCGCTGCAGCTGCTGAAGCGCGAGCCCTTCGACCTGATGCTGCTCGACATCGAGATGCCAGAGATGGACGGGTTCCAGGTCTTGGGCGAGATCGCGAAGGACCTCGCGCTGCGCGACTTCCCGGTGATCGTCACTTCTTCGCTGGAGGGACTCGACAACGTCGTGCGCTGCATCGAGCTCGGGGCGGAGGACTATCTCAGCAAGCCGGTGAATCCGGTGCTGCTCAAGGCGCGCATCGGCGCGAGCCTGGAGAAGAAACGCCTGCGCGACCAGCAGAAGGAGCTGGTGCGGCGATTCGCGACGGCGGAAGTCGCCGAGGATTTGCAGCAGACGGGATTCTCGCTCGGCGGCAAGCGAGTCACCGGATCGGTCCTCTTCGCCGACATCCGCGAGTTCACGCCGCTCGCCGAATCGCAGCCGCCGGAGGAGACCATCGAGCTCCTCAACACTTACTACACGCTGATGTTCAACGCGATCACCGGCCACGGCGGGATCGTGAGCCAGATCGCCGGCGACGGGCTCATGGCGGTGTTCGGCGCCCCGCTGCCGCTCGCCGACCATCGCGACGCAGCGGTGCGGGCCGCGCTGGAAATGATCGAGATGATCGAGCTGTTCGACGTCGAGCAGGCGGTGGCGTCCAAGCCGCAGATCCGCATCGGCATCGGCATCGCGTCCGGCGAGATGGTCGCGGGTTACACCGGCACCAACGAGCGCGCCACTTACACCTGCATCGGCGACACCGTCAACGTCGCCTCGCGGCTGGAATCGCACACCAAGCTCGCGCAGCGGCCGATCCTGATCGACGCCGAGACGCGCGCCGGATTGCGCGGCGGCGTCGCGGTGCAGGCGCTCGGTCCGGTCGCCATCCGCGGCAAGGCGCAGCCGGTAGAGACATACGCTGTCGAGGAGGCTGGCAAGCCGTAGCTGCGCCGGCGCCGAGAGCGGAGCACGCGACCGTGGCCGTGACCGCGATGCTGTGGATCTGCGCCGTCGGGTTGATCCTCGCCGGTCTCGTCGGCACGGTCATCCCGGTCCTGCCCGGAGCGGTCCTGGTCTTCGCCGGCATCGCGCTGGGCGCGTGGATCGACCATTTCGAGCGCATCGGCCCCTGGCTGCTCGCGCTTTTCGGCGCGCTGGCAGCGCTCGCCTGGGCGGTCGACTTCGTGGCCGCGGCCCTGGGCGCCAAGCGTGTGGGTGCGAGCCGGCTCGCGATCGTTGGCGCGGCCGTCGGCACGATCGCCGGCATCCTGACCGGCCTGTGGGGCCTGCTGTTCATGCCCCTCGCGGGCGCCGCGATCGGCGAATACCTGGCGCGACGCGACACCCTCCGGGCGGGCAAGGTTGCCGTCGCAACCTGGATCGGGCTGCTCCTCGGCAGCGCGGTCAAGATCGCCATCGTGCTCACGATGATCGGGATCTTCGTGCTCGCGCTGTTCGTGTAGACGACGAGGATTCGCTCGCCGAAAGCGCGTTGGCGAGCCGCACGAAATCCGCGACCGACAGCGTCTCGCCGCGCGCGCCTGGATCGATACCCGCGCGCTCGAGCTCGGCATCGCTCGCGAGCGCGCGGACCGCGTTGCGCAGGGTCTTGCGCCGCTGCCCGAACGCGGCGGCGACGAGCCGCGCGAACACAGCTTCGTCGGCGAGACGCGGCCGTGCTTCCCGCAGCGGCGTCAGCCGCGCGACAGCCGACTCCACCTTTGGCGCGGGGCGGAACGCTCGGGGCGGCACCGCGAAAAGCGGCTCGATGCGAAAGCGCACCTGCAGCGTGACCGAGAGCCGGCCGTACGCGCGTGTTGCCGGCGCGGCCGTCATCCGGTCGACGACCTCTTTCTGCAGCATGACGGTGATATCCCGGATGGCGGTCTCGCACTGCGCCAGGTGGAACAGCAGCGGCGTGGAGATGTAGTACGGCAGGTTGCCGATCACGCGCAGGTCGGCGCCCAGCGAAGCGAAGTCGAAGACGAGCGCGTCGGCGATTCGCACTGAGAGGCGATCGGGCGTGAACTCCGCTTGGAGCTTCGCCGCCAGATCGCGATCGATTTCGATCACCGTCAGCCGCCCGACGCGCTCCAGCAGCGGGCGCGTCAGCGCGCCCAGTCCCGGACCGATCTCGACCAGGTTGTCGCCCGGCTGAGGGTCGATCGCGGCGACGATCCGGCCGACGTAATGCGGATCGGCGAGGAAGTGCTGGCCGAAGCGCTTGCGGGGTAGGTGACTCCGATCCTTACCGAGCACGCGCGAATCTGCAGGGCCGGATTCATCCGGCCAGCGCCGCGCGCGAATCAATTCGCGCCTACCTCCCGCTTGCGCGGGGACGACATAGTAGGCAAGCCTTCGGCCGCTCCTTAGCCCGTCCAGTCCAGGATCACCTTGCCGCTCTTGCCCGAGAGCAGCGTCTCGAAGGCTTGCGCGTACTGCTCGGCAAGGAAATGGTGGGTGATGATGGGAGTGAGATCGAGGCCGCTCTGCAGCATCGCGACCATCTTGTACCAGGTCTCGAACATCTCGCGCCCGTAGATGCCCTTGATCTCGAGGCCTTTGAAGATGACCTGGTTCCAGTCGATCGCCGTCTCGTGCGGCGGGATGCCCAGCAGCGCGATCTTCCCGCCGTGGTTCATGTGCTCGAGCATGTCGCGGAAAGCCAAAGCGACGCCGGACATCTCCATGCCGACGTCGAAGCCCTCGGTCATGCCCAGCTCAGCCATCACGTCGCGCAGCTTCTCCCGCTGCACGTTCACTACCCGCGTTGCGCCCATGCGCTTCGCCAGATTGAGACGATAGTCGTTGATGTCGGTCACGACGACGTGGCGCGCGCCCACGTGACGGGCGATGGCGGAGGCCATCGCGCCGATCGGGCCGGCGCCGGTGATGAGCACGTCTTCGCCGACCAGATTGAAGGTAAGCGCGGTATGCGTCGCGTTCCCGAACGGGTCGAAGATCGCGGCCAGATCGTCGGGGATGTCGTCGGGAATCTTGAAGGCATTGAACGCCGGGATCACCAGGTACTCGGCGAACGCGCCTTCGCGGTTGACGCCCACCCCGACCGTGTTGCGGCACAGGTGCCGCCGGCCGGCGCGGCAGTTGCGGCAGTAGCCGCAGGTGATGTGGCCTTCGCCGGAGACGCGATCGCCGACGCGAAAGCCGCGCACCTCCTGGCCGATCTCGACGATCTCGCCCACGTACTCGTGACCGACATGCATCGGCACGGGAATCGTCTTCTGCGCCCACTCGTCCCAGCTCCAGATGTGCAGATCGGTCCCGCAAATCGCCGTCTTGCGGATGCGGATCATCACGTCGTTGTGACCCACTTCGGGCTTCTTGACGCGGGTGAGCGTCAGTCCCGGCGCGCGCTCGAGCTTGGCGAGGGCCTTCATTTCCGTAGGCGCGAATTTATTCGCACGTCTCGCGAATTCATGCGCATGCTCCGCGGATTCGTTCGCGTGTTTGCGTTCACCGGATCACGCCCAAGGCCCTGCCAACCTTGGCGAATGCCGCCACCGCCCGGTCGATTTCCGCGTCGCTGTGCGCGGCGCTCATCTGGGTGCGGATGCGGGCTCTGCCCTTCGGCACGACCGGATAGGAGAAGCCGATCACGTACACGCCTTCGGCAAGCAGCGCGTCGGCCATGCGCGTGGCGAGCGCCGCGTCGCCCAGCATGACCGGGATGATCGGATGCTCGCCGGGCACGAGCTCGAAGCCGAGCGCCGTCATGGCGCCACGGAAGCGCAGGCCGTTTTCGCGCACCCGCCGGCGCAGCCGCGCGCCTTCCTCGCCGGCAAGCAGCCGCAGCACTTCGAGCGATGCGGCGGCGATCGACGGGGCCAGCGCGTTGGAGAAGAGATACGGGCGCGAGCGCTGGCGCAGGACCTCGACGATCGCCCGGCGACCCGCGGTGTAGCCGCCGGAGGCGCCACCGAGCGCCTTGCCCAGCGTTCCGGTTAGGACGTCGATTCGCTCGACTACGCCGCATAGCTCGGGCGTTCCCCGTCCGTTCGTCCCGACGAAGCCAACCGCGTGCGAATCGTCGACCATCACCATCGCGCGATGTCTGTTCGCGAGATCGCAGATGCCCTGAAGGTTGGCGACGATGCCGTCCATCGAGAACACGCCGTCGGTGGCGATGAGCTTGAAGCGCGCACCTGCCGCGTCGGCTTCGGCGAGCTTCGCTTCGAGGTCCGCCATGTCGTTGTTGCGATAGCGGTAGCGCTTCGCCTTGCACAGACGGATGCCGTCGACAATGCTCGCATGGTTGAGCTCGTCGCTGATCACGGCATCCTCTTCCCCAAGCAGCGTCTCGAACAGCCCGCCGTTGGCGTCGAAGCAGCTCGAATAGAGAATGGCGTCGTCGCTGCCGAGGAAGCGGGCGAGCGCCCCTTCGAGCTCCTTGTGCACGCTCTGCGTACCGCAAATGAAGCGCACCGAGGCCGTGCCGAAGCCGTAGCGGTCGAGGCCTTTCTTCGCCGCCTCGATGAGCCGCGCGTCGTCCGCCAGCCCCAGGTAATTGTTGGCGCAGAAATTGAGCACTTCGCGTCCGTCGGCGAGCCGGAGCGCCGGGGCCTGCGGGCTGCCGATGACACGCTCGGTCTTGTAGAAGCCGTCGGCGCGGATCTGGTCGACGATGGCGGAGGCGTGGGCGAGAAAGCCGTCAGGCATGTGAGGAGTGCAACGGTCTGCCAGTACGGGCATTGTATCGTCGTCTCCGCGAATGAGGGTGTAGGCGCGAATTCATTCGCGCTCGGCCTGCCCGGATGAATCCGGGCCTACATCGTGTAGATCCTCAACGCTTCGCCGCCCGCGTCGCCAGCTCGATCGCCAGCTCCACCGCCGCGAACAGGCTGCCGGGATCGGCCTGGCGCACCTTCTCGGGATCCTGCGCGAGGTCGAGAGCGGTGCCGTGATCGACCGACGTGCGCAGGATCGGCAGGCCCAGCGTCACGTTGACGCCGTGGCCGAAGCTTGCGTGCTTGAGCACGGGGAGTCCCTGATCGTGGTACATGGCCACGACGCAGTCGAGCTCCTCGAGCAGGCGGGGAACGAACGCGGTGTCGGCCGGCACCGGTCCGATCACGTCGATCCTTTCGGCCTGCACCGCCTTGATTGCCGGCGCGATGACCTCGATCTCCTCACGCCCGAGGAATCCGCCTTCGCCGGCGTGCGGGTTCAGTCCGCACACCGCGATCCGCGGCCGCGCGATGCCGAACTTGCGGTCGAGATCGGCGGCGACGATGCGCAGCAGCGCTTCGAGATCCGCCTGCTTGATCGCCGCCGGAACCGCCGACAGCGGCAGGTGCGTGGTGGCCAGCGCGACCCGCAGCATGCGCTCGCGCGGGCCGCCGACCAGCAGCATCACGACGCGCGAGGCGCCGGTGCGCTGGGCGAGGAACTCGGTGTGGCCGGTGAACGGGATCCCCGCGTAATTGAGGACGCTCTTCTGCACCGGCGCGGTCACCATCGCCGCGAATTCGCCCGATGTGCACCCGGTGAGCGCCGCCTCCAGCGTCGCGATCACGGCCTTGGCATTGGCAGGGTCGAGCCGGCCGGGCGTGGCCGGCGCGGCGAGCGGAAAGTGCGCCACTTCGAAGGTGATCGCGCCGCCGGCCCCGCCGAGGCTGTAGGGCACGAACTGCACGCCCGCGCCGATGCGCCGAGCGCGCTCGCGCAGGAGTTCGATGTCGCCGATCAGCACCAGCCGGGCGCGCCAGGTCTTTTCCGCGAGGCGCACGCACAGATCCGGCCCGATGCCCGCGGGCTCGCCGACGGTCACCGCGATGGTGGGCCGCGTCGTCATGTGCCTCGCTCGACCCGCACGCCGGTGGCCTCGCCGAAGAGCTCGACCGCGACCGCTTGCGCCGCCGTGACGATCGCTTCGCCTTCGGAGAGCTCGATCTTCGCCTGCGCGAACCCGCCGAGCGCCTGCGTCGGCTTGCCGAAGACGTAGAGCGCAGCGAGCGGCGCCGCGCGATCGATCTCCCGCGTGCTCTGCACCACCGGGCCGAGCGGCAACACGTAGCCTTCGCGGCCGAACACCGGGAAGCGCTCCAGCGTCGCGCGGTAGCGGACGACTTGGCGCCCGGCAAGCCGCTGCCGGCTCGCGAGGTCGTACCACGCGCCGGGCGGGAGCGCCACTTCCACTTCGCCGCCGGGCGCGACAATTGGCGCGACGAGCAGCGCCTCGCCGCACATGAACTGTGTTTCGAAGCCGCGGGTGAGCGCGTTGCCCGGAAACGCGAGCGGCATCGCCCGCATCACGGGCAGCCCGCATTCGGTCGCCTGCCGGATCACCGACCGCAGATACGGCAGCAGGCGATAGCGGAACTCGATCCACTCCCTGGCGATGCGCTCGGCTTCCTCGCCGAAGGCCCAGGGCTCGCGCGGTCCGAGGCCGTGGAGCCGCATGTGCGAGGAGAACACGCTCGCCTGCAGCCAGCGCACGTAGAGCTCCGACGAAGGCAGCTCGGAGCCGTAGAAGCCGCCGATGTCGGTGGCGTGATACGGCGCGCCGCTCATGCCCCAGGAGAGCGCGCCACGGACGCTCGCCGCCAGTCCTTCCCAATCGCTTTGCGGATCGCCGCCCCACTGCAGCGGATAACGCTGGCTGCCGCTCCAGCCGGCGCGCCCCCAGACGACGCTCGCTTCGCCCTCGGCATAGGAGAACTTGCGCGTGGCCTCGAACACGCAGTGGTTGTAGAGCAGCGGATACACGTTGTGCAATCGTTTCCCGGTGTCGCCGTTGAACGCGACCGCGTCGTCCGGCACGTGCTCGCCGAAATCCGTCTTGATCGTGTCGACCCCCGCGGCGAACAGCGGCTCGTGTGCGTCGCGCCACCAGGCGTATGCGGCGGGGTTGGTGAAATCGACGATGCCCGAGCGCGGCAGCGGCGTGAGCGTGCCGGAGAAAGGCGAGGTGGCGGGCGAAGTGTCCCAGTCGAAGACCAGCGGCTCGCCGGTCGGCGTCTTGAGCAGAAAGCCACTGGCGGCGAGCTCGCCGAAGAGCGGCGAGTGCACCGACACATACGGATACTCCCAGACGCAGACCTTGAGCGCGTGGCGCCTGATTCGCTCCAGCGCCGCGGGCGGATCCGGATAGCGGCTCGCGTCCCAGCGGAAATCGAACCGTGTCGCGACCTCCCACGCCGCGCGTCCGTCGAGGGTAAGCACGTCGCACGGGATGCGCCGCGCGCGAAGCTCCTCGGCCACCGCCGCGGCTTCCTCGGGCGTGGCGTAGTAGGCCCGCGAGACCCAGAGGCCCAAGCTCCACAGCGGGACGTCGGGCGCGCGCCCGGTGAGCAGCGTGTAGCGCTCGAGAACTTGCGCCGGATCGCGTCCGGCGATGAGGAAGACGTCGAGCGCCTCGTCGTCGACGATCGCCACGCAAGACCGGTGCGACCAGTCGGGATACCCCACGCCGTGCAGCACCCTGCCGGGCGTGTTGACGAACGCGCCCCAGGCGCCTTTGGCGGAGGCGCTCCACCAGAACGGCGCGCACTTGTACGCGCGACCGGTGTTCACTCCGAGAGCATCTTCCACCTGCGACGTTACGAGCTGCCCGCGCTTGTTGAGAGGACCGAAGCGCTCGCCCAGGCCGTACACCGGCTCGCCGGAGGAGAGCGCGAACGCGGCCAGCCACTGGTCGCCGGCGCGCGTGCGGCCGATCGGGGGGAACCGGGTGAAGCCGCGGAAATGCTCGTCGGTGATCGAGGACAGCAGCGGCCGGTCGTCATGAATGAGACGAAACTGCAGCGGTTCGCCAGCGAGCTCGAGCCGCGTTCCGCCGGCGGCGAACGACCACGTCGGCCCCCGCTCGATGTCGCAGCGCCGGCCGCGGGCGACGACGAGCCCGTAATCGGGTCGCGTGTTCGGGCCGACGCGCATCCGGAACGCGCCCTCGCCGAAGCAGGAAACCTCGAGCACGTCTCCGGTGCTGGTCGCGAACGCCGCCCCGGACGCCGACGTATCGAGGCAGTGCGGCGCGCTCAAGCGGATGTACGCGGCGGGATCGATCTGCATGTGGTCGTTTCTGCGTAGGGCCGAATTCATTCGGCCAAGCCGCCCGAATGAGTTCGCGCCTACATCGCGCTTCCGCGGGCGCGACGCTGTATTCTACTCAGCCCGCGAATTTCGGCTCGGGCAATCCTGGTACCGCGACGCGCATGGCGAAAATGCCGCCGGACTGCGGAAACCGCTCGAGCTCCTCGGCCTCGCGATGCTGGCGCGCCGTAGTGACGTAGAGGGTTTTCAGGTCGGGGCCTCCGAACGCGCACATGGTCGGGCACATCGCCGGCACGGCATATTCGGCGAGCCGCTCGCCGCGAGACGAGAGCCGCGCCACCTTCCCGGCGTGGTAGAAGGTGATCCAGTAGCAGCCTTCGCGATCGACCGCGGCACCGTCGGGTCGCTCCATCTCGTCGGCGAACTGCGCGAAGATGCGACGGTTGGCGATATCACCGGTGGCGACGTCGAAGTCCCAGGCGTTGATCGTGCGCGTCGGCGTGTCGGCGTGGTAGAGCGTGCGCCCGTCCGGGCTGAAGGCGAGACCGTTGGAGATCGTGATGCCGGGGATCATCGCGGTGAGCTTGAACGCCGCGTCGAGGCGATAGAGCTTGGCGCTTGCGCCATCGCGCCGCTCGTTCATGCTGCCGGCCCAGAGGCGCCCGCGCGCATCGACGCGGCCGTCGTTGAAGCGATGGCTGGCCGCGTCGTAGGGCGCTTCGGCGACCTTGCGCTCGAGACCGCCGTTGCGGTCGAGAAGCCAGCAGCCGTCGCGAAGAGCCGCGATGAAGCCGCCGCCGCGTCGCAGTCCGAAGCAGCCGATCGATGCGGGCATCGACCACACCGTGTTGCCGCCGGTCGAGGGATCGAAGCGGTTGAGCGACGGAGCTCTGATGTCGATCCAGTAGAGAACCCGCTCGTTGACCGACCATACCGGACATTCGCCCAGGCTCGCCTTGACGTCGAGCACGCATTCGAACGCGGGAGTCATCGTCAGAGGGCGGAAACCGAAAGCTGCATCGTACAAGAAAACGTCTCGCCAGGCGCGAGCACGCGCGTCCCGGTAGCGGCTTCCCCGGCGGCCGCGCGGTTGAAGGCATCGGTCATGTGCGTGACCGGCTCGATCGCGAGATGATCCGCCCCGCGCGGGAGGTAGACGACGAGATGCCCGCACGTGGCGTCGGCGTCGATGGATACCGCAAGACCGCGCTCGGGTGAGCGCACGCTCGCCGGCGGTTGCCAGCCCGCGAAGCAATGATCGAGCGTCGTGTCGCCGATCGGGCGTGCCGAAGGGAAATCCCACTGTCGGGGCACGCTCTCGCGTCGGGTGGGCAATTGCGTGGCGTCGGTCAGCCATACGCTTGCGGCGCGGAATTGCAGCAGTGTCGTGGCGGTGCGCGGGAAGAAGGGGTGCCAGCCGAGGCCGAAGGGAAACGCGGTCGCGCCCGTGTTCTCGATCACGTGCGTGAGCGTGAGCGAATCCTCGGCCAGCGCGAAGGTCTGCCGCGCCCGATAGGGAAACGGCCATTCGAGCGCCCGCGCCCCGGCGGCATCGTGCTTGAGCTCGAGCGTCGCTTGGCTCGGCGCGCGCTCGACTAAGTCCCACCTGCGCTGCCAGCCGTTGCCGTGGATCGCGTGCGCTTGTCCCGGGAGATAGCATGGGAGCGGATACGCTGCGCCGAGCCAATGGAGTGTGGCGTTGGCGATGCGGTTGGAGAACGGAACGAGCGGATAGGAGGCGAACTCGCGCACCTCGCCCCGGGCGAGCGCATCGGCGGAAGCCGGCCGCAGCACCGCGCGACCGCGCCATTCGTAGGCGGCGATCGACCCGCCCACGTCCGGCGCGAGCACGACCCGCGTCGCGCCGGCGCGAAGCTCCAGCGTCGCGGTCACGCGATCTCCCGCCGCTTCAGCGCCTGGCGCTGCCGACCGTCTTGCGCACCGCGGACAGGAATTCCTGCCCGCGGCCCACCATCATGGCGAGGTCCGATCCGACCGCGACCCAGGAGAAGCCGTAGTCGAGGAACCGCTCGACGATCTGCGGGTTCGCCCCGACGATGCCGCACGGCTTGCCCAGCTCGCGGCAGGCGCGCGCGCCGGCGCGGAGCTTCTCCTGTACGGCCGCGTTGCCCATGTCGCCCAGCAGGCCCATCGATGCCGAGAGATCCGCCGGCCCGATGAAGATCGAATCCACCCCGGGGACCGCCGCGATCGCCTCGAGCTGCGCGAAGGCACCCGTCGTCTCGATCTGCACGATCACGCAGATCTCGTCCTGCGCCCGCTTCTGGTAGTCGGCGATGGTGCCGTAGCGACTGCCGCGGTGCATTGCCGCCACGCCGCGCACGCCGGCCCCGGGATAGCGGGTGTAAGCCACCGCCCGCCGCGCCTCCTCGGCGTCCTGCACGAAGGGAAAGAGCAGGCTCTGTGCGCCGGCGTCGAGCACGCGTTTCGTCCACACCATGTCGTTCCACGGCGGCCGCACGATGGCCTGCGCCGGCGTGCCGGCGATCGTGCGCAGGATCTCGGTCATCTGCGGCACGTCGATCGGGGTGTGCTCCATGTCGACGACCAGGAAATCGAAGCCGACACAGCCGAGCGCCTCGGCGGTCGACGGCGCGCCGCTCACCAGCCAGGCACCGACGGGGGTCCTGCCCGCCACGATGGCGCGCTTGAAAGAGTTGACGGGAAGGTCCATCGCGATCCTCTTGCTGTTACCGAACGTCATTGTAGTCTCGCTTCCCTGCGAAGTCCCCTCTGTGCTATAGATCGCGGCTCATGGCATCGCCGACGGATACGATGGCGACCTACCCGAGTCTCGCGGGACGCGTGGTGTTCGTCTCGGGCGGCGGCTCGGGCATCGGCGCGGACATCGTGGCGCGGTTCGCCGGCCAGGGCTCGCGGGTGGCGTTCTGCGACCTCGACGAGAAGCCCTCGCGCGAGCTCGTCGAGCGCCTTGCGCCGGCGACGGTGCGCTTCGACCCCTGCGACGTGCGCGACATCGCCGCGCTGCGCGCCTTGCTCGCGGCGATCGAGCGCGACTGGGGGCCGGTGGGTGTGCTGGTCAACAACGCGGCGCGCGACGATCGTCACAGGCTCGAGGACGTGACCCCGGAATACTGGGACGAGCGGCTCGCGGTCAATCTGCGGCACCACTTCTTCGCCGCCCAGGCCGTCGTTCCCGGGATGGCGCGACTCGGGGGCGGCTCGATCATCGGCCTGGGCTCGATATCCTGGATGCGCGGCATTCCCGGCATGGTCGCCTACACCGCCGCCAAAGGCGCCATCCACGCCATCACGCGTACGCTCGCCCGCGAGCTGGGTGCGAGCAACATCCGCGTCAATTCGATCGTTCCGGGCGCGATCGACACGCCGCGCCAGCGGGCGCTGTGGGTCACGCCCGAGCGGGAGCGCGAGATCCTCGCCGGGCAGTGCCTCAAGTTCCGGCTCGACGGCGACGACGTGGCGCGCGCGGCGCTGTTTCTCGCGTCCGACGACTCGCGCGGGATCACCGGCCAGGCGCTGGTCGTCGATGCCGGATACGCGCAGACGAGCGCGATCAGCTGAACGGATCAACATCGCAGCGAAACGGAACAAGGAGGAGGCATGAAGCAGCTTCGAGTCTGGCTGATGGCCGCGCTGGCGGCCGGCTTCGCGACCGCCGCGGCGGCGCAAACCACGCTCCATCTGTTCACCGGCGGCCAACAGCGCCCGGACGTCATGCGCAAGGTCGCCGACGACTATCAGAAGAAGCATCCGGACGTGAAGATCGAGATCGAGGTCGGAGGCGCGACGTCCGAGGCGCAGCAGCAGTACTTGAACACCGTGCTCGCCGCGAAGGACGCGTCGCTCGACCTGATGCTGATCGATGTGGTGCGTCCGGCGCAGTGGGCCGCCGCCGGCTGGGCCGAGCCGCTCGACGGCTATCTCGGGGCGGAGAAGGCGAAGCTGCTTCCGGCCTATATCAAGGCCTACCGGGACGCCGATCAGGTCGACGGGAGGCTCGTGGCGCTGCCGTTCTTCGCCGATGCGCAGTTCCTCTATTACCGCAAGGATCTGCTCGAGAAATACAAGCGGCCCGCGCCAAAGACCTGGGACGAGCTCATGGAGACCGCGCAGATCATCATGAAGGGCGAGAACAACCCGCAGCTCCAGGGCTTCGCGACAGCCGGCGCGCCGATCGAGGGCACGGTGTGCACCTACCTCGTTCCCCTCTGGGGCGCGGGCGGCGAGCTGGTCAAGAACGGCAAGCCGAATCTCGATTCGGCGGAAGCGCGCAAGCCCTTCGAGCTGATGGGAAGGTTGAAGGTCGCCGGCGTACTGCCGAAGAACATCGGCGAGATCGCCACCGATCGTATCCGCGTGGACTTCCAGGCGGGCAACGTCATCTTCGCGCAGAACTGGGGCTACTTCTGGAACCGCGTGGAGAACGACGCCGATACCAAGGTCAAGGGCAAGGTGGGCGTAACGACGCTGCCCGCGGACAAGGGCGGCAGGAGCGCGACCTGCATCGGCGGCTGGCAGGTGGCGGTGTCTGCCTTCTCGAAGCACAAGCCCGAGGCAGTGGCTTTCGCGCGGTATCTCTCGTCGCCCGAGGTTTCGAAGACGATGGCGATCCTGGCTTCCAACCTGCCCGTGTTCCCGCAGGTGTACAAGGATCGCGACGTGCTCAAGGCGAATCCCTGGTTCGCCGAGGCGCTGCCGGTCGTAGAGGGCGCGAAGTCGCGTCCCGTCAGCCCGCGCTACAACGAGGTCTCCGACGCGATCCGCTCGAACATGAACGCGTATCTCTCGGGGACGAAGACCACGGACTCGGCGCTCGCCGACATGAAGAGCCGCCTCGCGTCGATCTATCGATAAGCGTCATTCCCGGCCAGGCGGGCGTAGGCGCGAATTCGTTCGCGCAGATAGGTCGGACGAATCCGGCCCTACAGCCCGCCTGCGCGGGGACGACACGTTACCGTGGTCTCCCCGACCCTCCGCGGCAAGCGCTTGTCCGAGCGCACGCTCGGCTACCTCATGCTGGCGCCGGCGGCGCTCCTGCTGCTGCTGATCGTCGTCTACCCGATCGCCGATCTGGTCCGGAACAGCTTCTACGATCTGCATCTCGCCGAGCCGTGGCGTGGCGAGCCCTTCGTCGCCTTCGACAACTACGCCCGCGCCTTCGCCGACGACCGGTTTTGGGGCAGCGTGCTGCACACGGCGGTCTACGTCGTCGTCACGGTCCCGGGAGCGCTCCTCGTCGGGCTCGGCCTCGCGCTGCTCGCCAACCTTCCGTTCCGCGTCAAGTGGCCGGTGCGGCTGGGCCTGCTGCTGCCGTGGGCGCTGCCGCTGGTCTTCTCCGGACTCATCTTCCGCTGGTTCTTCGAGTATCGGCAGGGCATCGTCAACGACGTGCTCGAGCGGCTCGGCATCGAGCCGCTCGCCTGGCTCACCGATCCCAACCTCGCCCGCGCCGCGATCTGCATCGCGATCGTCTGGAAGTCCTCCTCGTTCATGGCGCTGATGCTGCTCGCGGGGCTGCAGACGATCCCGCGCGAGCTCTACGAGGCGGCCGAGGTCGACGGTGCGACGCGCTGGCAGAAGTTCGTCTCGATCACGCTGCCGATGCTGCGGCCGGCGATCATGGTGGCGCTCATCTTCCGCACCATCACCGCGATCCAGACCTTCGACATCCCGTACGCGATGACCGGTGGCGGACCGGGCGACTCGACCGAGACGCTGGCGATGTACATCCAGAAGACGACGCTCGATTTCCTCGACTTCGGCTACGGCTCGGCGCTGGCGACGCTGATGTTCATCCTGAGCTTCGCGGCGACGGTCGGATACCTTCGCTACACGCGCCGCAGCGCGCGGCGCGAGACGGCCTGACCGCCCATGCGCCTCAAGCGCCGCAGCGCCGTCTGGCTCGCCGCCGTCATCGTGGCGGTGAACGGCTTCTTTCCCGCGGTCTGGATTCTCCTCACGTCGCTCAAGAGCGAGACCGAGCTCATGAACCAGCCGATCACCTATCTGCCGCAGGCGCCGACGCTCGCGAACTACGTCCAGGCCTTCACCGAGCAGCCGCTGCCGCGCTTCCTCTGGAACAGCTTCGTCGTCGCCTCGCTCTCGACGCTGCTGTGCGTGCTGGTCTCGGCGCTTGCTGCGTACGCTCTCACCCGGCTGCGCGTCCCGAAGAGCCAGCTCATCATGACGGCGCTCCTGGCCGTGGCGCTGTTTCCGCTGGTGTCGCTTATGGTGCCGCTGTTCAAGCTGATGCGCGAGCTCTCGCTGCTCAACACCTATCTCGCGCTGATCCTTCCCTACGCGGTCCTGTCGATGCCCGTGTGCACGCTAGTGCTCGCGAGCTTCTTCCAGGACATCGAGCCCGACCTCGAGGCCGCGGCGATGGTCGACGGCTGCTCGCGGCTGGGCGCGCTCTTTCGCGTCATCGTCCCGCTCTCCGCACCCGGCGTGTTCACCGCCGCGATCCTCGCCTTCGTCAACGCCTGGGACGAGTTCCTGCTCGCGCTGACGATGCTCAATCGGCTCTCCATGCGCACGCTCTCCGTCGGCATCACGCTCTACCAGGGCGAGTACGCCTTTCCCTGGCCGCTCATCTCCGCGGCGCTGATCGTCGCCATCGTGCCGATCTCCATCCTGATTGCGGTGTTCCAGGAGCGCGTCGTGGGCGGATTGACGGCTGGCGGAGTGAAGGGATAGCGCAGGCGAATGCTGTTCGAAGCCGATCGACACGAGCCACTGAGCGGCGCCCGGTCCGGGATCCGATCCCGACGTAAGCATTTCGTCAACTTAGGATTCCAGGCTGCCCCGCGCGTTTTTCGCCGACGAATGCGCGAGTAAGATAGCCGACGTCGCGGAGCGCGCTCTCTCCGCGGCCCGCGGCACGATCTCGCGATGCCGATGCTTCGGGGGGATGACCACGGTCACGTGGGAACGCCTTGCTAAACGCTGGTTCGCCGCTGCGTGCACCTGCGCGGTCCTCGCCAGCAGCGATTGCGTCGTCGCGAAGACGACCGATTCGTCCGACCTGTGGTGGATCCCGAGCGAGTCCGGCTGGGGGATCCAGCTCGTCCAGCAGGAAATGACGATCTTCGCCACCATGTTCGTCTACGGCTCCGACGGTAAGCCCACGTGGTATGTCGCCACGCTGCAGTACATCGGCAGCTTCCAGTGGACCGGCACGCTCTACGCGACGACGGGTCCCTGGTTCGGGACGGCGCCTTTCTCGACCCCTCGATGGTCGCAGTCGCGGCGGTAGGCGCGATGACGTTCAATGCCCAGTTCGTCGATCAGGCCCTGCTCGTCTACACCGTCAACAGGGTGACCGTTGCGAAGACGATCCATCGCCAGAACCTGGTGACGCTGGATTTCAACGGGGTATTCACCGGTACGCTCGCCCAGACGGGCATCGGCGGCGCCGCCTGCGGCGCCGCCGACAACAACCCGGCGGCGCCCGCCTCGATCGGGATCACGCAGTCGGGACCGTCGATGGCCGTGACGATCCGCACCGATGCCGACACGTGCACGTTCCCGGGCAGCTACAGCCAAGGCGGCCACTTCGGACAAGTCGAAGGCAGCTATAGCTGCACAAGCGGCGACAGCGGGACGTTTTCGATCTCCGAGATGGCGGTGAGTTGGTACGACTTCCGAGCAAGGACGGTATTCACCAGCAACGGCGGCTGCCTGATCAAGGGCTACGTCGACGGACTCAGGCAACCGCCGCCTGCGCAATAGTCGGCCGCCGGCCAGCCGCTATATAATCGGCTCTCGTTTGCGGGCTTGCGGTTTTCCGCCGCAAGCCCTTTGTTTTGCCTGCGATGCGCGCCCACTTCTCGCGAGAAGGTTTTCTCGAAGGCGTCCGGGACATCGCGCCGATGATGCTCGGCATGGTGCCGTTCGGCATGGTGTGCGGCCTCGGCGCCGTCGCGGCCGGGGCGTCGCCGCTCGCCGCTCTGGCGATGTCGATGATCATGTTCAGCGGCGCGGCGCAGATCGTGGCGACGCAGATGCTGGTCGCCGGCGCGCCGTTCGGGGTGATCCTGCTCTCCTGTCTCGTGGTGAGCCTGCGGCTGCTGATGTACAGCGCCGCCATGGCACCGTACTTGAGGCCGCTCGACCATCGCTGGCGCAACCTTCTTTCCTTCCTGCTCACGGACCAGGCGTTCGCGCGCACGATCCAGCGCTTCCGCAGATCCGCCGACCTGCGGTTCAACGCGTCGTATTTCCTGGGCAGCGGCACGCTCACCTGGGTGAGCTGGCAGCTCTCGGCCGTGCTCGGCATCGTCGCCGGCCGGATCATTCCCGTCTCGTGGGACCTCGAATTCGTCGTCCCGCTGTGCTTTCTCGCCGTGCTCGCGCCGGTGCTGCGCGACCGCGTCTCGGTGCTGGTCTGCATCGTCGCCACCGCGGCGGTGATCGCGCTCGACGCGATGCCGCTGCGCCTGTCGATGGTCTGCGGGGGTCTTCTCGGCATTGCGGCCGGTATCCTCGGCGACAAGCTCAAGGGCGGGCATGGATAGGCCGCTCGCGATCTGGCTCCTGATCTTCGCGGTCGGCGCGATCACCTTCACGGCCCGGCTCTCCTTCATCGCGCTGTTCGCGCGCCGGCGCATGCCGCCGCTGCTGGCCGAAGCGCTCAAGCACGTGCCGGTGGCGATGCTAACGGCGATCGTGGTGCCGGCGGTGGTGTTCGTGCCCGCGGGCGTGCTGCGGCTCGATCTCGGCAATCCTAAGCTGGTCGCGGCGCTGGTCGCCGGCGCCGTGGCCTGGTGGACTAAAAGCGCAGTGAGCACGATCGTGGTCGGCATGGGCGTGCTGTGGCTCCTGCGCTGGCTTGTGGGTTAACATCGGCATCGACATGCGCTTCGAAGGCACCGACACCTACGTCGCCACGCCCGACCTGATGCTGGCGGTGAACGCGGCGATCACGCTCGAGCGACCCCTCTTGGTCAAAGGCGAGCCCGGCACGGGCAAGACGATGCTCGCGCACGAGGTCGCGCGGGCGATCGGACGGCCGCTCGCGCAGTGGCACATCAAATCCACGACCAAGGCGCAGCAGGGCCTGTACGAGTACGACGCCGTGTCGCGGCTGCGCGACTCGCAGTTGGGCGACGAGCACGTGGCCGACATTGCGCACTACATCAAGCGCGGCGTGCTCTGGGAAGCGTTCGAGTCCGAGGCGCCGGCGGTCGTGCTGATCGACGAGATCGACAAGGCCGACATCGAGTTCCCGAACGACCTCCTGCGCGAGCTCGACCGGATGGAGTTCTACGTCTACGAGACGCAGCGTACGATTCAGGCGAAGCACCGGCCGCTGGTGGTGATCACCAGCAACAACGAGAAGGAACTGCCCGACGCCTTCCTGCGCCGCTGCTTCTTCCACTACATCCGTTTCCCCGACAGGGAGACGATGATTCGCATCGTCGACGTGCACTTTCCGGGACTCAAGAAAGCGCTGCTCAAGGAGGCGCTGGAGGTCTTCTTCGAGCTGCGCGAGGTGCCGGGGCTCAAGAAGAAGCCCTCGACCTCGGAGCTCCTCGACTGGCTGAAGCTGCTCCTCGCCGAGGACATCCCGGCGGAAGCGCTGCGCAGCCAGGACAAGAAGGTCGTGATCCCGCCGCTCTACGGAGCGCTCCTGAAAAACGAGCAGGACGTGCACCTCTTCGAGCGCGTGGCGTTCATGGCGCGGTCCGGCCGCTGACGGGCCATCGGGCACGGCGATGGCGTTCATCGAACCGATCACGCTGAAGGGCCGGCACGCAACCCTCGAGCCCCTCGCGCGCGAGCACGGGGAGGACTTGAAGCGTGCCGCCGCCGACGGCGACTTGTGGCGTCTGTGGTACACCTCGGTGCCGGCGCCGGAGAAAACCGCCGCGTACATCGACGCGGCGCTCGCGATGCGCCAGCGCGACGGCGCGATGCCGTTCGTAGTGCGCGCCGCTCCGGGCGGCGAGATCGTCGGCTGCACCCGATACTTCCATGTCGAGGCGGCGAGCCGCCGGCTGGAGATCGGTTACACCTGGTACGCCAAGCGCGTGCAGCGCACCGCGCTCAACACCGAGTGCAAGCTGCTGCTTCTCGGCCACGCCTTCGAGGCGTTGAAGTGCATCGCCGTCGAGTTTCGCACCCACTGGTTCAACCACGCCTCGCGCGAGGCAATCCTGCGGCTGGGCGCAAAGCAGGACGGCGTGCTGCGCAACCACCAGATCTCGCCCGACGGCAGCTACCGCGACACGGTGGTGTTCAGCATCATCGAGAGCGAGTGGCCGGCGGTGAGGCAGCATCTGAGGTTCATGCTGGAACGCAATTGACCGGTTGAATGTAGCGAATTCATTCGCGCGCGCCACTGGCCGGATGAATCCGGCCCTGCAATCCCCGCTTGCGCGGGGACGACTCGCTCCATGCTCGTCGACTTCTTCCTCCATCTGAAGGCCGCCAGGCTCCCGGTCTCCACCCGCGAATTCCTGACGCTGCTCGATGCGCTCGAGCACAACGTCGTCTCCAGCAGCATGGAGGAGTTCTATTTCCTCGCCCGCGCCTGCCTGGTGAAGGACGAGGCGCTGTACGACCGCTTCAATCTCGCCTTCGGGGCGTACTTCCAGGGCGTGGAGGGCATCTTCGACATCCGCGCCGAGATCCCGCAGGAGTGGATCCGCAAGGCGATCGAAGGCACGCTGAGCGACGAGGAGAAGGCGCTCGTCAAGGCGCTCGGTGGCTGGGAGAAGCTCATGGAGACGCTCAAGAAGCGTCTCGACGAGCAGCGCGCGCGCCACCAGGGCGGCTCGAAGTGGATCGGCACCGCGGGCACGAGCCCGTTCGGGGCCTACGGCTACAACCCGGAAGGCATTCGCATCGGCCAGGAAGGCGGGCGCAGCCGCAGCGCGGTCAAGGTCTGGGACGAGCGCAGCTTCGCCAACCTCGACGACTCGGTCGAGCTCAACACGCGCAATATCAAGATCGCGCTGCGGCGCCTGCGCCGATTCGCGCGCGAAGGCTTGCCCGAGGAGCTCGATCTCGACGCGACCATCGAGGGCACGGCCAGGAATGCCGGCTGGCTGGATCTGCACCTCGTCCCCGAGCGGCGCAACCGGGTCAAGGTGCTGCTCTTCCTCGACGTCGGCGGCTCGATGGATCCGCACGTCGAAGTGTGCGAGGAGCTCTTTTCGGCGGCGAAGAGCGAATTCCGCCATCTCGAATACTTCTACTTCCACAACTGCGTCTACGACCACGTTTGGCGCGACAACGCCCGGCGGCGGAGCGAGCGCATCGGCACGTTCGACATCCTGCACAAGTACGGGCCCGACTGGCGCCTGATCTTCGTCGGCGACGCCGCGATGAGCCCGTACGAGCTCACGGAAGCTGGGGGCAGCGTCGAGTACAGCAACGCCGAATCGGGCATCGTCTGGCTGCAGCGGCTCGTCGATGCCTATCGTCACGCGGTCTGGCTCAATCCGGAGCCGGAGCGAACCTGGGGCTATACCCGCTCGACCCAGATCGTCCGAGGCATCCTGGGGCCCCGCATGTTCCCGCTCACCCTCGAGGGCATCAACCGCGCCATCGCGCAGCTCCGTAAGTAGGCTACAGGCGCGCGACTGTCGCCGCGCGCTCGACTATAATCGCCGGGACGCGTCATCCGCCGGAGGTTCGCATGCTCAGACTGTCGATCCTGGCCGCCGCACTCGCCGTCGCCGCGTTCCCGAATGCGGCGGGCGCCATCACCTGCTACACGGTTGTCGATCAGCAAGACACAACGATCTATCAGGACACGGAGCCGCCGTTCGATCTTTCCACCGAGGGAGGCCCCGCGGCGCGCGCGAGCTTGCGCGCCAAGCACGAATTCCTGAACATCTCCGACGCCGATCGCTGTCCGCAGATCAGCGCACCGCCGGGCGCCACCGGCTACCAGCCGGCCAGTGTCGACGACATCGTGGCGGCGATCCGGCCGTACGCTGCCGCCGGCACCGGGACGGTGACTTCGGCCGCGCGCGGCGGCGGCCGTGCCGCCGCCCCGGCGCCCGCCTCGCGCGGCTCGTCGCGCAAGTACTAAAGCGGCGCGCGCGGCGCCTCGCCGCGGCCCGCGATGAGATTAGTCCCCGGCATCGCTCCGGCGCTCCTCGCCGCGCTGCTCTTCGGCGCCAGCACGCCGCTCGCCCGGGCGCTGGTCGGGACGATCGATCCGGTGTGGCTCGCGGGTTGCCTCTACGCCGGCTCGGGAGCGGGGCTCGCGCTCCTGTTCGTCCTGCGCCGGGTCAGCGGACGCACCCAAGCCGTTGCGCCGCTCGCGCCCCGCGATCTGCCATGGCTAGCGGCGACGATTCTTTCCGGAGGTGTCGCCGCGCCGCTGCTCTTCACGTTCGGCCTGCGCGATACCGCCGGCGCGACCGCGAGCCTTCTGCTCAACCTCGAGACGGTGCTGACGGTCGTGCTGGCGTGGTTCGCGTTTCGCGAGCACTACGGCGCGCGCGTGGTCGCCGGGATGGTCCTAATCGTGGCGGCGTGCGCGCTGCTGGGCTGGGGTGCGCGCGCGTTCCCCGTCGGCGGACAAGGCGCGCCGCTGATCGCGCTCGCCTGTCTCGGCTGGGCGCTCGACAACAACCTCACGCGCCGGATCGCCGGCTGCGATGCTCTGGCCATCGCGCTGGCGAAGGGTCTCGCCGGCGGCGCGCTGAACCTCGCGCTCGCGGCCGCGTTCGCGGGCCCGCCGCCGGCGGCGCTCGCCGCGATCGGCGCCGCGGGCGTCGGGTTCCTGGGCTACGGCCTGAGCCTCGTGCTCTTCGTCGTCGCGCTGCGCGGGCTCGGCACCGCGCGCGCCAGCGCCTACTTCGCCACGGCGCCGTTCTTCGGCGTGGCGGTCGCCTTCGCCGTGCTCGCGGAGCGGCCCGAGCGCAGCTTCTGGATCGCTCTGCCGCTGATCGCGCTCGGGGTGTGGCTGCATCTGTCGGAACGGCACGGCCACGGCCACACGCACGAGGCGCTCGTGCACGATCACGCGCACGAGCACGACGAGCATCACCGCCACGTGCACGACTTCCCGTGGGACGGCATCGAGCCGCACGCGCATCCGCACGCGCACGAGCCGCTCACGCACGCGCACGCTCACGCGCCCGATCTGCATCACCGGCACCAGCATTGAGCGCGAACCAGGCAGCCGCGAGGACCACCAGCGCCCACACGATCGCGGGTCCCGTCGGAAGGTCGAGCGCGGTCGAGACGA
The DNA here is from genome assembly GCA_035515295.1 of Casimicrobiaceae bacterium. Classification (GTDB taxonomy): domain Bacteria; phylum Pseudomonadota; class Gammaproteobacteria; order Burkholderiales; family Casimicrobiaceae; genus PALSA-1003. The sequence goes on along the minus strand of DATJBM010000076.1, from coordinate 82,789 downwards.
CCAGCCCCGCGGCGTAGCCCGCGACGCCGAGCATCCACGCGGCGGCAAGGCGGTGGCGCGGCATGCGCCGGGTGGCGAGCGGCGGCACGATCAGCGTCGCGAACACCAGGTACACGCCGACGCTGGACCGAGACGGTGACGGCCACCGCGAAGATGAGGTAGAAGCCGACACGGCCGAGCCGCTCGCGAACGCCGAACCACACCGCAGGCAGCGCCGCGTAGATCGTCGCCGTCCAGGCGAGCGCTCGCGGCTGCACCCACAGGATCTGCCCCACCAGCAGATCGCGCAGATGCTCGCTGCCGTGCACGTTGCTCGCGAGGAGCAGCACGCCGCCCGTCGCGGCGAGCACGAAGACCACGCCGATCACGGCTTCCTGCACCTCGGGCCAGACTCGTTCGGTCCAGGTGAGGACCAGCGCGCCACCGACGCGGCGACGAGCGCCGCGATCTGCACCGCGACGCCTTCGGGCTCGAAGCCGAAACGGTCGGCGAGCAGCGCGCCGCAGCCCGCCATCTGGGCGATCGCCAGATCGATGAACACGATGCCGCGGGCGAGCACCTGGAGCCCAAGGGGCACGTGCGTCGCGGTGACGAGAAGCCCGGCGACGAAGGCGGGAATGAGGATCGAGAAGTCGAGCGCGCTCGGGGTCATTGCGCGCCTTTGAGCAGCCGCTGGATCGTGTCGTCGAACAGGCCGAACAGATCCTTCGCCGCGTCGTCGCCGCCGACCGTGAACGGCAGCACGACCGCTTTGAGCTTCGCCCGCTCCGCGATCCACTGCGACGCGCGGTCGCTCTGATACGCGGCGCGGATCACCATCTTCGCGGGTGTCCGTTCCAGGGTGGCGAGGACGTCGGCCAGGTGCGCGGAGAAGAAGCGCCCGAACTTCGGCGTGAGCCCGTACGGCAGCGCGGTGGCGATTCCGTAGGCTTCTTCGACCTCGACCGTGTTCTCGGGCGTGAGCGAGACGACCAGATTGCCGGCGAACTTGTCGTCGACGTTGGCGGAGAGCGCCACCTCCGATTCGCCGAGGCTCAACCCCCGGCGGCCGGGCATCACGTCGGGATCGAGCAGGAATCCGGCGAGCCGATACTGACTCGGATCCTGCGTGAGCCGCGAGTACGTGCCTTGCAGAACGGCCGAGATGGCGGGGTTGAACGCCGCGATGCCGCTGCTCGTGCCGGCGCTCGGCGGCGCTGGCGGCGTTGAGGCGGCCTCGCGCGCCTCGGCCTCCTTCAGGCGCTGCTCGAGCGCCTGCAGGTGCGCTTCGTACGATTCGCGCAGCTGCTTGAGCTCTGCGCGGATCGCAGCGACGTCCGCATCAGTGGCCGCGAGCAGCGGTGGGGAAAGCGATAGTGCCAGCGCGGCGACGCCAAGCGTTGCGGCGGCGCGCGGCACCCGGAATGGGTAAGCCATGCGTTCTCCTTCGCAGGCCCGCATTCATCGGCGCACGCCGTGAGATCGTCGCAATCGCCATCGAGCGATGGCGGCCGGGCGACTCAGAGGAGAACGAGCGGTGCGCGGCTTAAAATAGGTAATGAGAGGAGAATGCCGGCTCGAACGAGACCGGCTCGAAACTCTGTTGCTCTTGCGGAGCAAGCGTGACCAGGATCTCTCCGAGCCCTGCTGCGACCGCGTTGGCGCCCGAGGCGAGGAGCAGGCACTCGGCGCACGGCTCGTCGCTGGGCGTGAAGAGCGACTGCTGGTGCACGGGCTTCAGCCACTCGCCGACGTGGCCGAGCTTGTGCACCGCGCCGTCGAGCTGCATGCCGACGAGCAGCAGCCACAGCACGAAAGCGAAGAGCGGTCGGAGCGAGCGCTTCACGGCGGCGTCAAACACGATATTGCGATCGGCAATCTAGAACGGTCGCGGCCCGGCAGGATCGGCCGTTCGGCCGATCGTGAAAACAGCCTGCGTCGCGCTCGGAGGTCCCTTTGCCGCGGCACGGCGATGTAGGAGACTGGATTTGACCGGCCGGGCAGTGTCCGATTTGTTAGGGATAGCGGCAGTCCGGGGAAGGGACACAGCCGGCCAGATGCAGACCCCGGGTTCACCTTCTCGATTGCAGACACTCGCGCGCCGGTTGAATGGATGCCAGGCGCGACTACTGACCCAGGGTGATCGGATCTCCTAAAGGTTATCCTTAGCGGCAGGCGCAGCGCCATTCGGCAAGCCGCTCTTCGGGAAGTATGACGTGAATTTTGACCTGCTTGACCGCTTCGACGACTGGGTTCGAACAAGCCCCCATGCCGTGGCCGTTGAAGCGGACGGTGTCGCGATTAGTTATCGCGCCCTGGGCCGGCGCGCAGCGGTGGTCACGCGCGCCTTGCACGACGCCGGGTGCGAGCCTGGCGACAGAGTCGTGGTGTGGACCAGCGACCGAGCCGTGCTCGTGAGCCTCATGCTGGGGGTGCTGCGCGTGGGTGCGGTCTTCGTCCCATTGGAATGCGACACGCCGGACGAGCAGCTGCACCAACGGCTGCGAAGGCTGTGCCCGCGGGTGCTTATTCATGACGCGCATGTGGCGGAAGTCGCCCGGCAGCACATCATCGGTTCGGCTGCGGCCGGTTGCGTTTGTCTCGCCGCACCTGGCGACGACGGCGTCGCCATCGAGGCCCACGCGATGATGGCGCACCATGCGGCGGCAGCGCCCGCGTACGTCTACTTCACGTCCGGTTCGACCGGTCGGCCCAAGGGGATCGTTGGGTCACGGGCCGCGCTAGCGGACCGGATCGCCTGGGAAATTGAGGCTTTCCACGTCCAGCGCGGCGTGCGGGTCAGCCAGCTTGTTACACCGACGTTCGATCCCTGGTTTCGCGACATCTTCGTGCCTCTGTGTTCTGGCGGCACGATAGTCGTTCCTCCGGAGTCGCCGGCACGCTTCGAGCCCGAACGACTTCTCGAGTGGCTACGCGATGCGCGCATCGGCTTGATGCACTGTGGGCCCTCGTTAATGACTGCAATGGTCAGCGCCCCGGCACGCATCCGCCGCCTACCCGCGCTACGCACCGTGCTGTCCTCCGGCGAGACCCTGCACGTGTCGCTGGTCAGGCGCTGGCACCGCCGGTTTGGCAAAGCAGTGCAGCTTGTGAACCTCTACGGGCCCACAGAGGCGACCATGTTCCAGTTTTGTCATCAGGTCGACCCCTCCGACGTCACACGTTCATTCATCCCCATAGGATTTCCCCTGCCCGGTGTCAAGGTACGTCTCATCGATGATGCCGGAGCGCCTTGCGCCCCGGGCGAAGCCGGCGAGATCCTTATCGGTGGCGCCTCGCTCAGCCTCGGGTATTTCGACGATGAGGCAGAAACCGAAAGGGCGTTCGTACACAGCGCGGAGGATCAAGAGATCCTGTACTACCGAACCGGTGACCTCGGCGTCGAGTATCAGCCGGGTCGTTATCGGCTGCTCGGCCGCATCGACGACCAAGTCAAGATTCGGGGCGTACGCGTGGAACCTCGTGAAGTCGAGGACGCGCTGCTCGGCTATCCATTGGTGGCCTCATGCGCGGTGGCGGGGCGGCCCGATCGGAACGGCGAACCGTCGCTGGTGGCTTACGTTGTGCCCGAAACCCAATATTCGCCAGCGGTCCCGGAGATGCGTGCTTACCTGGGCGAGAGGTTTCCCGCGCAGTATCTCCCGACAGCCTTCGTCATGATGAAGGCACTGCCGCTCTCGGCAAACGGGAAGATTGACCGGTGGCGTCTCCCGGTTCCAGACAATGTGCCTGCATTGCAGGCTGGCGTTTCGACGCCGCCCCGCAACGCCTTCGAAGCGGCGCTCGCCGCTCACTGGGCGGAAATCCTGGGTCTCCCGGAGGTTGGCGTGGAGGACGATTTCCTCGATATCGGCGGCCATTCGTTGGGCGCGATGCGCCTGTTGAGTGCAGTAAGTGAGGCAGGCCTAGGTGAGCTTTCCATTCGCGACATCCTGGAGCACCGGACAATCGCCGCCCAGGCGGCTCTGCTGCAGGCGCGGAGCATCCAACAACCGCCCAACGAGAATGCTGCAAACGCCGTCATTGCTTCGCTCGCAACTCGGCGCGCCCATGCGGGGGCGGCAGCGTTCGGTTGTCCGCGCCGAGCCTCGCCGCTTTTCGGCCGGCGCGACTGCAATCTCGCGATAGTCCTCGGGGTGGACGACGATCGCGAGAGCTTCGAGCGCGCAGCCGGAATGGTCAGCGAGTTCGACCCCGCCGTCCGCACTCGCGTCGTAGCTGACACCCCGGGCTGGGACGTAGGGCTTCCGCTGCAGCCGTCGCTGGTGGTTTCGCCCGGGCTCCTGCGCCACCGCCCCGCGATGCCAGCCCACGTGTGCTGCGGCTACCCTCTGGCGAAAAGCGAGGAGTATCGGATTCTCGAGCGCGCCGGCGTCCCGGTACCGCATTGGGTCACGCTGGAGGAGGGCAAGGAGCCTGATCTCTCGCGTTTCGGACGTTATGTCGTCCGCAAACCGGACTATGGCGCCAAGGGCGCGGAAATCCGCATCGTGCGCCGCAACCGCGTCCGCTGGAGATCTGTGGTGACCTCCGCCGCGGGCCCGAGTCCGCGCTTGCTGGTGCAGGAGTTCGTGTACACCGGACTGTGGCCGGTGAGCTACCGAGTCAACACGTTGTTCGGCCGGGTCCTGTACAGCCTGACCATCACGGGGAACCAGTCGCGCCCCGCGCTGAAGGGGCCCGAGGATTTCGACGCGCGCGGCGACGGCGGCCAGGCGGTGTCGATCGTCGCGAACGCGCGGGACTCGACAGCAGCGGTTTGCATGGATGCCGAGATCATCGCTCTCGGCGAACACGCCGCCGGTGCGTTCCCAGACGTCCCGTTGCTGGGCGTGGATATCCTCAGGAACGTGCTGACCGGCCAACTCCTGGTGACCGAGGTGAATTCCCTCGGGCACAACTGGAATTTCGGTCCCGCATTCTTCAGGGCCTTCCGTGTGGACATCGAACGACAGTTCAACGGCCTGCGCAAGGCCGCGTACATCTTGGCGGAGGAAACCCAGCGGCGTGCCGGCGTGCTCCCGAACAGTGCAAGGAGCATCGATCACACGCCGCACGAGCGCTGATCGCGACTGGATTTCGCTTTTGCAGCGCGCACGCGGCATCGGGCCGCCACAAACCGAACCAGCACTCGACGCACTCATCCCTCAAGACGAGGTTTGCACAATCCCTGGAATCGCGTTTCGCGTGCGCCTTGCGGCGCGTTCTCGAACGACCGTTCTCGCGGGCCGCAAACGAGCTTAAGGGGTCGGCAGGATGATTAGTGCGGAGCCGACGAAAAGCTGGTGTCGCGGGTTGAACGGACGTTTATCCGTCACCTCGAGTTGCTGCGTCTGCAGCTACCGTCCCGATATCACTCGTCGATCGCGCGCGAAGCTCGCTGCGAGCACTTCCACCGCGTCGAGCGCGCGCGAGGGCTCCTTTACGGTGATGCGCCAGAGCGTGCGCGGATCGTCGGGGTCGGTGAGCGTGGCCGAATGCAGCAGCGACGCGTTGTCCCACATCACCAAATCGCCGACGCGATACGACAGGCGGTAGACGTATTTCGGCTGGGTCGCGTGCGCCGCGAGTTCGTCGAGCAGCGCCACCGCTTCGGCGTCGGGCATGGCGACGATCCGGTACGAGCTGCCCGAAACCGCGTAGAGCGCCTTGCGGCCGGTGACCGGGTGCGTGCGCACAATCGGATGTGTGATGAGCGGCATCTTGGCCTTCTGCTCCGCGGTGAGCGGCGAGGCCGCGACGCGGCTCGTCTCGCTGTCGACCTTGCGGTTGCCGTAGTGATGGATCGCCACCAGGTCGTCGATGCGTTGCCGCATCGCCGCCGAAAGATCGTCGTAGGCGGCGTACTGGTTCGCGAATAGCGTGTCGCCGCCCGCCTTCGGCACCTCGATCGAGTACAGCAGCGTAGCGCGGGCCGGCACCTGTAGGTACGAATAGTCGGTATGGAAATATGTGCCGGCGTCGGCGAGGCCGACCGGCTGCCCGTCGCGCCTGCGGTTCGACAGGATGAGGATGTTCGGATCGTCGGGATGGTGAAACTGATCGATCACGTGCGGCTCGGGAGGGCCGAAGCGGCGCGCGAAGGCGACGTACTGAGCCGGCGTGAGCGACTGCTGTGGCAGCACGAGGACCTGCGCGCGGAAGAAGGCCGCCTCGAGTTCGGCGAATGCGGCCTCCGACAGCGGCCGGGAGACGTCGACGCCGCGCGCTTCGGCTCCGAAGCGAGCCGACAGGGGCGAGAAGTCGAAGGGCATTTCGGCGAACGGCGATGGGTCCGCAATGAACCGAGGCCAACGATAGCACGGCGGAACACGCCGCTGGCCGCCGCTGTGTGGACAACGCGATGGACGGCTTTGCCAGGCAGCGCGCTTCGACGTGGCGCACCGTGACGGCTCCGGGCTCGTCTGCTACAGTGGGCAAGACCGCTGCAGCATTGGCCTGGACATGCCCTCATTCCCAAGCGGGTCTCCGCTGCGCCGATGGACGCTCGCCTTGCTGCTTGGCGCGCTGGCCGCCCCGGCGTGGGCGGCAGCGCCCAAGCTCTACGAGTTCGGCCCGATCACCATCGAGCAGCCGATCGCACGGGCGACGCCGCCCGGCGCGAAGACCGGGGTGGTGTATTTCACCATCGACAACGCCGGCAAGGATGCGGAGCGGCTGTTGCGCGCATCCACACCGGTCGCCGCCGGCGTGGTGCTGCATCAGACGGCGCAGAAGGGCGGCATGATGACCATGCGCGCAGTGCCGTCGCTGGAGATCGGGCCGGGCGCGAAGCTCGAGCTCGGTTCCTCCGGCTATCACCTGATGCTCATCGATCTGAAGCACCCGCTCAAGCGCGGCGAGCGGTTTCCGCTGACCCTGACCTTCGAGCATCTCGGAACCGTCACGACCTCGGTGACCGTCGAGTCGATGGGCGCGACACCGGCTAGCGCGCGCTGATCACCGTGCACGGAATCGCCGCCCGCCTGAAGCTGCTTCCGCGGAAGATCTCGCGGCGCTGGCGCGTCTGGGTCGCGACCTATGCGCTGGTGGCGATCGCCTGGCCTTCGGCGGGGCCGTTGTCCTGGCTCGTCTTCGAGCACGGCGACGAGGCCCACGCGGTGGCCGGCGCGGGAGCCGAAGGCGCGGCGCATCGGCATCACGACGACGGCGACATTCCCGGCAGTCCCACGCATCCGCTGGACCACGACTGCGCGCAGTGCAAGGTGCTCAAGCATCTCGCGCGCTGCGTCGTACCCGCGCCCGTCGCGCCGACCGTCGCACCCCTCGCGGGCGCGCCGGCGCCCGTCTGCTCCGTCGTCGCGCCGCGTTATGCGAGCGTCGCGCCGGAGCGTGCGCCCATCCGCGCGCCTCCCTCGACAGAAGGCTGATCCCAGCTCGGCGGTGCAGGACTCGCGCCTCTCGCGCGATCTCGGCATCGACGGCGTTCTCCGAACGAATCGATCGATGGAGGACTCCATGGCTTTGTCGCACCTTGCGCCGGGCGCTTCCGCCCGCGCGCTCGCGCTGTGCGCCGCGCTCGCGGCGGCGTTGGCCGCGACCGGCGCGGTTCACGCGCACGGCTTCGCAGGCAAGCGCTTCTTTCCCGCCACGCTGGTGACCGACGACCCATTCGTCGCCGACGAGCTTTCGCTCCCCACCGTCTCGCAACAGAAATTCTCGGCGAGCGGCGACGAGCCCGCCTCGAAGGAAACGGCCCTGTCCGTGGACTGGACCAAGCGCATCACCGAGAACTTCGGTGTGGGGTTCGGCGCGAGCTACCTGCAGGTCGAGCCGGAAGGCGGCGACCGGGTTCGCGGCTTCGACAACCTCGAGGCGAACCTCACGTACCAGTTCTACAGGAACGACGACCACGAGACGATCCTCTCGGCGGGGCTCGACGTGGACATCGGCGGCAGCGGCGCGAAGCGCGTCGGGGCCGAATCGTTCAGCACCTTCACGCCGGCGCTCTTCTTCGGACAGGGCTTCGGCGACCTGCCCGACAGCATGCAGTATCTGCGTCCGTTCGCCGTCACCGGCCAGCTCGGCGTCTCGATCCCTTCGCGCTCGAGCAGCACATTCGTCAACGACGATGGCGAGACGGACGTCGAGCAGCATCCGAACTTCCTGCAGTGGGGCTTCGCCTTTCAGTACAGCCTGATCTACCTGCAGGCGTTCGTGAAAGACGTCGGGCTCAAGGAGCCGTTCAACCGCGTGATCGCCGTGGTCGAAGTCCCGCTGACCACCGGGCTCAATCGCGGCGCCAGCGGCACGACGGGTAGCGTCAATCCGGGCCTGATCTGGTCGGGTCGCTACGCGCAGCTCGCGCTCGAGGCCCAGATTCCGATCAACAACCGCAGCGGCCGCGGCGTGGGCTGGATCGCGCAGCTCCACTTCTATCTCGACGACATGTTCCCGCAGTCCATCGGTCGTCCGCTCTTCGGCCATTGAGCTCGCCGCATGCTCGCCAGAGCAAGCGCGTGCTGAGACGCCTGCTCGCCACGACCTGGGCTGCGCTGGGGCTCGCCTGGTCGGCGCACGCCTCGGCGCACGCCTTTCTCGATCACGCTTCGCCCCGGGTCGGCAGCACCGTGCACGGGTCCCCGCCCGACGTGCGCCTCTGGTTCACGCAGGAACTCGAGCCGGCGTTCAGCACCCTGAGCGTGCAGGACGCTGGCGGCCACGGCGTGGCGGGCGCGCTGCGCGTGGCCACGGACATGGTGCATCTCGTCGCGGCCGGCGCCTGGGTCGGCGCGCTACCCGGCCTTGCGCTCGCGCTCACGGTGGCGCGGCGCCACGCCAACGAAGGAATGCTCGCCTACGCGGGCCGTGCGACGCGGCGCTTCTCCGTGCTGGGCGCGATCAGCGTGAGCGCGCTGATCGCTTCGGGCGTCGGCAACGCGATCGATCTCGTCGGCGGCTGGTCCGCGCTGATCGACACGCGCTACGGGATCCTCCTCGTCGCGAAGCTCGCTTTCGTCGCGGTGATGCTGGCGCTCGCGGCGGTGAACCTGAGCCGCCTCGGCCCGCAAGTCGGGCGAAGCGATGCGCGCGCGGCGCAGGCGCTCGCGCGAAATGCCGTGCTCGAGACCCTCGGCGGCGCGGCCGTCATCGCGATCGTCGGCGTGCTCGGCATCACGGTGCCGGGCGAACACGCCGGACACGCGCGGTTGCATTCCGACACGTCTCGGGCGATCATTCCCCATTCTTCGCCCCGGCATCCTCATGGCTGAACCCAACAAGCTCGACGAACCGCTTTCGGAGAGCGAATACGACGATCTGGAGGCCTTCTTCGGGTCCAACGCCGTCCCGCAGGACTGCATGGACCTGGAGATGCTCGACGGCTTTCTCACCGCCATCGTCAGCGGTCCGGAGCTGATCCAGCCCTCGGAGTGGTTGCCGGTGGTATGGAGCGACAGCCAGCGCAGCGTCTCTCCGGTGTTCGCCGACAACGAGCAGGCCGAGCGCATCCTGTCGCTGCTGCTGCGCCTGCAGAACAGCATCGCCCGCACGCTGAACGAATCGCCGACGCGGTTCAAGCCGTTGCTCTATCGGCCCGAGGAAGGGCTCAAGGGTCGCGAAGGCGCGGAAGGAACGCGGCGCGAGGAAACCGCGCCGCCGGAAGCGAGCGCGTGGTGCGAGGGCTACATGACCGGCGTGCTGCTGCGCGAAGAGACGTGGGAGCCGATCTACGCCACCGAGGCCACGCGCGACTGGATGCTCCCGATCGAGGCGCTCGCCTACGGTGATCACGACCCCGAATATCTCGATTGGGTCGACAGCGACGAGAAGCGCCAGGGGCTGATCGACGAGCTACCGGTAGCCGCGGTGCTCATCCATCGCTTCTGGCTCGCCCGGCGCAGCGGCGAAGGCGTGAGCCGGGCCGAGCGGCGGGCGCAGCGGCGCGAGGCGACCCGCAAGGTGCGCCAGCGGCTGCACTAAGGCTGCGCCCCACTCTCCGGGCGCTACTCGCGGAACGGCCGATGGCGGCCGATCGAATTCTCCGGATCGGGCGGCGGCCCTCTCGTCGCGCGGCGGCGGGCCAGCGTGCCGATCGCGATCGCAACGGCCGCGACGACGACTACGATCGCTCCCGCGACGCCGATCGCCATCGGATCCCCGTGGGTGAGCCGCTGCGTCCAATCGTTGGGGAAGTCGAAGCCCGTGGCGGCGAACACCGGCGTCTGAACGGCGGTTCCGATCAGGCTGCCGGCAAGAAAATCCCGCCACGCGCGCAGCGTTGCTCTCCTTTTTCGCATACGGTTGCTCATGGTGCGCTCCGACCTGAGAATCAAGGTGTCTCAATCTAGCCGCGGCGCGCCGCGCGCCGGAATCGGAGCGCGTCTGATTCGCTCGTAGGATATCGGCTCGCCCCTGTCAGGCGAGGGCGACGGTCGAGTCGGGAAGGCCGATCAGCGCAGGAAATCGAAATCGCAGCCGTCTTCCGCCTGCATGACGCATTCGGCGTAGAGGCGCCTGTAGCCGCGCGGAGGCACGGCGGGCGGCTGCCAGCGGCTCCGTCGCCGTTCCAGCTCGCCGGCGCCGACGAGAAGGTCGATCCGGCGCTCGCGCACCGAGAGCCGAATCGAGTCACCGCTTTGCACCAGGGCGAGCGGTCCGCCGACCGCAGCTTCGGGCGAGACGTGAAGCACGACGGTGCCATAGGCGGTGCCGCTCATGCGCGCGTCGGAGATTCGGACCATGTCTTTCACGCCCGCGCGCGCAAGCTTCGCCGGCAGCGGAAGATAGCCCGACTCGGGCATGCCGTAGCCGCTGCGCGGACCGGAGTTCTGCATCACGAGGAAGTCGTCGGGACCGACGTCAAGCGCGGGATCGTCGATGCGCGCGGCGAGATCGTCGGGCGAGGAGAAGACCACCGCGCGCGCCGTGCGCTCGAAGAGCCGCGGATCGGCGGCCGAGCGCTTCAGGATGGCGCCGTTGGGCGCGAGCGAGCCGAATAGCGCGACCAGGCCTCCCACGGGATGGAACGGCGCCTCGCGCCGGCGCACGATCGCGCGATCGATCCACTCGGGAGCGCGCTCGAGCCGCTGGCCCAGACGCTCGCCGGTGACTGTGAGGCAATCGAGATCCAGCATGTTCTTGAGCTCGTGCAGCACCGCGCTCATCCCGCCCGCGGCGAAGAAATCCTCCATGTAGTGGCTGCCGGTCGGCTTAAGATCAACCAGCACCGGTGTGGCCTCCGACAGCTCGTTGAAGCGCATGAGCGACACGGGGATGCCCAGCCGTCCGGCGATCGCGGTCAGATGGATCACCGCGTTGGTCGAGCCGCCGATCGCGAGCAGCACGCGGAGCGCGTTCTCCACGGCCGCGCGCGTCACGATCCGATCCATGGTGAGGCGCGAGTGCGCGAGGGCGACGGCGGCGGCGCCGCTGGCCTCCGCCGCGCGCAGCCGATCGGCATGCACGGCGGGGATCGCCGCGGTTCCGGGCAGGATTATGCCCAGGGCCTCCGCGATGCAGGCCATCGTGCTCGCCGTGCCCATCACTGCGCAGGTGCCGGCGGTGGTCGCGAGCCGCGCCTCCACGCGCTCGATCTTGGCGTGATCGATCTCGCCGCTGCGGAACTTCGCCCAGAAGCGGCGGCAGTCGGTGCATGCGCCGAGGCGCTCGCCCTCGTGGCGCGCGGTCAGCATCGGTCCGGCGACGAGCGCGATCGCCGGCACGCCCGACGATGCCGCGCCCATGAGCTGCGCTGGCAGCGTCTTGTCGCAGCCGCCCACGAGCACGACGGCGTCGAGGGGCTGCGCCCGGCACATCTCCTCGACATCCATCGCCATGAGATTGCGGTACATGAGGCTGGTGGGATGCAGAAACACTTCGCCGAGCGAAATCGTCGGGAAGGCGAGCGGCAGCCCGCCGGAGGCGAGCACGCCGCGTTTCACCGCATCGATCAGCTCCGGGAAATGGCGATGGCAGTTGTTCAGATCCGAGGCGGCGCTCGCGATGCCGATGGTGGGCTTGCGCAGCAGCTCGCTGGAATAGCCCATCGATCGCGCGAACGAGCGCCGCAGAAACTCCGCGAAACCGGCGTCGCCGTAATGCGTCAGGCCGCGCGTAAGACCGAGGGGCGAGTCGGTGGCCATCGGCGAACCTCAGCGCACGAACGAGCTTTGAGAGCAGGCGCCGATGCGGCGGCTGGTGGCGGTGACGGCCGCGCCGCCGGCGCGGACGGTGCCGATCGCGGAATCGCCGTGGTAGCTCGCCGATACGGTGCTGGTTTGCTCTTCGTCGCCCAGCCGGCAGGTCATCGTGTAGCTAACGTCATCGCCGGATTGCGTGAAGCCGGAATAGCGGCACGCGCCGTCGCCCCGCCAGGAGCGCCCGTGCAGAACTCTCTCCATCTCCGCGATGTCGTCGCGCGTGTAGCACTTCACGCTCCGCGACTGGGCGCGGCCGTCGGCGGCGAGTGTGGTCTCCCAGAGACCTTCGCGCAGGTTGATGACCGCGGCTGCCGGAGTGGCCATGGCGAGCAGCATGACGATGCACGGCGCGCGGAGGCTCATCTCGTCGGTCCGCGCGAAAAGGGTGGCGGCGGCGGGCCGCTTCAGGCCGTTGCCGCGGGACGGACCTTGGCGCGGTACGACATCACGGCAGCTTGATCTTCCCGCCCAGTCCGCCGGGCGGGAGACCGCCGGCCAAACCGGTTGCGCCCGCCGTGCCCGGGAGCACGATCGACGACGAGGCCTGGCGGCGCAGTTCCTGCAGTTCGTGGACCGCGCGCTCGACGCCGGCCTTCGCGGCCTCGCCATAGGCGGCAACGGCCTCGGCGAGGCTCTTCGCCTCGACCTCGAAGCTGATCGGCAGCGGGCCCATGTTGGTGAGGATCTGCGCTTCGCCGATGAAGAGCGTCTCCCGGCTCGCGTCGGGCGAACCGTCGGCCTTCACCGGAACCATCACGCGCAGCGTGCCGGCCGCACGATCGGTGTAGATTTCCTCGCGGTACAGCGAGGTCGGGTCCATCCGGGCATCGCTTGCGCGAGCCCCGCTCTGTTCGGCCATGGCGGGCTCCGCTGATTGAAACCTATCATTTTAGCAAATCGCGGCTGCCCAGCCCCGGGGACGGCATGAAACGGGATGCTTGCGGGCCTGGCCGCTGTTTACCCCGACGGCGGTTCGAGCGTTATGACCATTGCGCAGGATCAAAGCAAACTTCGGCGCGAAGCTTGAAAATCCACGGCTGTGGACGAACCTGATTCGGCGTGGTTAGTCTAATTAGCGCGTGCAGGAGATCATTATGAAGGGATTTATGAAACGTTTTGCAACGATTGCGTGTGCGGCCGCGATTGCACTAGCTGGTATCGGCATCGCTAGCGCCCAAGGGCATGGCGGTGGCGGACATGGTGGCGGTGGCATGGGCGGCGGGGACGCATGGCACGGCGGCGGCGGTGGCGCATGGCATGGCGGCGGCACGTGGCATGGTGGTGGGAATTGGCATGGTGGCGACTGGCACGGTCACGGTGGTGGCTCGCACTTCGTGTTCGGCGTTGGCGTCGGCTGGCCGTACTGGGGCTGGGGATGGCCGTACTACTGGCCGTACTACTACCCCTCGTACTACTACTCTTATCCCTACCCGTACTACTACGACTATCCGTACAGCTACGGCTACGACCCCGGCGGTTACGTAGAGCAGGGACAGACGGCGCCGCCATCGAACTATCCGGCGCCGCCATCGAGCTATTCGGCGCCGCCATCGAGCTATTCGGCGCCGCCGGCGAGCCAGTATTCCTACTACTGTCCGGATCCCGCGGGTTATTACCCGCAGGTCGCGACGTGTCCGAAGGGCTGGCTGCGCGTGGTTCCGCCGAGTGCGCCGGGACCGATGGCGCCGCAGCAATAAGGAGAGAAGATGAACAGCCGTTTGCTCTTGGCGCTGCCGCTCGCGGCGCTCGCATTGGCCGGATGCGTGACCGTACCTACGGGACCGGCCGTCATGGCCCTGCCCGGCCACGCGAAGAGCTTCGACGCCTTTCGAGCCGACGACATGGCGTGCCGCGACTACGCGCAGTATTCGATGGGGCCGCCGCCGGGTAACACGCCGGGTGACGTAGCGACGGCCAATGCCGTGGGCGGCGCCGCGCTGGGCGCGGCAGCGGGCGCGATCATCGGCGCGGCATCCGGCCAGGCCGGGCCGGGGGCCGCGATCGGCGCCGGCACGGGGTTGCTCTTCGGCAGCGCCGCGGGCGGCAACGCCGCGGCGTACAGCTCGTACGACCTGCAGCGCCGCTACGACGCGGCCTACCTGCAGTGCATGTACGCGAAGGGCAATCAGATCCCGGCCCGCTTCGCGCCGCGTCCGTACGGGCCGCCGCCGGGCTACGTCGGGCCGCCGGCGGGCTGACCGGTCTCGAACCCGAGCCGGCAGAGCGCAAAGACCTCGGCCGGCTCGGTTGGATCCGCATCGCCTCGAGGCGCGTCTCCCGCGCCTTTTGTTTGTCCGGCTAGCGTTGCGTCGGGCGGCGCATAATGCAGCGCTTCGCCGGAGACGATCGATGTCCCGCACTCATCGCGCCGCATTGCGACTCGCGCCGCTCCTGGCGCTGTTCGTATCGTGCTGGGTGTTCTCCGCGGATCCCGCGAAGGTGCTGCACGTGGCCAGCCCGGACATCGAGACGCTCGATCCGCACCAGTACGACGACGATCCGTCGTTCCAGATCATCGGCGCGATCTTCGAGGGCCTCTACGAATGGGATTACCTCGCGGACACGCCGACGCTCGCGCCCGTCACCGCGGCCGGTCCGCCGCAGATCTCCGCCGACGGCCTTAGCTGGACCGTCCACATCAAGCCCGGGATCTATTTCACCGACGACCCCGCGTTCAAGGGGCGTCCCCGCGAGCTGGTCGCGCGAGACTTCACATATTCCATCACGCGCTGGCTCGATCCGAATCTGCGCCGCGGCGGCGCGCCGCAGTCCACCGATCTCATCGTCGGTGCGCGCGCGGTCGTCGACGCGGCGCGCAAGAGCGGCAGGCTCGACTACGACCGGCCGATCGAAGGCTTGCGCGCGCTCGATCGCTACACGCTCCAGCTCAAACTGACGCAAGCAAACTTCCCGATCGCCCAGGCGATCCTCAACTATTTCGTATGCGCGCGCGAGGTCGTGGAGGCGGCGCACGGCGACATCCGGGCGCGGCCGGTGGGCACCGGTCCGTACCGGCTGCGCGAGTGGAAGCGCGGCTCGCGCCTGGTGCTCGAGGCGAATCCCAAATACCGCGCGCTTGTCTTTCCGCCGAGCGACGATCGCGCACGTGCAGGGCTCGAAAAGAGCATGTACGGGCGGACGCTGCCGCAGATCGGTGTGGTCGACGTGGCTTTCATCGAAGAGGACGTAACGCGGCTCCTCGAATTCGAGCGCGGGAACCTCGATGTCGTCGTGCTGCGCGCCGAAGTCGCGGCGCGGCTCCTGGCCGACAACAGGCTGCGCCCCGAATACGTTGCGCGCGGGATCGCCCGCCACGTGTTCACCGAGCCGTTCCTGTTCGAGGTTTATTTCAACATGAGCGATCCCGCGGTCGGCGGAATGGACAACGCGCATGTCGCGTTGCGCCGCGCGATCGCGCTCGCCTTCGACCGCAGGACGCTGATCGACGTGGTCTACGCCGGCCAGGCCCTTCCCGCCAATCAGCTCGTGCCTCCGGGGGTGGCGGGCCACGACCCGCAGCTCCCGCCGCCCCCGAGCGCCGACCCCGCGGCGGCGAATGCGCTCCTGGATCGTTTCGGCTACAAGGCTCGAGATGCGCAAGGCTTTCGCCTGGCGCCGGATGGAAAGCCGCTCACGCTCACGCTGTCGCTGCGCACCGGTGCGATCTCGCGCGAGATCGCGACGCTGTGGAAGAAGAACCTGGACGCGATCGGGCTGCGCAGCGACTTCCACATCACGCCGTTCCAGGATGTGATCAAGGAGCTCGAAGGCGGCAAGTTCCAGATGTTCTGGGGCGGCTACGGCGGCACGCCGTTCGGCTATCCCATGCTGTGGCAGCTCGACGGCCGCCAGCCGCAGACGGTGAACGTCTCGCGCTTCCGGTCGCCGGAAGTCGAACGGCTGGTCGATGCTTTTTTCGCGAGCCCCGACGAAGCGGGACGCGTCGCCGCCGCACGCCGGGCCGCCGAGATCGCAGCCACCTACGTGCCGACGATGCCGACCATCTTCCGCCAGGAAAACGATTTCGTGCAGCCTTGGGTGAAGGGCTACAGCCCGATGCGCTTCACCAACTACTGGAAGTATCTCGACATCGACCTCGCGCGGCAGCACCAGGCGCAGCGCTGAACCGCCTTACGCGCTCGCGCTCTTCGAACGCAGGGCGCCGGTGCACTTCTCCCGCGCCGGATCACCGGCGGGGAGCTTCGCGCAGACAGCGTCCATCTCGGCGCGGATGTGGTCGAGCGCGGACGAGCGCCCGGGCTCCTTGCCCCAGTCGGCGAGCTTGCGCCCCATGCGCTGCAGGCCGCGCAGGTTCCGGTCGTAGAACGTCTCCGGCACCGGCTCCAGCTCGGCGATCACGCTCGTCGCGGCGCGCTCGACTTGGCCAGCGTCCTGCGGCGCGAGCTCGGTCAGGGCATTGACATAGCGCGCGCCCCACTGCAGACGCGTGGCCGGACCCTTGGCCGCGGCGTACGACTGCGCGTACCAGTCGAGCGCGGCCGCGCTGTCGCCGCGCTTGCGCGCGATCTCGGCGAGATCGACCATGAAATAGTATGGCGAGCGCGACCGCTTGAGCTCCGCCTTGAGCAGCTTCTCCGCGGCGTCGAGAAATCCGGCCTGGACCAGAGCGTCCGCCGCGGCATCGATCACGGCCTGGCGCGCATACGGATCGGTTGTCTCCTGATCGGCCCGCGCGACCTCGTCGCGCACCGTCTTCTCCAGCCCCGCCGGCAGCGCCGCATCCTCGGCGTCGAGGCGAGCGAGCGAGACCTTCGCGCCGACTGCCGTCAGCCGGTCCGCCGTCGACAGCGTCGGATCGGCGATGAGCCGATCGAGAGCGCTGCTCCAGGCGACCACGAGCCGCGCGCGCTCGGGCGAATGCGGAGCCGTGACGAAGCCGGTGATCCTGTCGGCGTACTCGGTCAGCGTGTCGAAGTTCTCGCGCGTGAGCCTGGGATCGCCGAGCACCGCGGCGAGCCGCGCCACCGACTCCGCGTTCGCCGAAGCCTTGGCATCCTTCCGCGTGGCGGCCGCAGCGAGCGCCTTCAGATGCAGCCGCGCCGCCGTGTCCGTCTGCTCGGCGGGGCAGGTCTGCGCGAGCCGCTCGAGCGTCGGGGCGAGGTCCTTTTCCGGGACGAGCTGCTGCTCGTCGGTGATCCAGGAATAGTAAGCGAGCATCCGCCAGTCGTCGGGCGTGAGCGCGGCGTGCCGCTCGCCCTGCGCGAGCGCGGCGGAGAGCGTTTCCTTCGCCGGACGCGCGCCGTTCATGCCGAGGGTGAGCAGCCGCATGTACTGCTCGGGGTCGGCCTCGCCGGGGAGCCGCATGATTTCGCGACCCGCGGCGCTGAACAGGATCATGGTCGGGTAGCCGACCACGTTGAAGCGCTCGCCGAGCTTCTGCGCGCCCGGGCTGTCGCCGTCGATGTATACCGGGATGAAATGCGTCGAGCGGTCGATGAAGTCCTGCCGGTTGAACAGCGTCGCCTTGACCTGATTGCACGGCGGGCACCATACGGCGCCCCAGTAGAGGAACAGCGGCTTGTGTTCGGTCTTGGCGTCGATGAACGCCGCGTCGACGTCGCCTTTCCTCCAGGCGACGGCTTGGCCGTGAGAAGGTTCGCTCGCGCCGCTGGACGCCGGCGCGGACGCCGTGGGTTGGGTATCCGGCGCCTTGCCTGACTGCGGAGACGGCGAGCATGCCGCGGCAGCGAGGGCCGCGGCGACGAGAAAGGGGCGGAATGGGGCGGTCATAGGACCGGTTTCTTTCTTGGACGCATCCGAGCCTATCACCGTTCGCGCCCTGCCGTTGGCCACGCGTCGGCTGCGGAACCGGGCGGGGATTTTCAGGTCTGTTAGCGGTTCCCTCCGGCATGCTCGTTGCTTTCCGGTCGGCGGTAAGGAGAAGCGTCATGACGAAGACCGGAGCCGCGGGATGGCGGAGGCCTTACGCGCGATGGGTCGCGGCCGCGCTCGCGACCGCCATGCTCATCGGCGGCGGCTGCGCCCAGCTCGAGGAGAAGGAGCGAGAGCTCACTTTCCGGGTCGTGCCCGGCACGGCCAGCTGGTTCGACGGCCTGCCGGCGGGGGTTCATGAATCCGACCTGTCCATCGACCACGACGGCAGGACCCAGCACATCCATGCCTGGTGGTGGCCCGCCGCGAGCCCCGAGGCGCCCGCGGTGCTCTACCTTCACGGCTCGCGCTGGAATCTGACCGGACAGGCTTTCCGCATCGAGGAGCTGCACGATTTCGGGTTTTCGGTGCTGGCGATCGACTATCGCGGCTTCGGCAAGAGCGACGGCAGGCTCCCCTCCGAGCAGACCGTCTACCAGGATGCGCGGGTCGCGTGGCATCGGCTCGCCCAGCTGCAGCCCGACCCCGACCGCCGCTACATCTACGGGCACTCGCTCGGCGGCGCGGTGGCCATCGACCTCGCGGCATTCCTGAGCGAACGGGCCGCGCAGGCCGCCGAGCCGGTACCGGCGCACGGGCTCATCGTCGAATCGTCGTTCACGACGCTCGCCGATGTCGCGGCGGCGCTGACTCCACCGTGGCTTCCGGTGCGGCTGCTGCTGTCGCAGAAGTTCGACTCGCTCGCGAAGATCCGCGAGGTGCGCATGCCGGTGCTGATCGTGCACGGCGCCGGGGACAACTTCGTGCCCTCGCGCTTCAGTCGTGAGCTCTACGCGGCGGCGTCCGAGCCCAAGCGGCTGCTGCTCGTCGACGGCGCCACGCACAACAACTGCCTGCGCGTCGGTTCGTCGGAATATCGCTCGGCGATGCACGAGCTCTTCGGGCTCAAGCCGAAGAGGCCGCCCGGGAACGACGCTCAGTCCTAGCGCTCCGCGCTTCCGGCTGCGGTAGCGACGCGGCCCGCAGGTCCCTGGCCGGAATCCGCGTGCCGTGATCCGGTACACTTGGCGGGGCCAGTGGCGCGCGCTTCGTCGTGACCCGACTCATCGCTCACCTCGACATGGACGCTTTCTACGCGTCCGTGGAACTGCTTCGCTATCCGGAGCTTCGCGGCGCGCCGGTGGTGATCGGCGGCGGCAGCCGCCATCAGCCGCAGGAGACGGTCGACCCAGCGACCGGACGGACGGTGCGTCGATTCACGCGGCTTGCGGACTACGTCGGCCGAGGCGTGGCGACCACAGCGACCTACGAAGCGCGGGCGCTGGGCGTACACTCGGCGATGGGGCTGATGAAGGCAGCCCGGCTCGCACCCGATGCGTTCCTCCTGCCGACCGACTTCGCGGCCTACGGACACTACTCGCGCCGCTTCAAGGCGGCCGTGCGCGCCATCGCGCCGCTCATCCAGGACAACGGGATCGACGAGATCTACATCGACCTGACGCTCGTCGGGCTGCCCTCCGATAGCGGGCTTTCCGACGAGACGACCGAAGCGGCGCGCCAGCGGGCGCGCCGGGTCGCGCAGTCGATCAAGGACGCCGTGCGCGCGGCCACCGGCCTCACCTGCTCGATCGCCGTCACGCCGAACAAGCTGCTGTCGAAGATCGCTTCGGAGTTCGGCAAGCCCGACGGTCTCACCGTGCTCTTCGCCGGGGAAGTCGCGGAGCGTATCTGGCCGCTCGCCGCGCGCAAGATCAGCGGCATCGGGCCGAAGACCGCCGCGCGCCTGGAGGCGCTGGGTATTACCACGATCGGCGAGCTCGCGCGCGCGGATCCGGTCTGGCTGGTCGAGCGCTTCGGCACGTCCGCCGGGGCGTGGATGCACGAGGCTGCGCATGGACGCGACGAGCGCCCCGTCGTGACCGAGAGCGAACCCGTCTCGATGAGCCGCGAGACGACCTTCGAGCGCGATCTCTCCGCTGAGCGCGACCGCGCCGAACTCTCCGCCACCTTCACCGAGCTGTGCGAGGAGGTGGCCGGCGACCTGCAGCGCAAGGGATACGTCGGCCGGACCATCGGCGTGAAAGTGCGCTACGGCAATTTCCAGACGCTGACGCGCGACCGGACCATCCCCGAGCCTACGCAGGACGCCGGCGCCATCCGGCGGACCGCCGGCGAGTGCCTGAAGCGCGTTCCGCTGGAGCGGCGTATCCGGCTCCTCGGCGTGCGGGTGAGCGGCCTGTGTCGCCGCGACGAGGCCTCGCACGCGCTGGTGGCCGCCGAGCCGGACCGCGGCGCAGCGCCGTCGTTGTTCGACGGCGGCGAACCGCGCACGGGTTGAGCGCGGACGCGTCCTTACGCGGATCGCTGACGCCTGGATGACTCGAGCGGCATCAGACGCCCTTCGACAGCGCTCGCTTCAGCTCGCGCAGCTTCGCCTTGACCTTGGCCTCGTTCTCCGACCCCATGCGCACCATGATCTTCTGCCCGGCGGAGAGATCCGCGAGCGGCGGATCGGCGAAGTCGTAGAGCACCTTCGGCTGCACGAGCGCGATCGAAGCCGGAGCCTCGGGCGCCGCGAGCAGATGATCGATCACCTCGAACAGGCGGTCGTTGAAGTAGCGCGACGGATAACCGAGATCCGCGTAGGCCTGCTGGAAGAGCGGATAAAGGCGGACGTAGAGGGCGACGAGCCGGCGCGCGTCGACCGCCTCGAACGCGCGCACGTACGGAGCATAGCGGGCGGCATTGTCGGGCCCGACGACCCATCCGCCGTCGCTGCCGCGCACCTCGAAGGCGCCCGGCACCGGCTTCAGCGGCACGAGCCGCAGCGCGACGTTCTTGCGCGGCAGATTGTCGACGGTGGCGACGATGTTGCGGATCAACTCCTGGGGGCGGAACAGCGCGTCGAACGTCGACCTTCCGAAGAGCGAGGCGAGCTCGTCGCGGACCGCGGGGTCGCTCTCCGCGAGCGAAGGCAGCGGAGCGCTCGGAGCCGTCGTCTCGACCGGATGCTCGACCGCGGGCGCGGTTGCCGGCGGTGCAGGCGCCTGTGCCTGCGGCGCGGCGGGCGGGGCGGCCACGGGACGCGGCGCGGGCTGGCGCTGCCAGAAGTAGTACGCGATGGCGCCGATCACGATCAGCAGCGCGCCGACCGCGGCTATGCCCCAACGCGCGCCGGACGGGCGGGGGGCCGGCGGCCGATCGTCGGCCGCGATGTGGAGAGGCGTTTCCGGCATGGTGCGTCCTCGCTTGCGGTGTTGAACGGAGGTGCGGGTCTTCAGCCTTTGCGCAGAGCCTCGTACTGCGACGGCGTGGCCCGGGCGTGCGCCAGGTACTCGCGGATGTGCAGGATGTCCTGGCGACCGAGCGCGTCGCCGTGGTGCGGGCGATGCAGCGTTCCTTCGACGCCGTTGAGACGCACGCGCAATCGCGCCTTGGCGAGCGGCTCGGTCGTGGCGCCCAGATGATGCAGCAGCGACTCGACCTCGCGCCACTGGATGTTGCCGCTCACCGGATCCTGGAAGATCGCGCGCAGGAGATTTTCGTGTTTGCGGCTCATCGGGGCACCCTCATCCGAAATTCCAGGGCCTGACCTCGGGCGGGTTGTTGACCCATTTCTCGCGCCTCACTAGTGCGCGTTCCGAAGTGGGTTGCGCGGTCGCTCCGCAGGTGGAATTGTACCGGAGCCTGCTTCCTTTGCGTCCTACAACAAAATCAGACAAAGGCTGATTTTCCCACCCTGGGGACTCGGCCACACTGCGCTCCGTGTAGGGAAGACCAAGCAGCAACTTCAACGACCTGACCTGGATTGCGTTGCCCGAAGGCCTTGTCCCTACACCCCATCGCGACACGACAACACAAGCCCCCCGAAGAAGAACAACGCTGATCTGTCCTTGAGCCCGTTCTCCCCCCGAATGGCTTGAGGGACCCTTACGGGCCGGTTCACGGCCCGTTTTGTTTTTCCTGCCGCCGTCGTTGGATCCCCCGCGAGCCCCGTCGCGCGTCGTCGCCAGCCCGCGCAGGGGCGGTGCGTGGCGCCGCCCCGCGGGTTGGGGTAGATTGCGCCGACCCGCCGTATTGCATCCCTAGGAGAAAGCTATGCGCTCGACGATGGCTGCTCGCGCCGCGACGGTCCTGCACGCAGCCTTGCTCCTCGCCGCTCTCGCTGCCTTCGGCGCTGCGCAAGCGCAGGACTATCCGACCCGGCCGGTCAAGATGATCGTTCCGTTCGCGGCGGGCGGACCGGCAGACATCTACGCGCGCTTCCTCGGGCAGCGCCTGCAGGAAGCGCTCGGCCAGCCGTTCGTCGTCGAGGATCGACCCGGCGGAGGCTCGATCGTGGGCAGCGACGCGGCGGCCAGGAGCGCACCCGACGGCTACACGCTGCTCGTCATGTCGAACACGCACACGGTGAACGAGTCGCTCATTCCCAGCAAGCCGTTCTCGCTCACCCGCGATTTCGTTCCAGTGGCGCCGATCAACTATTCCGACCTGGTGATGGTGATTCATCCGTCGGTTCCGGCCAGGACGCTGGCCGAGTTCATCGCGCTCGCCAGGGCGCAGCCGGGGAAGCTCAACTACGCCTCTTCCGGCCCCGGCACGCCCTACCACATGGCGGGCGAGCTGTTCAAGGCGATGGCCGGTGTGGACCTCGTGCACGTTCCCTACAAGGGCAGCTCCGGCGCGCGCACCGACATCCTCGGCGGTCAGGTGCAGATGATGTTCGACGCGGTCACGACGATGAGCGAGAACGTCAAGGCGGGCAAGGTGCGCGCGCTCGCGACCAGCGGCAAGCTGCGCTCTACGGTGCTGCCCGACGTCCCCACGCTCGACGAAGCGGGTGTCCCTGGCTACGAGGCCACCATCTGGCTCGGGATGGTGGCGCCGAAGGGCACGCCACCGGCGGTCGTCAACCGGCTGAACGCCGAGATCACACGGATCGTGAGCCGTCCCGAGGTGAAGCGGGAATGGGCGGCGCAAGGCGCGGTTGCGATGATCATGACGCCGGACGAGTTCGGCAAGTACATCGCCGGCGACATCGTCAAGTGGGAACGCATCGTCAAGATTTCGGGCGCGAAGCCCGATCAGTGACGCGCCAGTCCGGCCGAGGCGGGGCGGCGTGAGCTCCCGGCTGCGGCTGCTCTGCGCGGGCGCCGCGCAAGGCCTGACCCAGGCGCTCGCGCCGATTCTCGAGCGCGATGCGCGATGCGAGGTCCGCGCGCGGTTCATGCCGGTCGGCGCGCTTGAGGAGGCGCTGATCGCCGGCGACGCGTGCGACGTCGTCGTCTCGAGCGTGGCCATGCTCGAGCGCTTCGCGCGCGAAGCGCGCGTCGCCGGCGCGACGATCGCGCGCCTGGGCGCGGTTCACACCGGCGTCGCGGTCAGGGCCGGTGATCGAGTGCCCGCGATCGACACGGAAGAGCGGCTGCGCGCGGCGCTTTCGGCCGCCCCGCGCCTGTACGTTCCGGATCCGCATCGCGCGACCGCGGGCATTCATTTCGTGAAAGTCCTCCGCGCGCTGGGCCTCTACGACCGGCTGGCTGCGCGTCTCGTCGCGCATCCCAACGGCGTCGCGGCGATGACGGCGCTCGCCGCTGCCCAGGAGCGCGGCGCGCTCGGCTGCACGCAGATCACGGAGATCCTGTGCACCGCCGGAGTCGCGCTGGTCGGTGCGCTGCCGGGCCCGTTCGCGCTCGCGACGCCGTATGCGGCGGCGGTCAGCGCGACAGCGGCGGAACCTGAGCTGGCGCGGCGGTTCATAGCGATGCTGACGGCGCCAGCGAACGCGGACCCGCGCCATGCCGCGGGATTCGAAGCCTAGCTTCTTGACCGCTCCCCGCTACGCCGTCAGCGCCAGGTCGAGGCGCGCCGCATAGTCCTCGCCGTCGGGCTCGGGCGCCAGCGTGAGGTCTCGTCCACCGTCGCGATACAGCGCGTCGTCGGCGTTGCGCAGCCATCGCTGCGCACGCCTTGCGTAAGGCGCGCGCGCGTAGACGCGCTCAGTGACACGCTCGTCGAAGTAGAGCTGCGAGGTGAATTCCGGCGCCGCGCCGAGAGCGCCGGGAAACCGAATCTTGAGATGCATGTGGACGGCGCGTCCGAAGTACCAGCCCGGATAGATCGTGAGGAACCGGACCATGCCGTGCGCGTCCGTGACCTGGTAGCCGCGCAGGAAGTGCGCTCCGGCCGTCGATACGCCGAAACCGGGTGCGCGCACGTCCGAATAGCGTCCCTCCGCGTCGCAATGCCAGACGTCGACGCGTGCGCCGGCGAGGGGATCGCAGTTCGCCTCGGTCAACCGCGAGACTCGCAAGGCGAGGCGCAGCGATATGCCGGGCTTGATTTGCCCGCTCCGCGAATCGGAGCGCAGATCCGAACGATTGAGCGGTTCGTCGACGAAATACGGGCCTTCGGTCTGGCGCGGTCGCACCGTACAGGAAAGCTCGGCCGCTGCCTGCGGCCGGGCGCTCGCCGCCAGCGCCGCGACGCCCGAAGCGCCGAGCAAAGCCAGCATCCGGCGCCGCGCGAGCCGGGCACCGGGCATCGCCGGTGCAATGACGGGACGGGTCATCTTCATCGCGAGCGAGCCGCGGGCGTGGCTCTGGCAATCGAGCCGGACAATGGCACAATGGTACCGTGAATTCGCAGAACATCACGGTGGGGCTCGCCGCCCGCAGCGACGCCCAGGTCATCGCTGCCCTGTCGCGGGACTTGATCGAATGCGGCCTCGGCTGGGAGTACCGCGCCGAGCGCGTGCGTGAGCTGATCGCCGCGCCCGACACCGTCAGCCTCGTGGGGCGCGACGGCGACCGCGTCATGGGGTTCGCCATCATGAGCTTTGGGGACGAGTACGCTCATCTCGTCCTGATGGCGGTCCGGCCCGCTGGCCAGCGCCGCGGCATCGGCCGGCGGATGACGCAGTGGCTCGTCGATACCGCGATGGTCGCCGGCATCGCCTCGATTCATCTCGAGCTGCGCGCGCAGAACAAGGACGGATTCGCGTTCTACCGCGCCCTCGGGTTCTCCGAGACGCTGCGTCTGCCCGGGTACTACCGCGGACGCGAGACCGCGATTCGCATGATCCGCGTGCTTCGGCCGCCGCAGGCCGACCCGCCGGTGTGGCGGCCGCCCGCGCGCTAGCGCTCCGGCTTCAGGCCGCCTTGTCGCTGCGCTGACAGTCGCGCCGCGCGTCGCCGTTCAGCAGATCGCACCGGTCGCCGTTCTGCAGCGAGGCCATCCGGTCGTCGGGCAGTCCGCGGCGCTCAATCTCGGGGGGGCGCATGCCCACCGTGTCGTGACAGCGCGCCTGGTCGCTTCCCGGCACCTGCTTGCACTGCTCATACTGCGCGTTGTAGTCGGTGTTCGGCGCTGCCGTGACGTCCGCGCTCGAGGTGCCGTGAGGAGCGCGGCACCTGGGAAAGCCAGCGCTCCTGACAGCAATAGCGCCGTCATGGGTGATCGCATGCGAATCCTTTCGTGGCGTTGGTTGCATCGACCGGGCGCGGTGTCCACGCCGCATTCGGCGACGCCCGCGTGCCCTCCGACACTCGACCGGGCGCCGCTTCTCGCGCTCGACGGTTATGACACCGCCGCAGCACGCTCGGCTCCGCCGATCGGCTCGCTCGCGGTATCCGCTGACGGACGCTTTCTCCCGAGACGAAGCCACGCGCGCCGAACGCTTACGTCGCGGCCGGCGAGTCGTCGACGACGCACGACAGTGGACGGGCCACGTCCTCGAGCGGGCGTCGCTCCGCGGCGACACCGAGCCACAGCTCGACCGCTGCCGCGATCAGCATCAGCGCGGCGCCGGCGGCGTAGCCCCAGGCGATCGCCACGGGCTCGCCGGTGCCGATCAGCGCGCCGAAAAGCCACGGCGCGGCGATGCCGCCGAGCGCGGTGCCGAGGGCATAGAACAGCGCGATCGCCAGCGCGCGCACCTCGAGCGGAAAGCTCTCGCTCACGGTGAGATACGCCGAGCTCGCCGCCGCCGAGGCGAAGAAGAACACCACCGTCCAGGCGAGCGTCTGCGTCGCAGCGGTGAGCGCCCCGTGCACGAACAGCAGCGCCGTGCCGCCGAGGAGCAGCCCGGAGAGCGCGTACGTCGAGGCGATCATCGGCTTCCGGCCCCAGGTGTCGAACAGCCGCCCGAGCAGCAGCGGTCCGAAGAAGTTCGACAGCGCGAAGGGAACGAGATAGAGGCCGACGTCCTGCGGCGGCACGGCGAAGAAGCGGCCGAGCACCATCGCGTAGGTGAAGAAGATGGCGTTGTAGAAAAAAGCCTGCGCGGTCATGAGCACGAGGCCGAGCACCGCGCGGCGCGGGTAGCGCCGAAACAGCGTCACGCCCAGATCGACGAAGCCGATCGCGTGCTCGCGCGTGCGCATGCGCAGCCTTCCGGCAGCCGGCATCGAGGCGCGCGTCGGAAAGCCGCGCTCGATGCGCTCGACCACCGCGTCGGCCTCCGCGTGACGGCCGTGCACGAGCAGCCAGCGCGGGCTTTCGGGCAGCGCGCGCCGCAGCAGCAGGATGCACGCGCCCAGCGCCGCACCGATGCCGAAGGCCAGCCGCCAACCGATGTCCTCGGGAAAGCGTCCCGGGGCGAGCAGCACGGTCGTGCCCAAGGCGCCGAGAAGAGCGCCGAGCCAGAAGCTGCCGCTGATCGCGAGATCGGTGCGGCCGCGGTAGCGCACCGGAATGAGCTCCTGCAGCGCGGAATTGATCGCGGTGTATTCGCCGCCGATGCCGGCGCCCGTGAGGAAGCGGAACAGCGCGAACGAGGCGAAACCCTGCGCCAGCGCCGTGGCCGCCGTCGCGGCGACATAGACGCCGAGCGTGACGAAGAAAAGTCGCTTGCGCCCGAGGCGGTCGGTGAGCAAGCCGAAGAAGAAGGCGCCGAGCACGGCGCCGGCGAGATAGGCGCTGGCCGATGCACCGACCTCAGGCTCAGAGAGCGCCAGCGCCGGACTCGCTTTGAGCGCGCCGGACACCGCGCCAGCGAGCGTGACTTCGAGTCCGTCGAGCACCCAGGTGATGCCGAGCGCCGCCACTGCGATGGAGTGGAAGCGTCCCCACGGAAGGCGATCGAGCCGCGCGGGAACGTCTGACTCGAAGACCACGGATACTCCGCTTACCTGTCCAGGTGCTCGATCATTCGCGTGCGGGTCCCCGGGGAGCGACCGTGGAACGTGCCCGCCCCTTCGGTTGGCGGGCGGAGCCGCAGGCACGCTCGCGTCCGGCCTCGACCGAAGGCTACCGCGCCAACCGCGGGCCGCCCAGGGGCGCTGCCGTGGCCTCTGGACCAGCACCATTGCGATAATCGAGGCTCGTCGCCACCTCGCTCGGAACGGCAAGCGCTCGACGCTGATGCCGTCGAGTGAAAGTCGAAGGCGGGCTCATGTGGGAAGCGCTTGGAATCGCTGTCATGCTCGCCGCGGCGGCGCTGTTCTTCGACAGCCTGCGCGTGCGCGAGGCCGCGATCGGCATTGCCCGTGAAGCGTGCCGCCATCACGGGCTGCAATTCCTGGACTATACCGTGCAAGGCGCGCGCGTGCGGCTGGGACGCGACGCCGCCGGGAATCTGCGGCTGCGCCGGACGTATCTCTTCGACTTCTCCGATGACGGCGTGCAACGGCGCAGCGGTAGCGTGACCATGCTGGGCCCGGAGCTCGAATCGCTCCAGCTCGAGCCCTATCGCCTTCCCGAACGAGGCTAGCCGTGGCGCCGTTCTTCGCGCCCGCCGCGGCCTTCGTGCGGCGGGCCCTGCGGGCGAGGCATATTGTGGGCGTGCATTTCAGGCCGCGGCATCGCCTGCGGCGTCGGTCCGTGCGGGCCTGCCATGCCCTCGGGGCGCATCGACTGCCGAGGCATCGCCAGCATCTGTGGCCGCTGCTCGAAGCCACCCGAGCGCGACCCCATGGGCGGCGGCGCATGGCGAGCCTCAGTCGCGGCGCGCGGCGTCGCGAAGGTTCTTGCTTGCGGCGCTCGGCTCGGGGCGTGCGCGACCTGCGGCGGCGCGGCGCGACCGACAGGCCCCGCCGCGCGGGCGACCGAGCGCTCGAATTGCGCCGGCCGGCGTGTGGCGGCGATCCTCGGCGAGCCGTGGTTCACCGCCGCGCGCAACGCGCGGTCGCTGCGGGCCAGCCGCTCGTGCTGCAGCTGCATGGGCGTGGCCGACCGATGGCCTTCGCGTGCAGCGACGAGCTCCGCGGCGGTCGGCCGGGCGGTGGTTCCTCCTCGCCCCCCGTGGTAGCTCACGTGCGGACCATTCGCCACGTGCACGACGTTGCGGCGGTAGACGTGATGCACGATCCGGGGGTCGACGTGATCCACCGCAGCGTTGTAGTAGAACGTGCCGCGATTCCAGTAGCCGCCCGTGTAGCCGACGCCGAAATAGCCGAAGCCGTAGTCGATGCCGCCATAGAAGCCGACGTGATGGCTCCAGTAGCCCGGATGCCACTCGTACACCGCGCCGCTCCAGCCCCAGTACCCGGGCGTCCAGAGCGCGCCGACGAAGGGCGCCAGAACCCACGTTCCGGGCACCCAGTAATAGCCATAGGCGCCCCAGGCCCAGTAGCCGGGGACCCAGATGTACCCCGGTCCGGGACAAAGCGGCTGCTCGTAGATCGGGATGGGCGGCGGCGCGACGTTCACCGACACGAAGAAATCGGCCGCCGACGCCGCGAAGGCGGCGGCGAACAGCGCAAGCGCGAGCCATAGCGGGCCGACCCGGCGGCCCCGGATGCGAAGTGAACCCTTCATGGCGATGTTCTCCATGCGCGCATCGAACGCGGAACACCAAGTTGGACAGCCGCCGGCGGAAAATGCTCGGACGCGAATGAGATTACGACGGGTAAGCAGCCTCGGCCGGTCCGATGTGGGATTCGATCCGACTCGGCCGGTCGCGATCTCCGACGCGCGCGGCGCTAAGGCCGCCCGGCGTAGGCTTCATCGAACGCGGCTTCGAGTTTCCTGTTCGTTCCGCGAATGCGGTCCACCACCGCCTTCGCCCAGTCGAAGTATTCGCGCCGCCGCGCAAGCGACCAGTCGTGGGGCGGATTCGAGGCGATGTCGCGCACGTTGCAGATCTTGTCGGCGAGCTTGACCAGGCGCGCCCGCCGGGAAAGATGCTCCGCGTGCTCGATCTGCAGGCGCTTGCGCTCGGCCTTCGCCAGTGTCTTGTCGTCCGAGACTTCGCGTACCACGCCGGCGACGACCTTGCCGAAACGCTCGCGCAGCTCTTCGTAGGTGGTCTCGGTGTCCTCGATCGTGTCGTGCAGAACGGCGGCGGCGAGGATCCTGGCGTTGGTGATGCCGGCCTCGTCGCAGAGGACGTGGGCGAGGCCGATGGGATGGTTGATGTACGGCGACGCTTCGGGGTCCTTGCGCCGCTGCAGGCGATGCTTGTACGCCGCGAATGCCAGCGCGTCGACCAGCAGCCGGGTGCTTCGGGGGTTCACGCCCATTACTTGGGGGCGGGCGACCCGTTTCCCCACCCGGCGGCGCGACCGCGCCGCCCGTACCGCGTCTGCGGTCCTCTCAGTGCGCGGCCTGCGAATGCTTGCCGCCGGGCTCGGACACCTCGGCCATCATCTTGCCCACGTTCGCCGGGTTTTCGTGTCGAGCGATGTCGCCTGCGGAGATCACTCCGACGAGTCGCTGGTCTCGATTCACCACCGGCAGCCGGCGCACCTTCATGTCGCTCATGTTGCGCGCGACGTGGGCAAGCTCTTCGTCCTCGAAGCAGTAGAGCACTTCGCCGCTCATCACCTCGCGGATCCTGGTCGCCGGCGGCTTGCCCAGAGCCACCGCGCGTACCGCGATGTCGCGGTCGGTGATCATGCCCACCAGGCGGTCGTTCTCGCCGACCGGGAGCGCCCCGGCGTCGATCTCGACCATCATCCGGGCGGCATGCTGGATCGTTTCGTCGGGATTCGCGAGTTGCACGTCACGGCACATCGCTTCCTTAACTTTCATCGCTTTACCTCCTCGGTCCGGGACGCGGGCATTGCGCTGCCCGCGCCGCGGGACCCGCGGGAACCGTCCCGGCGGACGTCTGCCCCGCGCAAACAATTCGGACAGCGCCGTCCGGTGAGCGTTCGAAACGCCGCGGCGCGCGGCTATCTCGCCGCGGCGCTTACGTGCAGCCGCTGCACGAGCGCCACCAGCACGAGCAGACCCGCGCCGATCGCATCGGAGATGTAGCCCGGCTTGATGAGCAGCAGCGCGGCGATCACGAGCACGATGCGCTCCCACGGCCGGGCGACGCGCAGGAGATAGCCCTGCAGCCCGGCAGCCAGGGACATCACGCCGACGATCGCCGAGAGGGTGGAGGTGAAGATGGTGAAGCCGTCCCCGATCATCATGATCGAAGGCTCGTAGACGAACATGAAAGGGACGACGTACGTCGCGGCGGCAATGCGCACCGATTCCCAGCCTGTGCGCCAGAGATCGGAGCGCGCGAGGCCGGCCGCCGCGAACACCGCGAGCGCGACCGGCGGGGTGATCGCCGACAGGATCGCAAAATAGAAGGCGAACATGTGCGCGGTCGGCGTGAGCGCGCCCATCTTGATCACCGCTGGCACGAGCAGCGACACCATGACGATGTAGGCCGGGGTCGTCGGCATGCCCATGCCCAGGACGATCCCCGCCAGCGCGGTGAGGATCAGCGCGAGGATGAGCGAGTTGTGCGCGAGCGCGACCACGAACTGTGTGAAGTCGATGCCGAGACCGGTGATCGTGACACAGCCGATCACGATGCCGGCGCACGCGCAGGCCATGGCGACCGCGAGCGTGTTGCGCGCGCCATCGACCAGCGCGTCGAACACGTTGCGCCAGCCGATGCCGCCACGCGTCGTGCCGCGAAGCAGCGCCATGGGAATGCACGTGAGCGCTCCGACCAGCGCGCACAGGGGCGCTGAATATCCCGCCATCAGCCCGAACAGCACGACGAAGATCGGCACGAAGAGGTGCCCGCGCGCGCGCATCACGGCGACGAAGCGCGGAAGTTGCGACTTCGGCACGCCGGCGAGCTTGTGGCGCTTGGCGTCGAAGTGCACGGCGAAGAAAAGGGCGACGTAGTACAGAACGGCCGGGATCGCGGCCCAGAGCGCAACCTGGGCGTAGGGGACCGCGAGGAACTCCGCCATCACGAACGCCGCAGCGCCCATCACCGGCGGCATGAGCTGCCCGCCCGTCGACGCCACCGCTTCGATCGCCGCCGCGAAAGGCGGCCGGAACCCGGTGCGCTTCATCAGCGGGATGGTGATCGGTCCGTCGACCATCACGTTCGCCACCGCGCTGCCCGACACCGTTCCGAACAGCGCCGAGGAGACGATCGACACCTTGCCGGGTCCGCCGGCCGTATGCCCGGTGATCGACATGGCGAAATCCATGAACAGCTGCCCCGTGCCGCTGCGCTCCATGAACGCGCCGAACAGCACGAACAGGATCACGTAGCTCGCCGACACGCCCAGCGTCGAGCCGAAGATCCCTTCGGTCGACAGATACAGCTGCTCCATCAGCACCTGCGGCGTGACGTGGGTGAAGAACGCGGCGTAGACGAGGAAGGCGATGGCGGTCAGCGGCAGCGCCAGACCGATCACCCGGCGCGTGGCCTCCAGCACGATCGCCACCGCGGCCACCGCGTAGAACTTGTCCGAGGGCGTCAGATCGTCGATGTAGATGATGCGGTTGATGAAGTAGTCGTAGTTGAGAAAGATGTGCAGCACGAACCCGTAGGCGAGGGCGAGCAGAGCGAGGTCGGCGCTGCGCCACGCGGTCCGGCGCCCCGGCCGCGACGGGTAGAGCAGGAACACCAGCGTCAGCGCGAACAGCAGGTGCGTGCCGCGGAAGATGATCGCTTCGGGCGGCCCGAACGCGGCCACGTACATGTGGTAGAGCGACATCGCCACGGCGATGATGTTGACGAGCCAGCGCAGCGCGACGCTGGCCGGCGTGGTCGGTTGCGCCTCCTCCGAGACGACCACCGGGCCGGACGCTTCGGACACTCGAGCTCTTCCGGGGTTCGGACGGCAAGCGGGGGCGGTGGCCGCCGTCCCCGCGACGTCAATGGCGCGCGCTACAAGGCGCCGACTTCCTTGTAGTACTTGAGCGCGCCCTTGTGGAACGGCACGCCGATGTCGATGGCCATGTCCTTCGGCGTCAATCCCCCGATCGGCTTCACCACCGCCGCCATGTCGGCGACGTGCGCCGCCATGGCCTTGGTCATCTTGTAGACCATGTCCTCCGGCAGATCGCACGCCGCCACGATGTGCGTGGAGTAGCCGATGGCGGGGACGTCCTTGTCCTGCTTCGGATAGGTTCCGGCCTTGATGACGAGCTTGTTGTAGCCGGGATTCATTTTCTTCAGCTCGCTCATCGTCCTGTCGTCGACCGGAACGAGATTGATGTCGCGCGCGCTGGCGAGGTCCATTATCGCCGAGGCCGGCGCCGTCGTGCCGAGCGTGAAGACCTGAACGTGCCCGTCCTTCATCATGTCGACTGCGTCGGTGTAGGCAGCCTGGAAGTTCACCTTGGCGAGCGACTGATAGCTCATGCCGTTGAGCTTGAGCACGTCGGCGGTGAGAATTTCGGAGGTGTTGCCTTTGGGCTGCGTGACCAGCGTCTTGCCTTTGAGGTCCGCGAACGAATGGACCTTGGCGTCGGCGAGCGCGACCACCTGGAAGTATTGCGGATAGAGGTTCGCGACCTGGCAGACGTGAGTGACCTTCTTCGGATACGGCGGCCGTCCCTCGAGGCCGTCGACCGTGGTCGAGGAGTTGGCGAAGCCGATCTGCGCCTTGCCTTCGTCGACGCCGCGGACGTTGGCGATGCCGGCGCCCGGCTGTTGCTGGATCTGCAGCTCGGGAATCGCCGACTCCCACATGTTCTTGAGCGCCCCGCCGAGGGGAATCCACGACCCGCCCTGCGGTCCGGTCATCATCGTGACCTGCTGGGCGGAGCAGGGAAAGGCCAGCGTCGCCGCGACGGCGGCGAGGCCGAGAAAACCGATTCGATCGAGGTTCATCACTCCTCCCGGAAAGGGATGTCGCAGGGCACTCGCGTCGGCTGACGCGTGCTCTTTTGGAGACGCGAACGATTGTGTCGCGGGCGGGCCGCGGCGGTCAAGCTTGGCTACCCGGTCGCGGCCCGCGAGCGGAGCATGCCCGCCGCGGCATGAGCGCGCATCATGCCGGCGATGCGCCGCGCGCATCCCTGCCGGTAACGATCCCGGGGTATACAATTTCCCGGCTGGGGGATATTCGATGACGGCCACCGTCGCCGCAACAGCCGCTACGACGGCGCATTGCGCCGAGCGCTTGAACGCCCTGCCGCGCGCGGTGCTGCAGACGCTTCGCCGCGGCATCGAGAAGGAGAGCCTGCGCGTTCGCCCCGACGGGTCGCTCGCCACCACGGCGCATCCCGCGGCGCTGGGCTCGGCGCTGAAGCATCCGCGCATCACCACCGACTTCAGCGAGTCGCAGCCCGAGCTCATTACCGGCGTGCACACCGATCCCGAGCGCTGCCTCGAGGAGCTCACCGAGATCCATCAGGTCGTCTATCGCGCGATCGGCGACGAGCTGCTATGGGCTTCCAGCATGCCGTGCCGGCTGCCGGCCGAGGAGGAGATTCCCATCGGCCGCTACGGCGCGTCGAACATCGGGCGCATGAAAACGGTATACCGCATCGGCCTGTCGCACCGTTACGGCCGGCGCATGCAGACGATCTCCGGCATCCACTACAACTTCTCCCTGCCGGATCGCCGTTCCGACGACTATTTCGCGCTGATCCGCAATTTCCGGCGGCACATGTGGCTGCTGCTCTATCTCCTCGGCGCCTCGCCGGCCGTGTGCTCGACTTTCGTCGCCGGGCGCCGGCACGAGCTCCAGAAGCTCTCCGCCGACACGCTCTACCTGCCGTACGCCACGTCGCTGCGCATGGGAAGGCTGGGCTACCAGAGCGACGCGCAGTCGGCGCTCGCGGTGAGCTACAACGACCTCGCGAGCTATGCCGCTTCACTGGAAGAGGCGCTCACCAAGCCGTATCCGCCGTACGAAGCGATCGGCGTGCGCAAGGACGGCGACTACATGCAGCTCGCGACCACGCTTCTGCAGATGGAGAACGAGTTCTACAGCGCGATCCGGCCGAAGCGCATCATCCGCCCCGGCGAGCGGCCGCTGCACGCGCTGCGGGACCGCGGCGTGGAGTACGTTGAAGTCCGGCTGCTGGACCTCGATCCGTTCGAGCCCGTCGGCATCACCGCGCAGACGATGCGCTTTCTCGACGTCTTCCTGCTGCACTGCCTGCTCTGCGACAGTCCGCGGGACAACCCCGAGGAGCTCGCCGCGGTCATCGAAAACAAGCTTCGCGCGGCGGCGCGCGGTCGCGAGCCCGGTCTCAAGCTCGTGCGCGAGGCGAACGAGGTGCCGCTCACGGAATGGGCCGAGGAAGTCCTCGCCGATTGCCTGCCGATCGCGGTGGCGCTCGACCTCGCCAACGGCGGCCATGCCTACCGTGACGCGGTCGGGTCCGCCGCCGCGGCCGTCGCCGATCCCGCGCGCACGCCGTCGGCGCGCGTGCTCGAGGCGATGCGGCGCGATCACGGCAACTCCTACGTGCGCTTCGCGCTCGCACAATCGCGCGCGCATCGCGACGCGATCATGGCGCTGCCGCTCGCGCCGGAGGTCGAGGAGCGCTTCGCGCGCATGGCGCGGGAATCGATCGACGAGCAGAAGCGCGTCGAAGCCGCCGACATGCTCCCCTTCGAGGCTTTCCGCCAGCTCTATCTCGCGCCGATCCGCCTGAGCGAGTAGAACGTCGCCGGCTCGCCGTCGTCTACGAGGTCATCGCGCTCCTACACCGCGGTGGCCGGGTTCCGGTAAGCGAATCAGAACCCGGCCGATTTGCGAGCGGTCGGCATCCGGGCATGCTCCAAGGAGGTACGGAACGGCGGCGCGAGAAGCCTCTGCGCGGGCTGTCCCATTCGGATATTCCGCCGTCGCGCGATGCGACGGCACGCTACCGGAGGAATACATGAAGAGATCGTACGCAACATACAGCACTTTGGCCGTTGCCCTGGCACTCGCTCTCGGAGGCTGCTCGACGTGGCAGCACACGAGTCGAACCGAGAAGGGGACCGCGGTCGGCGCGACGGGCGGAGCGCTCGTCGGCGCGGCGGTCGGCGGGCCGGTCGGCGCGGTGGTCGGCGCGGGCGTGGGCGGCTACGCGGGCCATTACGAGACACAACCCGGTGGCCTGGCGTCGGCGAACGGCCCCCTCACGCGCTCTAGCGAGCGCGGCGGCAACGGCATGCGCTACAGCGCGAATTCGGACGAGATTCGCTCGGTTCAGCAGGCGCTGAACGACCAGGGCTACAACCCTGGCCCGGTCGACGGGCAGTTGGGGCCGAGCACCGAAGATGCGCTGCGGCAATTCCAGCAGGCGCAAAACCTTCCGCAAACGGGTCAGCCGGATGCGCGTACGCTGGCCGCGCTCGGCGTCTCGAATCAAGCCTCGTATCGGGCTTCGAATTCGTCGAGCCGATCGAATCAACCGTACGCAGCCTCGAATCAGCCGGGCCAATATCAATCCTCGGATCGAGCGTCGAGCCAATCGAACCAGAACCAATATCAAGGCTCGAATGAGGACGAGACGCAAGCCCAGGGGATGGCGTCGTCGAGCGGCGGCACCAGCGGCAGCAACGGCCGTTCGGACGAGATACGCGCGGTCCAGCAGGCGCTCAACGACAAGGGCTACCACGCCGGCGCGGTGGACGGGATCATGGGCCCGCACACGGGGACGGCGTTGCGGCAATTCCAGCAGGCGCAGAACCTGCGTCAAACCGGCCGGCCGGACGCGCAAACGCTGGCCGCGCTGGGCGTCTCGAATCAAGCCTCGAACCAGGCTTCGAACGAATCGAAGCAATCGAACCAAGCCTCGAGCGAATCGAATCAACCTTCGAACCAGGCCTCCAACGAGTCGAATCAGAGTTCGAATCAAGCATCGAACCTGCCGGGCCAGCCGACGAATCACGCCTCCGCTGGGTCGACGCAGTCGAACGAATCGAGCCCGACGCCGCCAAGCTCGAACCAGGCCTCCAACCAGCAGCAGTAGGCGCTATCAACTCTAGGGGAGTGACGGACGAAGCCCGGGGTTTGGACCCGGGCTTCTTTTTCGGGCAACCCGGCGGCGAGGCCTCGGCCCGCGCTACAGCGGCGGATCGGAGCCTGTCGGCAGGTCGCGGCCGATGAGCGTCGGTTCGGGTCGACGTGGCAGGGGCTGTTCGGCTTCGCCGTCGCCGCGCGCCAGCGCGATCGCTTCCACTGCCCCGGCGACCGATTCGGCAACGTCGTCGCCCAGGAAGCCGCCGCTCTGTCGCGCCCAGAGCCGGGCGTAGATGCCGTCGCCGGCCAGCAGGCTCCGATGGTCGCCGTGCTCGACGATGCGGCCGTGGTCGAGCACGATCAGTCGGTCCATCGCCGCGATCGTCGACAGGCGATGGGCGATGGCCACCACCGTCTTGCCTTCCATCAGCCGGTACAGGCTCTGCTGGATCGCCGCCTCGACCTCGGAGTCGAGCGCGCTGGTCGCCTCGTCCAGGAGCAGGATCGGCGCATCCTTGAGCATCACCCGGGCGATGGCGACCCGCTGCCGCTGCCCGCCCGAGAGCTTCACCCCGCGCTCGCCGACATGCGCGTCGTACCCCTTGCGCCCCTTCGGATCCCCGAGGCCGACAATGAAATCGTGCGCCTCCGCGCGCCGGGCGGCAGCCAGCATCGCTTCCTCGGACGCCTCCGGACGGCCGTAGACGATGTTCTCGCGCACCGAGCGGTGCAGCAGCGAGGTGTCCTGCGTCACCATGCCGATCTGGGCGCGCAGCGAGATCTGGGTGGCGTGCGCGATGTCCTGGCCGTCGATGAGGATGCGGCCCGCCTGCAGATCGTAGAACCGAAGGAGCAGATTGACGATCGTCGACTTGCCCGCGCCCGAGCGGCCCACCAGCCCGATCTTCTCGCCGGGACGGATGTGCAGGTCGAAGCCCTCGATCACGTCGCCCTGGCTGCCGTACGCGAAGCGCACGCCTTCGAACCGGATGTCGCCGCGCGTGACCACGAGCGGCTTCGCCTCCGCGGCGTCGACCACGGCTTGCGGGCGCGCGATCGTGTTGATGCCGTCCTGCACCGTGCCGATGTGCTCGAACAGCGTGGCCATCTCCCACATTACCCAGTGCGAGATGCCGTTGAGGCGCAGCGCCATCGCCGTGGCCGCGGCGACCGCGCCCACCCCTACGTGACCCAGCGTCCACAGCCACAGCGTCGCGCCGGCGCTGGCGGCGATGAGACCCATGGAGAGCGCGTGATTGACGATCTCGAAGCTGGTCACGAGCCGCATCTGCGTGTGCACCGTGCCGAGGAATTCCTGCATCGCGCCCCTGGCATACGCGGACTCGCGACGGGCGTGCGAGAAGAGCTTGACGGTGGCGATGTTGGTGTAGGCGTCGGTGATCCGCCCGGTCATGAGCGACCGGGCGTCGGCCTGCTGGCGGGCCACGCGGCCGAGCCTCGGCACGAAGTAGACGAGCGCGGCGACGTAGAGCGCGAGCCAGGCGAGAAACGGGACGAGCAGCCGCGGATCGAATCCGCCCAGCACGGCGAGCAGCGTCACGAAGTAGATCACCACGAACACCAGGAGCTCGGTGACGATGAGCCAGGTGTCGCGCACGGCGAGCGCGGTCTGCATGACCTTGGTGGCGATGCGCCCCGCGAACTCGTCCTGATAGAAGCTCATGCTCTGCGCCAGCATGAGGCGGTGGAAGTTCCAGCGCAGCAGCATCGGGAAATTGCCGAACAGCGTCTGCTGCTTGATCGTCGACTGCAGCGCCACGAGCAGGATGCTGCCGGCGAGCACGCCTGCCAGGAGCAGCAGCCGGGGCCCTTCCTGCGCCCAGAGGCGCGCGGGCTCCACTTTGGCGAGCCAGTCGACGATGCTGCCGAGGAAGGCGAAGAGCAGTGCCTCGAACGCGCCGATCACCGCGGTGAGCAGCGTGGTCGCGAAGAGGAACCCGCGCAATCCTCGCGAGCAAGCCCACAGGAAGGCGAAGAAACCGCGCGGCGGCGTGACCGGCGCCGCTTCGGGATATGGATCGACGAGTCGTTCGAAGAACGCAAACAACGGTGATCTCCGCGCGTCAGTGGGCTGGCCGCGGTCGGCCGGACGGCGCCGGGCGGCGAACGGAAAAAGGGAAAAGAGCGCCCGGTCTCCCGGCCGGCTCGAGGCGCGCAATTCTAATTCATCGCGGCGACGCCGGCGATCCGAGCCGGATCCGCGAGCCTGCTTCCAGGCCGCACCGCCGCTCTCGCCGCATCGGCAACGGGTATGATGCCGGCGGTTCGATCCGACGACTAACCCGGCTTCATCGCTCGCCCATGTTCCTGCGCTGGGTAACGGCCGCGTATCTCGCGTACCTCGCTGTGCCGATCGTGCTGCTGGTGGTCGGGTCGTTCGGCGAGCTATGGCTCAACACGTTGCTGCCGACCGGCTTCACGGGCCAGTGGTACCGCGACGTTGCGTCCGATCCGAGCTTTCGTCGCGCGTTTGTGGCGAGCCTCGCGGTGGTGGCGATCACGTGCGCGGCGTGCCTCGCGCTCGGCTTGCCGCTCGCCTATGCGCTGTTCCGGACCGACCGCCGGAGCTTGCGCGCGCTCGCGCGCGTCGTCTACCAGCTGCCGGTCGCGCTGCCGCCGCTCGTGCTCGCCTTCGGCTTCATCCTGGTGTTCTCCTCCGACACGCTGCCCTGGCTCGGGAGCCTGTGGCTGCTCGCCGCGGGGCACGTCGTTCTGGGGCTGCCGTACTTTCTGCAGACGATAATCGCCGACATGCAGCGCCTCGGCCTGCGCATGCTCGAGGACGCGGCCGAGTCGCTCGGCAGCCGCGGCTGGCAGCGGTTCGCCCACATCGTTCTGCCCTCGCTCAGACAGTCGATCCTCGCCGGGTCGATCATCGTCGCGGCGCTCTCCATCGGCGAATTCCAGTTCTCGAACCTGGTCGCAGGGTTTCTGAACCGCACCTACCCCGTCGTGCTGCTGCAGGCTTTCTACGGCGCGACCGGCTTCGCCTGCGCCGCCACGGTGGTGCTCCTCGCGCTGGCGTTGTTGGCGGCTGTCGCCGGCGGCATCACCGCGGGTGGCGCGACCCGCTGGAGGACGAGCGCGGCATGAGCGGTACCCAGGCCGCCGTGCCCGCCGTCTCGCTCGAAGGCGTGAGCTACCGCTACCCGGGCACGCAGGCGGGGGTGTTCGACGCCACGCTCGTCATCGCGCCCGGGGAGCTGGTGGTGTGCCTCGGCCCCAGCGGCTGCGGCAAGACGACGCTGCTCAAGCTCGTCGCCGGATTCGTCAAGCCCGATACCGGCGTGATCCGGCTCAGCGGCGCCGACGTGAGCGGGCTGTCGACCCGCGAGCGCGAGTGCGGCGTCGTGTTCCAGGCCTATGCGCTTTTTCCGCACATGCGGGTGTGGGAGAACGTCGCGTACCCCTTGCGGGTGCGCGAGGTGCCCCTGGTCGAACGCCGCCGGCGCGCGCAGGCGATGCTGGAGCTCGTCGGGCTGTCCGGGCTCGCCGAGCGCCTGCCGGCGCAGCTCTCCGGCGGGCAGCAGCAGCGCGTCGCGCTCGCCCGCGCGCTCGTCTTCGGGCCCCGGGCGCTGCTCCTCGACGAGCCGCTCTCGGCGCTCGACGCCGCGACGCGGGTAGCGATGCGCGACGAGGTGCGCCGCATCCAGCGCGAGCACTCGATCGCCACGCTGCTCATCACGCACGATCAGGACGAGGCGCTGTCGCTGGCCGACCGCATCGTCCTGCAGCGCGACGGCCGCATCGTGCAGACCGGCACGCCGCTCGAGATCTACGACGCCCCCGCGGACGCGTTCGTCGCCGGCTTCGTGGGCCGCGCCAACGTGCTGGAGGCGCGCGCGGTCGACGGCGAGACCGTGGACACGCCGATCGGCCGGCTCGCCACCCCGCCGCACGGGCGCGCTACGGGCGCGGCGCTCAAGCTCCTCGTGCGGCCCGAGCGGATCGAGATCGCGCGCGAGGCCACGGGCGAGAACGTGTTCACGGCGCGGGTCGTGCGCGACCGCTTCTTCGGGGCGACCCGGCAAGTCGAGGTCGCCGCCGGGTCCGGGCGACTCGAAATCGAGACCGCATTGCGCGATCATGTCGAACGCGTGCGCGTCCCGCGCGAAGCCATCCAGTTCCTGAACGCTCGTTAGACAGAGGAGGAAACCATGAACAGCCCCATGCGGATCTTCGCTCGCTGCGCGGCGGCGCTCGCCGTCGCGGTTCTCGCCGCCACCGCGTC
This sequence comes from Casimicrobiaceae bacterium, assembly GCA_035515295.1. Lineage (GTDB taxonomy): Bacteria > Pseudomonadota > Gammaproteobacteria > Burkholderiales > Casimicrobiaceae > PALSA-1003. Next base: position 42,443 of record DATJBM010000076.1, on the reverse strand, counting down.
GGCGCAGACCGTGCTCGACTCGCCCGAGCTGTACTCCGGGGAGAAAGCGCTCTACGACGCGGCCAAGAAGGAGGGCATGGTGGTGAGCTTCGACACCGGGCCGACCTGGGCCAACTGGGCGGCGGAGTTCGCCGCGTTCAAGAAGCGCTATCCCGAAGTCGAGATCGTCTACAACGACATCGGCTCGGCGGCGACGGTGGTTGCGCTCGACAAGGCGCGCAACCGCCCGCAGGCCGACACCGCGTACTACTTCGCGGGCTCGGCCTTCGACGCAATGGCGAAAAACGTGGTCGCGCCGTTCAAGCCGGTCAACTTCGAGAAGCTCACGCCCGTGTTCCGCGATCCCGACGGCAGATGGTTCACGATCCACACGCTCACCGTGGCGTTCATCGTCAACACCAAGCTGGTGAAGAACGTGCCCCAATCCTGGGCCGATCTTCTCAAGCCCGAATACAAGAACACCGTCGTCTACCTGGACCCGCGCTCGACCGGCGTGGGGCAGGTCATGGCCTTCGCCGCGAACTTCGCCGCAGGCGGCGACATGAACAACCTCCAGCCCGGGATGGAATACTTCGCGAAGCTCCACCGCTCGGGCAACGTCCTGCGCGTCCTCGGCACCACGCCGTACGCGCAGTTCGTGAAGGGCGAGATCCCGATCTGGATCAGCTACGAGAACGACGGGCTCAAGGCGAAGTACACCGACGGGCTGGGCGACGCCGTCGCGGTCGTGATCCCGAAGGAGGCTTCCGCGGCCGCGCCGTACGCGATCAGCCTCGTCGAGAAAGGGCCGAATCCCAATGCCGGAAAACTCTGGCTCAATTTCATCATGACCGACATGGGGCAGGGCATCTTCGCGCAGGGCTTCGTGCGGCCTTCGGTGCCGGGCGTGAAGCTTCCCGAGAGCGTCGCGGACAAGCTGCCATCAGCCCCGCAGGTGCGGCCGCTCGACGTGAAAGCCGCGGCGGCGAAGAAGGCGGACATCGACAAGGAATGGGCCGCCGCGACGGGGACGAAATGATTCCGCGCTTCGCCCCGGACGGACCACGATGATGTCGCGCGCATCCGCCAACGCCGCTCTAGCGCTGCCCGGCGTCGCGCTGCTCGCGCTGTTCTTCGCGCTGCCGGTGCTGGCGGTCGCCTTCGACGCGCTCTCCGACCGCGGTGGCGCATTCGCGCGCGTCTTCGCGACCGCAGGCTTCTGGACCGCGCTGGCCGGGAGCAGCGTGCTCACGCTCTTCGCCGCCTCGCTCTCGAGCCTGGTCGGCGTCGCGGTCGCCCTGCACTTGTCGCGGCTTCCGGCGCGGCGGCGCACGGCGCTCTCCTTCGTAATCGCGCTGCCGCTGACCTTCTCCGGACTGATCGTCGCCTACGGGTTCATCCTGGGCTACGGCCGCGCCGGCTTTGTCACCCAGCTTCTCGCCAGGGCTGGGCTCGATCCCGCGGTCATCGGCGGCGCGCTGTTCACGCCGACGGGGCTGGCCTTCGCGTCGTCCTACTATCTGATTCCGCGGGTAGTGATCGGCATGCTGCCGGTGCTCGTGAACTTCGACCGCACGCAGCTCGCTGCGGCGGAATCGCTGGGCGCGACCGGGGCGCAGGCGTTCCGGCAGGTGCTTCTGCCGCAGGTTGCCGCACCGGTCATCGCCTCGTTCTGCCTGGTCGCCGCGGTGGTGTTCGGCGCCTACGGGACAGCGCTTGCGCTGGTCGGAACCCAGCTTCCGATCCTGCCGCTGCGCCTCTACAGCCTGATCTCGGAGACGGGGTCGGATTTTCCTGCCGCCGCCGCGCTCGCGTTGCTCATTACCGCCGCCTGCTCCGCGATCATCACCGTGGGCGAATGGGTCGGCGCGAAGCACGAGCGGCACCTCTAGCCTCCGACATGGACGCGAGCTTCACGATCGACCGGGCGCGCAACACGCTGCTCGACGCCGCGGGCCGCCGCTTCGCCCCCGCCGAGCGCAGATGGCTTGCCGCGTCGCGCCGCAAGCCCTCCGCGGGCAAGCTCGAAATGATCGACGCGATCGGCGCGGTCGGCTGGCTGCAGCGCGAGAGCGGCTCGCCGCTGCGCGAGCCGATCGGCGTGATCGGCCCGCGGGAAGCCGACGCGGCGCAGCTCGCCGCAGCGCTGGAGGTCGGCGAGCTCCTGGCTGACTGCCGCCTCGCGGTGTTGTGTGGCGGCCGCGGGGGCGTCATGCAGGCGGTATGCGAGGGAGTGGCGCGCGTCGGCGGACTGTCGATCGGGCTGCTGCCCGAAACCGATGCGTCGCAGGCCAACCCCTTCGTCAGCGTGGCCATCGCCACCGGCATCGGCGAGGCTCGCAATGCCCTCATCGCCCGGGCGTCGTTCTGTCTGATCGCCATCGGCAACAGCCTGGGCACGCTCTCGGAGGTCGCGCTGGGGCTGCACTTTGGCAAGCCGGTAATCGGCCTCGAGCAGGCGGCCGAACTCGCGGGCGTCCAGCGCGTCGGAAGCGCTCGCGCGGCCGTCGCGACCGTTGCCGAGACGATCCTCGCGCCTAGGTAGCGACCGCCGCGCGGGGATCGTCGCCGCTGAGACGCGGGCACCTGTTTCCCCCGCCGGCGAACGTGTAGGATGTCGCGACGGCGATCGCCAAGGCCACCGCTCGAGTGGCGCCCCGCCGGTGCCAGCCCTTACCAGGAGGAGTTCACATGAGAACCGGAATCCTCGGCCGCGCATTGCTGTCGTTGGCGGTTGCCGCCAGCGCTGGCGTCCTCTGCCTCGACGCGGGCGCGCAGACGCGCACCTTCAGCTTCGCGTACGACCAGCCCACGACCACCGCCTACGGCATCGCCGGCAACATCTTCGACGCCAAGCTGAAGGAGCTCTCCGGCGGCAAGCTCTCGATCAACCAGTTTCCCAACGCGCAGCTCGGCCAGGAGCCGCAGATGCTGCAGAAGATGCGCGCCGGCGACATCGACTTCGTGATCACCTCGACCGCGAACGCCTCGACCCTCGCGCCGCAGGCGGGGGTGTTCTCGCTGCACTTCATCTTCCGCGACCAGCAGCACCTGCAGCACGTGCTCGCCGACCCGGCCGTGGCCAACGAGTTCCGGGCCATGATCAAGGACTCGGTGCAGGGCGCGCAGGTGCTGGGGCTGCTGACGATGGGCCTCAGAAGCATGTACAGCAAGAAGGAAGTGCACAGCATCGAGGACGTCAAGGGTCAGAAGGTGCGCGTGCAGGCGACCAAGACCGAGGACACGCTGTTTCCCGCCTACGGCGCGCAGACGGTGCACATGCCCTTCGGTGAGGTCTACACGTCGCTGCAGACCGGCGTGGTGAACATCGCCGAGAACGGCGTCAACGTCTACCTCGCCAACAAGCATTACGAGGTGGCTCCGATCCTGTCGATGACCGAGCACGAGGCGAACAACAACTGCATCTGGGTGAGCCAGAAGACCTGGGACAGCCTGACGCCGGAGCAGCAGAAATGGGTTCAGGCCGCGGCCGACGAGGTGAGCAGGCGCGAGCCGGCGATGGCGCTCAAGCTCGAGAAGGACTCCGAGGACAAGCTCAAGACCATGGGCGTCAAGGTAGTCGAGAACGTCGACAAGAGCGGGTTCATGAAGGCCGCGGCGCCCGTCCAGGACCAGCTCGCGCAAGAGCTTGGTCCGCACGCGGTGAAGCTGCTGCAGCTCGTCCGCGAGGTCAAGTAATCGTCGCGCGGATTGCGCGGAACGGAGCCTCAAGCGGGCTCCGGTCGGTGTGCTGCGCGCCGCTCCCGCGGTAGGGGAACCCCATGGCCGACATGCGCGCGCTCATCCTGCAGCGCCACCGGCGCCTGAAGTGGAAGGCGCTCGACCCCCTCGAGGCGCTGCTGATGATCCTCTGCGGCGTGTGCATCTTCATGTTCACGCTGACCGTTCTCTGCGACGTGGTCACGCGGACCATCGGCGCGCCGTGGCTGTGGTTGCAGCAGGTCACGACGGCGTTCTTCGCCTGGGGCGTGTTCATCGGCCTAGCCGCGGCGACGCGCCGGCTCGACCACTTCTACCTCGCCGAGATCACCAAGCGGATGAAAGGCAAGCCCCGGCAGGCGATCGAGACCGTGAACCGCCTCATCGTGCTCGTCGTCGCGATCATCATCGCCTGGTTCGGCTGGAAGAACACGCTCCTGGATCTCGGCAGCTTCCGCATGCCGTCGCTGATCCCGCTCACGGTCTACACCGCGATCGTGCCTATCTCCGGGGTGCTGATCGCGCTGTTCATGGTCGAGCAGCTCGTCAACGGCTGGAAGCACGGCTTCGAGGGGCCGGAGGATCGCGAGGAGGTCGTGGAGCACGTCCAGTGAGACATCCGACGCGGGAGAGCGAGAAGTGAGCACGGGGTTGATCCTGTGCCTGATGGGCGGGCTGTTCCTGCTCTTCGGGTACATGGGCGTGCCGGTGACCTTCGCGCTGCTCGCCGGGGTGCTCGTCGCCACCGCGTTCACACCGATCAGTCTGCAGTCGATGATCGGCCAGCTCTTCCACGGCATCGATACCGAGACGCTGCTCGCCGTGCCGTTCTTCCTGCTGGTGGGCGAGCTGATGGCTTCGAGCGAGGTCGTCGAGCGCATGATCCGGCTGTCGCAGACGATGGTCGGCCATCTGCGCGGGGGCCTCGCGCAAGTGGTCACGCTCTTCAGCATGTTCTTCGCGGGCATCTCCGGTTCCTCGGTCGCCGACGTCGCGGTTCTTTCCCGGACCATCGCCCGCGAGATGGACAAGGAAGGCTACGACCGCGCCTTCACCGCCGCGCTCATCGCCTGCGCGTCGACGATGGCCAACTTGATCCCGCCCAGCATCATGGCGGTGGTCTACGGGGCGATCGGCAACGTGTCGATCGGCGGGCTGTTCCTGGGCGGCGTCGTGCCCGGCGTGACGATCGGGATCGGGCTCATGGTCTACAGCTACTTCTTCGGCCCGATCGGCGTCATGAAGAAGCGCGCCAAGTTCAAGGAATTCGCCTCCGCGGCGCGCGGCGCGTCGCTGCCGACGGTGATCCCGGTGATCATCATGGGCGGGATCCTGACCGGCTGGTTCACGCCGACCGAGGCCGGGATGGTGGCCGCAATTTACATCCTGATCGTGTTGATCCCGGCGCTCCGACCTCGCCATGTCGTGAAGCTCCCGGGCGATTTCATGTACGCGGGTCTGCTCTATTCGCTGCCGCTCGGCGCGGTGGCGTCCGCGTCGGCGTTCGGCTGGATGGTCGCCTACCTGCGCGGACCCGACATGGTCGCAAGTTACATCACGTCGGTCGCCGGGAACGACGGCGCCATGATCATGTTCCTGCTCGTAGTGCTGTTCGTGATCGTCGGGGACTTCATCGACGCGGTGCCGGCGATCATCATCTTCATGCCGATCATCAACAAGCTGACCGAGGTCGGCAACATCAATCCGGTGCACATGGGCGTGGTCATCATCACCACGCTGGTGTTCGGGCTGATCACGCCGCCGTACGGCCTGTCGCTGCTCGTCGCATCGAAGTACGTCGGCGTCCCGTTCGGGCGCGCGCTGGTGCGGTCGCTACCGCTCTACGTCGTGTTCTTCGCCACCATCGCTTTCACGGTGATGGCGCCGAAGGTAGTGCTGTGGCTGCCGAAGCAGTTCCTGCCCGAATCGGTGGGCTGCTTCAAGTCACCGACGGGCAAGGGCTACATCTGCCCGCCGTAGGTGCGAATTCATTCGCATATGCGACGGGCGCGTCGCGATGAATCGCGACCTACGCGAATCCGAACAGCCGCGCCGGCGTTTTCCACAGCACCTGGTGGCGCGCGGCTTCGTCGGGGAGCCAGCGCTCGAGATTCGCGAGCACGGGACCATAATCCATCCGCTTGGGCATTCTGAGGAACGGCCAGTCGGAGCCCCACACGCAGCGCGCTGGCGTGAACGTGTCGACGAGCGCCGCGACGAACGGTTCGCTGCGCGCACCGGGCGAGAAGGCGTTCGCGAACCGGAAGGGGCCGGAGAGCTTGACGAAATGCCCTTCGCGCCCGAACTCGAGCAGCGCCTGGAAGCCCGGCTGCTCCAGGCCCCGGGTGGCATCGGGCCGGCCGCAGTGATCGAAGATGACCGGCACCCGGGCCGAGCGCAGCCTCGGTGCGGCCTCGGCGAGTTGGTCGCGCTCGCATTGCACCTCGATCAGCCAGCCCATCTCCCGCGCCTGCGCCAGCAACCGGCCGATCGCGGCATCCTTCACCGACGCGGCGCCGTCGGTCACCAGATCGAGCCGCAGCCCGATCACGTCCGCGTCCCGGAGCTCGGCCAGCGCCCGCTCCTCCGTGCCGGGCCGGACCCGGGCGATCCCCTTGAACCGGCCACCGCCCTCGCGCACGGCGGCGACCATGCACCGGTTGTCGTAGAAGTAGCCGCTGGTGGGGCTCACCAGCAAGGCGTGCGAGAGTCGATGTGCGGCGAGCACCGCGCTAAACTGCTCGACGCTGCCCTGCTCGTGCTCCGGCGGGCGGTACGTCGCCTCGGCCGAATAGGGAAAGCGAGCCGTGTCGAAGACGTGACAATGCGAGTCGACACCTCGGCGGGTCACTGCTGACGGGTCGGGCACGTTCAGCCTCCAGGACGCAGGCGCGATCAAGGGAAAGGGAGATTAGCATCATGCAGTCGACATCGGTCGGGCGCGGGCTCTTCGAGATCCGTCCCCTCACGCCGAAGCTCGGCGCGGAGATCGGCGTGCGGCTCAACGAGGAGATCTCCGACGAGCTCTTTCGCGCCATCTACCGCGCGTTTCTGCGCTACCAGGTCCTGCTGTTTCCGCCGCAGGACCTTCCACCGGGACGCCAGGTCGCGTTCGCGCGGCGCTTCGGCGAGGTGCAGATCCACGTCATGAACCAGTACCACGCCGACGGCTATCCGGAGCTTTATCGATTGTCCAATCTCGGCCCCGACGGCAAGCCCAACGGCAAGCATCCCGACAAAGGCACGCTGGCCTGGCACACCGATGGCTCCTGGCAGCGCGTGACCGGACAGGCGACGATCATCTACGGCGAAGTGATGCCCGAGACCGGCGGCGAGACGCATTTCTGCGACATGTACGGCGCCTACGAGCGTCTCGACACGGCGTGGAAGGCGCGCATCGCCGACCTTCGCGCCGTGCACAACCTCGACTTCTCGCGCACTCGCCGCCACGGCGAGGAGCCGATGACCGAGGAACAGAGGCGGGCGAAGCCGCCCGTCGATCATCCGGTCGTGCGCACGCACCCCGAAACCGGTCGCAAGTGCCTCTACCTGGGCGATCATGCCGAATACATCTTGGGCATGCCGTACGACGAGGGCCGTGCGCTGATCGAGGAGCTCAACGTGCTCGCCATCCATCGCGATCTCACCTACGAGCATCGCTGGACGGCGGGCGAGCTGCTCGTCTGGGACAACCGCTGCGTCATGCACCGCGCGACGCCGTACGATCCGGCGAAGCAGGGGCGCGTGATCCGCCGCTGCACAGTGCTGGGGGAAGTCCCCGCCTGAAGTCCGGCGCGGCGCGAGATCGACCGGCAGCTGCCGGTACCCGCGTGCGCATCGCGGCGCAATTGATCCAGGTGGCGACCGATTCGCATCTTTGGGCGCAAACCTGCGACCGCGAGCTCGAAGACATCTTCGCCGTTCAGGACGACATCGCGCAATCCGTGGTGAAGGAGCTGCGTTCCGCTTTGCTCGGAGACAAGGCGGGTGCAACGGTCGGCGCGCAGGCGGGAGCCGAAGTGCGAGCCACCACCAGGGGACGCGCAGAGATCGCCGAAGCGTACGCGTACCGTGGCGAAACCGAAGCGGCCTGCAAGTGGCTCGAGCGTGCGTACGCGCAGCGCGACGCGGGCTTGGGCCTGACGAAGACCGATCCGCTGTTCAAACCCCTGCACGCCGATCCGCGGTGGCAGTCTTTTCTGAGCAAGATCAAGCTGGCGGATTGAGGCCGTTCCGCCCTGTTGCTTCTCGACCGGCACGCGTTCCGTCGAGAAGAGTCGATTCGGTTCTTGCTACGGCGGCACGAAACGCCGACGCTGCTTCACCGGCAAGATCATCGCAGCCACGCCGGCGATGACGCAGACGAGCCCGATCCACGCGTCGGGCGAGAGCGTCTCATTCAGGAACGTGGCGCCGATCCCGACTCCGATTGGCACCCTCAGGTAGGCCTGAGCGGTCGTGCCGACCGAGCCAAGCGTTCGGAGCAAGCGAAAGTAGACCGTGAGAGCGAGCGCCGTCGAAAGCAGAGACAGGCACACGAGCGCCGCGATGGAGCGACCGGAGGGAGCGAGCGTCCATGGACGCTCGGCGATCAGGCTGACGGGTAAGAGCACGATCGCGCCGCATCCGAGCGACCCCGCGGCCGGCACCATCGGATCGAGCCGGTCGAATCGGCGCCCGAACAGCGCCGCGCCGGCGTAGCAGATCGTGGCCGCGATGATGGCGAGCTCGGCAAGGCATTCCCGCCCAATGCCCGAGCGCGCCTGCACGGCCACCATCAGGACGATGCCGATCATTCCCGTCGCGACGCCGAAGAGCTTGCGTCGCGCGAAGCGCTCGCCGCGGCCCGTCGCTCCGGCGATGACGCAGGTGAAGATCGGCGAGCAGGCGTTGAGGATCGTCGCGATCCCCGCATCGACCCACTGCTCGGCCCAGGCGATCAGCGTGAACGGAACGACGCCGTTGAGGCAAGCCTGGACGAGGAAGCGCCGCCACACCTTTCGGCCGCATGGCAACGCGATGCCGCGCCAGCGCAGGACGGCGAGCAGCGCCCCGGCGGCCATCGCGGCGCGCGCCGCGATCAACGTGACGGGCGGAATCGTCTCGACGCCCACCCGGATGAACGCGTAGGAGACCACAGCGTGGCGAGGAGCGCGAGGACGCCCAGCTCGCCGAGCCGTTCGCCCCGGCGGCGAGGTGCGATGAGCCAGCCGCGACTCATACGGCGCTTAAGAGAGATCGTCTGTTCCTCACGACGGCATCGTAGCGCTGGCCCGGAATCGATGGTTCGGCTAAGATCGAACCATGAAAGACGGCCCGAGCATCGCCCGTATCGCCTCGCTCGTCGGCGACCACGCCCGCGCCGAGGCTCTCACCGCGCTGCTGGCGGACCGGGCGCTGACAGCCACCGAGCTCGCCGCCGTCGCGGGCGTCACGAAGCAGACGATCAGCGCGCACCTCGCGAAGCTTCTCCATGCGAAGCTCATCGTCGTCGAGCGCCAGGGACGGCACCGATACTTCCGGCTCGCGGACCGGGATGTCGCGCAGCTCCTCGAATCGTTGATGGGTGTGGCCTTCAGGACCGGCGCGGTCCGCGCCCGGGCGAGTCCGCGCGAGCCGGCCTTGAGAAAGGCGAGGGTCTGCTACGATCACCTTGCGGGCGAGGTCGGCGTGCGCATCTACGAGGCCCTGTTGAAGAGGCGCGCGCTGATCCACCGCGGCGCACGCCTCGAGCTCAGCGCCGAAGGGCGGCGTCTCTTTCGCAAGCTCGCGATCGATCCGGAGGCGCTCGCCAGGCAGAAGCGCGCTCTCTGCCGCGCCTGCCTCGACTGGAGCGAGCGGCGCCACCATCTGGCTGGCGCGCTTGGCGCGGCGCTTCTCGAACGCGTCCTCGAGCTCGGCTGGGCACGGCGGGCGCGGGATTCGCGCGTGGTGCTGCTGACGCCGCGCGGCGAGCATGCGCTCTCGAGCATGTTCTAGAGGCTCCGCGGCGCCCGCGAGCGTCGCGCGACGTGCTTAGCCGCAATGCCGCCGGCGTGCGCCGATTCATGGAGTGGCTCCTTGTCCTGGCCGTCATCGTGGTGTGCGTTCCGCTGGCCGCGTGGCTCGCGCAGGACAGTCTTCTGTTCTTGCCGCAGCCCGTCGCGTCGATCGTGCACCTCCAGGCGAACGCTGCGCCGCTCGAGATCGCGGTGCCGGGAGGCCTCCGGCTTCGCGGCTGGATCGTGAGGGGAACGACCCGGCCCGCGCCGACGGTGCTCTATTTCGGCGGCAACGCCGAAGAGGTCTCGTGGACGCTGTCCGACGCGCGCTGGCCGCGCGAGTGGGCGATCGTCGGCGTGAACTACCGCGGCTATGGCGCGAGCGAGGGCAAGCCCGGCGAAGCAGCGCTCAAGGCGGACGCGCTCGCGATCTACGACGCCGTTTCAACTCGCGATGACGTCGATCCGCGGCGCATGGTCGTCTTCGGACGCAGCCTCGGCACGGCGATCGCGGTGCACGTTGCGGCCGAGCGGCAGATCGCCGCTGCCGTGCTGGTCTCTCCGTACGACAGCATGGTCGCGGTCGGCCGACTGCATTACCCTTGGCTGCCAGTGTCGCTGCTCTTGCGCCATCGCTTCGACGCTTCCGTCGACGCCAGGCGCGACCACATGCCGCTGCTCGCGATCGTCGGCGACGACGACGCGATCATTCCCCCCGAGCGCTCGCGCGCTCTGTACGACGCCTGGGCCGGGCCGAAGAGCTGGGTCGCGATTCCGGGGGCCGGTCACAATGAGCTCGGAAACGACGCGACCTTCTGGAGCGCTGTCGACCGGTTCCTGGCCGCGCACTGAAGCGTCGCGACACGGACGCCGCGGGCGCCGGTGGCTTGCGCTACGCCCTCACGGCAGCGCCATGCCCTTCTCCGCCATCACGGCGCGCAGCCGATCCGGATAGTCGGTGATGATGCCGTCGACGCCGAGGTCGATCAGTCGGCGCATTTCGAACGGATCGTTGACCGTCCACGGCAGCACCTTCAGCCCCAGCGCGTGCGCTTGCGCGAGCTCGGCGGGAGCGAGGTTGCGCCAGAACATCGACCATACGGCGCAGCCCGCGGCCTTCACCGTCGCCGGGAGCGAGCCGCCGTGATCGGCGAGCGACAGCCCGCCGAACCAGGGCGACGCGCCGCCCTCGGTCGCGCGCACGGTATCCATGTCCTTGCTCTGAATGGTGAGGCACGAGGTCTCGAGTTCCGGCGCGAGCCGCTTCAGCGCGCGCAGCGTCCGCCAGTCGAACGACTCCACGGTGACGCGCTCCATCATGCCGCCGGCGCGCACCGCGGCGACGACCGCGCGGGCGAACGACTCGGGATCGGGCGTGTCGGCGCCGCTCCACGGGGTGATCTTGGTCTCGATGTCGAAGCGCACCGGTTTGCCGCTCGCGTTGCCGAGCGCGAACAGCTCAGCGAGCTCGGGAAAGCGCTCGCCGTCCGCCGCTCGCTGCTCGGGAAACTGCCGGGCGTACGCGCTCGCTGGATCGAGGCGCCCGACGTCGTAACGCCGAAGCTCGGCGAGCGTCAGCGCATGGATCGGCGAGCCTTTCGCCGCAAGCCAGCGGCCGTCGGCATCGCGCACGATGTCGGGATTGAGGAACGGCTCGTGCGAAAGGACGATCGCGCCGTCCTTGGTCACGGCCATGTCGGTCTCGATGGTCGTCACGCCGATCGCCAGCGCCGTGCGGAACGCCGCGAGGGTGTTCTCGGGAGCGAGTCCCCGCGCACCGCGATGGCCTTCGAGGTCGAAGGCGAAAGCCGGCACGGCCGACGCCAGGAGCGCAAGCGCGCTCGCAAACACTGCGCCCCGCATGCAACGGCGATCGCGTGCGCTAGCGACTCGGCGGAGCATCGGCCAGAAAGCGCACCCGTCCGGTGCCGATCTCGTAGATCGCGCCGACGAGCCGCATGCGGCCTTCGTCGGCCCGCGCGTGCGCTTCGGGCGTCGCCAGAAGCTGGCGCATCGACCAGCGCACGTTCGCCTCGACGCCGTGCTGCAGTTCCTCGTCCGGAGCCAGTCCAGGCTCGAGGGTCGCCAGGCCGGGAAGGATGCTGTCGAGCAGCCGCTGGATCCGCGAACGCTCCTGCGCGCCGCGATGGATGGCGTCGAGCGCCGCGCGGACCGCGCCGCAGCCTTCGTGGCCGAGCACGACGAAGAGCGGCGTCTGCAGGTGCACGGCGGCGTACTGCACGCTGCCCATCACCTCGGGCGAGATGACGTTCCCGGCGACGCGAACGACGAACAGCTCGCCCAGACCCGCGTCGAAAACGAGCTCGGGCGCTACACGCGAGTCGCTGCAGCCGACGATGGTCGCGTAGGGACGCTGCGCAGGCGCAAGATCGGCGAGCTTCTCCTTGCAGATCGCGGCAAAGCGCGGTGCCCCGCGAACGAAGCGGTCGTTGCCCTCGAGGAGATGCTGCAGTGCGTCGTCGGCGTTGATCGTGCGATCGGCCATGGGTCACTGTAACGCCGGATCGCCGGGGGAATCCATGCCCGCCCGGTGGAAGGGCGGGCATGGGTGGAACAAAGTACCCGTACGCTGGGCCAGCGGCAGAGTTCGCATCTGCCTAGCGTTTTCTAGCCCGGGCAGGGCAAGCAACTTCCAGACCAAAGGCGCACGCGGCGGCGAGCGCACCGCTTCGGCAGGCGCGGCACCGGGCCGCATTTGCTTCAGGAACGCGGGCATGCGCTAAGCTCGCCTGCAACCCCGGATCATCCGGTCGGTGTGGGGTGCATCGTGTCCGGCGGCATTGTCAACGACATTGCGCGTACAACAGTGACGCTTTGCGTCGCTCTGGCCGCCGCGCTCGCGGTAGCGCAGCCGGCTGCCGATTACCCGGCGCGGCCGATTCGGATCATCGTGCCCACGGCGCCCGGGGGAGCGGGCGATGTGATTGCCCGCTTCGTCGGCGATCGCCTCGGAGCCGCGCTCCACGCCGCGATCGTGGTCGAGAATCGGCCCGGCGCTTCGGGCGTGATTGGCAACGATCTGGTCGCCCGGGCCCCGCCCGATGGCTATACGCTCCTCTTCGCGACGTCGGCGACCCAGATCATCGCCGCCTATGCGATTCCGCATCTGCCGTACGATCCCCGCCGGGACTTCCGGCCGGTCATCAACATCGGCTATGCCACCTCGGTGATCGTGGTGAACCCGGCGCTTGCGGTGACCACGCTCGGCGAGCTGATCGACTACGCGCGCAGGCACCCCGGGGAGCTCAACTACGCCTCCTCCGGAGGCGGCTCCGCCAATCACGTCGACACCGAAGTCTTCGCGCGCTTGAGCGGCATCCGGCTCACGCACGTGCCCTACCGCGGCACGGCCGACGGATACCGGGCGTTGCTCAACAACGAAGTGCAACTCATGTTCGGCGCGATCACTTCGGCGCTGCCCTACATCGAAGCGGGCCGCCTGCGACCGCTGGTCGTCCTCGTCGAGCGGCGTTCGCCGCTGCTCCCCGAGGTGCCGACCATCGCTCAGGCCGGGCTGCCGAGCGTCGACGTGCGCAAGTGGCTCGGTCTGCTCGCTCCGGCCGCCACGCCGCCGCAGATCGTCGAGCGGCTCAACCGCACGCTCGACGCGGTCCTTCACGAACCGCAGGTGAGGGAGTGGATGGACCGGCAGGGACTCGACGTCGCCGGCGGCTCGCGCGACGACTTCGACGCCGTCCTGAAAGCCGACTTCAGGAAGTGGGGCGAGACATTGCGGCGGCTCGACATCCGGACCGAGTAACATCGCTGCCTCGTTGTCCAGCGGCAGAACTCTCCATGACCAAAGTTCGCCTTCTGGTGCTCTCCGTTGGCACGCGGGTCGGGCAGAACGTGCTCGCGGTCCTTGCCTCCCGCCGCGGCGCCGTCGAGATCGTCGCCACCTCGTCGGTCGCGAACGAGCCGGCGCTGTTCGAATGCGATGCCGTCTATCTCGTCCCGCCCACCGCTGCCGAGCCCGAAGCGTTCGAGCGTTCGCTGCTCGAGATCGTGGCGAGCGAGCGCATCGACCTCGTCGTTCCCTGCCGCGACGACGACGTCGTGTTCCTCGCCGGGCTCCGCGGGCGCCGCCCCGAGCTTGCGCCGCGGTTGCTGTGCGGCGGCGCCGAGGCCTCGCGCATCATCGTCGACAAGTGGCTGAGCGCGAAATTCTCGGCACGGCAGGCTCTGCCGTTCGTGCCGTCGATCGCGTGCGGCGAGGTGCGCGACGGCGTCGCGTTTGCTCGGCGGCACGGGTTTCCGCTCGTGGCGAAGCCCCGCCGCGGCTATGCGTCGCAGGACGTGTACATCGTCTGCAACGAGGCCCAGCTCGCGCGCGCTCTCGCGGAGCCCGGCTGGGTCGTACAGCAGTTCCTCGGCGACGCGCGCACGGTGGAGGAGTACCTCAGTCACGTCGACACGCGAGGCATACCTCTGTTCCATACGTTCCAGGGGTTGAAGCATTCGCTCCAGGCGCTGATCGCTCCCGACGGCGCCACGGCGCACCTGATCTGCACGCGCAACGCGAGCCGACTGCGCCGCTCGAAGCGGGTCGAGTGGGACGACGACCCGGCGGCGAGCGCGGTCGGCGAGCAATGCGCGCGGGCGTTCGCGACCGCCGGCTGGCGCGGCCCGCTCAACATCCAGTGCCAGCGCGACCCGCAGGGCGAGCTGCGGATCCACGAATTCAACGGTCGCTTCACCGGGGCGACCGTCGAGCGCTGGCTGCTGGGCCATGACGAAGTCGGTACAGCGATCGAGTCTTTCACCGGCGTCGCGCTGCCGCGAGATCGATCGCCGGTCGGCGCGCCGGTCGAGGCCTTCGAATGGGTGACCGCTCGCGCCGCCGATCCAGGTCGCGTCGAGGCGCTTGCGCGCGACCGCGTCTGGAGGCGCCTCGCCTGAGCGGCGAGCGGCCTGGCAGGATCGGAATCGGCCGCGCTGCGGCGGCGCCCGGCTGTCTCATCCTCCACACGGAGGGCGCAGCCGACGCGACGTTGCACTTGGGCGAACGCTTGCCGTTCGCCGACCGGACCATCGCGGCCATCGACTGCGGGCCGTACCTGGACGGCCTGTCAGGACCGGCGCGGCTCAAGCTGCTGCTCGAATGCCGTCGTTGTCTCAAGCCCGGCGGGACGCTCACACTCGGCGACGCGCAACCCTCAGAGCACTGGGCCGTGCCGGCGGCGCTCGCCGGATTCGAATCGGCGCACGCCGGCCTCGTCAAGCCGGATCGGCGTGTCAAGGGCGAGCCGCTCGTCTCGGTCGCGATCCCCGCCTACAACCCGGCTTTCTTCGCTGCCTGCCTCGAGAGCGCCCTCGGGCAGACGTACCGAAACGTCGAGGTCGTCGTGTGCGATGACTCGCCGGGGCCCGAAATCGAGACGCGGGTGCGCGAGCACCCCCGCGGCGCAACGGTCCGCTACGAACGCAACACTGCGCGTCTCGGACCGCGGGGAAACTTCACGCGCTGCCTCGAGCGCTCGCAGGGCGAGTTCGTGAAGCTGCTCTGCGACGACGATTGCCTGGCGCCGCAGTGCGTGGCGCGGCTCGTCGATGCGTTTCGCCAGGCGCCCGACGTCGCGCTGGCGACTTCGCGGCGCCGCCGCATCGACGCCGCGGGACACGCGCTTGCGGACCAGCCAGCCACCGTCCCGATCGTGGCACAGGATACGGTCATCGACGGGCGCACGCTCGCCAACGCGATGCTGATGGCCGGGCTCAACTTCGTGGGCGAGCCCAGCACCGTGCTCTTCCGCCGCGCCGATCTGGCGCCGCCCGGCTACTTCGGCTTCGCCGGCGTGGCGGGGCACGGCATCATCGACATGGCTACCTGGACCGCGCTGCTGCTCAAGGGCGACGCGGTCTATTTTCGCGACGCGCTGTCTTCGTTTCGCATCCACGCCGGCCAGCGCCAGCACGACCCCGCCAAGGCGCAACGCAACATCGGCAGCATTCGCGAGCTGCAGGCGGCTTGGCTCGGACTCGCGTTGCACGAGGGACTCGAGCCCAATCGGGTGGGCGTGAAGCCCTTTCCGCCGCGAGACGCGGCATGGTGCGTCTCGCCTCTGGTCGGCTTCGCCGCCCGCCGCGCCATCGCGCGGCCATAGGCCTTCAGTGCGGCTTGGCGCTGAGGGTCTTCGCCGCGCCCTGGTCGTCGATGGTTTGCAGCGTGACGGGGCGGCGCCACACCCGCACCACGTAGTCGAGGACGCGCTCGGCGCGCCGCAGATCCAGCCCGCGGCCGTCGCTCTGATGGTCGTGGGTGAGCGTGAGGCTGCCGTCTACCTCCAGCTTCGTGGCCGCGACGCGCGGCACGCCGAAATTGAAGCGCGGCGCCAGGATCGCTTCGCGCACGGCGTGTATGTCGCGGGAGACCACCGAGATCGAGCCGTCGGGCGCCGCTTCGTAGACGAACAGGTCGAGCCGGTCGGCCAGCTCCTGGTCGAGATGGTTGCGCACGAAGCCGAAGTCGTCCTCCTCGGCGCAGATGCTGCGCGCGGCGTCCAGCCCTCGGGTCTCGACGATCTTCTCCCACATCGAGAAGCCGAGGTGGTAGGGGTTGATCGACAGCGCCAGCGTGCGGCCGGCGGCGTGCGGCTGCACGACGTCGGAGTGGGTCTTGATCGCCGACACGTAGAGGTCCGACGGCAGCAGGTCGGCTTCGCGCAACAGCCGCGCATGCCAGTACGACGCCCAGCCCTCGTTCATGATCTGGCAGGCGAACACCGGGTAGAAGTAGAACGACTCCTCGCGCACGGCGAGGAACGCGTCGCGCTCCCACGCCTCGAGCTCCGGCCCGTGGTGGGCGATGAACCAGAGCAGATCGTAAGCGGGCCGCGGAGGGATGAGCCGGGGCGCATGCGGCTTGACCGGCTCCGGCGCCTTCTCGCCGGGCAGCGTCTCCCAGCGGCGGCGGAACGGATCGTCCTCGGCCGGGGGCTCTTCGTCGTCTTCCTCATCGCCGGGCGCCCGGTAGAGCTGGCGATTGACGTCGACGTGCGCTTCGAGCGAAAGCGCCGCGTCGAGCACCGCCTCTACGCGCTCCTGGCCGTGCTCGGCGAACGCCGAGTCGATGCGGTGGGCGCGGGCCGCCGCCTGCTCGAGGATCTTGCCGCCCGCCATCGTCAGGGAGCGCTGGAACAGAGCGTTGCGCTGCGCGAAGTCGGCGTGGCCCAGGACGTGGGCGACCACCAGGACGTTCTCGGCGAGGGAATTGACGTCCACGAGATAGGCCTTGCACGGGTCGCCGGGGAACATCACCTCGAAGATCCGCGAGTGGCCCATGTTGCGCTGAACGAGCTGGCGGATGTAGCGCACGCCGAACGACCAGTGCGGCATGCGGACCGGCAGTCCGTAGACCGCCGTCTCCATCATGAAGCGCTCGGGAACAAGCTCGAAATCCACCCCGCTGTAGCGCAGACCGAGCTTGCGGGCGAGCGCCTCGATGCGCGCCGCGTACTCGGGCAGGCGCGTCATCGCGCTCGATCCGCCTGGCCAGCCTGGTGCACGAAGAAACGGCGGATGGCCTGCCAGACGTCGGTGATGTCGGCGACGATCTGCGTGTCCGCGCGCACGCCCGAGTCGGCGAGACCGCCGATCAGCGTGCGCATGTCGGTCTGGGAGAAGCGTACCGTCCCGAGCCGCGTTTCGATATAGCCCAGATAGTTGAGCCGCTCGGCGAGCTTGGTGAGCGCCGCCGCGGCCGGCTGCCGGTCCTCGCCGGCGTTCTCGCCGTCCGAGGCGTAGAAGACGTAGGCGTTGTATTGCGACGTGGGGTAGTGCTCGTCGAGGATCTGCTGGGCCAGCACGAACGCCGACGAGGCGGCCGTTCCGCCGCTGCCGGCGGCCTCGAAGAACTGGGCTTCGGGAAACTCCCAGGCTTGCGTCGTGTGGGCGATGAACCGGACCTCGACGCGATGGTACTGGCGGCGCAGGCCGGAAAGCGAGAAGAAGAAGAAAGTCTTGGCGAGCTTGCGCTCGGCCGCGGTCATGGAGACCGACACATCGAGGACGAAGATGACCACCGCGTTGTCCGCGAGCCTCGGCCGCTGCCGGAGTTGATGGAAGCGAAGGTCGTCGTCGACGAAAGGCGCCGGGTCTTCCTGGATCGCGCGGCGCTTGATCGCCTGCTTGAGCGTGCGCCGCCGGTCGAGGCGGGCGCGGATGCCGCGCCGGCCCGTGCCTTCGCGGACGATCTCGTCGTTCTCGACCGTGGCGCCCGCCTTCGGCCGCAGCTCCGGGAGCTTGAGCTCCTCGGTGAGCCAGTCCACGATGTCGTCGACCTTGAATTCGAGGAGGAGCTTGAAGCCGCCGGAATCCTGGCCGCCCTCGCCCTCGCCGCCGCCGCGCTCGATGCTCGCGTCGGCGGGCCGCAGCAGGTCACCGGCTTTGGCCTGCCCCTGTCCGGCGCCGGTCTGCTTCCCGGTGTCGGCGAGGCGAAAGCGCGCGTGCTCGAGCAGCCGTACCGGCACCTGAACGGACCTGGCGTCCGGCTGGGTCATGTAATCGCCGTCGGAGAGCAGGTCCACCAGCTGCTCGCGCACCGCCTGGCGCACTTTCTGGTTGTGCCGCAACCAGTCGCGCGCGCCGCGCGAGAACAGCTCGTACCACGGCGACTCGACGGCGAAGCGAATCCGGCTCGCCGTCCCGGAGTTGTCGCTGGTCATGGCTGTCGCGCGAGCCTCCGGCGGTCACTCCTGCGCGAGCAGCGTGGTGACGTAGTTCAGCGCTTCCCGGGCGCTGTGCTCGTCGTAGCCGTAGTCGTCGACCAGCCGCTTGGCGACCGCCGAGATCTTCTTCTGCGTCTCCTGCTCCGGCCGGGTGGTCGACGAAACGAGCCGCAGCACGTCGCGCCGCTGCTCGAAGAGATACTGGGCGATCGCGTCGTGCAGAGGCGCGTGGCTGTCGAGGGTGAATTTCTCGCCGCGCTTGTACGCGCCCATCGCCTTGCGCACCACTTCCTGCCGGAACGAGTGCTTGCCGGCATCCGAGATCTGGATCTTCTCCTCGACGGCCCGGAGCATCCGCTCGTCGGGATCGCGCTCCTCGTTGGTGATCGGGTCGCGGAGCTTGCGGTTGTCGAGTGCGGCCTCGACCTCGTCGACGTACTTGTCCAGGAGCTCCTGTGCCTCCTGCTCGAAGGATACGAACAGCGCCTTGTGCACGTCCTCCTTCACCCAGCGGTTGTAGAAGTCCTTGCGCGCGAGCACCAGGAAGTCGATCCAGCGGCGCTTCTCCTTGGGGTCGATGCGCGCGTCGCTCTCGATCGCGTCCTTGAGCGCGAGCAACACGTCCATCGTGGTGAGGCTCTTGGCGTTGGACTTGGTGATCGCGCTGGAGAGCGCGTTGATCACGAAGCGTGGCGAGACGCCCGCGAGCCCCTCCTCGGGGAAGCGCTCGCGCAGCCGCTCCGCGTCGGCGCGGTTGACGCCCTCGACGTCCTCGCCGGCCTGGAGCCTGACGCGCTTGGAGAGGTCCGCCCCCTTGTCGTCGCCCTCATGCAGGCGGGTGAGGATCGCGAACACCGCCGCGGAGTGCAGCACGTGCGGATCGAGATGGACCTGCCGGAACGTCGGTTCCGCGCTGGAGATGAGCTTGCGGTAGATCTTCGCCTCCGCCCGGTAGTCCAGCGTGTAGGGGACCTGGATGACGACCATCCGGTCGAGCAGCGCCTCGTTCTCCCGCTCCTGCAGGAACTTGCGGAACTCGGCCAGATTGGTGTGCGCGACGATCGTCTCGTCGACATGGATCAGCGGGAAACGCGACACCTTGACGTTCTTCTCCTGCGTGAGCGTGAGCAGCAGGTAGAGGAATTCGCGCTTGACCTTCAGGATCTCGATCATCTCCAGCACGCCGCGGCTGGCGGCGTAGACCGAGCCCGACCACGACCACGCCCTGGGATCGCCCTCGTCGCCGTACTCGGCGACCTTCGAGAGATCGACCGATCCGACGAGGTCGGCGAGGTCCGCGGTGGTCGGATCGTGCGGCGCGTAGGTGCCTACGCCGACCCGCCCGGCCTCGGTGATGAACACGCGCTCGACCGGCATGCGCATGAAGTCGCCGCCGAGCTCGTGGTCGACCCGCAGCCGGCAGGACGGACAAAGCTCGCCCGCGATCTCCGCTCCGTAGGTGTCGCGGAACGACGCGCGCATCGATTGCGGGATGAGATGCAGGGGCGATTCGTGGACCGGGCAGCCGGCGACCGCGTAGATCGCCCCGGCGTCGGTGTAGCTGTACTCCTCGAGCCCGCGCTTGAGCAGGATCACGGCGGTCGACTTGCCGCCCGAGGGCGGCCCGAGCAGAAGCAGGAGCCTCCTGCCGACTTCCGAGCCGGCCGCGGCTGCCTTGAAATAGTCGACCACCCGGGCGATCGAATCGTCGATGCCGAACAGCTCGTTGGCGAGCAGCGAGCAGCGGAACACGCCACTGTCGTCGTCGTGGCCTTGCGAGCGCAGCATGTCCCAGATGTATTGATGGCTGGTGCGCGTGCAGCCCTGCGGGTCGGACCGGACGACGGTCTCGAGAAAGGTCGAGAGCGTGCCCGACCAGCGGCTGGCCTGGTGCTGCCGGGCGAACCCGGCGAGCGAGTCGAGGAACTTGGCCTCGCGCTCGCTGCCGGAATCGGCTTCGCCGCCCGTTTCGCCTTCGGGGAAGTTGCGCGACGCGAGCGGATGAGCAGGTCCCGGCTCGGGACTCCTGCCCGCCGAGATCAGCGCCGGTGCTCGCGGACCTACATCGCTATCTTTATCGGGCCCCATGGTTTCCTCCGAGGCTGAAACGTCGCCAGTGCTCTGCTAAGCAAAAAGTATTCCGCATAACTGTGCTACTCCACTCATCTGGAACACGTCGTCGTTCGCGCACCGGGACGTTTGCAACAATTTCCGTTTCTGAGAGGCCATTTACAGCCTGCGCGGAACACCGTGCCGCCGCTCCGGCGTGGCTTCGACTGACGCTTAGACATCGTACCCCGTGTCGCGTTGCCTGGCGCAACTTCGTGAGTTCTGTGCGAAAAACGCCTACGGTCCGGCGAGGGCTGGCACGGCTTGGCGCCGTTCGCTCGGAAGGTGCACAATGCCGGCTCTCCCGGAGGAAGTGATGGGCGCCCGCGGACTCCCGAGAACGCTGTGGCTCGGACTGGCGCTGATCGTCGCGCCATTTCTGGCGCTGATTGCGCTGCAGGCCTACGAACTGATCGGACGCGCTCCTAGGCTCGCGCAAAACCGCCAGCTCGTCGTCCACGCGATCGAAGTCATCGACACGGCGCAACAGCTCGAGCGCACCGTGGCCGACGCCGAGCGCAGCCAGCGCGGGTATCTGCTGAGCGGCGATCTCGCGTATCGGCAAGCGTACCGCACCGCAGCGAACAACGCTTCGACGCTGGTCAGTCGGCTCACCGAGCTCACCGGCGACAATCCGGAGCAGCAGCGGCGCATGCCCAATCTGCGGCTCCAGGTCACCACGCGGCTCGGCGAGCTCGAGCACGGGCTGGCGGCGCGTGATCGCGACGGTGCCGAAGCGGGCCGCGAAGCTGCCCGAGCGGATCGAGGCGTGCTCAATCAGACCATCGCGGGACTCGTCGACGCGACGGTCGCCAGCGAAGACGCGCTGCTGCGCCAGCGCCTCGAGCAGGTGGCCGAGGACGCGCGCCGCACCGCGACCGCCGATCTCGCGAGCACGGTGCTCGCGTTTGCCATCATGGCCATGGGGGTCGGCGTCGCGCTGGTCGCTTTCCGCCGCGTCCGGCGCGCCGAGAGCGCGCAGGGCTTGAGCGAGCAGCGCTTCCGGCTCCTTGTCGAGGGCGTGGCCGATCACGCCATCTACACCTTGGACCCTGAAGGCAACGTCGTCGACTGGAACGCCGGCGCGGAGCGGCTCAAGGGCTATACCGGCGAGGAGATCGTCGGCCGGCACTTCTCGCGCTTCTACACGGTGGAGGATCGGCAGGCGGGCCTTCCCGCACGGGCTCTCGCAGCCGCGCTGCGCGAGGGCAAGTACGAAGCGGAGGGCTGGCGCGTGCGCAAGGATGGCAGTCGCTTCTGGGCCAGCGTGACGATCAGTCGCCTGCGCGATGCTTCCGGACGACCGGTCGGCTTCGCCAAGATCACCCGCGACGTGACCCGCCAGCGCGAGCAGCAGGTGGCGCTCGCCGAGACGCGGGCGGCGCTGGCGCAATCCCAGAAGATGGACGCCCTGGGGCAGCTCACGGGCGGCATCGCCCACGACTTCAACAACCTCCTGCACGTGATCGCCAACTGCGCCGAGGTCCTCGAGCGCCGGCTGCCGGCTGCCGCCGGCGATATGCGACAGCTTCTCGACATGGTCAAGCGCAGCGCCGGCCGCGGCGCGAGCCTTACGCAACGGATGCTCGCCTTCTCCCGCCGGCAGCCGCTGCAGCCCAGGCCGTCGAATCCGAATCGTCTGGTCTCGGGCATGGCCGACCTGCTGCGCCGGGCGCTGGGGGAGAGCATCGAGCTCGAGACCGTGCTCGGGAGCGGCGTCTGGTCGGTGTCGATCGACGCCAATCAGCTCGAGGCGGCGCTCATCAATCTCGCGGTGAACGCGCGCGACGCCATGCCGGGGGGCGGCAAGCTCACCATCGAGACGACCAATGCCTTCCTCGACGAAGCCTACGCTGCGGCGAACACGGAGGTGAAGCCGGGTCAGTACGCGCTCATCGCCGTGAGCGACACCGGCGTCGGCATGACGGCCGAGGTGCGCGAGAAGGCCTTTGATCCGTTCTTCACCACCAAGCAGTCCGGCCAGGGGACCGGCTTGGGCCTGTCGCAGGTCTACGGCTTCATCAAGCAGTCGGAGGGTCACGTCAAGATCTAAACAGCGAGCCGGGCGAAGGCACGACCGTGAAGCTCTACCTGCCGCGCCTCGTCGGCGCGGAGATCGAAGAGCCCCGGCACGACAGGGCGACCGCTCCGCGGAGCACGGGCAGCGAATCGATCCTGGTGGTGGAGGACGACGAAGATGTCCGGACCTTCACCGCCGAAGTGCTGCGCGAGCTCGGCTATCGGGTCGCCGTCGCGGCCGATGGCCGCGCCGCGCTGCGGATGCTCGAGCAATCGCCGGACGTGGACCTCGTCTTCACCGACGTCGGGCTCCCGGACGGAATGAACGGCCGGCAGCTCGCCAACGAGGTGCGCCAGCGCTGGCCGGCGGTCAAAGTGCTGTTTACGACGGGCTACGCGCGCAATGCGATCGTCCACCATGGGCGGCTCGATCCCGGCGTGCACCTGGTCGTGAAGCCTTTCACACAGGCGGCGCTCGCGGACAAGGTTCGCGGCGCGCTCGACGGCACAGCGCCGTAGGAGCGCGGGAAGGAACCGCGCTTCGCGGCCAGCGCTCTATCCAACACCATGGAAAGCATGCTTCGCTTCGCCTGCACGTGCGCCCTGGCGTTGGCAACGGCCACGGTCTGCGCGCAGAACAGCCCGCCACCGGCACCCGCACCGGGACGGACCGTGCCGACATCGCCGGAGGCCGCGCCGACGGTCCCCGCCGAGCGGGCGCGCACGGCTGGCGCGCCCGCTCGCAACGCCCCCATCGATACGACCGCCCTCGATGCCGAGCACCAGGCCGCGCGGGCCCGCTGCGAGGCCGAGGCGAACGACGATCAGGAGGCGTGCCTGCGCGCAGCCGACCAAGCCTACGAGCGCGCACTCGGGCGCGATGAATTGCTGACCGGCCAAGGCGTCAAGGAGGCCGGCATCCACTAGAGCCTTGTCGACAGGCTCTAATCCGGCCTGCGCGGCGCTCGGCCGTGCTGCCGCGCGCGATCGTCGCTTTGCCTGCCCTGCGCTCCCCAGCGCCAGTCGCGGATCTCGGGCAGATCCTGCCCGTGTTTGCGGATGTAGGCGGCATGCTCCGCGAGCTTGTCGCGCAGATGCTGCTTGACGTAGGCGGCACGCGAGGACAATCCGGGCACGCGCTCGATCACGTCGCCCACCAGGTGGAATCGATCTAGGTCGTTGCGTACCACCATGTCGAAGGGGGTCGTGGTCGTGCCTTCCTCCTTGTAGCCGCGAACGTGCAGCCCGCCGTGGTTGGCGCGCCGATAGGTGAGCCTGTGGATCAGCCACGGATAGCCGTGATAGGCGAAGATGATCGGCCGGTCGCGGGTGAAGAGCGCGTCGAAGTCCGCGTCCTTGAGCCCGTGCGGATGCTCGCTCGCCGGCTGCAGTGTCATGAGATCGACCACGTTGACGACCCGCACCTTGAGCTCGGGAAAGAGGCCGCGCAGGAGTTCCACCGCCGCCAGCGTCTCGAGCGTCGGCACGTCGCCGGCGCAGGCCATCACGACGTCGGGCTCGGCTCCCGCGTCGTTGCTCGCCCACTCCCAGATGCCGATGCCCGCGGCGCAATGCTTGATCGCGGCGTCCATGTCGAGCCACTGCTGTTCGGGCTGCTTGCCGGCCACGATCACGTTGATGCAGTCGCGGTTGCGCAGGCAGCGCTCGGTCACACAAAGCAGCGTGTTGGCGTCGGGCGGCAGGTACACGCGGATGATGGCGGATTTCTTGTTGACCACCACGTCGATGAAGCCCGGGTCCTGGTGGCTGAAGCCGTTGTGGTCCTGGCGCCACACGTGCGATGACAGCATGTAGTTGAGCGCGGCGATCGGCCGCCGCCAGGCGATCGCGCGCGAGGCCTCGAGCCATTTCGCGTGCTGGTTGAACATCGAATCGACGATGTGGATGAACG
Organism: Casimicrobiaceae bacterium; assembly: GCA_035515295.1. GTDB lineage: Bacteria > Pseudomonadota > Gammaproteobacteria > Burkholderiales > Casimicrobiaceae > PALSA-1003. Next base: position 18,036 of record DATJBM010000076.1, on the reverse strand, counting down.
CCTCGTAGCACGAGAACACGCCGTGCCGGCCGGTCAGGAGGTAGCCTTCCAGCCAGCCCTCGCACTGGTGCTCGCTTAAGACCTCCATCACCCGGCCGGACGGGCCGACGTGGTCGTCGCCGGGCACTGTCTCGGCCACCGAGCAGCGCTGTGTCACCTCGAACACCGCGTCCCAGCGGTTGGACGAGGTCTCGTCCGGGCTGAACACCCGGAAGTTGCGCGCCTCGGCGTTGGCCGTCAGCACGTCGCGGATGAAACGGCCCTGAACGCGCGTGGCTTCCGCGGTCGTCGCGCCCGGCGCCGCCAGCACGACCGCGTAGTCGCGGAAGTCGGGCAGCTTCAGGTCGTGCAGCAGCAGCCCGCCGTTGGCGTGCGGGTTCGCGCCCATCCGCCGATCGCCTTTCGGCGCGAGATCGGCGAGCTCCGGGATCAGAGTACCGCGCGCGTCGAAGAGCTCGTCGGGGCGATAGCTCTTGAGCCAGCGCTCGAGCAGCTTCAAATGCCCTGGCTTGGTGGCGAAGTCGGCGAGCGGCACCTGGTGCGCGCGGAACGTGCCTTCGACCGGCTTGCCGTCGACCACCTTCGGACCCGTCCAGCCCTTCGGCGAGACGAGCACGATCATGGGCCAGCGTGGCCGGCGCCCGAAGCCGTGGCGCCGCGCGCGGCGCTGGATCTGCCGGATCTCTTCGATCGCGGTGTCGAGGGTGGCCGCCATCGCGCGGTGCATCGCCTTCGGATCGTCGCCCGCGACAAAGCGCGGTGCGTAGCCGTAACCGGTCAGCAGCGCTTCAAGCTCGGCTTGCGGGATGCGCGCCAGCACGCTGGGTCCCGCGATCTTGTAGCCGTTCAGGTGCAGGATCGGCAGCACCGCGCCGTCGGAGACCGGATTGAGGAACTTGTTGGAGTGCCAGCCGGTGGCGAGCGCGCCGGTCTCCGCTTCGCCGTCGCCAACCACGCACACCACGAGCAGCTCCGGGTTGTCGAACGCTGCGCCGTAGGCGTGAGCGAGGCTGTAGCCCAGCTCGCCGCCCTCGTTGATCGAGCCGGGCGTCTCGGGCGCGGCATGGCTGGGAATGCCGCCGGGAAACGAGAACTGGGTGAAGAGCCGCTTCAGCCCCGCTTCGTCCAGCGACACGTTCGGATAGACCTCGCTGTACGTTCCTTCGAGATACGTGTTCGCGACCACCGCCGGTCCGCCGTGGCCCGGACCGGTGACGAAGATCGCGTCGAGGTCGTATTGCTTGATGAGTCGGTTGAGGTGCACGTAGACGAAGTTCAGGCCCGGCGTCGTGCCCCAGTGCCCGAGCAGCCGCGGCTTGATGTGCTCGAGCCTGAGCCGCTCGCGGAGCAGCGGATTGTCGTAGAGGTAGATCTGGCCGACGGAGAGGTAATTCGCCGCCCGCCAGTAGGCGTCCATCCGCGCGAGGAGCCGCGCCGGGAGCGGCGCGGCGCGGGAGACGCGCTTGCGTGTCTCAACGGTGGCCATGGTGCGTGGATGCGGCGAAGAAGCGGTCCATGGCCGGATCCCACAGGTGGATGCCGCCCGTGATGCCGGCCTCGTTGGAAACGATGGTCACATTCGGAGGCAGCTCGCAATCGATCAGCTTTGCGTTGCCGCCGCCGAGGTAGAGGCGGTCGTAGTTGAGAAGCGTGCTTACGATGTCGATCACCCGGAGCACGCGGCGGTTCCACTTGCGCGCGCCTTTTTCCGCGAGCGCGGCGTTGCCGACATACTGGTCGTAGGTCTTGCCCTTCCACACCGGGTGCTGCCCGAGCTCGAGGTGCGGCATCAGCTCGCCGTCGCGGTACAGCGCGCTGCCGAGCCCCGTGCCCAGCGTGAGTACGCACTCCAGCCCCTTGCCGGCGATCACGCCGAAGCCCTGCACCTCGGCATCGTTGAGGATGCGCGCCGGCCTCCGCCAGCGCCGCGCGAGCTCCGCGGCGAGCGGAAATCGGTGCCAGTCCGCGGTGCCGAGGTTGGGAGCGGTGATCACGCGTCCGTCGCGAACGACCCCGGGAAATCCCACCGAGATGCGATCGAACGCGGGCAGCGTGCGCACCATCGCCTCGAGCAGCGCCACGATGCGTCCCGGCGGCGAGGGACGCGGGGTGGCCACCTCGACGTGCTTCGCGATCTCGGCGCCCGCGGCGTCGAGGACGGATGCTTTGAGGTGGCTCCCGCCGATGTCGATCGCCAGCGTGTACGGCGCCCCGCGCAGCGTACGTGCCGAGTTGCGGCGCTTCATAGCCGGTCCGGCGGGGGAGCGTGCCAGCCGCCGGCGTCGGCCGCGAGCGCCGACGCGCGGGCCGGCCCCCAGCTTCCCGGTTCGTATTCGAAGGGCGGCTCGGCGTCGTCGAGCGCCGGCTCGACCACCCGCCACGCCGCCTCCACGGCCTCCTCGCGCGCGAACAGCATGCCGTCGCCCGCGAGCGCGTCGCCGATCAGCCGCTCGTATGGATCGGGAGCTTCGGGCTCCTGATCGCAGCAATAGAGCTCGATGTCCCTGCCGACCATGGCCGCACCGGGCGCTTTGGTCCTTACGCCGATCGCGATCGCCACGCGATCCGGCCCGAGCCGGAAGCGGGCGTAGTTGGCGCGCGACGGGACCGGTTCCGCGAAGAGCTGCCGCGGAGGCCTGACGAATTCGACCACGACTTCCGTGGCGGTGGCCGCCAGGCGCTTGCCCGCCCGGATGAGGAACGGCACGCCTGCCCATCGCCAGGCGTCGATGGCCAGGCGCACGGCGGCGAAGGTCTCGACGCCGGATTCGGGATCGACGCCGGCTTCCCCGCGATAGCCGCGATACTGCCCGCGCACGATGTCGCTCCTGGCGATCGGACGGATCGCCCGCAGCACCTTCACTTTCTCGTCGCGCTGCGCGTCGCCGTCGAGGCGGTTGGGAGGCTCCATTGCCAGCATGGCGACGATCTGCAGCAGGTGGTTCTGGACCACGTCGCGTATCGCGCCGACGGAATCGTAGAACGCGCCACGACCTTCGACGCCGAAACCCTCGGCCTGCGTCACCTGGACGCTCGCGACATAGTGCCGGTTCCACACCGGCTCGAGCACGGCGTTGGCGAAGCGGAAATAGGCGAGATTCTGGACGGCCTCCTTGGCGAGATAATGGTCGATGCGGAAGATCGATTCTTCCGCAAAGCGCTCGCGCAGGACGGCGTTGAGCGCCCGCGCCGAGGCGAGGTCGCGGCCGAACGGCTTTTCGAGCACCACTCGGGCGCCTCGGGTGCAGCCCGACCGGCCGAGCTGGTCGACGACGTCCGGAAAAGCGTCGGGCGGAATGGCGAGGTAGTACAGCGGGCGCTCGCGCTCGCCGAGCCGCCGGCGCAGCGCGGCGTAGGTGGCGCCGGCGCGATAGTCGCCCCGCACGAAATCGAGCCGCGGCGCGAGCCGGTCGAAGGCGTCGCGTGCGCCGGCGAGTTGCAGATTCTCGCGCACGTACTCGCGGAAGCGCTCGGCGTCGAAGCCGCCGCGGGCCACCGCGATGACCGGCAGGTCGAGCCGTCCGCGCTTCGCGAGCGCCAGCAGCGCGGGATAGATCTTCTTGCGCGCGAGATCGCCGGTGCCGCCGAAGAGCACCAGCGCGTCGGAGGATAAAGCGTCCAAAGCCTCGAGGTCTCCGTCGAGCGGCGGAAGCCCCGGACCGCTCGTTTCGGCGATTTTGCGGCAGGATGGCCGCCGCCGGCGCCGCCGCGATCCAGTATGGCCGATTTGCGGGAACGCCGCGAGCGGTGGCTTCATCCAATGCGTCACCATGAGCGCATCGCGACGCAAGCCATGAACCTCTCGGGCGCGGCGCTGCAACCGGCCGACGATCTCGATCTCGCACGCCGGGTCGGCGAGCGCGACGAGCGGGCGTTCGAGTCCCTGATGCGGGCGCACAACCGGATGCTCTTCCGGCTGGCGCGCTCGATCCTCAGGGACGACGCCGAAGCAGAGGACGCGCTGCAGGAGGCGTACCTCGCGGCCTATCGCAACATCGCGACGTTCCGCGGCGGCGCCAGGCTCTCGACCTGGCTCGCCCGCATCGTGATCAACGAGGCGTACGGGCGGCTGCGCAAGCGTCCGCGCGCGGCGGCGGTCATACCGCTGGATGGGCCCGGGCGGACCGGCGAGCCACGGGCCGAGGAGGGAACCATGGTCGACGAAACCACGGAGCGACCGGAGGTCGCCGCGGAGCGCGCGGAGCTGCGGCGGATGCTCGAGCGCAGGATCGACGAGCTGCCCCAACAGTTCCGCACCGTGTTCGTGCTGCGCGAAGTCGAGGAGCTTTCGGTCGAGGAGACGGCGGCATGCCTCGACCTGCCGCCCGCCACCGTGCGCAGCCGCGCCTTCCGGGCCCGCGCGCTGCTGCGCGCCGCGCTGGCGCGCGACGTCGACTCGGCGACGGTCGACGCCTTCGGCTTCGCCGGCGAGCGCTGCGACCGCATCGTGGCCAACGTGCTCAAGGCGGCGCGAAACATCGCTCGATAGTCCAAGCCGTTCAACTCTACTGGAGACGACGATGAAATCACTGTTGCTGGCAAGCGCGAGCGCGCTGCTGCTCGCCACGGGCGGAGTGCTCGCGCAAGCTTCCGGGCCGACCGACGCGCAGATCGCGCATATCGTGGTGACCGCCAACCAGGTCGACATCAACGCCGGCGAGCTCGCCGAATCGCGCGGCCACAGCGCCGAGGTCAAGGCCTTCGGCAAGCGCATGGTCACCGACCACACCGGCGTGAACCAGCAGGCGACGGCGCTGGTGAAGAAGCTGGGCGTGAAGCCCGAGGACAATCCCACGAGCGAGACGCTGAAGAAGGGCGGCGAGGAGAACGTGGCGCATCTCAAAGCACTCAGGGGCGCGGCCTTCGACAAGGCCTACGTCGACCACGAGGTCGCCTACCACGAGCAGGTCATCGATGCGCTCGACAAGACGCTGATTCCGAACGCCAAGAACGCCGAGCTCAAGGCATTGCTCGAGAAATCGCGCCCGGCCTTCGTCGCCCACCTGGACCATGCCAAGCAGATCCAGGCGAAGCTCGAGTAGGACCCCCGCCCGGGCCCGGACCCGCGCGCTCATCTCCGCCTTGTGCGCCGGCGCGGCGCATGCGGCGGGGCACACGGTGACCATCGACGGCGTCAAGTTCGAGCCCGCGGCGATCACCGTCGCGCGGGGAGACACCGTCACCTGGATCAACAAGGACCCGTTCCCGCACACCGCCACCGATCCCGGTGTGTTCGATTCGCGCGAGATCGCGCCCGGCAAGTCCTGGAAGTGGAGGGCGCGCCGATCCGGCGTGTACGACTACGGGTGCACGCTTCACCCGACGATGAAGGGCACGATCGCGGTGAGGTGAGCGGGCGGGGAGAGGCTCCCTTGCTGCCGGTGTAAGCGCCGCGCCGACAGCGTTCGCGAGCGCGAAACCATTGCTCGGCCCCGCCGTTCCAAGTCCGCATGAAGGGTGCGGGCACGCTGCGGCGGCGGAGGAGGAGATACGGCGCATGGATCGCGCTCGGCGTCGTCGCTGTCATCGCGCTCACGATTGCGTTCTTCGATTGGAACTGGCTGCGCGGGCCGGTCGCGGGCTATTTGAGCGAGCGGACGGGGCGCGCGGTCGCCATCGAGGGCAACTTCAGCGTCGAGCTTCTTCGCGGTCCGCGCATCGTCGCCGAGGCGGTTTCCATCGGCAACGCGGCGTGGAGCAGCGAGCCGGTGATGGCGCGCGCCGCGCGCGTCGCGGTGCAGATCGACTTGAAGTCGCTGTGGCATCGTCCGCTCTCGCTGGCCGAGGTGGGCTTGGAGCGGCCGCGGGTCCTGTTCGAGAAGAGCGGCGACGGCAAGGTCAACTGGGACTTCGCCGGAGGCGCCGGTCTCCCGGTGATCCGCACGTTGTCCATCGACGATGGCGTGATCCGCTACTTCGATCCCGCCGCCCAGGCCGATCTCACGCTGCGGGTGAGCACGTCGGCGCCGGGAGCAAGCGGCGAGACCCCGGTCGCCTTCTCGGCCTCGGGACGGTTGCGCAAGAGCCCGTTCACGATGGAAGGCAGCGGCGCGTCGCTCCTCGCGCTCGAGAACGGCGACCGGCCGTACCGACTCGACATCCGGGCGCGGGCCGGATCGACGCGAGCGCACTTCGACGGCACGGTCGTGCCCGCCCGGATCGACAACGTCCGCGGCGCGCTCGAGCTTTCGGGTCCCGATCTCTCGCAGCTCTATCCGCTTATTCCGGTGCCGCTGCCGTGGACGCCCGCCTACCGCTTGAGCGGCGACCTGGCGCACGAGGCCGCGGTGTGGAACTTCCGCGGCTTCACCGGCAAGGTCGGCGCGAGCGATCTGTCGGGCGACTTCTCGCTCGACAACGGAGGCCGGCGCTCGCGGATCACCGCCGATGTCGTCTCCCGCCGCCTCGACTACAACGACCTCGGCGGCTTCGTCGGACTGCCGGCGGGCGAGCCGGCCAGCGGAGGGCAGAAGTCCGCGGCGCAAAAGCGGGAAGCGGCGCAGCGCAGCGTGTCCTCGCGCGAGCTGCCGACCAAACCCTACGATCTCGAGCGCTTGCGCGCCGTCGACGCCAGGGTGACCTTCAAGGGCGAGCGCTTCGTCACCACCGATCTGCCGCTCGACGACGTCCGCGCGGGACTCGATCTGAAGCAGGGCGTGCTCACGCTCGAGCCGCTCGACTTCGGGGTCGCCGGCGGGCACGTCGTCTCGCGCGTGACCCTCGACGCCCGCGCGGACGTGATCCGCGCCCGCGCCGACGTGACGGTGCGCGACCTGGAGATCAAGCGCATCGTGCCGGCGCTGCGGCCGCCGAATGGAAGCGCCGGCAAGCTCGAGGGTCGCGCGGTGTTCAGCGCCTCCGGCAACTCGGTCGCCCGGATGCTCGCTTCCAGCGACGGCCAGGCGGCGCTGATGAGCCGCGGCGGCGACGCGAGCGCGCTGGCGATCGTGCTCACCAACCTCGATCTCGCGCGAGCGGTCCCGCTGCTCCTGACCAAGCGCGACGAGAAGGCGCCCATCCGCTGCATCGTGGCCGATCTCCGGGCGGACGACGGCGTCGTCTCCAGCCGCAGCCTGGTGGTTGACACCGCGGCCGAAAAAATCTTCGGCCAAGGCAGCGTCGACTTCGCGAACGAGCAATACGACGTCCGGCTGAAGGCGCAGTCGAAGAAGCCGAGCCTGCTCGCCCTGCGCGGGCCGATCGTGATCGACGGCACCTTCAAGTCGCCGCAGGTCCATCCCGCCATCGGCCAGATCGTTGCCCGGGTGGGAAGCGCGGTGGCTCTCGGCATGCTTGCGCCGCCCGCGGCGATCCTGCCGCTGATCGACTTCGGCCATGCCACCGACGCCGACTGCGACGGCCTCATGCGCGAAGCCATGAAGGACGTCGGAGCGCGCGCCGTCGATCCGGCGATAGCGCAGGGAAGCCCGCGCAGCCACAGGCCGGGCTAGTATCCCGCCGTAGATTCGCTCGCTCCTTTAGCGTCGGAACCTGCGGAACGGGACACGAGGCGCAGGCTTTGCGCCGCTCGAAGAGCGCGGTTGCGGTCAGCGGGCGCGGGGCGCGGCCGATTCCCAGGCTGACAGATCGGGCCGTCGGCGATGCCATTCGGTCGCGCTCTGGAATGCGCGGCCGATGCGCACCAGCGTCGCGTCCGCGAACGCCGCGCCGACGAGCTGAACGCCGATCGGCAGCCCGTCCTCGGAGAAGCCCGCGGGCAACGACACGCCGCACGCGCCGAGGTAATTCACCGCGCGGGTGAACGTGGCGAGCGGGGTGGTAGCCTCGTCGACTTCATCGAGGGACGTGGCGGTGATCGGCAGCGTCGGCGTGAGCAGCGCGTCGCGCCCGCGCATCCACGCCGCGAACGCGGCCGCCGCTCGCTCGCGCGCGGAGAGCGCCGCGCGGTACGCCTCGGGTCCGATGTCCCTGCCGGCGAGGGTGCGCCGGCGCACCCACGGATCGATCCCCAGCGTGTCATCGGCGATGTAGTCGCGATGCAGCGCGTAGGCTTCCGCGGCGATGATGCGCCCGTTCTCGACCATGACGCTTTCGAGATCGAACGGCGCGCGCGCCTGCTCGATCGTGGCGCCGAGCGCGGACAGCGTGGCGATCGCCGCCTCGCGCGCCGCGAGCACCGCGGGCTCGCACGGCCAGGGAAACTGCTCGACCGGCAGCGCCGTGATGCGAACGCCCGTCAAGTCCGGCGGCGCGACCAGCGCGCCGGCGAAGTCGACGCGGGGGACGCCCTGGGTCGTCGGATCGCGTGGATCCGGCCCGGCCATGATCGAGAGCAGCAACGCCGCATCGTCGACGTGGCGGGTGAGCGGTCCGACCGAGTCGAGCGTCTTCGCCAGCGGAAACACGCCCGCGAGGCTCACTACGCCGTAGGTCGGCTTGAAGCCGGTCACGCCGCAGAGCGCGGCCGGGATCCGCACCGAGCCGCCGGTGTCCGATCCGAGCGCCGCGGGCGCGAGGCTCGCCGCGACCGCCACCCCCGAGCCGCTGCTCGATCCGCCGGCCACGCGGTGCGTGGCGGTGTCCCACGGATTGCACGGCGCGCCCATCGGCTGGTTGCAGCCCCAGCCGCCGAACGCGAACTCGACCAGATGCGTCTTGCCGAGCGGAATCATGCCGGCGTCGACGAGGCGCGCGACGACGGTGGCTGTCTCCTGCGCGACGCCGAACGGGCGCGCCTTCGATCCCGCGGTCGTGACGCGTCCGCGCAGGTGCAGCAGGTCCTTGAGCGCAATCGGAACGCCATGCAGGGGGCCGCGCTGGGCGCCGGCGCGCCGGGCGCGATCGGCTTCCTCCGCTGCCGCGCGCGCCTCGCTCGCGAACACCTCGACGAAGGCGTGCAGCCGATCGTCGAGCGCCGCGATGCGGTCGAGGTACGCCGCGACGACTTCGCGCGACGAGATTGCGCCACGCGCGAGCTCGCGCCCGAGATCGGTCAGGGAAACGAGCACGAGATCGTCGGCCACCGCCCGAGCCTCCGATTTCAATAGCCGCCGCCGCGGCCGTCGGCGGCGGGCACGCGGCGGATCTTCGTCTCGCGCTTGAGCGCGATCGTCCACTGCACGGACACCGGACCCGCACGCTCGACGTCGACCGTCTTGCGCGTCGTCTCCTCGCCGGTCGCGAGCTGGGGGTGCCAGACGCGCACGCGGTACGCGCGCAGCGGCAGCTCGCCGAGCAGCGCCTTGCCGTCACTGCCGGTCTTGGCGAAGTAGGGCGATTCCGACACGTAGATGTAGCCGATCATCCAGTCGTGGATGTTGCAGCCCAGCACCACGACACCGGGCTTGTCGAAGACGATCGCCGCGGCGGGCACGCCGGCGTAGAGAGGAAGCTCGAAGCGCTTCGCCGGCGAGAACGAGTACACCTGGTGGCGGATGTTGTCGTGGTTGGGAAAGCGCACCGGCGTGCCGACCACGATCGCCGTGACCTTTGGCGTGAATTCCTGATCGACCTGATCGACGCTTGCCTCGCGCAGGTGCGCGGGCACTCGCACGCTCCCGTCGGACGGAACGGCCACCACGACGGCGTCCTCGACCGGACGGCCGTGTTCGTCGACGACGGTGGCCGCGATTTCGGCGGCTTGCCCGAACGCGCTGCCGCACGCAAGCAACAGCAAGGCGAGCAGGAAGCGGCGCATCGTCGAGGCCCTTTCAATACCGCCACGCGTAGAGCAGGCTCGCGCTATGACTGCGATAATCGATGCTGCCCGCGGCGTCCGTCCGCTCGTCGGCGTAGACGGCGTTGAGCGACGAGCGGCCGTCGAGCGCGCAGCTCGCGGAGAGCTTCGCCGTATCGGTCGTTCCGCGCAACCGGTAAGCGAAGAAGTCCGCCCCGAACGCCGGATCGGCGACCGCATCCGACGCGGTGAAGATCGCGAAGTCGCGACGCGTGCTCGCGACGACGTCGCCGCGCCGCACGGCGAGCGTCGCGGCGACGAGAAGCCGCTCGGTGAGCGCGTAGCCGGCCCGGGCGTACAGCGCCTGGCCGCGCAAGTCGAACACCTTGCCCGAGATGCCGGGCACGACCGGCTCGTCGTGCCGCGCGTAGCGGCGCTCGAGAACACCGCCCAACGCGGCGTCGAATTCGGGCGTGAAGCGTTGGCCCATTTCGATCTGCGCTTCGACGCGACCGCCGTCGCGCAAATCGTCGCGGTACTGCAGACCCGCCGCCGAGAGCCGCAGCGCAATCCACGGCGCCGCATAGCCCAGTCCGAACTTGTGGCGGTAGGTCGCCGCCGCAGCGACCTCGAGCGCATTGAGCCCGGCGAAGCGATGGTGGATCTGCGTCGTCGCTTCGCCGGCGAACGTCAGGCCGTCTCCTCCTGACACCGCGTAGAACCATCCTGCGGACGCGTCGAGCGCGAATGCGGCGTCGGCCCGGATGTCGGCGGGCGCGTACGCCCGGTTGACGTTGCTGTCGTAGGTGAGTCCCGCATCGACGTCGTACTGCCACGCGCTCTGCGCGAGCCCGCTCGCGCAGGCGGCGAGCAGCGCGCAGGCGCCGCGGGCGAGTGTGCGGGCGCATCGATGCGCTGTGCGATACATGAAGGCGACCGTACGAGAGCCGGAGGAGAGTTCTCGAGCCGGAGCGCAGTCTACATCAGGGCAAGGAACTTGCTTCGATTTGCGCGCCATGCGTTCGCGGACCGGTCGACCGGCGCGGGTGGGCCACGGCGGGGGAGGCGGTCTTTGCTGCAAGTCTTTGACTTCAAGATGGATTCGTATGCGCTCAAAGGCGCGACTGGCGCTCGCGCCGAGCTGCAGCGCCAGATGCGCGCAGCGCGCCGCTGGGGTCGACCGCGCGGCGAACTGCCGGTTGGCGTCAGCGGCGCTCGCGCGCTGCGCAGCGGGCTCGTGGCGCGACGCGGGCCCGAAGCGGTCGACGCCGGGAAACGATGCCGATGATCGGTCATAGTCTACAAACCCGGATCTTGGCGGCGTTCGTGCTGCTGATGATCGCGGTGCAGGTCGGCGGATTCCTGCTCATCAACACCGTGGGTATCGCGGCGGCGCGCAAGAACGTCGGTGAGGAGGTGGTGCGCGGCGCGCGGGTGATCGACCTGCTTCTCGATCAGGATGCGCAGCGCCTGGTGCAGGGCGCGCGCCTGCTCTCCGCCGACTACGCCTTCCGCGGCGCGATCGCCACCGGCGACGCGGATACGGTTCGCTCGGCGCTGGCCAATCACGGCAAGCGCATCGACGCCGATCTGATGATTCTCGTCGCTCTCGATCAGCGCGTGCTCGCCGATACACAGGATCTGGCGACGGGGAAGCCGTTCGCCTTTCCGGCGCTGCTCGCGGCGGCCGAGGCTTCGCACCAGGCGACCGCGATGGTGCTGCGCCAGGGTAAGCTCTATCAGCTGGTGTTGGTTCCGGTTCTCGCGCCGCTGCCGATCGCCTGGGTCGCCGTGGGAGTGCACGTGGACGACGCGCTCGCGCGCGATTTGAATCGCGTTACCGCGCTGCAGGTGTCGTTCCTGAGCCGTCAGGCGGACCGGCCGTGGCGCCTGCAGGCGAGCACACTCGATGCGGCCGACCGCGACAGGCTGGTGGCAAACGTCGCGGCGGAGCGCTTTGGCGCGACCGATGCCGCCGGCAACGCGATCTACGACGAGAACGCCGTCACGCGCGTGCGGCTGCTCCAGACGCGAGAGGGACAGACGGTGCTGGCGGTGCTGCAGCAGCCGCTGTCGTCCGCGCTGGAGCCTTTCCGCCGACTGCAGCGCCAGCTTGCGCTGATCTCGGCGCTGGCGGTGGTCGTGTCGGTCCTCGCCAGCCTGATGATCGCCCGCGGCATCGTGCGGCCGGTGCGCGAGCTCGCGCGCGTGGCGCGGCGCATCGCCGCCGGCACCTATTCCACGGTCCCGGCCGCGCGACACCAGGACGAGATCGGCGCGCTCGCCAACGCCTTCCGGACGATGCAGCAGGGGCTGGTGGCGCGCGAGTCGCGGATCATGGATCTCGCCTATCGCGATCCCCTCACCGCGCTGCCGAATCGCGCCATGTATTCCGAGCGGCTCGACCAGGAGCTGGCGACCGCGACGCCGCTCAACCTTCCGGTCGCGGTGCTGCTGATGGACGTCGATCACTTCAAGGATGTCAACGACTCGCTGGGGCACCCGATCGGCGACATGCTCCTGTGCGAAGTCGCCGCCCGTCTGCAGAGCGTCGTGGGGCCCTCCGCCGACACCGTGGCGCGCCTCGGCGGCGACGAATTCGCGGTGCTGCTGCCGGGCTCGACCGCGACGGACGCGGAGTACGTCGCCGGCGAGATGCTGCAAGTTCTCGAGGCGCCGATGACGCTCGCCGGCCACGTGGTCGACGTGCGCGCGAGCATCGGCGTGGCGGTGTTCCCGCAGCACGGCCGGGAGAGCGTCACCCTGTTGCGCCGCGCCGACACCGCGATGTACGAGGCGAAGCGCAAGAATCTGGGCGTGGCGCTGTGGGACGAGCGCCTGGACCAGCACGGCGGCGAGCGGCTGGCGCTGATGAGCGATCTGCGCCAGGCCGTCGACGGCGACGAGCTGACGCTGCTCTTCCAGCCGAAGGTGCCACTCGGCACCAGCAGCGAGTATTTCGTCGAGGCGCTGGTGCGCTGGAATCATCCCTCTCGGGGCCTCGTCTCGCCGCTCGAATTCATCCCCTTGGCCGAGCAGACCGGCTACATCCGCGCGATCACCCAGTGGGTGCTGCGCAGCGCGGTGAAGCAGTGCGCCGTATGGCGCGCCGAAGGCTTGCCGGTGAACGTCTCGGTCAACCTGTCCGCGCGCGACCTCATGGACCCGGAGCTGCCGGAGCGCTTCCGCGCCATGCTGGAGGAGAGCTTCTGCGCCGCGCGCTGGTTCACGCTCGAGATCACCGAGAGCGCTATCCTCGACGATCCCGCGCACGCGATCGGCAACATGAAGCGGCTCAACGCGCTGGGCTGCCGGCTGGCGATCGACGACTACGGCACGGGCTATTCCTCGCTCGCGTACCTGCGCCACCTTCCCGTGCACGAGCTGAAGATCGACAAGACGTTCGTGATCGGCATGGCCCGCGATCCGAGCGACGCGGTGATCGTGCGCTCCACCGTCGACCTCGCGCACAACATGGGTCTCGCGGTAGTCGCCGAAGGCGTCGAGGATCAGGACACCTTCGAGCAGCTGCGCGTGCTGCGCTGCGATCTGGCCCAGGGCTACTGGCTGAGCCGTCCGCTCGGAGCCGACGACGCGCTCGAGTGGATGAAGACCTCGTCGTGGACGCGGCTGGTCGCGCCGGAAGTCAAAGCGCTGCGCCGCGTCGTCTGAAGCCGGAAGCAGCCGCTCCCTCGAGCGAGCGCGAGCGCGGCGCATGCGATAGGTTCCATCGCCGAAACGGATCGGCCCGTTCGGAAATCGCGATTGGCTTCCGGTGGGCATCGCCCCGTATGTTGAGGGGGTGATCCAGCCACGAGGGATGCTCCACGCGATGATTCCATTGTTGCAGCGGCTTCAGCCGCGACCGCAGACGGCGCGCAAGTCCATCGGTCTTGCGCTTCAGGGCGGCGGCTCGTGGGGCGCCTACACCTGGGGCGTTCTCGACGTCATCCTGGCGAGCCGCCGGGTCGCCATCGCCCAGCTCTCCGGCACCAGCGCGGGGGCGATCAACGCGGCCATCGTGGCCGGGGCGCTCGCCAAGGGCTCGCCGGTGCGCGCCCGCGAGGCGCTGGCCGCGTTCTGGCGACGAATCACCGCCCCGTCGCTGCCGTTGAGCGAGCCCGTCCAGCAGGCGTGGCGCGAGACCTTCGGAGTGTGGCTGCTCGGCGTCGTCTCGCCGTACCAGGCCAACCCGCTCGGGATCCATCCGTTGCGCGACGCGATCGAAGCGCACGTGGACATCGAAGCGATCCGCAGCGGCTCGGCCCCGCCGCTCTTCGTCACGCTGACCAACGTGAGGACCGGCCTGCCGCGCGTGATCTCCAACGCGGAGATGAGCGTCGAGGCGCTGCTCGCCTCCGCCTGCCTGCCGCAGCTCTTCCAGGCGGTCGAGATCGACGGCGAGCCGTACTGGGACGGCGCCTATCTGGGCAACCCGGCGCTCGCACCGATGATCCGGAGTGGCGCCGCGAGCGATCTGGTGGTCGTCCAGCTGGTGCCCGAGGGCCCCGAGGAGGCGCCGCGCGATGCGTTGTCGATCCGCCGCCGCGTCGGCGAGATCGTGTTCAATGCCAGTCTCGTGGCCGAGATGCAGGCGATCGCGACGCTGCGCGACGCGACCGGGTCCAGGAAGACGGCGATGCGCGATCTGCGCCTGCACCGCATCGGACCGCCGCGCCGCGAATTGCTGCAGCAGGGCTCGACGCTCGAGCGCTCGCGCATCTGGCTGGAGCGGCTCCGCGCCGAAGGCCGTGCGGCGGCGAAGGCGTTCATCGCCCGGCACGCGGCCGATCTCGGCGTTCGCGAGACGCTGGACATCGCCGCCACGTTCACCGCTCCCGGCAACGACGGCGGCGCGGCGGCGAACGAGCCGTCCTACGCGCTGCCTTCTACGGAGCGTTGACCGGCGCCGGCCCTGGTCCCGGTCCGCGACGGGCGAGCGTCCGCCGGCCCGACTCGGCCCGCGAGCGCCGCGGCGGCCAGGCGCGCCGCGACGAAGCTGACGGGAGCGCTGCGCTTCATGCGTGTGGCCGCGTCACGTCGAGGTTAGGAGCCCGGCCGGGCGGACCGCTGGATTGGGTCTGATGGCGCGCTTCCACCCGCGTGGTTCTCAACCATGCGCCAGTTCGTGGTGCGCTTCGCGGCGCTACATTGCCCCAACTCCATTCCCGCGAGCAACCTCCGGTCCGGCGCCTGTCGCCGCCCGATGGCGAAGCGAGTCGCTCGTGCTCGGGCGAGGACGGGCGTCAGGAAACACGCCGATATGCCGCGGAGCTCGTCCAGCCTCGCGCTCTGGACAGCGCGGGATCATCCCCGGTAGCATGAGCACGAAAATTGCTCTGCCGAAGACGCGTTCGAGGAACGAAAGACGTGGAACCGCTGGTGCTCACCGTCGACATGGCCGGCCTTCCGCAGGCCTGGGTCGCGCTCGAGGACGCGGTCACGTACCACGCCAAGCAACTCGTCGCCTGGTCGCTGGGCGACGTCGTGCGCGAATTCCGCGGCGGCTGGCAGAGGAGCGGCGTGCGCTCGCGCATTGCCACCAAGTCTATTCTGGCGATCAAGGGCAGCGTGCCGGGGGGTCACTTCCACAGCCCCGGGCTCACCAACGGCCTGCTCTTCGCCCGCGACCGTCAGCTTTGCGCCTACTGCGGAGTACGCTTCCTGCTGCGCGATCTCTCGCGCGACCACGTGATCCCCGTCTCCCGCGGCGGACGCGACGTGTGGACCAACTCGGTCACCGCCTGCCGGCGCTGCAACACCAAGAAGGCCAACCGCACGCCCGAAGCGGCGGGCATGCCGCTGCTGTACGTGCCGTACGTTCCCAACCGGCACGAGCACTTCATCCTGCGCAACCGGCGCATCCTCGCCGACCAGATGGAGTATCTGCTCGCCGGCGTCCCGCGCACGAGCCGGCTGTACGCCGTCGGCGCGCTGTCCTGACCGCTGCTCCCGAGGCCGGCGGGCGGCGAGTCCGGGCGCTACGCGCCTGTGCCTGCGCAGCCCGAGCTACGGCGGGGAATCGCGCGGCGACCTCCTCGGATGCCGTGCACGCGGGGCGCTCGCGCATCGAAGCCACGGCCGCGATGCTCCGGGCCCGCGCCGGCAAGGGCGTGCGCCCGCCTTGACTCCGTGTCGCTCCGGCCGCATATGTTACGACCATGACCCCGCGCATCCTGCAACGCACGATCGCCGCCATCCCGACCTCCGATGGCGCCGGCGTCAAGCTCCGCCGCAGCCTCGGCCAGTCGCCGTACGCGCGACTCGACCCCTTCCTGATGCTCGACCACTTCTCGACCGAGAACCCGGACGACTACATCGCCGGCTTCCCGGCTCACCCGCATCGCGGCTTCGAGACCGTCACCTACATGCTCGACGGACACATGCGCCACGAGGATCACCTCGGGCACACCGGCGACCTGAAGGGCGGCGGCGTGCAATGGATGACGGCCGGGCGCGGCATCATCCACTCGGAGATGCCACAGCAGGAACACGGGCGCATGCGCGGATTCCAGCTCTGGATCAATCTGCCGGCGAAGGAGAAGATGAAGCCGGCGGGCTATCGCGACATCCAGCCCGACGAGATCCCCGTCGTGGCGCTCGCGGGCGGCGGACGCGTGAAGGTGATCGCCGGCACGCTGCAGCTCGACGGGGGCGGCATCGCCGGACCGATCGGCGGACTCGCCACCGATCCGCTGTATCTCGATATCGAGCTGCCGGTCGGGGCCAGCTTCACCCACCCGATTGCGCAGGGTTATCACGCCTTCGTCTACCCCTTCGAGGGCAGCGTCGACGTCGGTCCGGCGGGCGCCGCCAAGCGGCTGCCCACGCATAGCGCCGGGATTCTCACCGAAGGCGATGCGGTCACGCTCAGCGGCGGGCCCGAAGGCGGACGCGCGATCCTGCTCGCGGGCCGGCCTGTGCTCGAGCCGATCGTGCAGTACGGTCCCTTCGTGATGAACACCCGCGAGGAGATCGAGCAGGCGATCCGCGACTACCAGAACGGGACGTTGACCACCGACTGAGCTGCCGCGCCTGCGGCATGGGCCTGCGTCCGCTGGGCCCCTGCTGGGGGGATACGCTGGGCAATCGCCCACATCGGTTCGGCGGCACGACCGGATGGCACCGCTGCAAAAAAGCGACACTCCGTGCAGCGAACAGCAGCTTCGCTAGTGTCCGAAGAGCTCACCTGTCGTAGGGCGGATTAGAATGCCGGCACGCTGGTAGTCGTGCCGAGGAGGGGCGGCTCACCGTGGTGACGCCGATCTCCGCGTCGACGAAGACCGGAGACGCCACATGGCATCGGCTATTTGAGCACCGCACGACGAGCCCTTAGCGCAGTCGTTCTCAGTTTGGCCTTGAGCCCCGCCGCCCACGCGGCAGTCGGCGTCAACAAGAGCTTTGCCCCCAATTCGGTCGTCGCGACGCAGCCGTCGAGATGGATACCGACAACGTGCAGCCGGGGCCAAGCGGACAGCCTCAACCGATACCCGTACGCGATTGGCGCGCGCTGGCGATTCTGATCGGCGTCATGCTCGTGCTCGGTGGGCGGCGAGCGCGCGCAGCAAAGCGGTGGACCTTGCCTCAGTAACCCGCTAGCGATCGTCGCTGAGTAGCGACCCCCGGCACTTCCGCGCGCCGCAGCGGCAGACGTAGCGGATGCGCTCGCGCGTTGAGAGCTTGCCGTCGACGGCGAGGCGGTAATCGTAGGTGAGCTCTTCTCCGCGCCGGATCGTCCGCCGAGCCTCGATGAAGATGCGCGAGGCTTCGTCTTCGAAGGCCTCGCAATTGGGATCGCAGGAGTGATTGATCCAGCGCGCCGCGTTGCCGCCGCGACGGGCGTCGATCACCCGGCCGTCCTTCAGTCCGAAGAGGAAGGTGTGGGCGGGATTGTCGGGGTCGCTGTCGGGAAGGACGGTGGCCTCCTCCCAGGATGTGCGGCGGCCCTTGTACTCGACGATCGGCGTGCCCTTGGCCAGCTGCGTGAGCGCGAACACGCCTCGGCCGTGGATCGGAGACTTGCGCACGACGAACAGTCGCTTCCTGCGGCCTCTGGACATCGGATGGCGGGATCGGCGTTCCGGGGAAGGCGCGTGCCCTCGACGCGCGCCTGCGGCCGATTCTATGGCAGAGACGCGGATGCCGTCAGCGCAGACGATGCCGCCGCAGCGACGCGCGCCGGCGCCGCGTTCGCCGGGTGTCGACGGCCGGCGCGACCAGCTCCGGATGGAACCCCAGCACCTCCTCGATATCCGCGGGATGGGCGTAGAACGGCTCGATCAACGCCTCGCTCGGGAGGATGAACGGCTCGTGGCAGGCGTTGAGGTGGTGCACGACCCCCTCGCGCAGCCGTCCCTCGGGGTCGCGCAGACGCACGATCGCTCCGGGACGAATGTCGG
>DATJBM010000075.1:0-18538 GCA_035515295.1 Casimicrobiaceae bacterium | reverse complement strand
CGCCTTCGCGACGTACTCGGCAATCCGCCGCGTCTGTCCTTCCCGAGTGGCGTAGAAGACGGCGATATTGCGCACGCTCGGATTCCTCGATGCTTGCGCCAATCGTGCAGGCAGTCCGATTTCGCGCCGCGTGCGGAACGTTCGCCGGGCCGACGCGGCCTTCAGACCCTACACTGATAGGGATTCGGGGCGGAGAATTTGATCGTGATCAAGGCTGCGTCGGCTTGGTTCATCAGATTCTTGTTGGAGCTCCGCGGAGCTGCAACAAGGGTGCGCGCGTCCGCATGTTCGGCGCATCCTGGACAAGCACAACGTCGCAAGCCGTGCTCCGGCCGCCCTCCGGGCGGTCGAACACGGCACTGCGATACGGGCCGTCAAGCGCGTCTAGCGCACAGGCCCGCCGTAGCGCGGTCCGAACGCGACGCGCTGTTGATCGAGCACCGAGCGTTGTTCGGGCGTGAGCGCTTCGTAGAGCTTGCTGTAGGCGGCGCTCAGCGCTGCCATGTCGGACTGGCGCTGCTTCATCGCCTCGGCGCGCCGGGCGAGCCACTCGGAGCTGGACGGCGTTCCCTGATCCCCGTGCTTTGCTTCGAACCAGGCCTGTCGGCTCCCGGCTTCCTTCGTCGCACTGTCCGCGAACGCGGTCCAGGCCGCCTGCTGCTGGTCGGTGATCCCCAGCGCGGACTTGAGATCCGCGAGCCGCTCGTTCACCGCCGCGGGGGTGGCGAGGAGCATCCCCGGCAGCGGGCCAGCGCCGTAGCGCGGACCCATGCGATAGCCCATGCCATAGCCGGGCCCCATGCCGTAGCCCGGGCCCATCCCGTAACCGGGCCCCATGCCGTATCCCGGGCCTCTGCCGTATCCCGGCCCCATGGGATTGCCGTAACCCATCCCGGCCCCGTAGGGGCAGTTGGCACCCGGGCCCCAGCCGCCTCCCGGCTGGGCGTACGTCGCGGCGCCCGCCAATCCGAATGCCAGCGCGATTGCGGCGGCGAGGGCCAGCTTGGTGGTGCGTGTCATGATCCGACTCCTTTCTCGCTTGGTTGTAACGTGGCGGTTCGCCGATCCGATCCGACGTCCTTCGCCACAGCGATGTCATTGCATCACATGGGCGTAACGCGCTGGTTGCGGTTTTGTAGCGGCGGCGCAGGTCGGACGGCGTTGTTACGCTGCGCTACAAAATCGCCGCGCTGCGCCGGGCGCCGGCTAGGACAATGACGGCATGGACTCGGCCGAGCACATCCTGATCGTCGACGACGACGCCGAGATCCGGACGCTGCTCGGCGCGTACTTCCAGAAGAACGGCTATCGGACCACCGTCGCGGCCGACGGCGCGGCGATGCGCAAGGCCCTCGAGCGCAGCGCCGTCGACTTGATCGTGCTCGACCTGATGCTTCCGGGCGAGGACGGCCTCGCGCTGTGCCGGAAGCTCCGGGCCGACTCGGACACGCCGGTCATTATGCTGACCGCGCGCGGCGAGGAGACCGACCGCATCGTCGGACTGGAGATGGGCGCCGACGACTATCTTGCCAAGCCCTTCAGCCCCCGCGAGTTGCTAGCCCGCGTCAAGAGCGTGCTGCGCCGCTACCGCAGCCTGCCGCTCAACTTGCGCGCCGACGACGCGCGCGAGATCGAGTTCGCAGGCTGGCATCTCGATACCGTCGCCCGGCACCTCGTCTCCGCCGCCGGCGTGGTCGGTGCGCTCTCCGGCGCCGAGTTCCAGCTCCTCAAGGTGTTCCTGAGCCATCCGAACCGCGTGCTCACGCGCGATCAGCTCATGATGCTCTCCAAGGGCCACGAGGCCGACCCGCTCGATCGCAGCATCGACATCCAGGTGAGCCGGCTGCGGCATCGGCTGGGCGACGACCCGGCGAACCCGGGGATCATCAAGACCGTGCGCGGCGAAGGCTATGTGCTGGCGGTGCCCGTGGAGGTGAAGCGCTGATGCGCCTGGCTCCACGAACCCTCTTCGGCCGACTGGTTGCGGTCATCCTCGCGGGCCTCGTCGTGGCGCAGCTCGTGAGCTTCTACATCAACGCCAGCGAGCGCGACCAGATTCTCTACCGCTCCGGCGGCATGCACGTCGCGCAGCGCATCGCCGATCTCGCCGCGCTTCTCGACTCGATGGCGCCCGCCGAGCGGCGCAAGGTCGCGGCGGTGTTCGACGGCCAGCCGCTCCGGATCGACCTCGATCGGCCACCGCTGCCCGCCGATGCCTCGGTGCAGCCGGGCGATTTTCGGCTGACGGTGTTCGCGACCATGCTGCGCCGCGGTCTCGGCGACGACCTGCCGGTGGCGATCGGGCGAGTGCCGGGCGCGCCCGTATCGCCGCCCAGGTTCGGGTCCGGGCCGCCGCGCAATCCTCCGCTCGCGATGATGGGCGATGCGCCGATGCGGCACCCGATGATGATGGGCGACGGCGCCTTCGGCCCGCCTCCGGACGTGATGAACATCGTGGCCCAGGTGCGGCTCCACGACGGCAGCCTGGTCACGTTCGACTCCTCGCTCCCGCAGGAAGTGACGTCGGTCCCCCTGCGCATCGCGCTCACCCTTCTTGCGTTGCTGATCGTGGTGATCGTGTTGTCGCTCGTCGCCGTGCGCTGGGTCACCGTTCCGCTGCGTACGCTCGCGTCGGCGGCGGACAAGCTCGGCCGCGACCTCGACAACCCGCCGCTTCCGGAGCGCGGCCCGCTCGAAGTGCGGCAGGCCGCGAAGGCGTTCAACACCATGCAGCAACGGCTCTCGCGCCTGATCGCCGAACGCACCCGGCTGTTCGCTGCGATGTCGCACGATCTCAAGACGCCGATCACGCGGCTGCGGCTGCGCGCCGAGCTCCTCGACGACGAAGCGCTGCAGGCGCGCTTCACCAAGGACCTCGACGAGATGGAGGCAATGGTCAGAGAGACCCTCGATTACCTGCGCGACACCGCCGCGCAGGAGCCGGTGCGGCCGCTCGACATGAACGCGCTGCTCGAGAGCCTGCAGCACGATTACCGGGAAGGCGGCGGTGCGGTCGAGATCGAGGGCAGCGCGTCGGCCCCTTACCTCGGCCGGCCGCTCGCGCTGCGGCGCTGCCTCACGAACGTGCTCGACAATGCGCTGCGCTACGGCAAGCGCGCGACGATTGTGGTCGAGGATGCTACGGCGGCGCTCACGGTGCGGGTCCTCGACGAGGGGCCCGGCATGCCGCAGGGCCAGCTCGAGCGCGCGTTCGAGCCGTTCTTCCGCGGCGATGCCTCCCGCAGTCGCGACACCGGCGGCACCGGTTTGGGTCTCGGCATCGCCCGCAATATGGCCCGCGCGCACGGCGGCGAGCTGGTGTTGCGCAACCGCCGCGAACGTGGACTCGAGGCGGTGCTCACTCTTCCGCGCGCCTCGCAAGCGTCCGTCCCGGCAACCGCCTGAGCTACACGCGCGGATCAGCACGCCACCTCCGCACCGCGGCGGGCGTACCAGTGCCATGTGCCGAGCAGGCAGGTGAGGTAGAACGCGCTGAAGAAAACCAGCGCGGCCACCGGGCTCCCGGTCACGTTGATCGAGGTCCCGTAGGCGATCGGGATGAACGCGAGCCCGAACGCCGCCACTGCGGAGCTGAAGCCGAGCGTAGCGGCGCCCTCGGTGCTGCCGCGCCGGCGCGCCGCCTCCAGCGCCTGCATGTCGTTCGGGTCCTTCACTTCGCGCTCGCGCAGCGTGCGGAAGATGATCGGGATCATGCGGAAGGTCGAGCCGTTGCCTACGCCCGCCGCGACGAACATGGCGATGAACGCGAGCACGAACCCGGTGAGGCTCCCGGGACCGCCCGCTGCGGGGGCGAAGAACGCCGCCGCGAGGGGCGCGATCGCCAGCACGACGAACACCCAGACGGTGATCATCGCGCCGCCCACGCGGTCGGCGAGCCAGCCGCCGGCGGGGCGTACCAGCGCGCCGAGCAGCGGTCCGACGAAGGCGAAGGCGAACGCATCGACCGCGGGGAATTCGGTGTTGACCAGCATCGGGAAGCCGGCGGCCAGGCCGATGAACGAGCCGAACGTCCCCAGATAGAGCCAGCTCATCCGCCACTGCTGCCGGTTCCTGAGGATCGCCACCTGCTCGGCGAAGCCGGCGCGCACGGAGGCGACGTTGTCCATGCCGAACCACGCTGCGATCGCGGCGAGCGCGATCAGCGGCACCCAGATGAAGCCGGCGTTCTGCGCCCACACCTTCGCCGCCCCGCCCGCGACCTCCCGGGTTTGAGGATGCCCGCCCATGACCAGCAGCGCGCCGCCGTACATCGCGAGCGGCGCGACGAGCTGGGCGATCCCCACGCCCAGGTTCCCTACGCCCGCGTTCGCGCCGAGCGCGGTGCCCTGGAGCCGCTTCGGGTACAGGAAGCTCACGTGCGCCATCGACGAGGAGAAGTTGCCCGCGCCGAGGCCGCAGAGCAGCGCGATCGCGGCAAAGACCGCGTAGTTCGTGCTCGGATCCTGGACCGCGAAGCCGATCCATAGCGTCGGCAGGAGCAGCATCGTGGTACTCCACACCGTCCAGTTGCGCCCGCCGAACACCGGCACGACGAAGGAATAGAGCGCTCGGAACACCGGACCCGATAGCCCGGGGAGCGCCGCGAGCCAGAACAGCTGGTTGGTCGTGAACTTGAAGCCGATCCGCGGCAGCTCGACCACGATCACGCTCCACACCAGCCAGACTGCGAAGGCGAGGAGCAGCGCGGGCATCGACACCAGCAGATTGCGTGTGGCGATGCGGCGGCCCTTCGCCGCCCAGAACGCCTCGTCGTCCGGCCTCCAGTCGACGAGCACGTGCCGGCGGGCGTGCGCGGGCTCGATCAGCTCGGCGCCAGCGAGGGCAGCCCGCGCGGCGGCGTGCTGGGCCAGGATCGCTTCGCGCTCGTTGCGCTCGGCGACCCACATCCAGATCATGATCACCACCACGACCAGCGTCATCAGCATGAAGCAGCTCGAGCGCACGCCGATCACGTCGGCGGCGATGCCGAACATGATCGGCAGCGTGAACCCGCCCAGGCCCCCGATTACCCCGACGATGCCGCCGACCACACCCATGTTGCCCGGATAGTGGTCGGCGAGGCTGCGGTAGACGCTGGCCTTGCCGAACCCCTGCGCCAGGCCGGCGATGGAGATCAGAGCCGTGAACAGCGTCACGCCGATGCCGATGTCCACCGCGACGTCGCCCTTGATCGCGTGCACGATCATGGTCGTCGGCGGATAGGACAGCAGGAACATGCAAGCAAGGCTCACCCACATCACCCACCAAGTGACCGTGTTGCCGCCCCACTTGTCCGAGGCCCAGCCGCCCAGGGCCCGGATCGCGCCCGAAGGCAGGTCGAACAGAATGGTCAGGAACGCGGCGGTGGCGAGCGGGAGCCCGTACTGACCGACGTAGTATTTCGGCAGCCAAAGCGCCAGCGCCACGAAGGCGCCGAACACGAAGTAGTACGCGAGCCCGAAGCGCCAGACGCGAATGTCGAGCAGCGGCAGCAGTTGCTCGCTTAAGCGCGACTGGCGCCGCGCGGCCGCGTTCTTCCCGTGCAGCGGATCGTCGTAGGTCAGGAACCAGAACAGCGCCGCCATGACCAGCATGGCCACCGCGTAGACCTGCGGCACGGCGCGCCATGAGCCGGTCGCCGAGGCCGCGATGATCAGCGGCGCGATGAACTTGGTGAGCGACGAGCCCGCGTTGCCGGCGCCAAAGATGCCCATCGCCGTGCCCTGCCGCTCCTTGCTAAACCACGCCGAGGTGTAGGCGATGCCGACCGCGAACGAGCCGCCCGCCACGCCGATGAACAGGCCCAGCACCAGGTACTGCCAGTACTCGGTGGCGTACGAGAGCAGCCACGTGGGGATCACGACCGAGATCATCTGCGCGAGATACACGATCCGGCCGCCGTAGCGGTCGGTGAGAATGCCCAGGGGCAGCCGGATCAGCGAGCCGGTCAGGACCGGAGTCGCCACCAGCAACCCGAATTCGGTCTCGTTGAGGTTTAGCTCCGCCTTGATCTTGATGCCGATCACCGAAAACATCACCCAGACGGCGAAATTCACCGCGAAGGCGAGCGTGTTCATCGTGAGCACCGAGATCTGCTCGCGGCTGTAGCTGCGCTTGGGCACGCTCAGCGTGGTCATGTCCCTCTCTCCGTCATGGCTATGCACCGCCCCGCCTTATTCAATCCCCGGGTGAGTGACGGCACCTTGACCGATGTCAAGTCGGCGGGGCCCTCGCTGAGCCAATCTCTGACTTTCGGTTGGCACCAGCGGCCGCGACGCGGCCGCTTTGGCGCCAGACACCAAGGCGATCCTCCGCGAAGGCTATCGGCGATGAACACGACGACGACGACAGCAGCACGGCACAAGGGCCGTATCCTCGACATCTGGAATCCCGAGGACAAGGCGTTCTGGGCACAGGAAGGCGAGGCGATCGCGCGGCTCAACCTGTGGATCTCGGTGCCGTCGCTGTTTCTCGCCTTCGCGGTGTGGCAGCTGTGGAGCGTGGTCGCGGTGAACCTCAACGCGCTCGGCTTCAAGTTCAGCACCGACCAGCTCTTCCTGCTCGCGGCCGCGCCGGCGCTCTCCGGGGCGACGCTGCGCATCTTCTATTCGTTCATGGTGCCCATCTTCGGCGGGCGGCGGTGGACGGCGATCTCCACCGCGTCGCTCTTGATACCCGCCCTGGGCATCGCCTGGGCGGTCCAGGACCCGACCACGAGCTTCGCGACCATGTTCACCCTCGCGCTGCTGTGCGGCTTCGGCGGCGGCAACTTCAGCTCGTCGATGGCCAACATCAGCTTCTTCTTCCCCAAGGAGCGCAAGGGCTCGGCGCTCGGCGTCAACGCGGGCCTGGGCAACCTGGGCGTGTCCAGCGTGCAGTTCCTGGCGCCCCTCGTGGTGACGATGCCGATCTGGGGGCCGCTGTCCTTCGCGCCGCAGACCATCGTCGACAAGGCCGGTGCGACCACCACGATCTGGGCGCAGAACGCGGCGCTGATCTGGGTGCCGTTCATCGCCGTGTGCGCGGTGCTCGCGTGGCTGTTCATGCACGACATCGCTGCCGCGCGGGCATCGTTCCGCGAGCAGGCGGTCATTTTCAAGCGCAAGCACAACTGGCTCATGTGCTGGCTGTACCTGGGAACGTTCGGCTCGTTCATCGGCTACGCGGCGGGCTTCCCCCTGCTCATCAAGAGCCAGTTCAGCGGCGTCAATCCGCTCTACTACGCCTGGATGGGGCCGTTCGTCGGCGCCTTGATTCGTCCATTCGGGGGCTACCTTGCCGATCGCCTGGGCGGCGCGCGCGTGACGTTCTGGAACTTCGTCGTCATGGCGCTCGCGGTGGTCGGGGTGCTGTACTTCCTTCCCTCGGGCGCTTCGGGCGGAAGCTTCGCGGGCTTCTTCGTGATGTTCATGGTGCTGTTTCTCACCACGGGCATCGGCAACGGCTCGACCTTCCGCATGATTCCCGTGATCTTCATGACCGAGCGTCAGCGCGAGGCCGCGGGCAAGGGGGCCGAGGCCGTCGACCAAGCCACGCGCGAGGGCAACAAGGAAGGCGCAGCGGTGCTGGGCTTCTCCTCGGCGATCGCCGCCTACGGCGGGTTCTTCATCCCGAAAAGCTACGGCAGCTCGATCACGCTGACCGGCGGCCCCGAATTCGCGCTGTACTGCTTCATCGCCTTCTATCTCACCTGCATCGCGATTACCTGGTGGTACTACGCGCGCAAGTCCGCCCCGATGCCGTGCTGAACGGAGCTTCACCATGAGTCACTTTCTCGACCGGCTGACCTACTTCGCCAAGGAGCGCGAATCGTTCGCCGACGGCCACGGCGTCGTCACGACGGAGGACCGCACCTGGGAGGACGGCTACCGCAAGCGCTGGCAGCACGACAAGATCGTGCGCTCGACCCACGGCACCAACTGCACGGGCTCGTGCAGCTGGAAGATCTACGTCAAGGGCGGCGTGGTCACCTGGGAGACGCAGCAGACCGACTATCCGCGCACGCGGCCCGACATGCCCAACCACGAGCCCAGGGGGTGCTCCCGCGGCGCGTCGTACTCCTGGTATCTCTATAGCGCCAACCGCATCAAGTACCCGATGGTGCGCGGACGGCTGCTGCGGATGTGGCGCGAGGCGCGGGCTACTCTGCACCCGGTGGAGGCATGGAGCTCCATCGTCGAGGATCCGGCGCGCGCGGCGGCGTACAAGTCGATCCGGGGCCTGGGCGGATTCGTGCGCTCCACGTGGGACGAGGTCAACGAGATCGTCGCCGCCGCGAACGTGTACACGATCAAGAAATACGGCCCGGACCGCGTGATCGGGTTCTCGCCGATCCCCGCGATGTCGATGGTCTCCTACGCCGCGGGCAGCCGGTATCTCTCGCTCATCGGCGGCGTGTGCATGAGCTTCTACGACTGGTACTGCGACCTTCCGCCGGCGTCGCCGCAGACCTGGGGCGAGCAGACCGACGTGCCGGAGTCGGCCGACTGGTACAACTCGCATTTCATCATCGCCTGGGGCTCGAACGTGCCCCAGACGCGCACGCCCGATGCGCACTTCTTCACCGAGGTCCGCTACAAGGGCGCCAAGACCGTCGCCATCACGCCCGACTACGCGGAAGTGTCGAAGCTCGCGGACCTGTGGCTGCATCCCAAGCAAGGCACGGACGCGGCGCTCGCCATGGCGGTGGGTCATGTGATCCTGAAGGAGTTCTACTTCGAAAAGCCCTCGGCATACTTCAAAGACTACGCGCGCCGCTACACCGATCTGCCGATGCTGGTGCGGCTGGTCAAGCGGGGCGACCGCTACGTCGCGGACCGGTACCTGCGCGCCTCGGACTTCGCGGACAAGCTCGGGCAGGACAACAACGCCGAGTGGAAGACCGTGGCCTTCGACGAGCGCCGCAATGCGGCCTATGCCCCGCAGGGTTCGGTCGGCTTCCGCTGGGGCCAGAAGGAAGGCGGCGATGCGGGCAAGTGGAACCTCGAGGAGAAGGATGCGGCGAGCGGCGAAGAGGCCGCGCCCGCGCTCACGCTCATCGATCGGCGCGACGACGTGCTCCCGGTCGCCTTTCCCTACTTCGGCGGCATCGTCAACGAGCATTTCAATCCGAACGACCAGGGCAGCGACGTGCTGGTTCGCAACGTCCCTGTGCGCCGGATCGCGCTCGCCGACGGCGAGGCCTGCGTGGCCACCGTCTTCGATCTCGTCGCCGCGAACTATGGGATCGACCGGGGCCTGGGCGGCGAGGCGGTGGCGAAGAGCTACGAAGACGACGTTCCCTACACGCCGGCCTGGCAGGAGAAGATCACCGGCGTGAAGGCGGCCGACGCCGTGACGCTCGCCCGCCAGTTCGCCGACAACGCCGACAAGACGCACGGGCGCTCGATGGTCATCATCGGCGCGGCGATGAACCACTGGTTCCACTGCGACATGAACTACCGCGGCATCATCTACATGCTGATGTTGACCGGCTGCATCGGCAAGTCGGGCGGCGGCTGGGCACACTACGTGGGGCAGGAGAAGCTCCGGCCGCAGACCGGCTGGACCGCGCTCGCCTTCGCGCTCGACTGGCATCGTCCCCCGCGGCAGCAGAATTCGACGTCGTTCTTCTACGCGCACACCGACCAGTGGCGCTACGAGAAGATCGACGTGAAGGAGATCCTCTCGCCGCTCGCCGATCCCAACGAATACACCGGGAGCCTGATCGACTTCAACGTGCGCGCCGAGCGCATGGGCTGGCTTCCCTCGGCGCCGCAGCTCCAGGCGAATCCGCTCGAGATCGCGCGCCGCGCGGTGGCAGAGAAGATGGACGCCAAGGACTACGTCGTGCGCGGGCTCAAGGACGGCAGCTTGTGCATGTCCTGCGAGGACCCTGACCATCCGGCGAACTTCCCGCGCAACCTCTTCGTGTGGCGCTCGAACCTGCTTGGGAGTTCCGGGAAGGGCCATGAGTATTTCCTCAAGCACCTCCTCGGCACCCAGAACGGCGTGCAGGGCAAGGAACTCGGCGTCGAAGGCGGTCGCAAGCCGGCGGAGGTCGCGTGGCGCGACGAGGCGCCGGTAGGCAAGCTCGATCTCCTGGTCACGCTCGACTTCCGCATGTCGACGACGTGCCTGTATTCCGACGTCGTTCTGCCGACGGCGACCTGGTACGAGAAGAACGATCTCAACACCTCCGACATGCACCCGTTCATCCACCCGCTGTCGGCGGCGGTGGATCCGGTGTGGGAGTCGCGCTCGGACTGGGAGATCTACAAGGGCATCGCCAAGAAGTTCTCCGAGGTCTGCGCGGGGCACCTGGGCGTCGAGCGTGATCTGGTGCTGACGCCGCTCATGCACGACAGCCCGGCCGAACTCGCGCAGCCGCTCGACGTCAAGGAATGGAAGAAGGGCCAGTGCGATCTCGTGCCGGGACGCACGGCGCCCGCGATGACCGTGGTCGAGCGCGATTATCCGAGCACCTACGCGAAGTTCACCGCGCTCGGACCGCTGATGGGGAAGCTCGGCAACGGCGGCAAGGGGATCGCCTGGAACACGAAAGCCGAGGTGGAGAAGCTCGCCGAGCTCAACTACACGGTGCACACCGACGGCGTGGCCAAGGGCCTGCCGAAGATCGAGAGCGACATCGACGCCTGCGAGGTGATCCTGATGCTCGCGCCGGAGACCAACGGCGAGGTGGCGGTCAAGGCGTGGGAGGCGCTCTCCAAGATCACCGGTCGCGAGCACAAGCATCTCGCGGAGCCCAAGCAGGACGAGAAGATCCGCTTCCGCGACATCCAGGCGCAGCCGCGCAAGATCATCAGCTCGCCGACCTGGTCGGGCATCGAGAGCGAGCACGTGAGCTACACCGCCGGCTACACCAACGTGCACGAGCTCATTCCCTGGCGCACGCTATCGGGGCGGCAGCAGTTCTACCAGGATCACAAGTGGATGATCGGGTTCGGCGAGGGCCTGTGCGCGTACCGGCCGCCCGTGGACCTCAAGGCCGTTGCGCCGATCAAGGGAGCCAAGTCGAACGGCAATCCCGAGATCGTGCTCAACTTCATCACGCCGCACCAGAAGTGGGGCATCCATTCCACCTACACCGACAACCTGCTGATGCTCACGCTCTCCCGCGGCGGACCGATCGTGTGGCTCTCCGAGACTGACGCCCGCAACGCCGGGATCGAGGACAACGACTGGATCGAGCTCTACAACGTCAACGGTGCGATCGCGGCGCGAGCGGTCGTCTCGCAGCGCGTGCTCCCGGGGATGTGCCTGATGTATCACGCACAGGAGAAGATCGTGAACGTGCCGGGATCGGAGATCACCGGCGCGCGCGGCGGCATCCACAATTCCGTCACCCGCATCGTGGTCAAGCCCACCCACATGATCGGGGGCTACGCGCAGCAGGCATACGGTTTCAACTACTACGGTACGATCGGCACCAACCGCGATGAGTTCGTCGTGGTGCGCAAGATGAAGACGGTCGACTGGCTCGACGCGCCGGCTGAAGCCGCCGGCGCGGCCCGCGCTTAAAGCGAGGAGGACGCGCAAATGAAAGTTCGGGCACAGATCGGCATGGTCCTGAATCTCGACAAGTGCATCGGCTGCCACACCTGCTCGGTCACCTGCAAGAACGTGTGGACGAACCGCGAGGGCATGGAGTACGCGTGGTTCAACAACGTCGAGACCAAGCCCGGGATCGGCTATCCCAAGGAGTGGGAGAACCAGGAGCGCTGGAATGGCGGCTGGATCCGCAAGGGCAACGGCAAACTCGAGCCGCGTCAGGGCGGGCGCTGGTCGATCCTGATGAAGCTTTTCGCCAACCCCAATCTGCCCGAGATCGACGATTACTACGAGCCGTTCACCTTCGACTACGAGCACCTGCACACCGCGCCGGAGATGAAGTCGGCGCCGGTGGCGCGGCCGCGCTCGCTCGTCACCGGGGAGCGGATGGAGAAGATCGTCTGGGGTCCGAACTGGGAGGAGATCCTCGGCGGCGAGTTCGCCAAGCGCTCGCGCGACGCGAACTTCGAGGGCGTGCAGAAGGCGATCCACGGCGAGTTCGAGAACACCTTCATGATGTACCTGCCGCGCCTGTGCGAGCACTGCCTCAATCCAACGTGCGTGGCGAGCTGTCCGTCGGGCTCGATCTACAAGCGCGAGGAAGACGGGATCGTGCTCATCGACCAGGACAAGTGCCGCGGCTGGCGCATGTGCGTCTCGGGCTGCCCCTACAAGAAGATCTACTACAACTGGTCGACGGGGAAGGCCGAGAAATGCATCTTCTGCTATCCGCGGATCGAGGCGGGGCAGCCGACCGTATGCTCGGAGACGTGCGTGGGCCGGATCCGCTATCTGGGTGTGCTGCTCTACGACGCCGACCGCATCGAGGCCGCGGCCTCGGTGGAGGACCCGAAGGCGCTGTACGGCGCGCAGCTCGGCATCTTCCTCGACCCGAATTCGCCGGAAGTGCAGGCGCAGGCGCGCCGCGACGGCGTGCCGGAGCCATGGCTCGAGGCCGCGAAGAAGTCGCCGACCTACAAGATGGCGGTCGACTGGAAAGTCGCGCTGCCGCTGCATCCGGAGTACCGCACGCTGCCGATGGTGTGGTACGTGCCTCCGCTCTCACCCATCCAGGCCGCCGCCAACGCGGGCCAGATCGGCGCCTTCGGCGAGCTGCCTGACGTGCGGTCGCTGCGCATTCCGATTGCCTATCTCGCGAACCTGCTGACCGCAGGCGACGAAGCACCGGTGATCAAGGCCCTCGAGCGGATGCTCGCGATGCGCGCCTACATGCGCGACCGGCACGTCGAACGGCGCGAGAACGCGACCGTGCTCGCGCAAGCGGGCCTCACGGCGGCGCAGGTCGAGGACATGTACCGCTACATGGCGATCGCCAACTACGAGGACCGCTTCGTGATTCCCACGACGCATCGGGAGTACGCGGAGAACGCCTACGAGCTGCGCGGCGGCTGCGGCTTCTCCTTCGGCAACGGCTGCTCCGACGGCAGCTCGACGCCGAGCCTCTTCGGCGGGCGCAAGGGCAAGGCGATCGCGATCAAGCAGGTGGCGTGAGGGGCGGGCCATGGTGATCACCTACAAGGCTCTGGCCGCGCTGCTGGCGTACCCGACCGCAGAGCTGTGCGAAGCGCTGCCCGAAATCCGTGACCTGATCGATGGTGAGGCGAAACTCGGGCGGCGCGAGCGCCGGGCCCTGTCCGCGCTCATCGCCGAGCTGGGCGCATCGGACCTGATCGACGCGCAGGAGCGCTACGTCGATCTCTTCGATCGCGGGCGCGCGACCTCGCTCAACCTCTTCGAGCACGTCCACGGCGAATCGCGCGATCGCGGGCAGGCGATGGTCGACCTCAAGGCGACCTACGCCCAAGCCGGCCTCGTGCTGAGGGCGAACGAGCTCCCCGACTATCTCCCCGTGCTGCTCGAATTCCTGAGCACCCAGTCCGAGGCGGTCGCCCGCGACATGCTCGAGGACTGCGCGCACATCGTGCGGTCGATCGGCGACGGGCTGGCGAAGCGCGGCTCGGCGTACGCGACCATCTTCGCCGCGATTCTTTCGCTCGCCGGCCAGCGCGGGCTCGGCGCCGGCCCGCCATCGGCCGACGAACGCGACCGGCCGCTCGATGACGAATGGCTCGAAGCGCCGGTCGTCTTCGGCCCCGGCGCCGCGTGCGGACCGAAAGACGCCGCGACCTCCGTCGTCCAGTTCATGCCGCGCGTGCCGCGCTAGAGGAGCTCCCATGAGCTACGTCGATACCTTCCTGTTCGGGATCTATCCCTACCTCGCTGGCGCCGTGTTCCTGGTCGGCAGCCTGATCCGCTTCGACCGCGAGCAGTACACGTGGAAGAGCGACTCGTCGCAGCTCCTGAAGCGCGGGCAGCTCCGCCTCGGCTCGAACCTGTTCCACATCGGCATCCTCGGGATCTTCCTCGGCCATCTCTTCGGGCTCCTCACGCCCATCGACGTGTGGCACGCGCTCGGCGTGTCCGCGCCGGCGAAGCAGCTCCTGGCGATGATCGCGGGCGGTGTCTTCGGCGCGATGATGCTGGTCGGGATCGCGGTGCTGATGCACCGGCGCTACACCGAGCCGCGCATCCGGGCGACGACGAGGCCGATGGACTGGATCGTGTTATGGCTGCTGCTCGTGCAGCTTGCGCTCGGGCTTTTTTCGATCAGCGTCTCGGCGCAGCACCTCGACGGCGGGGAGATGGTGCGGCTCATGACCTGGGCGCAGCACGTGGTGACTTTCCGGGGCGACGCCGCCGCCCTGGTCGCGAGCTCGCCGCTCGTATTCAAGCTCCACCTGGTGCTCGGCATGACGATCTTCCTCGTCTTCCCGTTCTCGCGGCTGGTGCACGTCTGGAGCGGCTTTGCCGCGCTGGGCTACCTCACGCGCGCCTACCAGGTCGTGCGCAGCCGCTGAATCGCCGTGGAAACGCTGTCCATCAACGGCGTTACCGTCGACGAAGGCGCGATCTGGCGCGAGACCGCCCTCTTCAGCGGCGCGAGCGATCCGGACGCCGCCGCGCGGCGCTCGCTCGCGGTGCGCGAGCTGATGCTGCAACGCGCGGGCGAGCTCGGCATGCTCGAAGGAGGCTTGTCGCGCGAACGCGTGGCGTTCGCCAGCCGCGCCGACGAGGATGCGGTGATCGATGCGCTGATCGAGGCCGAAGTGCGCGTCCCCGCGCCGGAGGACCGGGAATGCCGGCGCTATTTCGACGCGCATCCGGAACAGTTCACGAGCGGAGAGCTGGTCGAGGCTCGCCACATCCTCTTCGCGGTGACCTCGGGGACGTCGGTGCCGCCACTGCGAGCGCTGGCCGAGCGGACGCTCGCCGAGCTCCGCTCGGATCCGGCTCGCTTCGCCGAGCGCGCGCGGGAGCTCTCCAACTGCCCTTCCGGCGCGCAGGGCGGCAACCTGGGCCAATTCGGCCGCGGGCAGATGGTGCCCGAGTTCGACAAGGCCGTGTTCGGAAGTTCCGCCATCGGCGTGTTGCCCCAGCTGGTGGCGACGCGTTACGGCTTCCACGTCGTCGAGGTGGTGCATCGCACTCCGGGCCGAGCGCTGCCATTCGAGCACGTGCAGACGTGGATTGCCGAACGGCTCGCTGCGACCAGCGAAGCGCGGGCGCTGGCGCAATATGTGAAGGTGCTGGCCGGGCGGGCGCGAATGGCCGGGGTCGAGCTGGACGCGGCGGCCACGCCGCTCGTGCAGTAGAGCAGACCGGCCGCCGAAGCGCGGCCGGCGTCATTGCGTGCCTGCGGGATAATAGTGATCCTTTGGCCTCGGAGCGTTCAGGATGCTCGACGCGCTGATCGATGCCGCGCTTAAGCGCGAGGCGTGGCGCACCGTGCGGCTCGAGCCGAGCGAGGGTATCGCACCCGCCCCGTCCTCACCGGTCTTCCTGTACCTGCACGTTCCGTTCTGTGAGGTGCTCTGTCCGTACTGCTCGTTTAGCCAAGCCCTGAACACTGAAAGGAACGATACATGGAGCTCAAACGCGCTGGATCTCAGCCTTCCGCCAAAGGCCCAACCGAGTGGTTTACCGGCACGGTCCGTATTGACCCGCTCAACAACCCTCCCGCGCCGGCACGCGTTTCGTGTGCGAGCGTGACGTTCGAGCCCGGCGCACGCTCGAACTGGCACACCCATCCGCTCGACAGACGCTGATCGTCACTGCGGGCTGTGGATGGACGCAGTGCGAAGGTGAGCCGGTCATCGAGATTCGCGCGGGCGATGTCATCTGGTGCCCGCCTGGGCACAAACATTGGCATGGCGCAACGCCGACCACGGCGATGACCCACATCGCGATTCAGGAAGCGCTAGACGGCAAGAATGTTGAGTGGATGGAGCGCGTCACCGATGAGCAATACAACGCCCGCTGATTACTCCATGAAATGCCGCCGCGCCGGCGCACTGACTGTTGCTCTGAGTCTAGGCTTCGCAGTTGCACTGAGCCACGCGGCCCCGAACGCGCAGGAGACCCAAGGAATGACCCGCACACAATCCACCGCATCCACGTCGGAGACACTCACAGTGCGCCAGCAAGCCATCGTGCCCATCGCGGCGTTCGCCGCAGCAGGCGACATCGCCAAGCTGGGCACGGCCCTGAATCTGGGGCTGGACGCGGGGCTGACGGTGAGTGAGGCCAAGGAAATCCTGGTGCAGGTCTACGCCTACGCAGGCTTTCCGCGCAGTCTCAACGCACTGGGCGAGCTTATGAAGGTGCTGGACGCGCGCAAGCAGCGCGGCATTGACGATGCGCCAGGCAACGCGCCCGGTCGTCCCATCCCAACGGGTGAGGCGCTGTTGGCTGCTGGCACCAGCAACCAGACCAAGCTGTCGGGCGGCCCGGTTAAGGGGCAGCTCTTCGAGTTCGCGCCGGCCATCGACGAATATCTCAAGGCTCATCTTTTCGGCGACATCTTCGAGCGCGACAACCTTGACTGGCAAAGCCGTGAACTGGCTACCGTGAGCATGCTGTCCGCACTATCCGGGGTGGAATCGCAGTTGCAGGCTCATGTCCGCATCAGCATGAACGTCGGCCTGAGTGCCTCGCAAATGCGTCAAGTGGTCAAGGTACTTGCAGGCGATGGCCCACCGGCTGCAGCCGGACGTGTCGAAGAAGCTCTGAACAAACAACTGGCGATAACCGCCAAATGATCGAGGGGGTTGATACGGAGCGAGATCCGGATTCGCAGTGCTCGGTCGCAACCATGCATGAAACACGAGGAGACTTACCATGAAAGGAGCTGTCCTCTACGGCCCGCGCGATGTCCGCTTCGTCGAGCGCGAGGATCCGAAGATCACCCACGCCACCGATGTCGTCCTCAGCCTGTCGGCCACCTGCGTGTGCGGGTCCGATCTATGGCCCTATCGCGGCGTCGACTCGTCGTCTCAGCCAACTCCGATGGGCCACGAATACTGTGGCATCGTCGAGGAGGTCGGTAGTGCGGTGAGGAAGGTCCGGCGCGGTCAGTTCGTGGTCGGCTCGTTCTTCGCCTCCGACAACACCTGCGAGATTTGCAACGCGGGTTATCAGAGCCGCTGCGTACACAATGAGTACGTTGGTGCGGGTGGCGCGCAGGCACCGCTCCTGCGCGTCCCGCTTGCAGATGGCACGCTGGTCGCCACACCCGAGGTTCCGTCAGCTGACCTTATACCCGGCCTGCTCGCCACATCCGATGTCCTGGGCACCGGCTGGTTCGGCGCCGACGCGGCCACAGTGGGGCCCGGCAAGACTGTCGCTGTCATCGGCGACGGTGCCGTCGGCCTGTGTGCGGTACTTGCGTCGAAGCAACTCGGCGCAGAGCGAATCATCGTGATGAGTCGGCACGAGGCACGGCAAAGGCTCGCGCGGGAGTTCGGGGCGACCGACATCGCGAGCGAGCGTGGCGACGAGGGTGTAGCGAAGATCAAGGAACTCACCACCGGGCTCGGCGCACACTCGGTTATCGAGGCGGTCGGCACTCAAGAATCGATGATCCAGTCAATCCGCTGCGCCCGACCCGGCGGTCATGTCGGTTTCGTAGGCGTCGCGCACGGTGTGCAGCTCTCCGGCGAGGAGCTTTTCTACGCTGAGGTCCATCTGCACGGCGGCCCCGCCCCGGTGCGCCGCTTTCTCCCCAAGCTCATCGACCTGGTGCTAAACCGGAAGATCGATCCGGGCAAGGTCTTCGACCTGACGCTTCCGCTCGCGCAGGTGGCGGAGGGCTACCGCGCGATGGACGAGCGCCGCGCAATCAAGGCGCTACTGCGCCCATAGGACGTGCCTTATTGCCCGCCTTCCGGCGCTCCGAAGGCGGCGCTGGCTACGACCGGAGCCGAGGCGGAGCAGACAGTGGTTGGTGTCGCAAACACCGGACCGAAGTCCCCGATGCAGACGTTCAGGTAACGCCGATGCCGACAGACGCGGGAAGGGGGCGCTAGCGCCAGCTTGTCATGGCGACGAACAGGCGGAATCGACCCTTTACGGTCTTTCGCCTCTCCGGAAATGCTGACCTCGCGGCGAGGGCAGGCAAATTAGGCTGACATTCAGCGCCGCTCTCGGCCCAACTCCAGGCGCCGAAGTGCGGCTTGCTTGATCCGCGACAAGACCTCTTCGCGGGTGTCGGCGTACGCTTTGCTGCAAAGTTGAGCCGCCGACGGTGGCTAGCTATGTTTTCCTCCGCGCCGCATCGGTGCGTGCCGAGTCGAGAACGGTGCAGACAGTGAAAGAGTCTCAAGGGCATCAAGCCGGAAACGCAGACCGTCGAATACTGCAATCGCAACGTCGGAACCTACAAGCTGCGGTAGCCGGCATTACATAGGGGGAGGTCCCAATGAAGCTCAATTCCCTTCTTATTTCCGCTGTTCTCTGTTTTTGTTCGCTGCAGGTGATGTCCGTGACCTATGCTCAGGGCCAAGCCACCGGTGGATCCGAGAAGACTAAGGCCGTGCTGCTTCGAGCTGCCGGATGGAAAGCTGACTGGAGTCGAGGCGCTGACAAAGGGGTGTCGGAGATCGTGTTTGAGGCGCGCGGAAACAAGGTC
>DATJBM010000074.1:0-12703 GCA_035515295.1 Casimicrobiaceae bacterium | reverse complement strand
GTAGATCTTGACGGGCTGGGCGAGCGCCGCGAGCGGCTGCACGAGCACCAGCCCCAGCAGGAGAGTGCAAAGGCGAGCAATGGAGCGCATAGGATTTACAGACCTCCCGGAGTCGAATGAGCCGGCGCCTGCCGCCGGGCGACCGCAGATTGTATAGCGTCCGGTCGCGGCCAAACCCCGCGCCGGCGCCCGCTCGCGCAGTCTTTGGGCGTCAGGCGCCCACTCCGCAGGCCCGGCCCGGACAACCTCGTACCGCTTCGCGGGCGCCGCTCGCCGCGACTACGCGCCGGGATCCTTCACGTTCTCGAACTTCTCGAACTCGATGCTCCAGGGCTTGCCGTTCACCATCTCGACCTTGCGCACGTAGACGTTCTGGATCGGGTCGCGCGTGGCCGGATCGATCGTCATCGGCCCGCGCGGGCTTACCCACTGCATGCCCTTCATCGCCTCGACCAGCTTGTCCCCGTCGGCATCGGGACCCGCCTTCTTCACGGCCTCGTAGATGAGGTGCATGCCGTCGTAGCCGCCAAGCGAATGGAAGTTCGGCCGGAAGCCGTTGGCCTTCATGAACGCGTCGACGTAGGCCTTGTTCTCGGGAGAGTCGTGCGCCGCAGAGTAGTGGAACGAGGTCACCACCCCCAGAGCGACCGGCCCCATGCTCTCGAGCAGATCGTCGTCGACCACGTCGCCGGTGCCGATCATCTGGACGCCGGCGGCCTTGAGCCCGCGGTCGTTGAACTCCTTCATCACCGCCGTGCCCTCGCCGGACGGCACGAACACGAACAGCGCGTCCGGCCGCGCGTCCTTCGCGCGCTGCAGGAACGGCCCGTAGTCCGGATTGCGCAGCGGGACACGCAGCGACTCGAGCACCTTGCCGCCGGCCTCGGTGAAGCGCTTGACGAAGGTCTTCTCCGCGTCGAGCCCCGGCCCGTAGTCGGTCACGAGCGTGACCACGTTCTTGATCCTGTTCTTCGCCGCCCACTCGGCGATCGGCCAGGTGACCTGCGGCAGCGTAAAGCCGGTGCGCACGATGTACGGCGACTTGGTCGTGATGATCGAGGTCGCGGCCGCCATGACGATCATCGGCGTCTTCGACTCGGTGGCGATCGGCGCGGTGGCGAGCGCCAGCGGCGTCAGCCCGAAGCCGGCGAGGAACTGCACCTTCTCGTTGACGACGAGATCCTGGGCGATGCGCTTGGTGGTCTCCGGCGCGAGACCGGTGTCGTCCTTGACGATGAGCTCAACCTTGCGGCCCGCGACCGTGTCGCCGTTCTGCTTCATGTAGAGGCGACACGCGGCCTCGATCTGCTTGCCTGTGGACGCGAACGGCCCGGTGAGCGGCAGGATCAGCCCGATCTTCACAGGATCGGCTGCGAACGACGGCAGCGCGACGGCCGCCGCGAGCGCAGCGACCGCCGCCGTGAGGATGCGTCGGCGCAGGCTGACGGAATGTCCGGGCAGCGACTGGGAAAGACCAGTGGAAGTGCGCATGGGCTCGGGTCTCCTGATGTCGTTATGGCGGGCGGCGCGGGCCGACCCGGGTCGGCATTCTCGCATTCTGGGGGCGCAGGTCGCAAAACTGGCGGCCGCACGAGGGCGGACCGAGCCGACCGCGAGCCATAGCTCAGCGGCGCACCGGCTCCATCCCGTGGCGGCGCTTGGCGACGTCGGCCTCGGGCGAGGCCAGGAAGGCGAGGAGCGCGCTCGCGGCTCCCGGCCGGCTGGCAGCGCGGCAGATCGCCCCCGCGAATACCGTGACGAGCTGAATCTCCCGCGGCAGGAGGCCGATCACATCGATGCCCGAGAGGTGCATGAGCTCGCTCAACTGCTGGAAGCCGAGCTCGACCTCGCCCCGGGCCACGAGCGTGCCGACCGGGACGCCCGGCCGGGCCTGCACCAGCCGCGGCGCAAGGGTCTCGGCGACGCCCCAGCGCTCGAGCAGGCGCGCGAGATGCGCACCGCTGGGGCCGGTGGAGTAGCCGACCATTCGCGCGGCAAGCACCGCTTCGCGCACCGCGGCTTCGCTGCCGACGTCGGGCCTTGGCGCGCCCGCTGCTACCGCGATGGCGATGCCGGAGCCGGCGAGATTGGCCCGGCTCTCCGGATCGACCCGCCCCGACCGAGCCAGGGCATCGATCGCGTCGCGCGCCAGCACGACGAAGTCGAACGCCTCGCCGCTCTCCACGCGCCGGGACGCCTCGACGCCGCCGACCGATTGAACCGTCACGGCGTCTTCCGACCGGCGCTCGTATGCGTCGGCGAGCTCGGCGAGCACATGCCGCGTGGCCATCGACGAGATGCCGACGATCGGATCGCCGCCCGGCATCAATCGACGTACTTCAACCCGGCCTTTTCCAGCGGCTCGCGCATCTTGTACATGTCCAGCCCCAGCACGCCGGCGGCGAGCTTCGCCCGCTTCTCGGCTTCGCTCGCTTCGCGCGCGGCCGCGGCGTCGAGCGTCTTCTGCGCCAGCGCCGCGGGCACGATCACCACGCCGTCGTCGTCGGCCACGACGATGTCGCCGGGAGTCACCTTTGCGCCCGCGCAGACCACGGGTATGTTCACGGAGCCCAGCGTCGCCTTGACGGTGCCCTGGGCAGAGATCGCCCTGCTCCACACCGGGAACTGCATCTCGGCGAGCGCGCGCACGTCGCGAACGCCGCCATCGATGACGAGGCCGCGCGCGCCACGCGCCCGGTAGCTGGTCGCGAGCAGCTCGCCGAAATAACCGTCCGTGCAGTCGGATGTCACCGCGGCGATCACGACGTCGCCCGGCCGGATCGCTTCCGCCGCGACGTGCAGCATCCAGTTGTCACCCGGGTGCAGCAGGACCGTGATCGCCGTCCCCGAGAGGCTCGCGCCAGGGTAGATCGGTCGCATGTAGGGCTGCAGCAGACCCGAGCGCCCCATCGCTTCGTGCACGGTCGCGGTGCCGAAGCCGCCGAGCTTCTCGGCCATGCCGGCGTCGGCGCGGGCGATGTTGCGATAGACGACTCCCAGCTCGTACATGGTCAACGTTCCTTTCTCGCAAGCGCCGCGTCGAGGCGCGGATAGACGCGCCGGGCGTTGGCTTCGAAGATCTTCCGGCGCGCGTCCGGCTCGATCGCTGTCGCGTCGATGTAGCGCCGGGTGTCGTCGAAATGGTAGCCGGTCTCCGGATCGATGCCGCGCACGGCGCCGATCATCTCGCTCGCGAACAGGATGTTGTCGACCGGGATCACGCGGGTAAGCAAATCGATGCCCGCCTGGTGGTATACGCAGGTGTCGAAGAAGACGTTGCCGAGAAGGTGCTCCGCGAGCAGCGGCTTCTTGAGCTCCTGTGCCAAGCCCCGGAAGCGACCCCAGTGATACGGCACGGCGCCTCCGCCGTGCGGGATGACGAAGCGCAAGGCGGGGAACTCCCGGAAGAGATCGGAGGTGAGGCACTGCATGAACGCGGTGGTGTCGGCGTTCAAGTAATGCGCCCCGGTGGTATGGAAGCACGGGTTGCAGCTGGTGCTGACGTGAATCATCGCC
Source organism: Casimicrobiaceae bacterium (assembly GCA_035515295.1). GTDB lineage: Bacteria > Pseudomonadota > Gammaproteobacteria > Burkholderiales > Casimicrobiaceae > PALSA-1003. The sequence continues at coordinate 9,187 of DATJBM010000074.1, read as the reverse complement.
GGGATGTCGTACTCGACCATCTTCTCGTAGATCGGGTACCACTGGCGGTCGGAGAGCGGCGGCGAGTTCCAGTGCCCGCCGGACGGATCGGGATTGAGATTGATCGCGACGCTGCCGTATTCCCGGACGCATCGAGTGAGCTCCGGGATACAGCTCGCCGGATCGGCGCCGGGACTCTGCGGCAGCATCGCGGCCGGGACGAAGTGGTCCGGAAAGAGCCGGCTCACCCGGTAGCACAGCTCGTTGCAGACGGCGGCCCAGGCACTCGAGACCTGGAAGTCGCCGATGTGGTGCGCCATGAAGCTCGCGCGCGGGCTGAAGATCGTGAGGTCGATCCCGCGCTCGCGCATGAGGCGAAGCTGGTTGGCCTCGATCGATTCGCGCAGCTCGTCGTCACCGATGCGCAGCTCCGATGCCTTCGGCTTCTGCGCCGGGTCGGCGATGCCGGCGATCTGGCGATTGCGCCAGGCCTCGAGCGCCTTCGGGGCCGTGGTGTAGTGGCCGTGGACGTCGATGATCATCTAGCTTGGTCTCTCGCGGGCGACGTGCCGTCCCAGTTGAGATTGCCCGCTTCCTTGCCGGCCACGGAATACAGCGCGCCGGGGGCGTTGCGCGTGCGCTGGAAATCTTCGAGCGATTGGCCGCGCATGGCGGCGTAGATGTGCAGGTTCGACACGCCGAGCACGGCGCCCAGCTTCTCGAGCATGAAGAAGATGACGCCGTAGTGCATGAGGCCGCGCCAGTCGCGCCGGCGGATGAGATCGCGCTCCTCTTCGGTGAGGCCGGCCGCGGTAAAGCTCGCCTCGGGATCGCGACGGAAGGCCTCGCGATGGGCCGGCTCGACCATGCGGTGCAGGTAGTCGTTGATGCGGAACGCCTTCACGCTGCGCTCCAGCGTGAAGGGATAGCTGCCTTCGAGCGTCTCGATACCGGCGAGCTCGCGCGCCACGTGGCGGCGCTGCCGCTCGACGGCCGCCGGGTCGGGGGCGTCCTCCGCCGGCTCGTAGACCGCCGTGGCGATGCCCGTCATCGACGGCAGGTAGTAGCTGCGGTGCCTGCACGTCACGCTCGCCGGCAACGCGCCGCGCATCGTGAGCCACATCACCACTTCGGCGCCCTCGACGCCTCCGAGCTTCGCGTATTCGGCGAGGGTCATCCCGGCGAGACGCTCCGGATCGCGCTCGAACAGGTCCAGGAACCGGGCGTCCCACTCCGGATTGTTGAATCCCGCACGCTCGCCGTGCACCTGGTGCGACAGCCCGCCGGTGCCGACCACCGCCACCCGGAGCTCCTCGGGATAGCTCTCGATGGCGCGTCGCAGCGACTGCCCCAGCCTGAAGAAGCGCCGGGCGCTGGGGATCGGGAACTGCAGCACGCCCATCTGCAGCGGCACCAGCGCGGCCGGCCAGGCGGGCTCGTGCGGGCACAATACGGACAGCGGCGAGAAGCAGCCGTGGTCCAGCGCGCGCTCCTGGAAGAACGCCATGTCGAATTCGTCGGCCATCAGCGATCGGCCGATGTGCGCGGCAAGCTGCGGGTGTCCCCTGATCGGCGGCAGCGCCCGGGCGCCCGCGCCTTCGTCAGCCACGCGCCACTCCGGGCCCACGCCGAGCGCGAACGCCGAGTAGTGATCGAAGAAGAACGAGGTGACGTGATCGTTGTAGATCAGCACCAGGACGTCGGGTCGCCTTTCGGCGAGCCAGGCGGCGAGCGGCGCGAAGTTCTCGAAGATCGGCGCCCAGGCCGGATCGTCGCGCTTGTTGCGGTCGTAGGCGAAGCCGATGGTCGGCGTGTGCGAGGCGGCGATGCCGCCGATGATGCGTGCCATGGGTGTGTTCCGGGACGGGCGAGGGATAAGGCCCGAAGCGTAACGCCCTTTCGCGAGCGTTGGAAACCGTCGCCCGAGGCGGCCTTGCGCTGCCGGGCGGCGATGCAACTTGCCGCCTGGGAGCAGGTCAGAAGGCAGGAGGGAGGCCTGGGCCCCCTGTCGGCACAGATCGGCCGAATCACTCCTCGGCGGCGACAGCCGGGGAGCAGGTTGGCCTGTTGGTTCGTCCGAGGAGAGATCAGATATGAACGATTTCGTCATTGCAGGCCGCGACGAAGCGGCGGCCAACCTTCGGCGTCTCGTCGACGGCACCGAGGAACTGATGGAAACCCTGCGCAAGAACGGCGGTGGTCAGTATCGCCGCGCGATGAAACGGATCGAGCGCGACATCGAGCGGGCCAGGGAACAGCTGGGCGACTTGCAGGACACGGTCGGGGGACGCACCCGGGCAGCGGTCCGCACGACCGATCGCCTCGTCCGCGCGCATCCGTGGGAAAGCGCGGGCGCCGCGGCGGCGATGGCGCTGTTCGTCGGCGGCGCGCTCGGCGTGCTGGTGCGCGATCGGTTCTTCCGCTGAGACAGCGGAGCCCGGCAAGCGACAGCGCGTTCTCGACGCGTCGCTAATTCATCTCGGCCGCGGTGCCGGGTGCGGGCGTGAAGCCCAGGTCGCCGCGCGCCAGAGCCTTCTCGCGGCCGCCGAACCCGGCCAGCAGCTCGGCCTGCCGCCGCTTGGCGCGCGCGTCGGTGGCTTCGGGGTCGAGCGCGGCACGCAACCGCCGCTCTCCCTCGGCCAGCGTCGCCGCGTAGCGGGGATCGTCCGCCAGATCGATCAATTCCTCGGGATCCTCGACGAGATCGAAGAGCTGCGGCCGATAGGCGACGTAGTGGCAGTACTTGAAGCGCCCGAAGCGCAGCATGTACGCCGCCGCGACGGACCCGATCGCGTGATACTCCGAGATCACCGGCCTGGCCGAGCCGGCACCGCTTGCCAGCGCGAACAGCGACGCGCCGGGCAACGCCCCGCCTCTCACGCTCGCCGGCTCGCCGGCCGCCTCGAGGATCGTCGGGGCGCAGTCGATCTGCGAGACCGGCGTCTCCACGACCCGACCCAGGGGCACTTCGGAACCCGCCAGGATCAATGGCACACCCGCGCTCTCTTCGTACAGCGTCGACTTCCCCCACAGCCCGCGCGCGCCGACGTTGTCGCCGTGGTCGCTCGTGTAGAGCACCCGCGTGCTCTCTTCGAGGCCCGCGTCGCGCAGCGCGCGCAGCACATGGCCGACGTTTTCGTCCATCGTCGATACCAGCCCGCTGTAGCCCGCGACCGCCCGCTTCACGTCGGCTGCGGACGTGAAGTGCGTGTCGTAGTCGACCGTGTGCGCGTAATCGTCGAGGTAGGGATGTCGCGGGCGCGACTCGCGCGCATAGAGCTTGGGCATGGGCAGGTCCCGCTGCCAGTAGCGGTAGAACCAGTGCGGCGGCGCGGTCAGCGGAAAGTGGGGCAGGACGAAGGAAACGAACAGCACCCACGGGCGGTCGCGCCACTTCGGCGCCTCCTCGTGCAGCCAGATCTGCGCGCGGGCCGCGATGTCGCGGTCGTAAGCCGTGTACTGTGTTTCGCCGGGCCCCGCGCGGCGCGCCATCTTGTCGCCGCCCTTGCGCTTCGGAATGTCCGCGCGGATGAGCCCCTTGACGTCGCCGATGCCGTCGACGATGTGCATCGGCACAATTTCCTCGGAGAACCCGTGGTCGTCGCCAGCGCGGCCGCGGAAGTGCAGCTTGCCGATCGACACGACGCGATGTCCCGCGTCGCGCAAGGCGTGGTGCCAGCTCGGCACCGCGCCGTCGTAGCCGTCGGCATTGTCCCAGTAGCCGATCTCGTGCACGTACCGGCCGACGGCAAAGGCGGCGCGCGCCGGCACGCAGATCGGGCAGGTCGTGTACGCCGACGCGAAGCGCGTTCCCCGTGCCGCGAGGCCGTCGAGGTTCGGCGTCTCGATGAACGGATGCCCGGCGGCTCCGAGGAATTTCGGGTTGTGCTCGTCGGACATCAGCACGAGCAGGTTGAGAGGTTTCATGCCGAAGCAGATTGAGTGCCGGCAGACGCGGGCGCGCCGGCGTGCGCGAGTATGGCACAGGCGCCGTGGCGTTGTGCGCGGCCGATGGCTTGGGCTATTCTCTGAAGCCACACCGGGAGGAGCCATGAACGCCTCGCGACGCGGCACGATCAGTCTCGTTCTATGGGCGCTCGCCGCCGTTAGCCTCGGCGTCGCGGCGCAGACCTATCCCATGCGGCCGGTGCGTCTGATCGTGGCGGATGCACCCGGCGGCGCGCCGGACCAGCTCGCCCGGCTGCTCGGGCAGAGGCTCTCAACGGGCCTTGGCCAGCAAGTCGTCGTCGACAATCGGCCCGGCGCGGGCGGCGTGCTCGGTGCGGACCTTGCTGCGAAGGCGGCGCCCGACGGCTATACGCTGCTGATGACGACCACGGCGATCTACGCGATCCTTCCCAACCTCAAGAAGAACCTGCCCTACGATCCGGTGAAAGATTTCGTCGCGATCTCGCGGGTCGCGACGGCCTCGAACGTCCTGGTGGTGAACAACGCGGTTCCGGCGAAGAGCGTGGCCGAGCTCGTGAAGCTCGCCAAGGAAAAGCCGGGCGCGCTCAACTACGGCTCCGCCGGCATCGGCACGCCGGCGCATCTCGCGGGCGAGATGCTCAACCTGCTGGCCGACATCAAGGTAACGCACGTGCCCTACAAGGGCGCGGCCCCGGCGCTTCAGGACGTGATCGCGGGGAACGTGCAATACATCATCACGTCTCCCATCGCCGCCGGAGCGCACATGAACAGCGGCCGCGTGCGCGCCCTCGCGACCACCGGCGCGGTGCGCAATCCGAGCCTCCCCGACCTGCCCACGATCGCGGAGACCGTTCCGGGGTACGAGATCACTCAGTCGTGGGGCATCGTCGCGCCCGCGGGTACGCCGCCGGAGATCGTGCGGCGGCTCGCGGGCGAAATCGGCAAGGCGATGAGCGAGCCGGACGTCAAGGAGCAGGTCCTGAAGACCGGCGCCGTCCCGGCCGGCGACAGCCCCGCGGAATTCGAAGCCTTCATGGCCAAGGAGCGCCAGCGTCTGGGCGAGGTCATCACCCGGAGCGGCATCGTGCTCACCGATTGACGCGGAAGCGCGTAGAGGCCCCACCGCATTCCGACCGGCGTTCACGGCCAGCAACGCCGGAGAGGGCCCTGGCGCCTTCTCCGGCTCGCACCGCCGCGCGCCTCAGTGCGGCGTGTTGCGGTTGTTCTCCTGTGCGGTCTGCGCCTGCGCCACCGATGGCGACACACCCAGCGCCTGGAGCGTCGCCTGATCGAGGCGGGCGGTCTGGCGGAGGCCCTCGGATTTCTGGAACCTGCGCACGGCCGCTTGCGTGTGCGGCCCCCACGCGCCGTCGACTGCACCGGCGTTGAACCCCTTGTCGTTGAGCGCCTGTTGCGCCGACCTGATCGTCCGCGAATTCGCGCTCGTACCGGTCGCGCTGCTCTCCGCTGCCGACGGCTCCGGCGAGGAAGTCTCGGCCGCCGCGGTCGGCGTGGGTGGCGGGACGGCGCTCGGATTGTAGCTATAGGTCGTCGGCGCGCTGCCGCCCTGCGCCGAAGCGGTAGGAGCGGAAGCCGCTGGTGCCGAGGCCGCAGGCGCCGACGCCGAAGGCGCCGAGGCCGTGGCACGATCCAGCTCTGCGGCGAGCCGGTCGTTCCGCGGTCCGTGCACGTTGCGCGCGATCAGAATGTCGGTCGGCGTCACGGGCTGACCGTAGTAGGCGCCGTTCAGGTTGTCGGCGATCGACACTACCCCGCCTTCGAGGTTCACTCCGCCGTAGATACCCTTGGAGCGGCTGAACGCGACGAAGTCGGTCATGAGGTTGGTCGCCGCGCCGGCGCCGACGGGACCGGCCGCGACGCTGGCCTCCACCCCCAGCTTGAAGCTCGGCGAGAGCAGCGAGTCGATGCCCTTCCGGGTCATCACCAGCGTCACGTTCTGGGAGACCGAGACGCCGGCCTGGAATCCCACGCTCCCAAGCACCACGTTGTAGAACGCCGGGCCAACCCAGCGTCCGGTGCTGACGTCACGCGTGTAGAGCACCGCGCGGCCGCCGGCGCCGCCGAAGATGAAGCCTGCGCGAACCACGTTCGGCGCGACGAGCACGCCCTTCGCCTCGCCGATGTGTCGTTGCAGCCAGCCCATGTCAGGATCCCGAAGGAAATCCGTCATCGCGCTCCGTGCCTGATCCATCAGCTGCTCGTCGTCGGATCGTGTCGCCTGCGTTGCCTGACCGGTTCGAGCTCCGGCCTGATGCTCGGTGGATTGGGTCGCACAACCGCTCAACGCGGCGAGCGCAGTCAGCGCGGCGAATCCGAGCCATCGCAGCGTCGCTCTCGATGCAAGTTCGTTGCAAGTCATAGGGATCTCCTGATCGAACGGTGGAGACGCCGGTCGCGAAGGCGGCGGAAGGCGCGCGCATCGCTACCGGAGCGTGCTGGCGCGGCGACGGCAAGCGGAGGCTCACGACCGGCCTGCTCCTCGAGAACAGTCGGTCGATTCAGACCGGGCATCCTTTGCGACGCCCTCTCGAAAGCTTATGACACACTCGCTCCGTCGCGGTTCCGGCGAGCTTCCAGTCGGGAGCGTGACCGCGAGCGCGCCGATGCGCGACGGACCGGGCGACGGATACGGGAAGACGAACCGCGCGCAACCGCGGGATGTTCCCCGCTCTCTACGCTGCTCGCGGTCTCAGCGCTTCGGCCAGCCGGGCGCCGTAGCGGTCGACGATCGCCGTCTCGCGGATCTGATTGAAAGTCTCGTTCGCCGTGAATACCCAGCCCTGATCTTCCGGGTGCTCGGCTCGCGCCTGCCCGCTGTCCGCGCGCTTGCGGTAGAGCTTCTGCTTCCACTCGGCTTCCGACTTCGTGAAGTAATGATTGAGCTGGATGACGTCGACGGTATGGTTCTCGTTGATGGCACCAGTGACCGGATTCCGATGCGCGTCGACGTACACCGAGCCCGCCACGAGCGCCGCAAAATGCGGATTGTCCGGAAATCCGACCAGCTTCTCGCCCTTGACGACCGACTTGATGCAGCCGGACTGCTTCGCTTCCCGATAGAGATAGCTCTCGATCACGCCGGCGGCGGGCCGGGTCTTGTGGTGCCCGTCGCCGAACAGAACCCAGTTGATGCCGATCCCGTCGCAGTCGTCGTAGTCCTGCAGGAATTCGCGCAACGAGCCGTGCGCGTGCGGCAGCACGAACTCGTCGACGTCGAACACCGCGACCCATCGGCTCTCGTGCTTGAAGTGGTTGCAGAAATGCGCGTAGGCGCGGCTCTGAACGGCGTCGCCCGGGGCTCTCAGCACCGTGCACCGGTCGCGATATCCGCCCAGTACGTCGCCGACAGGAATCCTGCTGTCGTTGTCGTAGAAATAGAAATGATCGACGCCCTGGATCAGGTAATACGCGACGAACTCGATGAGGTAGGCTTCCTCGTCCTTGAGCGGAGCGATCAAGGAGAGAAAGTGCCTTTGCTTCGCGGTGTCCTGGCGGACGGCCATAGTTCACGCAAGGCCACGCGCGCGAATGGCATCCGCTATTCGTCGCGCGCCGGGTGCCGAATGCTTCGGTCCAATTATGATAGACGAGCACCCCGTCGGCGGCGTACCTTTGTCGCTATAACCCTCACCGGGCGCGGAAGGCAATGGAACCGGCCGACCGAGCGCGGCTAACCTCACGTCCAGGCTATGGCTCAGATACTCCCACCGTCCGACTTGGAAACGGAACGCCGCCTGACCGCTCTCGAAACGCGGCTCGACGTCACCCTGCCGACGCTGGCCACGAAGGCCGACATCGCCGAGGTCAAGGCCGCCATCGCCGGGGCGAAGGCGTCGTTGCTGGTGTGGGGCATAACGACCGCCGTGGCGGTCGTCGCGATCCTCGTCTCGTTGCTGCTCTTTCTCGCCCAGCAATTGGAGACTGCGCCCTCGGACGAGTCCGCGTCGCAGCCGGTCCTCAGTCGGCTCCCGACGGCGAGCTCCGCGACATTGCCGCCGGTAGCGACAGGCGGGTCCGGGCCGAAGAACTAGCGCGCCGCGTCCGAGCGGCGTTGCGACAGCCGCTCCGGAGCCTCGGGCGCGCGCCGCGCGCTGTTCTGGCGAAAGTGCTGTCGCGGGATGCGGAAGTGGGGCTTCTACACGCCCGAGTCGTGGGCTCGGTGACAAATCGGCGGGCCGATGATCACGAAGTCGGGAGTGATCTTCATCGGCGGGCTCGATGGATGCGCGCGTGCGCGCGATCGATCTTCGCACCGGCGACGTGCTGTGGAAGGCGCTCGTCGACCCGCCGGCGGTCGCCAATCCGGCGAGGTACAGGCGAAGGGCCGGCGATGCGTCGTGTTCGCCGCCGGCGGCAACGCGAGTTTGAAACCGCATGTCCAACCAGATCATCGCATTTGCGCTGCCCACCGCGAGCGGCCGAAAAATGGCGCGGCGGCAGAGCTCCGCGGCTCCGCGCGCTAATGTGGCTCGCCGAGCGGCTCGGGGATCCGTTGATGCTCAGCGGCCGCCCGAGAGACCGATGATCGACTCGAAGCCGCCCCAGAACATGCGCTTGCCGTCGAACGGCATCTTCGACGGGTCCATCGATTGCTTGAGCTGAGGGTCCTCCATCACGGCCTTGCTGATGCGGTCGCGGTCCTCCTTGTTCCGATACACGACCCACGCCAACGCGATCACCTCGCCTTCCTTGAGCTGCACGGCCTGGGGAAACGACGTGAGCTTGCCTGGCTGAGCGTCGTCGCTGATCGAGTCGGAATAGTAGAGAGCACCATGGCGGATGTGGGCGTTGCCCCATTCCTTGGACATGCGCTTGTAGGTCTCGAGGTTGGCACGGGGAACGGGGATGACGATGGCATCGAAGTACTGCGACATGGGACCTCCGCGGAGATAGAGTCTGTTGGATCGGGCCGACCTGCGAACGTTCCGCTTCCAGTCGGTGTCGGGTCAGGGATCGTAGACGAATGGTAAAGGTGCACCCTCTTCAAATATTACCGAGATGTCCCCTCCCCGACCACGACGCCATACAGCAATACGGCAAGAACTCACGTCCGCGGACGGCAGCCGAGGCGGCGAACGTCAGCAATCTAAATTAGTAGCGGCGCAAAGGCGACTTGCGGCCACAAGCGGTCTCCCACGCCCTCGCCGAAACCTGTCAGTACCCGACGTTGAGCTATTGAGTTGCAACCCGGCAGCGAGCGGCTGGCGCAAACCTACTGAATCATCTCGTCTGCGCGCAGAAGGAGCCACTGTGGGAT
>DATJBM010000073.1:0-23775 GCA_035515295.1 Casimicrobiaceae bacterium | reverse complement strand
CGAACGGCTTGATCTTCTCGACCAGCCGATCGCCGGCGTCGATGTCCACGCCCGCCGTCCGGTAGGAAAGCCGTTCGCCGGAGCCGTTGCGGGGCATCGGATTGAGTCGCGCGGAGGGCCGGGGTAAAGTGCTGCGGTTTTGTGGCCCATTCTACCGAAAGATTGAGCTCTCCCCGCCAGGAAGCCGTGGCACAGACCGCGCCCGACCTGCAGCCGACGCCCGAATCGCAGCTCGCCGCGGTGCCGCCCGTGGGCCCGCGCGAGCTTCGGCCGGTGCACTACCTGTGGATCGCCGGCGCGGTGGCGGTCGTCGCGCTGCTGATCGTGTTTCTCGGCGGCGTGCTGGTGCCCTTCCTCATCGGCGCCGGGCTCGCCTATCTCGGTCATCCCGCCGTGACCTGGGCGGAGCGGCGGGGCGTGCCGCGCACGCTCGGAACGCTGATCGTCCTGATCGTCATCCTGCTGCTGGTCGCGGGCCTCGTATTCGTGCTCGTGCCGCTGATCCAGAGCGAGACGGTGCAGCTCGCGCGCCGGCTCCCCGATCTCACCCTTCAGCTCTACGCGCGGGTGGCGCCGTGGCTGCGCGACACGCTCGGCGTCGAGCTGCAGCTCGATCTGGCGACGATCAAGGACCTCGTCACCGAAAATCTCTCCAGCGCCGAACAGGTCGGGCTCCGCGTACTCCACAGCCTCAAGGCGGGCGGCACGGTACTGCTGGGGATCGTGATCAACCTGGCGATGATCCCGGTCGTCATGTTCTATCTGCTGCGCGACTGGGCAAAGCTGGTCGTCAAAGTCGACGAGCTGCTTCCTCGACGGTGGGTTCCCCGGGTGCGCATCATCGCCCGCGAGGTCGACGCGGTACTCGCGGAGTTCATCCGCGGCCAGCTCTCGGTCATGGGCGTGCTCGCGGTCTACTACGCGATCGGTCTGTGGATCGCGGGCCTGCAGCACGCGTTGTCGATCGGCATTCTCACCGGGCTGCTGGTCTTCATCCCCTATGTCGGATTCGGACTGGGCCTGATCCTCGGGCTGATGGCGGCGCTGCTGCAATGGCACGGGCTCCCCGGTCTCCTCGCCGTGCTCGCGGTCTACGGCATCGGCCAGCTGCTCGAGAACTACGTGCTGGTGCCCTTGCTCGTCGGCGATCGGATCGGCCTCCATCCGCTGGCCGTCATCTTCGCGCTGCTCGCCTTCGGCGAGATCTTCGGCTTTGCCGGCGTGCTGATCGCGCTGCCGGCGAGCGCGGCGCTGCTGGTGGGATTGAGGCACCTGCGCGCCGAGTACGTCGGAACCGATCTGTACCGCTGATTTGGAACAGCTGACCTTCGAGCTCGCGCCGCCCGAGCCTCCGCGCTTCTCGAATTTCCTGCCGGGCCGCAACGCCGAGCTCGTCGCCGCGCTGAGGCGCTTCGCGGAGGGTCGCGACGGCGCGCCCAGCCTGCTCGTCTGGGGCCCGTCCGGCGCCGGCAAGACCCACCTTCTGCGCGCCGCCATGGCGCTGGCCTCGGAGCGCGGGACGCGCGCCTGCTACTACCCCGCCCCCGCGGCCGTGCCGGGGGAGGCCGGCGCAGAGGGCTTCGGGCTGCTGGCGATCGATCGCATCGACGAAGCCGACGCCGACTCCGCGGGCCGGATCTTCACCGCCTACAACGCGCTTGCCCAGCGCGGCGGGCGGGTGCTGGCGGGAAGCCGGCTGCCGCTCGCTTCGCTGCCGCTGCGCGAGGACCTCCGGACGCGGCTCGGGTGGGGACTGGTCTACGAAGCGCTGCCGCTGACCGACGAGGAGAAGCCGATCGCCCTGTCGGGCTTCGCCCGCGAGCGGGGATTCGAACTTTCCGGCGAGGTGGTCGAGTACCTGCTGCGCCACGGGCGCCGGGACATGGGATCGCTTCTGGCAAGCGTGGTGGCGCTGGACAGGCTGTCACTCGCCGCGAAGCGTCCCATCACCGTGCCGTTGCTGCGCGACTGGTTGCAGGCGACGCTCGACGGGGACCGTCGGTCCTAGCGCGGCGACGAGCCGCGGCGGTCCGTTCTTCGTCGCGGGCTTGGATGCCCGCTGTCAACCTCCCGCGTCCTGGGCCGTTAATGCGCCTGACACAAGAAAAGTGTCGTTGCATGAACTGCACCCGATCAACCTGCCAAAGGACGACGATGAACCGTTTGATGTCGGCGCTGATTGCGAGCGCCTTTGCCGTGTCGTTGAGCGCCGCGGCACAAGCCCCGGCTTCGACGCCGGCCGCCAAGAGCGAGAATGCGCCAATGGCCCAGGCCGCGACGAAGCATACGAGCAAGAAGAAGCACACCCACAAGAAGACCCACAAGAAGAGCGCCAGCGGCACCAAGCAAAGCACGTCCGACGAGGCCGCAACCAAGGCCAAGTAGGCGTGGCTGGCGCGCAACACCTCGAGGCATCTCGCAGGCCCGGATGGTTGCCTTCCTACATATACTTCAATAGAATCAAGCCGCTCTTCCGTCTGTCATTGCGAGCCCGGTGAAACGGCCGGCGGGCAGGATCGATCAGAACGATTTTCTTCACTGAGGAACGAACCGATGAAAAAGCTAGTTATCGCACTGTGCGCCGGCGCGTTCGCGCTTGGCTCGGTCACGGCGCTCGCCCAGATCCCGCAAGGCGACAAGACGCCGCCGCAGCCCGTCAACGAAAAGCAGCTCAAGGAAGAACGCATGAAGGCGAAGGCGGAAAAGGCCAAAATGACGGCTGAGGAAAAGAAGGCCGCCCGCGCCAAGAAGCAGAAGCAGACCAGCGAAGCCGCGTCTCAGGGCGACACCGGCAACAAGATGGAGCAGCAAAAGGAAGAGAAGGCCGCCGCCGCCGCGTCGAAGATGCAACCCAAGGCGCTGCCGACCAAGGAAGCGAAGCAGAAGGCGCTGAAGGAACAGGAAAAGCAGGGCGGGCAGTAACCCCCGCGCATCCGCGCCGGCAGGGCAGGCGGGCCACCCCGCCTGCCCCTTGTTGTCATTGACGGGGATCGATCATGAGCAAGGGATTGTTTGTCGCCGTCACCGCAGCCGTCATGGCGCTCGGTGCCCTCTACGCCCGGGCCGACGACAAGACTCAGCCGCAACCGGTCGATGAAGCGAAGCTCAAGGCCGAGCACGACGCCGCCAGGGCGGAAAAAGCGAACATGACGCCCGAGCAGAAAGCGGCCGCGAAGAAGGCGCGCCACGCGAAGAAGCAGAAGGATCTCGCGCACATCGAGAAGACGCAAACGCTCAACGCCCCGGCCAAGTCGGAAGCACTGAGCAAGAACGTCGAGGCGACGAAGAACGATCCCAAGGCGCTGCCGGACAAGAAGTCGCACCAGGAGGCGCTCAAGGCCCAGGAGAAGCATTCTTCCGGGCAGTAGCGCGCTGACTCGCGCACCGGGAAAGGGGCAGGGCGGCGGTCCTGCCCTTTTTGTTTCGGCGCGCTAGCATCGCCCGCCAGGACTCGTGATCGTGTCGGCTTCGAAACAGCGCATCGTGCTTGGCCTCTCCGGCGGAGTGGACTCGTCGGTTGCCGCGTGGCTGCTCAAGCGCCAGGGCCACGAGGTGATTGGCGTGTTCATGAAGAACTGGGAGGACGACGACACCGACGAGCACTGCACGTCGCGCCAGGATCTGGTGGACGCCGCGAGCGTCGCCGACGTCGTCGGCATCGAGCTGCAGGCCGTCAACTTCGCGGCCGAATACCGCGAGCGCGTGTTCGCGCATTTTCTCGCCGAACACCGCGCCGGGCGAACGCCCAACCCCGACGTGCTGTGCAACAGCGAGATCAAGTTCAAGGCATTCCTCGAGCACGCGCGGTCGCTGGGTGCCGAGCGCATCGCCACGGGGCATTACGCGCGCTCGAGCGGCGAGGCGCCGGCCGTGGCGCTGCTCAAGGGCGTCGATCGAGCCAAGGACCAGAGCTACTTCCTGCACCGGCTCGATCGGTCGCAGCTCGCGCGCGCGCTCTTTCCCGTGGGAGCACTGACCAAGAGCGCGGTGCGGGCGATCGCGCGCGAGAACGCCATCCCGACCTACGCCAAGCGCGACTCCACCGGCATCTGCTTCATCGGCGAGCGACCGTTCCGGGACTTCCTTGCCCGTTACCTGCCGCGCGAGCCCGGGCCGATCGAGGACCTCGATGGCCGCGTCCTCGGCCGTCATCACGGGCTGGCCTATTACACGCTCGGACAGCGGCAGGGCCTCGGGATCGGCGGTACCGGGCTGGGCGAAGCGCCCTGGTTCGTCGCCGCGAAAGAGAGCGCGCGCAACGCGCTGGTCGTGGTGCAGGGGCACGATCATCCACGGCTGTACGCCCGCGCCGTCGAGGCGTGCGACGTGCGCTGGATCGGCGGCCCGCCGCCTTCGGGCAGCCGCCTCGCCGCCAAGACGCGCTATCGCATGGCGGACGCGCCGTGCCGCGTGCTCGCGCTGGACTCGGGACGCTGGCGCGCCGAATTCGACGCTCCGCAATGGGCGCCGACGCCGGGCCAATATCTCGTGTTCTATGACGGTGAGCGCTGCCTCGGCGGTGGCGTGATCACGTCCGCCATGCGCGACCCGGTCGCGCCCGCGAAGGCCGGTACCACCACCCCCGCGTAAGCGTCCGCAGGTCCGGATTCATCCGGACCACGCGCGAATGAATTCGCGCCTGCGGGGCCGGACGCATCCCGGCGCGGTGCGGCGGTGCGAATGAATTCGCACCTCCTAGAACGGGATGTCGTCGTCGAGATCGTCGACGTTCTTCTTCGGAGCGCCCGGCTTCGCCGCGGCGCGCGGCTCCGCCGCGGCGTGGCGCTCGGCCATCTCCGGCGCGGGCCCGCCGCCGCCCTCGCGGCTGCCGAGCATCTGCATCCGGTCGGCGACGATCTCGGTCGTGTAGCGGTCCTGGCCGTCCTTGTCCTGCCATTTGCGCGTTTGCAGGCGGCCCTCGATGTATACCTGACGGCCCTTCTTCAGGTACTCGCCGGCGATCTCCGCCTGGCGCCCGAAGAACACCACCGTGTGCCACTCGGTTCGCTCCTGCTTCTCGCCGTTCTTGTCCTTCCACGTGTCGGTGGTGGCCACGCGGATGTTGGTCACGGCGTCGCCGCCGGTGGTATAGCGCGTTTCCGGATCGCGCCCCAGATTGCCGACCAGGATGACCTTGTTCACCGATGCCATGCTTCAAGCCCCCATTGGATCCATGCCGCGATTGTAAAGCATGCGCGCGATGCCCAAATTCGTCCGCATGGCCGATATCACCAGGTCCAGGGCCGGTAGACGCCGGGTCGTAGGTGCGAATCTATTCGCACCGCGCCGACGGGATCAGGGCCTCGCCGCCAAAGGCCGGGTCGCAGACGAATACATTCGCAGCCGCGCCATCCGGATAAATCCTGCCCCACCGGCCTTGCGCCGAGCGGCGTAGCCGGTCCGGCTAGCCGTCGGAAAGGAGTATATTAGAGAGTTACGCTCGTTTCGCCCCCGTATGGAATACATCCGCATTCGCGGCGCGCGCACGCACAACCTCAAGAACGTCAACCTGGACCTGCCGCGCCAGCGGCTCATCGTCATCACGGGTCTCTCCGGTTCGGGCAAGAGCTCGCTTGCGTTCGATACGCTGTACGCCGAAGGGCAGCGCCGCTACGTCGAATCGCTCTCCGCGTACGCCCGGCAATTCCTCCAGATCATGGAGAAGCCCGACCTCGACCTGATCGAGGGCCTCTCGCCCGCGATCTCGATCGAGCAGAAGGCGACCTCGCACAATCCGCGCTCGACCGTGGGGACCGTCACCGAAATCCACGATTACCTGCGGCTGCTCTACGCCCGGGTCGGCGAGCCGTATTGTCCGAATCATCCGGAGCAGAAGCTCGCCGCGATGACGATCTCGCAGATGGTCGACGCGGTGTTGGCGTTTCCGGAAGAAACCAGGCTCATGATCCTCGCCCCCGCAGTGGTCAACCGCAAGGGCGAGCAGCAGGAGCTGTTCTTCGAGCTGCGCGCCAAGGGCTTCGTGCGCGTGCGAGTCGACGGCACGGTGCACGAGATCGACGCCGTGCCGAAGCTCGCCAAGAACGTCAAGCACACGATCGAGGTCGTGGTCGACCGGCTGCGCGTGCGCCCGGAGCTCAAGCAGCGGCTCGCCGAGTCTTTCGAGACGGCGCTCAAAACAGGCGACGGGCGGGCGATCGCGGTCGAAATGGATTCCGGGGCCGAGCATCTTTACTCGGCCAAGTTCGCCTGCCCGATCTGCAACTACGCGCTGGAGGAGCTCGAGCCGCGGCTGTTCTCCTTCAACAACCCGATGGGCGCGTGCCCGCGCTGCGACGGGCTGGGAACGATCACCTTCTTCGATCCGCGGCGGGTGGTCGGCTTCCCGCACCTCTCGCTCGCCTCCGGTGCGATCCGCGGCTGGGATCGGCGCAACCAGTTCTACTATCAGCTCCTGCAGAGCCTCGCGAAGCACTACGGGTTCGATCTCGAGCGCCCCTTCGACGAGCTGCCGGAGCGCGCCAAGGACGTCGTCCTCTACGGCAGCGACAAGCAGAAGATCGCCTTCCAGTACCTCACCGACCGCGGCCGGTCGGTCACGCGCGAGCACGCCTTCGAGGGCATCATCCCCAACCTCGAGCGGCGCTACCGCGAGACGGACTCCGTGATGGTGCGCGAGGAGCTGGCGAAATATCTCAATTCCAAGCCTTGCCCGGAGTGCAACGGGACACGGCTCAAGCGCGAGGCGCGCCACGTCAAGGTCGGGCCGCCCGGCGACGAGCGGCCCATCTTCGAGGTGAGCAACCTGCCGCTCAAGCAGGCGAGCGAGTTCTTCCGCGGCCTCACGCTTTCCGGACAGCGGCAGGCGATCGCCGGGAAGATCGTCAAGGAGATCGTCAGCCGGCTTGCGTTCCTGAACAACGTGGGGCTGGACTACCTGTCGCTCGACCGCTCGGCGGAGACTCTCTCCGGCGGCGAGGCGCAACGCATCCGGCTCGCCTCGCAGATCGGCTCGGGGCTGACCGGCGTCATGTACGTGCTCGACGAGCCCTCCATCGGACTGCATCAGCGGGACAACGATCGGCTGCTCGCCACGCTCAAGCACCTGCGCGACCTCGGCAACAGCGTGATCGTCGTCGAGCACGATGCGGAAGCGATCCTCTCCGCCGATCACGTGGTCGACATGGGACCGGGCGCCGGCGAGCACGGGGGGCAGATCGTCGCCCAGGGCACGCCGGAGGACATCCGGCGCGCGCCGCATTCGCTCACCGGCCAGTATCTCGCGGGACGGCGGCAGATTCCCGTCCCGGCGCGCCGACATCGGCGCGACCCGGCACGGGTGCTCAGGATCACCGGAGCCAGCGGCAACAACCTGAAAGGCATCACGCTCGAGCTGCCGGTCGGATTGTTCGTGTGCGTGACCGGCGTCTCGGGCTCCGGCAAGTCGACCCTCATCAACGACACGCTCTACCCGGCGATCGCTCGCCACCTGTACGGCAGCGCGGCCGAGCCCGCATCCTACGACGAGCTCACCGGCGCCGAGTTCTACGACAAGGTGATCAGCGTCGATCAGAGCCCCATCGGCCGGACGCCGCGCTCGAACCCGGCGACGTACACGGGGCTGTTCACGCCGATCCGCGAGCTGTTCGCGCAGGTGAAGGAAGCGCGCGAGCGCGGCTACGGGCCGGGGCGGTTCTCGTTCAACGTCAAGGGCGGCCGCTGCGAGGCGTGCCAGGGCGACGGGCTGATCAAGGTCGAGATGCACTTCCTGCCCGACGTCTACGTTCCGTGCGACGTCTGCCACGGCCAGCGCTACAACCGCGAGACGCTGGACATCCAGTACAAGGGCAAGAACATCCACGAGGTCCTCTCGCTCACCGTCGAGCAGGCGTACGCGTTCTTCGAGCCGGTCCCCGCGGTCGCGCGCAAGCTTGCCACGCTCCTCGACGTGGGCCTGGGCTACATCACGCTCGGGCAGTCGGCGACGACGCTCTCCGGCGGCGAAGCGCAGCGGGTGAAGCTCGCGCTGGAACTGTCGAAGCGCGACACCGGTCGTACGCTGTACATTCTCGACGAGCCGACCACCGGGCTGCACTTCCACGACATCGAGATGCTGCTCAGCGTGCTGCACCGGCTGCGCGATCACGGCAACACGGTGGTCGTCATCGAGCACAACCTCGACGTGATCAAGACTGCGGACTGGATCGTCGATCTCGGCCCCGAGGGTGGCGACGGCGGCGGCACCGTGGTCGCCGCGGGAACGCCCGAGGAGCTCGCGACGATGCCCGCCAGCTTCACGGGGCGCTATCTCAAGCCCACGCTCGAGCGCCGGCCGCCCAAGGGCCTGCGTGCGGCGGAAGCCGCGCGCAACGGGCGGGGAAAGGCCGCTGCGGACCTGCTCGGCTAGACCGGCGCGGCGACACAACAAGGAGAATCGCGATGAGACAACGCTTGGCAACGATCTTCGCCATCCTCTGCGGCGTGCTGCTGACGGCCGCGGTCGCGGCGGGCATGGCGGCCGAGGTGCCCGGGTGGGGCTACAGCGGCGCGGACGGTCCGGCGAAATGGGACAAGCTCTCCAAGGAGTACAAGGAGTGCAAGACCGGCGAGGCGCAGTCGCCCATCGACATCCCCGACGCGAAGGCGCGCAAGGGCGACATCGCGGGGCTCCTGTTCAACTACCGGAGCGTGCCGCTCACGCTCATCGACAACGGGCATACGATCGAAGTGGACTATCCGCCGGGAAGCTTCGTCTCGATCGAGGGCAAGCACTACGAGCTGCAGTCGATTCACTTCCACAAGCCTGCCGAGGAGAAGATCGACGGCAAGGGCTACGACATGGATGCCCATCTGGTGCACAAGGGCCCGGACGGGAAGCTCAGCGTTATCGCCGTCCTGTTCGACGCCGGGAAGCCGAACAAGCTGATCAAGACGCTGTGGGACAACCTGCCCAAGGACAAGGGCAAGGAGCACGTGGTCGAAGGGGTGAAGATCAACGCGGTCGACCTGCTGCCGATCGACAAGGGCTATTACCGATACGCCGGCTCGCTCACCACGCCGCCGTGCAGCGAGGGCGTGACCTGGTACGTGCTCAAGTCGCCGGTGCAGATCTCGGCCGAGCAGATCGCGCGCTTCGGGAAGATCTACCCGATGAACGCGCGGCCGATCCAGCCGTTCAACGATCGGGACATCCTCGGGACGCGATAAGCGTCGCCTATGTTGGTCATCCCGGCGGAGGCCGGGATGTGGCGCTGGCCGCCTGTTCCGCCCGGCCCTTCAGTCGCGCATAGGTCGATTCGCGGTCGACGGTCTTCTCGTAAACGGCCGCGACCGCCGACCGGCCGATGACCGCCTTGCGTTCGCTGGGAGTTATTGGACCGATGCGGCTCGCCGGAGGAAGGATGTACGCCCTCCGGACCACGGTGGGGCGCCCTTTTCGTCGAGGAAAGACACCAGCGCTTCGCCGACGCCGAGCTCGGTGATCGCCTTCTCCGTGTCGATCGCCGGATTCGCGCGCATCGTTTCGGCGGCCGCCTTCACCGCCTTCTGGTCGCGCGGGGTGAAGGCGCGCAGCGCGTGCTGGACGCGGTTGCCGAGTTGGCCCAGCACCGTGTCGGGCACGTCGAGCGGATTCGGGGTGACGAAGTACACGCCCACGCCCTTGGAGCGGATCAGCCGGACGACCTGCTCGATCTTGTCGAGCAGCACCTTCGGCGCGTCGGTGAACAGCAGATGCGCCTCGTCGAAGAAAAAGACGAGCTTCGGCGCGGGCGGATCGCCGACCTCGGGCAGCCGTTCGTAGAGCTCCGAGAGCAGCCACAGCAGCAGCGCGGAGTAGAGCGTCGGCGCGCTGAGCAGCCGGTCGGCGGCCAGCACGTTGACGATGCCGCGCTTGCCTTCGGCGGTCTGCAGAAGATCGTCGCTGTTGAGCATCGGCTCGCCGATGAACCTGTCGCCGCCCTGCTGCTCGAGCGCGAGCAGGCCCCGCTGGATGGCCCCGATGCTCGCGGCCGAAACGTTGCCGTAGCGGGTGGTGAAGCTCTGCGCGTTGTCGCCGACGTGCTGCAGCATCGCGCGCAAGTCCTTGAGGTCGAGCAGCAGCAGGCCGTTGTCGTCGGCGATCTTGAAGACCAGCGCCAGAACCCCCGCCTGGGTCTCGTTCAGCTCGAGGATGCGCGCGAGAAGCAAAGGCCCCAGATCCGTGATCGTGGCGCGCACCGGATGGCCCTGCTCGCCGAAGATGTCCCAGAACACCGTCGGGCACGCGGCGAACTTCGGCTCGTCGGCGCCGATGAGCTAGGGCCGCTCGCCGAGCTTCGGCGACGTCGTGCCTGGTTGACTGATCCCGGCGAGATGCCCCTTGACGTCGGCCACGAACACCGGCACGCCGATGGCGCTGAAGTGCTCGGCCATCACCTGGAGCGTCACCGTCTTGCCCGTTCCGGTAGCGCCGGTGATCAGCCCGTGGCGGTTGGCGAGGCCCGGCAGCAGACAGAGCTCGCCCGCGGCATTTCGGGCGACGGGAAGCGGCTCCGGCACGGGGGAAAGTCTTCGCAACGATTCGAGGGAAGACCGCCTATTGTCGGCGCGCGCCGCAGCTCAGCGCCGCAAGGCGGCAAAAAAAGGGCGCGGCTCGAGGCCGCGCCTTGCTCTGTCGGTGCGAATTCATTCGCACCCCGGTCGGGATAAATCCCGACCTACTGGATGGTGATCTGCCTGCGGTTCGCCTTGACGAGCTTCGGCAGCGTCAGTTGCAGGACGCCGTCGACATGCTTGGCTTCCGCCGCATTGGCGTCCACGGCCTCGGGCAGGCGGATCGAGCGGGTCGCCTTGCCGTAGCGACGCTCGGTCCAGAGGGCCTTGCCGTTCGACTCGACCGCCTCGCGAAACTCGACGCCGATGGTGACGTCGCGGTCGTCGACCTTGACTTCGATCTTGTCCTTCGCGACACCGGGCGCATCCGCCTTGACCACGTACGCTTCGGGCGTCTCCATCACGTCCAAACGGAGCGCGCCGCTGGAGCCGCCGGCATCGCCGTTGACCGCGGGGAGAAGCGCGCCGAAGGCGCGATCGAACATCCGATCCAGCGGACTGTAGTAGCTGACCAGATTCGTCATTGCGTTCTCTCCTTGTATTCCGATTCAATGCGGCGATTCCGCCGCGCACGCCCCACAATTGGCGGCGCCGCGGCCGATTTCAAGACTCAAGCCGGTGCTTCGCGCGACGGCGGCACCGGCGAGCGCTCCCGCGCGGGCGCGCTGACCGCCGCGAGGATGCCTCGGAGCAGCGCGACGGGCGTGGGCGGGCAGCCGGGGATGGCGACGTCGACCGGGATCACGTTGCCCACCCGGCCGCAGCTCGCGTAGCTCTCGCCGAACACGCCTCCGGTGCAGCCGCAGTCGCCGACGGCGACGACGAGCTTCGGGTCCGGCGTCGCCTCGTAGGTGCGCTTGAGCGCGATGGCCATGTGCTTGGAGACGGGCCCGGTGACCAGCAGCATGTCGGCGTGCCGCGGGCTCGCCACGAACTTGATGCCGAGGCCCTCCAGGTTGTAGTACGGGTTGCCGAGCGCATGGATCTCCAGTTCGCAGCCGTTGCACGATCCGGCATCGACCTGGCGGATCGTGAGGGCCCGGCCGAGCGTGCGCAGGATCTCGCCCTGCAACCGCCCGAGCTCGCGGGCCTCGGCTGCGGGCTCCGGCCGGGGTTCGGTCTTGATGCCCGTTCGGGCGATCTGGCGCAGGAGCTGGAGCATGGATGGATGCTAGAGATCGTGTCCGCTGTACGAGAGGTTGAAGGACTTGTTGATGAGCGGAAAGTCGGCAACGATATTGCCGATCACCGCGTGCTCGAGCACCGGCCAGTTCTGCCACGACGGGTCGTGCGGATGGCAGCGGCGGATCGTGCCGTCCGCGCCGGCGTCGAGCGCCACGATCACCGGTCCGCGCCAGCCTTCGACCGCGCCCAGGGCGGAGTGCTCGCGGGTCGCCGCGGGGTACGGCACGGCGACATCGCCTTCGGGAAGCCTCTCGAGCAGCGTCCGGGTCAGGCGCAAGGATTCCAAGAGCTCGTCGAAGCGAACCGCAACGCGCGCGGCGACGTCGCCGGTGTCGCGGGTGGCGAGCCGCACGTCGAGAGCGTCGTAGGGAGGGCTCGGAAAATCGCAGCGCAGGTCGCGCGCGACGCCGCTTGCCCGGGCGGCGAGACCGGTCAGCCCGAGCTTGAGCGCCAGCTCGTGCGGCGCCTGGCCGCAGGTCCGGAATCGATCCTGCAATCCGGCGTGCTCATCGTAGATCGAGCGCAGCCGCCGCACCTCCCGCGCGAGGTCCTCGGCTTGCCGGTGCAGTGCGGCGGCGGTCTCGGCATCGAGGTCGTTCGCCACGCCTCCGGGCACCACGACGTCCATGAGCAGCCTGTGGCCGAAGGCGCGCACGTTGGCGCGGAGCACGTCCTCCTTCAGGCGTGAGAACTGCGACAGGCCGAAGGCGAAGCCGCCGTCGTTGCCCAGGTAGCCGAGGTCGCCCAGGTGATTGGCGATGCGCTCGCGCTCGAGGCACAGCCCGCGCAAGGCGAGCGCGCGCGGCGGCACGGCGAGACCGGCGATGGCTTCCGCGGCCTGCGCGTACGCCCAGGCGTAGGCCACGGCGCTGTCGCCCGAGACGCGTCCGGCGAGGCGATGTCCCTGAGCGAGCGCCATCGTCTCGAAGCGCTTCTCGATGCCCTTGTGCACGTAGCCGAGGCGCTCCTCGAGGCGCAGCACCTTCTCGCCGACCACCTGGAAGCGGAAGTGTCCCGGCTCGATGATGCCGGCGTGGACCGGCCCCACCGGAATCTCGTGCACGCCGTCGCCCGC
The DNA here is from genome assembly GCA_035515295.1 of Casimicrobiaceae bacterium. Taxonomy (GTDB): domain Bacteria; phylum Pseudomonadota; class Gammaproteobacteria; order Burkholderiales; family Casimicrobiaceae; genus PALSA-1003. The sequence goes on along the minus strand of DATJBM010000073.1, from coordinate 10,964 downwards.
GACGCGCACGAACGGGTAATGCTCTTCGCCGGGCTCCCACTTCGGTGAGGCCTGGAAGTCGCGCCGCAGCGGGAAGGCGTCGATCGGCCACGCGGCCTGCCAGAGCCAGGGACGCTGATCGTCGGCGTCGCATTGCAGGCCGAGGAGGTCGAACACCGCGCGCTGCATGCGGTTGGCCGCCGGAAAGATCGGCGACAGATCCGGATAGCGGGCCTCGCCGTCGGGCAGCGTGTGCTCGAGCAGCGTGAAGCCTTCGCCGTCGACCAGGAGGACACGCAGGAGAAACCCGCGATCGCGATCCCGCTCGTCGCTGGCCCAAAGCGCCGCGAGCTGTCCGCCCTGCTCCCAGGCGAGGCGGCACGCGCCCAGGACCTGTCCGGAGCCGACGGGACACCGCTGCGCGGGGACCGGCGCGGCGAGCGCGGCGGCGGCGATGCCCAGGGGCGAGACGTTCATCCGATCAACCGCGCCGCCTGCCGGTACCACTCGGCGAGCACCGGCGGGATCCACAGGCCGAGCGCCAGCACCAGCGCCAGGTGCACGAACACGGGGAGCATCGCCGGCCGCGCCGGCAGCCGCTTCGCGGTCGTCTCGCCGAACACCATCGGCTGCACCTTGGAGAACACGGCGGCGAACGCGACGCCGAGCGCCAGCAGCAGGAACGGCGTAGCCCACGGCTGCTCGCGCATCGCCGTGGTGAGAATGAGGAACTCGCTCGCGAACACGCCGAACGGCGGCATGCCGAGGATGGCGAGCGAGCCCAGCACGAGTCCCCAGCCGATGAGCGGGCTCAGGGTGATGAGCCCCCGGATGCCGTCCATGAGCTGCGTGCCGGTCTTCTGCGCGGCGTGCCCGACGGCGAAGAAGATCGCCGACTTGGTGAGCGAGTGCACCGTCATGTGGAGCAGCGCGGCGAAGTTGGCGACCGCCCCGCCGATGCCGAAGGCGAAGGTCATGATGCCCATGTGCTCGATCGACGAGTAGGCGAACATGCGCTTGATGTCCTTCTGGCGCGAGAGCAGGAACGCCGCGACCACGACCGAGACCAGCCCGAAGCCCATCATCAGCTCCTTGGCGAAGGCGTTGTGGAGCGAGCCCTCGACCAGCACCTTGCAGCGGACCACGGCGTAGAGCGCGACGTTGAGGAGCAGCCCCGAGAGCACCGCGGAGACCGGCGTCGGCCCCTCCGCGTGCGCGTCCGGAAGCCAGTTGTGCAGCGGCACCAGCCCGACTTTCGTGCCGTAGCCCACCAGCAGGAACACGAAGGCCAGCGAGAGCACCGTGGGCTCGAGCTGGCCCTTCACCGCGTTCAACTCGGTCCACAGCAGCGCACCGCCTTCCGCGCCGAGGATCTTCTCCGCCGCGAAGTAGAGCAGGATCGTGCCGAACAGGGCCTGGGCGATGCCGACGCCGCAGAGGATGAAGTATTTCCACGCGGCCTCCAGGCTCTCCGGCGTGCGATACAGCGACACCAGGAGCACCGTGGCGAGCGTGGCGCCTTCCAGCGCGACCCACAGGATGCCGAGGTTGTTGGTGAGCAGCGCCAGCAGCATCGTGAAGTTGAAGAGCTGATACATGCTGTGATAGAGCCGCAGGCGCCCGGCAGTGACCCGGCCGTGCGCGTGCTCGATGCGCATGTAGGGCCGGGAGAAGATCGCGGTGGTGAAGCCGACGAAGGCGGTCAACGCCACCAGGAAGACGTTGAACGGGTCGACGAAGAAGAGCTTTCCGGCAGCCAGCATCGGCCCGCTCGAGATCACGCGCTCGGTGAGCGCCGCGGCGGCGATGAGCGTCGCGCCGCACACGACGACGTTCACGGTCGGCGCCTCCTCGCGCTCGCCGAAGACGGCGAGGAGGAGGGCGCCGGCGAGCGGTATCGCGAGGATGGCGAAGATCTCGATCACTCTCCCTCCTTCAGCCTCTCCAGGTGCTTCAGATCCAGGCTGTCGAACTGCTCGCGGATCTGGAAGAAGAACACGCCCAGGATCAGCACGCCGACCAGCACGTCGAGCGCGATCCCCAGCTCGACCACCATCGGCATGCCGTAGGTCGCGCTGGTGGCCGCGAACAGCAGCCCGTTTTCCATCGACAGGAAGCCGATCACCTGCGGGATCGCCTTGCGCCGGGTGATCATCATCAGGAACGAGAGCATCACGCTCGCCATGGCGATGCCCAGCGTGGCGCGGGTCACGGTGTTTGCGAGCTGGGCGATGGGGACGGCGAGATTGAACGCGAACACGACCAGCACGATGCCGATGAGCATGGTGGTGGGAATGTTGATGAGGCCCTCGACGTCCCACTGCACGTCGAGCTGGCGGATCATGCGCAGCAGCAGCCACGGCAGCAGCCCGACCTTCAGGGCGAGCGTGAGGCCCGCCGACCAGTACAGGTGCGGCTGGTGCGTCGCGAAGGCGACGATTCCCGTCGAGCAGGCGAGCGCGAACCCCTGCGCCGCGAAGAGCTCCACCAGCGTGAGCACGCGCCGCTGCGCGAGCATGGCGAAGGCGAGCAGCAGCAGCACCGCGGCGAGCAGGTTGATGAGCTGAGCCCAGAGCGGCGCTGCCGACATCTCTAGCTGCCGAGCAGAAGATTGACCAGCATGGCCAGCACGGCGAGCAGGAACGCCGTGCCCAGGAACTCCGGCGCGCGGAAGATCCGCAGCTTCGCCGAGACCGTCTCGATGAGCGCCAGCGCGAGCCCTCCCACCGCGAGCTTGGCCACCAGGACCGGCGTGGCGACAAGCACCGCGGACCAGTCGTCGGTGTTCCCCGCGATCCCGAACGGCACGAACAGCGCGAGCCCGATGCACGAGTAGTTGAAGAGCTTGAGCGCCGAGGCCCATTCGATCAGCGCCAGGTGGCGCGCGGAGTACTCGAGCACCATCGCCTCGTGGATCATCGTGAGCTCGAGGTGCGTGGCCGGATTGTCGATCGGGATGCGCGCGTTCTCGGCCAGCGAGACCATCGTGAACGCCACGCCGGCGAAGGCGAGGCTGGGGTAGATCGCGATCTCGCGATGGGCCAGCGCCTCCACGATCGTTGGCAGCGAGGTCGACCCGGAGATGAGCGACGCGGTGAAGAGCACCATCAACAGCGCGGGCTCGGCGAGGAAGCCGACGAACATCTCGCGCCGCGCGCCGAGGCTGCCGAAGGCGGTGCCGATGTCCATCGCCGCCAGCGCGATGAACACCCGGGCGAGCGCGAACAACCCCACCAGCGCGATCGCGTCCGCGGCGCTGGCGAACGGCAGCTCGGTCGCGAGCGAAGGCACGATCGCCGCGGCGAGCGCCATCGCGCCGAACACCACGTACGGAGTCAGTCGAAAGAGCGGCGAGGCGTTCTCGGCGACCACCGCGTCCTTCTGGAACAGCTTCACGATCGCACGGTAGGGCAGCGTGAGCGGTGGCGCGCTGCGGTTGGCGAGCCACGCGCGGCACTGGTTGACCCAGCCGACCAGCAGCGGCGCCAGCGCGAGCGCCACCGCGAGCTGCAGGACCTGCGACAGGATGCCGCCGGCGCTCATCGTGCGCTCACCGGACGAAGAAGAGCAGCGCCAGCAGGGTGAAGAAGCTGTACATCAGGTACACCGAGATTCGTCCCTGCTGGATCAGCCCGACGAGGCGGGCCAGCACGTCGGCGCCGCGGGCGAGCGGCAGGTACAGCCAGTACCAGAAGTGGTCCTCCGCGACCATGCGGTACCGCGGCTCGGCGTCGAACGGCGAGGGCAGCGTGCGATCGATCCGGAAGAACGGCTCGAACACCTGGCGGATCGGCTGACCGAAGCCTTCCGCGGTATCCTGCATGCGCGGCGTCTGGAGCGGGAAGCCGCAGTCCCACGCCGCGCCGACGCGCAGCCGCCCGTGGTAGAGCCAGCGCACGACGCGGATGGTGATCAGGACCGCCGCCACGATCACCGTCAGCACGATGAGCGGAGCGTAGCTCGAGCGATCCGGGCTCACCGGCGCGAGCAGCCACCACCGGGCTCCCGCGTGGCCGACAGTGGAGGCCACCAGCATGGCATTGACCGGATCGAGCGCGGCGATCACCTGCACCGGGAAGACGCCGAGAGCAACGCAGCCGAGCGCGAGCCAGGCGAGGCCGATGCGCTCGAGCGGGCCCGCGTCGTGCGCGTAGGCGAGATTGGGCTCGCGCGGCCGGCCGAGGAACACCACGCCGTAGAACTTGACGACGACGTACGCGGCGAGCGCCGCCGCGAGCACCAGCGCGGCGGCCGCGAGCGGCACGAGCATGTTGACGAACGACTGTGGCAGGCTTGGCGTGAACAGGAACGCCTGCAGCAGCAGCCATTCGGAAACGAAGCCGTTGAGCGGCGGCAGCCCCGCCATGGCGAGCGCGCCGATCAGCGCCAGCCACGCGACCCAGGGCATGCGATGGATGAGCCCGCCGAGGCGCCCGAGGCTGCGCTCCTTGGTCGCGTGCAGCACCGAGCCCGTGGCGAGGAACAGCAGGCTCTTGAAGAAGGCGTGATTGAGCGCGTGGTAGAGCGTGGCGGTCAGCGTGATCGCGGCGAGCGCCGCCTGCCCGTAGGCCCTGAACAGGATCGTGAGGCCCGCGCCGGCCACGATAATGCCGATGTTCTCGATCGACGAATAGGCGAGCAGCCGCTTCATGTCGGTCTGGATCGTGGCGAAGATCACGCCGAAGAGCGCGGTCGCGAGGCCGAGCACGAGCGCCAGCACGCCCCACCACCAGAGCTGCGCGCCGATCAGGTCGAAGGTGACGCGCAGCAGCCCGTAGATCGCCGTCTTGAGCATCACGCCGCTCATCAGCGCGGAGACCGGAGACGGCGCCGCGGGGTGCGCCTCCGGCAGCCACACGTGCAGCGGCAGGAGTCCGGCCTTGGCGCCGAAGCCCGAGAGCGCGAGCAGGAAAGCGATCGAGCTCCAGGCGGCCGAGCGGCTGGCGACGCGCATCGAGTCGAACGTGTAGTCGCCGGCCTGCAGCACCCCGAAGCAGAGCAGGATGGCGATCGCGCCGATGTGGGCGATCAGCAGGTAGAGGAACCCGGCGCGCCGGATCTCCGGCAGGCGGTGGTCGGTCGTGACCAGGAAGAACGAGGCGAGCGCCATCGTTTCCCACGCCACCATGAAGGCGTAGGCGTCGTCGGCGACGAGCACCAGCGCCATCGCGGCGAGGAACACGTGGTACTGCAGGCTCACGAGCCCCGGCGCGGCCCCGGCGCTGGGCCGGAAATAGCCGGAGGCGAACACCGAGATGCCCGCCGACGCCCCGCCCAGGAGCGCGAGGAAGAACGCGGACAGCGGATCGAGTCGGAAGTGGAACGGCAGGTCGGGCAGCCCGAGCGGCAACACCAGGCTCTGCGCCGCGTCGCCGATCGACAGGAGCGCGACGATCGCCAGGGCCAAACCCACCAGCGCGCCGGCGTTGAACAGCACGCGGCCGACGTAGCGGATGCTGCGGGGGCTGGCGAGGCTCAGAGCCCCGATTGCGAGCCAGGCCGCGATCGCCAGCATGACGAGCGGAAGGGCGTGGCTCACCGACTGCTTGTGGGCCCCGCGAAAGCGAGGACCCGTAGGGCCGGATTCATCCGGCCGGCGCGGGGTGCGAACGGATTCGCACCTGCGATCATTTCACCCGCATGCCGGGCATCGCCCCGGAGTCCGGCGCCAGCAGGAAGATGCCGGGACCGTCGCCCGACGCGGCGAGCACCATGCCCTCCGACAGGCCGAATTTCATCTTTCGCGGAACCAGATTGGCGACCATCGGCGTGAGCCGCCCGACGAGCTCCGCAGGCTGGTAGGCCGACTTGATGCCGGCGAAGACCGTGCGATGTCGCGCGCTGCCGTCGCTGTTGACCTCGCCGACGTCGAGCGTGAGCTTGAGCAGCTTGTCGGCGCCATTGACGGCTTCCGCATTGACGATGCGGGCGATGCGCAATTCGACCTTCGCGAAGTCGTCGATGGATATCGTCTGCGCGTCGGCGCCCTTCTGAGCGCCGCCTTTGAGCGGTGCCGGCGCTGTCGGCGCGTCGAACAGCGCATCGATGTGCCGCGGGTCGATCCGCTGCATCAAGTGCTGGTATGCGGGTACGGACCTGACGCGTATCCGCTCGGCGCCCAGGTCGCTCCAGCTCAGGCCCGGCGTGCCCAGCCACGCCTCCACGCGTCGCGCGGTGTCGGGAAGAATCGGCTTGAGCATCACGCTCATGCTGACGAACGCCGCGATGCACTCGGTGCAGACCCGTTGCAGCTCGCGCGCCTTGTCCGGCTCGTGCGCCGCCCGCTTCGCGAGCTCCCACGGCCTGTGCGTATCGAAGTACTCGTTGACCCGATCGGCGAAGCCCATCACGAGGCGGACGGCCTTGCCGAATTCCCGGCGGTCGTAGGCTTCCGCCACGTCCTCCGCGATCTGCGCCGCGCCGGTGATGGATGGGGCGACGTCGGATGCCGCGTCGGCCGGCGAGGCGAGCTTCCCATCGAAATGCCGGGCCAGGAACGGCGCGGCCCGGCTGGCGATGTTGACGTACTTGCCGACGAGATCGCTGTTCACCCGCGCCACGAAGTCGTCCGGATTGAAGTCGATGTCCTCGACGCGGTCGTTGAGCTTCGCGGCGATGTAGTAGCGCAGCCACTCCGGATTCATTCCGACTTCCAGGTAGCGCTGCGGGCTGATGCCGGTGCCGCGCGACTTGGACATCTTTTCGCCCGACACGGTGAGGAAGCCGTGCACGTACACGTTGGTGGGAAGCTTCCGGTCCGCGAACTTCAGCATCGCCGGCCAGAACAGGGTGTGGTGGTAGACGATGTCCTTGCCGATGAAGTGGTACTGCTCGACGTCGCCGGCGCGGACGAAGTCCTCGAAGGAGCGCTTCTCCCCGTTCGCGCGCGCCTTGCCCGTGTCGAAATAGTTCTTGAGGCTCGCGAGATAGCCGACCGGAGCGTCGAGCCACACGTAGAAGTACTTACCCGCGACTTCGGGGAACTTCTTTGTCGGGGGAATCGCGATCCCGAAGTACGGCGCGTCGCGGGAGATGTCCCAGTCGGCGAGGTTGCTGCCTTTCTCGTCGCCGAGCCACTCGGCGATCTTGTTCTTCACTTCCGACTGAAGCGGCGTCCGCGAGGTCCATTCGCGCAGAAAGGAGACGACCTTCGGATCCGACAGCCGGAAAAAGAGGTGCTCCGAGCGCCTGAGCTCGGGTCTCGCGCCGGTCAGCACCGAATACGGATTCCTCAGATCGGTCGGCGCGTAGGTCGAGCCGCAGTTCTCGCACGCGTCGCCGTACTGGTCCTTCGCGCCGCAGCGCGGGCACTCGCCCTTGATGTAGCGGTCCGGCAGGAACATCGCCTTCACCGGATCGAAGAACTGCTCGATCGTCCTCTGGTCGATCAGATCCGCGTCGACGAGCCGGCGGTAGATCCCCTGCGACAACTCGACGTTCTCGGGGCTGTCGGTCGCGTGCCAGTTGTCGAAGCTGAAATGGAAGCGCCGGTAGTCCTGCCGGTGCGACTCGGCGACGCGCGCGACCAGCGCCTCGGGCGTCACGCCGTCGGCCTCCGCGCGCAGCATGATCGGCGCCCCGTGGGTGTCGTCGGCGCCGATGAAGTGCACGGCGTGGCCACGCATGCGCTGGAATCGCACCCAGATGTCGGCCTGGATGTACTCCATGATGTGACCGATGTGGAACGGCGCGTTGGCGTAGGGCAGGGCCGTGGTCACGAACAGCGTGCGGCGCGACATGCGAGGAAAGCCCGAAAAGACCTTGGATGCGAGAGGGGAATCTCGCATTCTAGCAAAGCGACCCCGCCTTTAATACCGAGCGCCGCGCTTTTTGGCTAAACTAGCGCGCTCGGGTGCCTTCATCGAACACGTTTCTCCGATGCCCCTCACCGAGGCCGATGTTCAGGCCAGCCTGCACGCGCTGACCGATCCCAACACCGGGCGCGACTTCGTTTCCGCGAAGTCGGTGCGCAAGGTCGACGTGCAGGGCGCGAACGTCGTGGTCGACGTGCAGCTCGCCTATCCCGCCAGGAGCCAGCACGAGTCGCTCAAGCAGCTGATCGCCGGGCAGCTCGCGACCCTCGCGGGCATCGGCAAGGTGACGGTCAACATCGGCCACAAGATCGCCTCGCACACGGTGCAGCGCGGCGTCAAGCTCGTCCCGGGTGTGAAGAACATCATTGCCGTGGCGAGCGGGAAGGGCGGCGTGGGCAAGTCGACCACGGCGGTCAACCTCGCGCTCGCGCTCGCCGCGGAGGGCGCGCAAGTGGGGGTGCTCGACGCGGACATCTACGGTCCGTCGCAACCCATGATGCTCGGCATCACGGGCCGGCCGGAATCGAAGGACGGCAAGACGCTCGAGCCGCTGGAGGCGTGGGGCGTGCAGGCGATGTCGATCGGCTTTCTGATCGACACCGACACGCCGATGGTGTGGCGCGGCCCGATGGTGACGCAGGCGCTCGAGCAATTGCTCAAGGACACCAACTGGCGCGATCTCGACTATCTGATCGTCGACATGCCGCCGGGCACCGGCGACATCCAGCTCACCCTCGCGCAGAAGGTTCCGGTCACCGGCGCGGTGATCGTCACCACGCCGCAGGACATCGCGCTCATCGACGCCCGCAAGGGGCTCAAGATGTTCGAGAAAGTCGGCGTGCCCATCGTCGGCGTCGTCGAGAACATGTCGATCCACGTCTGCTCCAACTGCGGACACGCCGAAGCGATCTTCGGCGAGGGCGGCGCCGAGCGCATGTGCGCGGACTATCGCGTGCCTTTCCTCGGCGGGCTGCCCCTCGACATCCATATCCGGGCGCAGGCCGACTCGGGCCGGCCGACGGTGGTCGCGGACCCCGACGGCAAGATCGCGGCGATCTACAAGCAGATCGCCCGGAAGACCGCCGTATTCGTTGCCCAGCGGGCCGAGGATTTCTCGGCGCGGTTTCCCAACATCGTCGTCCAGAACACCTGAGCGCGTCGTGCTGGCGGACGGCCGCACCGGGTTTGCGGCTGTCGCGGCGCCGCGGCCTTCGGCGTCGCCCGACACCGCCGCCTCCCGCGAGCGGCTGCCGCCGGGGGGAGCCTCTTCTAGCTTGACCGGCCATATTGCTATGGCTAACATAGCTATATGAAGACCGCGACCATCTCCGAAGCGAAGAATCAGCTTTCCCGTCTGATCTCGCGCGTCAAGCGGGGGGAGACGGTGCTCATTCTGGATCGCGATCGTCCGGTGGCGCGGCTCGTTCCCGTCGGGCTCGCCGAGGGCGACGATGAGCGGCGCCTGGCCGAGCTCGAAAGCCGCGGCGCGCTGCGCCGGGCGAAGGCGGCTCCCCCGAAGAGGCTGCCCGAGCCGATCGAGCTCCCGAAGGGAGCGAGCGTTCTCGACGCGCTGCTCAAGCTGCGCGACGAAGCTTCTTACTGATGCGCTTCTGGGACACTTCCGCGCTCGTGCCGCTCTTGGTTGCCGAGCGCTCGAGCAGGGCGGTTGCCGAGCTCTACCGGACGGATCAGCACATCGCCGTGGCGTGGACGGCGGCCATCGAATGTACGTCGGCTTGCGTGCGCCAGCATCGTGAGCGGAGAATTTCGGACGCGCTTCTCACGCGGCTGCTCGAGCGTCTGCGCGGGTTGAGCGCGAGCTGGCACGTGGCCGAGCCCAGCGCGGAAGTGCGCGTGGGCGCCGAACGGCTCGTCGCGCGTCACGGCTTGCGCGTCGGCGACGCGATCCAGCTCGCAAGCGCGGTCTCGATGACCGATCCCGGTGGACCGGCGGTCGATCTGGTCTGCCTCGACCGGCGGTTGACGCTCGCCGCGACGGCGGAGGGCCTTCACGTGGTACCCGAATCAGCCGACTAGGCGCGAAGGGAAAGCATGTCGATCAAATCCGACCGCTGGATCCGCCGCATGGCCGCCGAGCAGCGCATGATCGAGCCCTTCGAGCCCGGACAGGTTCGCGCGGCGAACGGCCACCGGATCGTCTCCTACGGCACTTCGAGCTACGGCTACGACGTCCGCTGCTCGGACGAATTCAAGCTCTTCACCGACATCAACACGACCATCGTCGATCCGAAGAACTTCGACGCGAAGTCGTTCGTCGACATCCGCGGCGAGCACTGCATCATCCCGCCGAATTCCTTCGCCCTGGCGCGCACCATCGAATACTTCCGCGTGCCGCGCAACGTGCTCGTGGTGTGCCTCGGGAAATCGACGTACGCAAGGTGCTTCCGTGGCGACACGCGGGTCGCCCTCGTCGACGGAACCTTTGCGACCCTCGAGGAGATGGCGCGGCGGGCCGACTCCGGCGAGCTATTCTGGGGCTATAGCATCGGCGCGGACGGCCGGGTGATTGTCACCCTCCTCGACTCCCCGCGCTTCGTGGGGCGCGATGCCCTGCTCGAGATAACGTTCGACAACGGCGAGGTCGTCCTCGCGACGCCCGACCACGAGTTCATGCTTCGCGACGGGCTGATGCGTCAGGCAGCAATGCTACGACCCGGGTATTCGCTGATGCCACTCTATCGCGAACTGTGGCGCGGGTACGAAATGGTGTATCAGCCGCTCAACGGCCACCTGCTCCCGACGCATCGCTTGGCCGACGAGTGGAATGTGCGCAATGGAATCTATGTCGATACGCCGAATACTCATCGGCACCACATAGACTTCGATCGCCGCAACAATAGGCCGAGCAACATCGAACGCATGGCGGCGTCAGCGCATATCAGACTGCACAACGGTGAAAACTACGGCGAGGACTTCGACGCGCGTGCGCACGGCGCGTCGATACGCGAGGCGATCGAGCGCCTTGCAAGACACGCCCAATGGAGCGAAAGGTTCTCGGCAGCGCAAGCCGAACGAGCGCGGTTGTTCTGGGGTGATCCACGCTACAGGGAGATCCGCGACAAGCTGATCGAGGCGCGACGCAACCCGAGCGATGCGATTCGAGAGCGTCACCGCGACTTGATGCTCCATCGCTATCTCGATCCCGAGGAG
>DATJBM010000072.1:0-31604 GCA_035515295.1 Casimicrobiaceae bacterium | reverse complement strand
TGCCCGTATCTCGGCCAGCCCGGCCAGACGCCCCGCCCGAAACGTCACGCCGAACTCGTACAACAAGCCTCGCAACTGATTGACCTGCATGGTCCGGAACTTAACCAGCAACGCCCGCATCCGATGCAGCGCCAGGATGGCCTGCTGATCCTCCGTCTTCGCCGCCACGGTCCGCATTCCTGGTTGCTGCACCGCCGTCCAAATCGCCCGCGCGTCCTCGGCATCGGTCTTGTTGGTCTGCACAGACGGGCGAATGAACTTCGCATGCAGCAGGACGACCTCGTGTCCAAGCGCTTTGATCTTCCGTGCCCACCAGTGTCCGCTGCCACCAGCTTCCAAGGCAACCCGCCCCGCCGGTCGCTGCGCCAGAAATTCAATCAATTGATCACAACCAAACCGTCGGTTCACAATCTCCCCGGTCTGCGCGTCGACCCAGTACATCTGGAACACTCGCTTTGCAACGTCCAATCCGTATGTCGTAGCATTCATCTCGGGCCCTCCGTTCCTCAAGTGGTGTCGCGAAACTCCACTTTGGCACATCGATGCCGTTCGGTCCTGGAGGGCCCTACATTGTGGCTTCGCCCTTCATCCCCGAAGGGAGGGCGGTGTCCATTCCATCTCGGTCGAAAGCCGCAGTTCTAACGTCCGCTGTCTGGATACGCGGTGTCACTTCAATCTTCAGCACGACTGAAAGGGTACGTTTCGAGCGCGCGCCAGGCGACCACGGATTCTCGTCCATCGTTGGGGCTCTCAATTGCTTACCGATCCCCGCGCCGTTCAAGCTAATCAAAGGCAGCGGGCGCGGCGCGACCGCGGCACCACCTTGAACAGCCCGTCGAGCTGGGGCTCGGAAGGCAAGCGCCTTCGCGATACTGCGGAAAGCGTGAATTACCTTCGCGAGGGAAGCTATGGATTCGAGCGTCTTGCCGAGCTGCCGCTGTCGCTTTCGCCTGATCCGGCAGATTCGTGCTCGACCGCCGGGCTTGGGGGCCAGCACAGTCGCATGCATAAGTTTTCGACTTGGCGTCCGTTTTCAGGGCGGTCCTGCCCACGCGCTGCCCCGACTTGCTTTTCCGCTCGCCTCTGGTATTATTCCAATTCTAAACAGGTACTTTTCCAATGACAGAGACGGCTTCACGCAGTACCATCGCCGGGGCCGCAGGTGCAGTCCACGCGCGCCGGCGGACCGCGACGCTCGATTGGGGAGCCATCGACGCGCTGGCACTCGGCACGCTCCAGGATCGGGCACTGCTGCGCGAGGTGCGCCGCCTGGAGAGGTTGGAACTCGCCAGCGTCTGGACGATGACCAAGCGCTCGCTCCTCAGGCGCCGCGAAACCCAGCCCGCGGCGGTGGCGCCCCTCGAGATGCATCAGCGCGTCCTCGAAGGATTGGGAGGCGAATCACTCCTCGTCTCCGCGTCGATGTTTCTCGACACGCTGCAGGAAACGGAGCACTTCTTCCACCTCTCCTTCAAGACTCTCAAATCGAAGCTCGGCAGAACGTTGGATACGGCCGAGAGCGAACTTGCGCTCCGGGCGGCGCGCGCCATGACTGCCGCCGCGGAGGTCCTGGGTAGCTTTGAGACCGCGCGTAGGTACATGCGCACGCGGAACTTTGCGCTCGGCGGCGCGATGCCGATGGAGCTGCTGCAGACCGCGGAAGGCGAGCGGCTCGTCTTGAACGAACTGCAGGCGCAAGCCGACGGCGGCCCACTCTGAGCCGTGCGGGTCTTTCGAGCCTCCCGTAGGCCGCGCCGGCTCTTCGATCCGCTCGACGCGAGGCCTTCTGTCGCCCGCGACGGCTGGCGCTTCAACGACCGAAGCACGGCGATCCTGTACGCGGCCGAGGTCGAGGCGCTCGCTATCCTCGAGGTGGTGGCCCGGCCGGGATGGGAGACCGTCGAAGAGCTCTCGGTCGCGACCATCGAGATTCCGGATGGCGCGGTGGTCGGGCTCGCTGATCTTGGGTTGTCGTTGCCGGCGAACTGGAATCAGCGGCCGGCGGCTCGCGATGCACAGCGCATCGGCGGCGAGTTTCTCGCCCACATCGACGCACGAGGCGCGCAAGGGCCGATCCTCTGTGGCGTTCGGATGCCGTCGGTCATCAGTTCGACGGATCACAACGTGTTGCTCGATCCGCGCCAAAAGGCGCGCTACTCCGTCGCTGCCTGGTCCCGAATTTCGTTCGACTGGTTGCGAAGCACCGCAACCTGAACTGGGCACGCGGACGAGGCGCTGTGCCAGCGGTATCGGTCCCTACGGCGCACACCGACGCTATCAAGAACGCGCCATGTCGGACGGTTTAGAATGAGCGCGTTTACGCGTTCACTCGGGCGTCATGAAGATCGATATCGATAAGCTCACAGAGGCGCAACTGATCGGCCTTAATCGCAGGATCGTCGAGCGCCTTGAATGAAACCCCGCGCGCTGGTCGTCCGTGTGAGGCCTCGAGGCAGGTCGACCAACCGCGCAAAGTTGCGGCCCAGACGGGGCAAAACAGACCTGTAGACCAAATCGTAGCAAACCTGCTTTTCGTTGCCCCTGCGTTGCACTGCAATCGACTGCTACGGTGAAGTGCGGGGATTCACGGACCACCAATATGCATGCGGTTCTTCACGACAGTAACTGCTAACTCGCAAGCGCTGCTGTGACGAACGTTCCAAACAATCCGTTGGTCGAGCGGCTCAATTCCTCACGGTCATCCAATCGCCACGCGGATTCGCAAGAGAGCGACTGCTAACGGGCAAATGGTAGTGTGACCAAGTTGTGCCCAAAAGATCCGATGGTCGAAGCATCTAAGATCGATTAGTCGGTCAGCCTTCCGCGCGATCGTCGCGGGTAGCATTCGCGAAGTCACACTGACGATGTGTGCCAAAGAATCCGATGACGAAGGGGCACCACGGACGTACCGGTTTGCGTTTGGGGGCACGCCGGGTAAGATAGTTTCAAGGAGCGTATTCGATGACTACCCCGGTCCTGACTCGCGAGCAAATCACTCAACTCACGCCCGAGCAGCGCCTAACCCTAATCGAGGCCCTGTGGGATAGCCTGGAGCAGGACGACCTTCCCGTTACGCCCGCGCAGGCTGCCGAGCTCGATCGGCGCATGGAAACCTTCGAGGAGGATGCGGCCAGCGCCGAACCGTGGGACGTAGTCAGGAAGCGCATCGAGCGCAATCTGCCTTGAAGTGGCCGTCGTCCTTACCGACGCGGCTGAGCGAGAAGTCAATTCCGCGGCCCTGTGGTACGAGCGCGAAGCGACAGGGCTGGGACGGCAATTCCTCGACGCCGTCGGCGCTATGGTGGAGCGCATTGCGGATAATCCGCAGCAATTTCCGCTGGTGCATCGTGAGCAACGCCGCGCGTTGCTGAAGCGCTTCCCTTACGCCTTGTACTTTCGAGTCGAGACTCGTTCGGTGGTAGTCGTCGGTTGCTTTCACGGCCACCGCAATCCGCGAGTATGGCAATCGCGGCGGTAGCGTAGCGGGAAGCGGGCCACGACCAATGAAGCTCTCCACCCGACAGTCAACATTGCCCAACGCGCAGCTCGCGACATTGCGAATGGCGCGCCGTCGCGCAATCGCTCGTGTCCAGTCGCGCCGATGCTGCCGGGCTTAAGTGATGAAAATCCTCGAGTACATCGGGCTCGATATATCCCGCGTAGAGGCACATTACACGAAGGTCTGCGAAACGCTCGAGCGCGGCAATTTTCGCCAAGCCGAGGTGAAAAAGCCCACCAATGTGAGCCACGGCAAGTTCTATCGCGCCAAGCTCGATGGGCTCGCCGCCGGCGCACGCGTCGTAGTCCCGTTGCGGCCGGTGATAAACTTTGCCGCGTGAGCGCGACTGCGAGCTTCCTCGAATTGCATCCCGATTACGCCGGCACGAGCGCCCTCGACGAGCTGCGGGTGGCCGAGTACCGCCGGCTCGATTCGAGCGGGCACGTGTACCTCGACTATACGGGTGCAGGGCTTTACGCCGATTCGCAAATCAGCGAGCACGCCGAGCTGCTCGAAAAGGAGCTCTTCGGTAATCCGCACTCGGCGAGTCCGACCTCGATGAAGACCACGGGCGCGGTCGAGCGTGCTCGCGCGTCAGTGTTGGACTATTTCAACGGAACGGGCAATTACACCGCAGTCTTCACGTTGAACGCCTCCGGAGCGCTTAAGCTGATCGGAGAATCCTATCCTTTCAGCCCCGGCGGGCGCTTTCTCCTGCTCGCTGACAACCACAACTCGGTAAACGGCATCCGGGAGTTCGCGCGCGCCAAGGGCTCTGATGTGGACTATGTGCCTTTGACGGTTCCGGAGCTGCGCGTCGATCATCCGGCGCTCATCGCTCTTCTCGACGAGGGCGATCGCTCGCGCGCCAACCTGTTCGCCTTCCCCGCGCAGTCGAACTTCTCCGGCGTCAAGCACCCTCTTTCTCTGATCGGCGCCGCGCAGGAGCGCGGCTGGCAGGTGCTCCTCGATGCTGCGGCGTTCGTACCGACGAACCGGCTCGACCTGGGGATCGTCTCGCCGGACTTCGTCGTGATCTCGTTCTACAAGATGTTCGGATATCCAACCGGTGTCGGTTGTCTGCTGATTCGCAACACCGCGGTGGCGTCACTGCGTCGCCCGTGGTTTGCCGGCGGCACCGTGAACTTCGCGACGGTGCAAGGGCGGCTGCATGTGCTCGCGCCGGGCGAAGCCGGCTTCGAGGATGGGACGCTCAACTTCCTTGGCATCCCCGCTGTGGAGATCGGCCTTCGCCACCTGGAGCGCGTGGGTATGGAATTGATTCAGACGCGCGTCGCCTGCCTCACCGAGCGGCTGGTGAGCGGACTGCTCCCGCTCCGCCACGGAAACGGACGGCATCTGGTTCGAGTGTACGGACCAGCATCGATGACGATGCGCGGCGGCACGGTTACTATGAACTTCTACGATCCGAGCGGCTCCCTGCTCGACTACCGGCGCATCGACGAGCTCGCGGGTCTTGCCGGCATTTCGGTCAGGACCGGTTGCTTCTGCAATCCCGGCGCAGGGGAGGCCGCGGAGGGACTGACGGAAGACGACATGCGAGCGGGATTTGCGGAAGGCGCGACTATCAGCCTCCCGCGCTTTCGTCAGATCATGCAGCATCGCGGCGGCAAGAGCGCGGGCGCGATCCGCGTATCCCTCGGCCTCGTCAGCAACCTCGCCGACGTCGAGCGCTACTTGCAGTTCGCCGCCGGATTTCTCGATCAAAGCGCGCTCAGCATCGGCGCCGTGAAGTTCGACATCGAGTCCTGCCGCGTCATTCGCGATGGCAGCTAATTTAATTAGCGTCGCCAGATCCGGCGCGGCCGAGCGCTTTCCACCCGCTGGCGGCAGCGAGATAATTGCACAACTCACCCATCGAGGAGGAAAACGATGAAGGGACCGAACGTTGACCACGGCCGCAGAAGAGTGATCCAGGCCGGACTCGCGTCCGCCGCGGTGCTGGTGGCGCCGCGCATCGGGGCGGCGGAAAAGAATCCCATCTATTACGGCGTCTCCGGCCCATTCAGCGGCGACAGGGCCGCCTATGGCGCGGTGTGGAAGAAGGGCATGAACATGGCGGTCGACGAGATCAACGCAGCCGGCGGCATCAACGGACGGCCGGTCGAGCTGATCTATCAGGACACGCAGTCCGACCCCAAGCAGTCGGTCCCGGTGGCGCAGAAATTCGTCGATGACGAGCGGATCATCGCCGAGCTCGGCGACTTTTCGAGCGCCGCGTCGATGGCGGCCTCGCCGATCTACGAGCGCGGCAAGCTCGTGCAGTTCGGGCTGACGAACTCGGATCCGAAATTCACCCAGGGGGGCGAATACATGTTTAGCACCGCGCCCACGATGCAGATGGACGCCGCGCTGATGGCCGACATCACGCTGAATCGCCTGGGCAAGAGGACAGCGGTGTTCTACCAGGCGTCGGACTGGGGCGACACGAGCCAGAAGGTCTTCGTCGAGCGCTACCGGTCGCAGGGCGGTCAGGTCGTGGCGCTTGAAAACTACCTGCTTAACGACAAGGACTTCCATTCGGTCCTGTCGAAGGCGCGCCGCGCGGAACCCGACGTGCTGGTGCTCTTCTCCTATTACACCGACGGCGCATTGCTGCTCCTGCAGGCGCAGGACGTTGGGCTGAAGGGTAAGATGCTGGCCGCTACGTCCTGCTATTCGAACAAGTTCCTCGAGCTCGGTGGCAGCGCCGTCAACGGCACGGTCATGTCCGTGCTGTTCTTCCCGGAGGATCCGCGGCCGGCAATCCAGAAGTTCGTGCAGGCGTACAGGCAGCGCTACGGCGAGGCACCGGACCAGTACGGGGCGCGCGCCTACGATGCGGTGAAGATCATCGCGTGGGCGACCGAGCATGGCGGTGCTTCGCGCGAAGGTATCCGCAAGGCATTCATTTCCGGACAATCGATCCCGAGCCTGCTCTTCGGCTCGTTCAAGTTCGACGCCGAGCGCCGCGTTTCGCACTACGAGGAGGCGCTGATCACCGTCAAGAACGACAAGTTCGTCTATTTCCACTGAAGCGGCGCGAGGGAAGCGTTGATGTTAGCGCTTCTCGATCCGTTGATCACCGGGCTGATCAACGGTAATGCCTATGCGTTGATCGCCCTCGGGCTTTCGCTGATCTTCGGCGTTGCCGACCTGGTCAACTTCGCGCATGGCTCGGTGTTCGCGTTCGGCGCAATGCTGGGATGGTATTTCGCGGCCGTATTGCATTGGCCGCTGCCGCTGGCGCTCATCGGGGTGATCGCCGCGACGGCGCTCCTCGGCGTCGCCATCGAACGGGTCGCGGTTCGTCCGCTGGCGAGGGCGCCGCGCATAGCGCCGCTGCTGTCGACCGTCGCGGTGTCGTTGATCCTGGATCGCGTCTCGCAGCTGATCTTCACGCCCGACACGCAGGTGTTTCCCGATCTGCTGCCGAGCGCGAGCTTCCATCTCGGGGAGATCCGGTTCGGCTTGACCGATCTCACCATCCTGGCGGTGACGCTGACGAGCCTCGCCGCGCTCTGGCTGTTCCTCACGCGCACGCGCATGGGGCGGGCGCTGCGCGCCACGGCGCAGGATCGCGACGCCGCGTTGCAGATGGGCGTCAACGCCGGCCGGCTCGAGGCGCTGGCCTTCGCGATCTCGTCCGCGCTCGCGGGCATCGGCGGGGTGCTGGTCGGAATGTACTACCGCAATGTCGATCCCAGCATGGGTTTCGCCGCGGGGATCGAGGGTTTCGCTGCGGCGACGCTCGGCGGACTCGGCAATCTCCCCGGTGCGGTCGTCGGCGGATTGTTCCTCGGCGTTCTCGAGAGCTTCGGAGTCACGTGGTTCGGCGGCGCTTCGCGCGCAATGATCGCGTTCGGCGTATTGGTGCTCGTGCTGTGGCTGCGGCCGGGCGGGCTGCTCGGATCGCCGAACGCGGGATTCACGGAACCGCTGACCGGGACCTTCTTCGGTCGCGGCCGGCCGGTCGTGCTGCGTGACTGGCAGCTCGCACTGATCCTCATCATCGCACTCGGGCTCGTCCCGCTCGGGGCCAATGCCTATCTGCTGCGTGTCGGTACGATCATCGCAATCTTCGCGATCCTCGGCGTTTCCCTAACGCTGGTCGCTGGCACGACCGGGTTGATGTCGATCGGTCAGGCCGGGTTCTTCGCGATCGGCGCTTACACCTCCGCACTGCTGGTGAAGAGCCAGGGCTGGTCGTTTTGGCTCGCGATGCCGATGGCCGGTCTTGCCGCGGCGGTGGCCGGTGCAACCTTGATCCAGCCTGTGCTCAAGCTGCGGGGCCACTACGTCGCGATCGTCACGCTTGGAATCGGCGCCATCGTCGTCGCCGCCATCCTGAACCTGCCGGCGGTCACCGCCGGGCCGCTGGGCATCACGGCCATCCCGCCACCGCGTCTGCTCGGCCAGGAAATCGTCTCGCCGCGCGCCTACTACTGGCTCTCGTCCGCGTTGCTGATCGCGAGCATAGCGGTCGTCGTCCGGCTGCAGCGCTCGCACCTCGGTCGCGCCTGGCGCGCGATACGCGAGGACGAGGTCGCGGCGCAGGCGAGCGGCGTGCAGCTCACGGGCCACAAGTCGCTCGCTTTCGCGCTCGGCGCGTTTATCGCCGGCGTCGCCGGCAGCCTGCTCGCCCACCAATACGGCTACATCAACCCGGAAATCTTCGGCGTGGACATTTCGGTGCTGGCGCTCACCATGATCGTGCTGGGCGGGATGTCGAACGTAACGGGCACGATCATCGGCGCCATCGTGCTCGTTGGCGGACCGGAGCTTCTGCGTCCGTTCGGCGACTTCCGCATCCTGAGCTACGGCGTATTGCTCCTGCTGCTGATCCGCTTCCGCCCGCAGGGCCTGTGGCTCTACCGATGAGCGGGGCGCTCGGAACGCCGTTGCTCGAGGTACGGAACCTCGTCAAGCATTTCGGCGGCGTGAGCGCCGTCGACGACGTTTCGTTCAAAGTCTATCCGGGGCAGATCGTCAGCATCATCGGCCCGAACGGCTCGGGCAAGACGACGACCTTCAACCTGGTGAGCGGACACCTGCGTGCCGACGCCGGCACGGTGCTGCTCGAAGGAAATCCTCTCGGGGCACTGACCCCGGACCGAATCGCCGCGCGCGGGCTCGCGCGGACGTTCCAGAACGGGCGGGTCTTCGGCAACATGACGGTGGAGGAAAACCTGCTCGTCGGCAGGCATACGCGCCTCGCGGCGCAGCGCCCGTGCGCCGCGCTGCGCGAATGGCCGCTTGCTCGGTGGGTGCCGTTGCTCGCCGAGACCGCGATGGCGCTCGCCCGCCCCTCCGCGGTGGAGCGCGAAGAATCTGCGGCGCGCGTGGCCGTGGAAGCGCAGCTCGCGCGATTCGGTGAGCGCCTGTTGCCGCGGCGCGAGCATTACGCCTACTCGCTGTCCTATGCGAACCGGCGCCGAACCGAGATCGGCCGTGCGCTGATGCTCGGGCCGCGTCTGCTTCTCCTCGACGAGCCTACCGCGGGCATGAATCCCACGGAGACGCGCGAGGTGCTGCATCAGATCGAGCAATTGCAGTGCGAGGGGCTCACCGTGCTGCTGATCGAGCACAAGCTCGATCTGGTGATGACGCTTTCGGACCACGTTATCGTGCTGGACGATGGGAAGGTCATCGCGGCGGGCCAACCGACTGCAGTGCAGCGCGACCCCGCGGTCATCGAGGCATATCTCGGCCGGGGACCCGAGTCGACGAAGCCGCGCGAGCACGCGGCGACGGCGCCGCACGCGGCCAGCCCCGCCACTTCTTCGCCGCTGCTAGCCTTGCGCGACGTCGACGTCTTCTACGGCCCGGTTCAGGCGCTTGCCAAGGTGTCGTTGCACGTCGGGGCGGCGGAGATCGTCTGCCTGCTGGGTGGCAACGCCTCCGGTAAGTCGACAACGATGAAAACGATCCTCGGGCTGCTGCGGCCGACGTCGGGAACCGTTTCGATCCAGGGGGTGGACGCGACCGCGCTGCCCACTTCGGCGCGTATCCTCCGCGGCCTCGCGGCCGTGCCGGAGGCGCGGCGGGTGTTTCCGGCGATGACGGTCGAGGAAAACCTGTACATGGGCGCGTTCCTACGCACCGGCCGCGCCGAAATACGCGCCGACCTGGAGCGGATGTACACGATTTTTCCGCGCCTCGCCGAGCGGCGTCTGCAGCTCGCCGGAACCTTGAGCGGGGGCGAGCAGCAGATGCTCGCGATGGCGCGGGCGCTGATGAGCCGACCGCAGCTGATCTGCATGGACGAGCCGACGATGGGTCTCGCACCAATCTTCGTCGAGCGCGTCCTGGACACGATCGCGAGCATCCGTCGACAGGGCGTGAGCGTCTTCATGGTCGAGCAGAACGCGAAGATGGCGCTGTCGATTGCCGATCGGGGCTATGTCATCCAGAACGGGGTCATCGTCCTGTCGAGCTCGGCGCAGGCCCTGTTGCAGGATCCGGCCGTGCAGGACGCCTATCTGGGGCGGCACGCAAGCGAGCTGGCCGATTGACTTGCGTGCGACAGCGCGTCGCGGTCGCCGCTACGCGGCCGCACCTGCCGTAGCCGCCGCTACGCGGCAATCCGCGCCGCACGCACCGCAGCCGCGATATTGGCTTCACTGACGGCGGGGGGCATTACGCATCCGGGCCCGATCATCAAGCGCCGCCCGTTGGTCTGCGCAATCGCGTCGCGCACCTCGCCCCCGACCGACTCAGGATCACCGTCGAGCATCGTTGCGCGCTCGCTGAGGCCACCCACGAGCAGGCCGGGGAAACGCGTGGCGGCTGTATGCAAGCTGGGTTCGGTGAGCCGGTCATGCCAGTTCATCATCTCGACCGGATAGCCGGCGAGCAGCTCGAACATGATGTCGCTGCCATGCGCGTGCAGCATGTTGAGCCGGGTCTTGCCGCGCAGCGCCGCGAGCACCTGCAGGTCGTAGGTCCTGCCGAACCGCTCGTACTCCGCGGCGCTCAGCATCCGGAACGACGCGAGTTGGGTCGCGAAGAACACGCCGTGCGCGCCTGCGGCAAGCGCGTCGAGCGCGAACCGGATGGTGACGCCGGTAATGACTTCCAGTGCCTGCTCAAGCGCGTCGGGCGACCGCCGCAGGTCCGCGAACAGCCCTTCGGTGGCGAGCTTGCGCGCCGTGGTAAGCGGGCTGAACACGGTCTGCAAGAGCGGCACCGTGCCTCCGAGCCGCTTCGCCACTGCAGCGAGCGCGTCGTTCTGCCTTCCATAGGAGCCCTGGCGAACGTCGAGATCGTGGATTTTGTGCCAGTCCTGCGTCCGTACGACGGCGGGTTCGACAATCGAACGCGCGCCGTTGGGCGCGTCCTGATATGCGCTGACGGCACCCCAATCCTCGACACCATACGTGCCCGACGGCATGAACTTGACGAGATCAAACTGCCACCGATCCTGCCAGGCGAGCGTCTGGGCGACCAATTGGTCCACGTGCTGGTCGTCGCCGGGAAAATGACGCCACAGAGCGATCGGTAGGCGGTCGACCGCAGCGCCTGCGACGGCCGCCTCGACGCGCTGCCAGTGATCCATCTGCTGCATGCAACACTCTATTCGAGTCTGGGAGCGGCGCAATGTTGAGCATTTCGCCGCTGGCAATTCGCCGCGTCACGATACTGGAAATCGAGCATCGCGCCTAGCGAATCCGATGCTGGAAGGGTCTCCCGCGAGGAAGACGTTGCCCGAAGATGGTTAAGACGTTGTCATAGTGGAACTCCGGATCGAACTCGGCTACGCGAGGCGATCGATTCGAAGCCTCAACCAATCCGCCCCGCGTTGACGGACATGGGCACAGCAATTCGTCTAGCTACGTCGTTTCTGCCGCGCCGGCGTCGGCCTCCGGCCATCGGATTCTTCGCTCATATAAGATTTCCGACCGCAAACGTACGCCGGATAGATGGCCGGCGCGCCGCTCGACTCAATGGGCCGGAGAGAATGAGGCTGGTGTCAGGAACACGCTTTCTTGATGTACGAGATAGGGAAGGACAGTCGGTGTGAACGTCACCCAATCCTTGTCTTGCGCGAGCTTGCTTCGTTGCTCAGTACGGTGCCCGAAATCGTTATACGCCCAGAGGAACACTACGGAATTGAGCGTACCCGACTCCTTTGTCCAGCAGCCGATGAGCTTGGCGTAGCGAGTGATGATGCCGAGGCCGTTTTCCTGGTAGATCTTCAGAAACTCACCTGCTTTGCCCGCCTGGATCTGATAGGTGCGCATCTCGCAGATCATGATGTCTCCTCGCGGTATCGACCGCTGTAGATGGTTGCCCTTGCTGTGCCGAGACGGGTATTATCTCATCACCTGACGACATAGCGGTCAGGCATCGATGTTGTTCGAACGGGGGACAGGTAATGCAGGCCAAGTCACAACTGCTGGCCGAGAAGATCAACGGCTCCGCGGGGCGCAGGGGCAAACGCGCTCGGATCACGCGGCGCTTGCCGCATTCGGTACGCCGCGGCCAGATCCTCGGAAATGCGGTCGAGCTCTTCGCCGAGTATGGCCTCACGGCGCAAACGCGCGCTTTGGCGGACGCTTGCGGCGTCTCCCAGCGCCTGCTCTACCGCTTCTTTCCCACCAAGGCTGCACTGATCGACGAAGTCTATAGTTCCGAAATCGTCGGCGCTTTCAAGGCGGTGTGGTTCGTGGATCTCGGCGATCGCAGCAAGCCGGTGGAACAGCGTCTGAACGAGTTCTACCGTGAGTATTACACCGGCGTTCTCACTCGCCGCTGGCTGAGGCTTTTCCTCTATGCGTCGCTCGCCGAAGTCGACATGGCGCCCGCGTATATTGCAGCCATCATCACGCGCATGCTCGAGATGATCGTCGAAGAGTCGGCGCACGAGATCGGGGTCAAGTTGCCGCCGGATCGCGCATTCCGGCACGAGCTCGGATGGACGCTGCACGGCGCGGTTTCGCACTTGGCGATTCGTCGCCACATCTACCGCAGCGACAACCCTACGCCAGTCGAAGAAGTGATCGCGATGCACGTGCGAATGTTCCTCGCAAGTTTGCCAGCCGCACTCGGCGTCAGGCGCACTGTGCGCAAGCATGCCGACGATTAACTCGTCAGTTGACGACATTGCGGGGTGGTGCTAGATTCCCATTCGAATCCGATGGGCCTCCGTTTCCCGGAACAAATCAAATCGCGAGGCGTGCAGCGGGCGCGTGAGTCTATTCGAGCCGGCATTGCGGTGTCGGCGTACCCTGGGAGGTAGTCCAATGAGCGCGATATGGAAGCACCGCGTCGGCCGGCGCGATTTCCTGAAACTGTCTGCAGCCGCGGGCCTCGCGAGCACGGGGCTGGTACCGACGGGCAATCCTGCTCTAGCTGCCGCCGCCGACAGCCTCAACTTCTTCACTTGGTCCGCGGCGGTTGACCAGGTGAAAAGCCATTTGACCGCCTTCGAAGCCAAGTACGGCGTCAACGTCAACTACAACAACGCACCCTGGGCACAATATCGCGAGACTATGATCACCAAATTCGTCGGCCGCGCGCCGCTCGATGTGCTCTGGGTATCGGATACCTGGCTACCGGAGTGGGCGGAGGCGGGGTGGCTCGCGCCGGTCGACGGTTGGCCCGAGCTCATGAAATACAACGCCGAGGCAAGCGACTTTTGCACGAGGTCGATGCTCTATAAAGGCCACCAGTACGGGCTCACGTATTACACCGACTACATGGCCTTCTTCTACGACGAGGACAAGCTGAAGCGGGCCGGCATCGCAGCGCCGCCCGCGACCTGGGACGAAGTCGTGCAACAGTCGCTCAAGTTAAAGAAGGCGGGGCTTTCGGAGTATCCGCTGATGCTGTCGATGGCGCGCGAGACGTGGCTCATCGAGTTCATGTCAGCGCTGGTGTTCTCTCACGGCGGTCGCTTCGTCGACGACGAAGGCCGTGCGGTGATGGCGGATCGGAGACTCGGCGCACACGACGCCCTGCAATGGGTGGTTGATGCTGTCAACAAACACAAGATCGTGTCGCCAGCGTGCGTGGAGATCGGCGAGTTGAACGGTCTCAAGGCATTCAGCTCTGGCAATCACGCGTTCGCGCTCATCGGGCGCTACCGCATTCGGACTCTGAACGATCCGCAGCAGTCGCAAATCGCTGGCCGCGTCAAGCAGGCCTTGATGCCCGCCGGCCCTGGCGGTGCGCATGCAACCGTCGGCTGGATGCGCTTCCACGGCATGACCACGCAGGCCGCTGCTGATAACACTCGCGCCGCGAACGCAGCGAAGCTGATCGAGTGGTTCGGCGGCAAGGCCGACGGCAAGTACCAATTCCAGAAACTGCTGTTCCTCGACGTGGGCAGCGGCTTCGGCGTGAAGCCGCTGTTCCAGGATCCCGACGTGCGCGCCGCGTACAACAAGTATGCCGACATCGCCATGGTCGAGAAGCAGCAGGCCCTGGCGCGCAAGAAGGATGTCATCAGCCGCTGGTTCGGCGAGTGGGATGAGCAGAACGGCACCGCTTGGCAGGAGGCGATCGTCGGCAAGGCGAGCGTCGACGAGGCGCTGAAGAAGTCGGCTCAGAGCTGGAATGATCTGAGCAAGTCGTGACGGAAGGCGTGGCGGCGGATACCGCGGGCCGCGCCTTCACATCGTGTCCACTCTCGCTTCCGGTGCAGTGAGCGCGGGCGTGCCGCCCGTAGGCGGGCGCTTCCACTACCCGGTGAGCGCTTACGATCAGCGGAGCGCCATGGTCCTCCTGGCGCCGATGATGCTCGTGCTGCTCGCGGTCGCCGTATTCCCGGTGCTGTATTCGTTCTGGGTGAGTCTGTTCGACTTGAAGCTCACCCGCCCGCTGCGCGTGCCGTTCGTCGGGCTGGAGAACTACGTGCACGTCTTCCGGGACGCACTGTTCTGGACGTCCGTCGCGCGGACGGCGACGTTCACGGTGATGTCGGTCGCAGCGATCATGGTTATCGCGCTCCTGATGGCGCTGCTCTTGAACGAACAGTTCCGCGGCCGCCGCGTCCTTTCGGCGGTGCTCCTGATTCCATGGGCAATCCCGTACGTGGCAAACGCATTGATGTGGAAGTGGATCTACGACTCGGGCTACGGCGCGCTCAACGGACTGCTGTACCAGCTCGATTTCATCGACAAGTACATGGTGTGGCTGGGCGACACGCGCAAAACCCTGGCGTTGATCGCCAACGCCTTCGTCTGGAAGGAAGTTCCGCTCGCGACCATCTTGCTCCTCGTGACGATGAAGTCGATCCCGGCTGACCTCTACGGCGCTGCTAAGGTCGACGGTGCCGACGTATGGCGGCGCTTCATGCACGTGACGCTTCCGCTGCTGCGCCCCGGGTTCACGCTCGTGATGATCTACGAAACGATGATGGCGGTTCGTCACTTTGACCTTTTCTTCATCTTAACCGAGGGCGGTCCTGCTGACGCTTCGCACGTGGTGGCGTGGGAGGTTTACGTCGAGACCTTTCGCCGACTTTCGTTCGGGACAGGGTCTGCGCTCGCCTACATCGTTGCGCTGGTAACGTTCCTGCTCGCCTATTCGATCATCCGCACGATGGGGCGCAAGCTATGACCGTCACGCTTCGCAGGCTCGGCCGGCGAGCGCTTCTCACCGCCGCATCGGTGTTGTTCCTCACCTACGTGCTCGCACCGGTCGCTTGGATGGCGTCCTCTTCGTTCCAGCCAGAGACGGAGATAACCTCGGTGCCTCCTCACTGGATTCCCCATGCGCCGACGCTCGATAACTTCCGCGCGATCTTTACCACCGGGGAGAAGGCGGTTACCTACGAAACGCGGCGTCAGGGCGATCCCGCGACCGGTAAGTTCATCCCGTCGACGGCGAAGAATCTTCTACCCGGAATGGCCAACAGCCTGATCGTAGCGCTGTCGGTGGCCGGGCTCAATCTGCTGGTGAGCATTCCCGCGGCCTACGCGATGGCCAAGGTGCGCTTCGTGGGCCGCTCCGCGTCGATCTACCTCATGCTCACCACGCGCGTGATCCCGGACATCGCGCTGGTCGTGCCGTTTTTCCTGTTCATCCGCAAGCTCGGCCTGCTCGACAACTTGGCCTCCCTCATCATCACGTACCTCGCCATTACCGTGCCCTTTTCGGTATTCATCCTGCTGGGCTATTTCGAGTCGCTACCCGACGAGCTCGACAAGGCGGCGCGGGTGGACGGCTGCTCGCGATTGCAGGCGCTGCTCCGCGTGTTTCTGCCGCTCGCACTGCCTTCGCTGGTGGCGGTGACACTTTTCACGTTCCTTACGAGCTGGAACGAGTTTCTGCTCGCGTTGATGTTCACTCAGACTCCGGCCTCGCAGACGATGCCGATCATTGTCGCGTCGTTCACCTCGGATTTCACGATCAGTTTTTCCTTCATCAATGCCGCGGGTGTGCTAGCGGTCGTGCCACCGATCATCCTCGCGGTCATGTTCGAGCGCTACATCGTGTCGGGCCTGACGGCGGGTGCGGTCAAGGGCTAAGGAGAATCCGCATGGCGCGCATCAAGTTCGAGGCTGTGGGCAAGCGCTATCCGAACGGTTTCGTCGCACTGGAGAACCTCACCCTCGACATCCGGGACAAAGAGTTCTTGGTGCTGCTCGGTCCGTCCGGCTGCGGCAAGACAACGACCCTCAATATGATCGCGGGCCTCGAGGATGTGAGCCAAGGCACACTCTATTTCGACGACGCCGTCATGAACGCAGTACCGCCGCACCGACGCGACGTGGCGATGGTGTTCCAGAGCTACGCTCTGTATCCGCACAAGTCGGTGTACGACAACATCGCCTTCGGCCTGATGATGCGCAAGCACCCCAAGGCTGAGATCGATGCTCGCGTGCGCGATGCCGCACGCCGCCTCGAAATCGACGCGCTCCTCGATCGGCGGCCAAGCCAGCTCTCCGGCGGCCAGCGCCAGCGCGTCGCGCTCGGCCGCGCGATGGTGCGTCAACCGGCCGCCTTTTTGATGGACGAGCCGCTCTCGAACCTCGACGCGGCGTTACGGATCTCGACCCGGGCGGAGCTCAAGCAACTTCACCAGACGATGCAGACTACGTTCGTCTACGTGACCCACGATCAGGCGGAGGCGCTCACCTTGGCCGACCGCATCGTCGTCATGCGCGAGGGCGTCGTGCACCAGATCGGGCCGCCTGAGGAGATTTACGAGGAGCCGCGCAACATGTTCGTCGCGTCGTTCCTCGGCAACCCGCCGATCAATTACGTCGACGGTACATTACGGCAGGATGGCGAAGGCGTGCGCTTTGTGCGCGGTACGCTCTCGATCGCGCTGCCTCCGCATGTCGCGCAAAAAGTGAGTGCCGATCAAGGGCGCGAGGTCATGCTCGGGCTCCGGCCGGAGGACGTCGACGAGCGGGCGACGCCGCGCGAGGGCGAGGCGCTGCACGGGCGCGTGACCTCGGTACTGCCGGTCGGCTCGGACCAGTTTCTCGGCCTCGAGGCCGAAGGAAAGCTCCTGTTCTGCCGCGTCGGCAAGGAGCTACATCACCGTCAGGGCGAGAACGTCGCCCTCGCGGTCAATACTCATCGCCTCCAGCTCTTCGACAAGGCTTCCGGCCAGTCGCTGATCTGGCAGACGGGAATGCAAGTATTGTGAAACCGGCCGCCTTCACCTATCACCGTGCGCGTTCGCTCGCCGACGTATTCGCGCTTCTGGCAACTCACGGCGACGCCGCCAAGGTGATCGCGGGTGGCCAGAGCCTGGGCCCGATGCTCAACGTGCGGCTCGCTCAGCCGGATCATTTGATCGACCTCAATGACTTGCACGACCTTTCCTACGTCCGCGATGCGGGCACCGTGATCGCCGTGGGGGCGCTGGCGCGTCACGATGACGTCGCATCTTCAGAGCTCGTCCGGTCAGCATGCCCGCTGCTCGCTGAAGCCGCCGGCACGGTCGGACATTACGCGATCCGTCAGCGCGGAACTATGGGCGGAAGCCTCGCGCACGCGGATCCGGCCGCACAATTGCCGCTGGTTGCCGTTGCCCTCAACGCTGAGATCGACGTCGCGAGCGCCCGGGGTCGGCGCACGCTTCCTGCAAGAGACTTCTTCGTTTCTGTGATGACTACGGCATTGGAAGCAGAGGAGATTATCGTCGAGGTCCGCTTCCCCAGGCTCGGTGCGCGCGAAGGCTCGGCGTTCGAACTCTTCAGCCGTCGCCACGGCGATTTCGCGATTGTCGCGGCAGCGGCTACGGTCGCGCTCGACGGCGGCCGGCGCGTAGCGCGCGTGGGACTGACCGTTGGCGGCGTCGATGCCGTTCCGGTATCGCTGGAGGAACTCGCGCCGCGATTCGTCGGACGAGAGGCGAACGCTGAATGGTGCGCCGGGTTCGCGCAGGCCGCGCGCGAGCGCATCGAGCCCGCGGACGATCCCCGCATTCCCGCGGAGTATCGAAGAGAGCTGTGCGCGGCGCTCGCGCGGCGCGCGCTTGAGCGCGCGATCGCCCAGGCCATCGGGAGATAGGATGTTCGAAAGAGTCAACGTGAAACTCAACGTCAACGGGCAGGCGCACGAGCTCCTTGTCGAGCCGCGCAAGCTGCTGTCCGATGCGCTGCGGGAAGACTGCCGGCTCACCGGCACTCATGTCGGCTGCGAGCACGGCGTATGCGGAGCATGCACGGTGCTCGTCGACGGCCGACCCGCCCGGGCTTGCCTCATCTACGCAGTGCAAATGGAGGGGCATGCGATCACGACGATCGAGGCGATCGCGGCGCAAGGGCGGTTGAGCGCGTTGCAGGAAGCGCTGCACGAGGAGCACGGTCTGCAGTGCGGATTCTGCACCCCGGGCATCGTGATGACGTTCGAAGCGTTCTTGCGCAAGCGGCCCGATCCAAGCGAAGGCGAAATTCGGCAGACGCTCTCCGGCAATCTCTGTCGCTGCACCGGCTACCACAACATCGTCGCGGCGATCCGCAAGGCGGCCGCGCGCATGCGAGGGGAGGAAAACCATGCCGGGGCCTGAGTTCACGAGCATCGGCAAGGCGCTCCCGCGCAAGGAGGACTATCGGCTCCTGATCGGCGCCGGACGCTTCGTCGACGATATCGAGATCCCGGGCGCCCTGGTTGCTACGTTCGTGCGCTCGCCCCATGCGCACGCTCGCATCGTCTCGGTGGATGTCGAGGCGGCGCGGGGCTGTCCCGGAATAGTCGCAGTTGTCACGGGACGCGAGCTCGGGGAATGGACGACGAAGCTGCGTATGGCACCGCCCATTGAGGGGCTGCGACCGGTCGAGATGAGCACACTCCCGACCGACAAGGTGCGCTTCCAAGGCGATCCCGTCGTCTGCGTGATCGCCACCGATCGCTACCTCGCCGAAGATGCTGCCGAGCAAGTTGTCGTCGAGTACGAACCATTGCCTGCCGTCACCGACATGTGGCAGGCGCTTCAAGCGGAAGCGCCGCGTGTCGACGAGGCACTGTCCTCGAACCTCGTCTCCCATCAGACTTTCAGCCACGGCGATCCTGCCGCGCGTCGGCGCGAGGCGTACAAGGTGGTCGAAGCCACCTTCTCGCAGGCGCGTCAAACGCATCTGCCGATCGAGACGCGCGGCTGCGTGGCGGTATGGGACCCAGGGCGGCAGCACCTGACGCTCACCATCGGCACCCAGGCGCCGCATCCGCTGCGCACGCAGCTCGCCGCGCGACTGCGGTTGACCGAATCGCAGGTCTCGGTTGTGAGCCCGGACGTCGGGGGTGGTTTCGGGCAGAAGATCATCTTCTACCGCGAAGAGCTCACGGTCGCGGCGCTCGCTCGCGCGCTCGGGCGCCCCGTGCGTTGGCGCGAAGACCGGATGGAGAACCTGATTGCCGCGAGCCACGCGCGGGAGGATTTCTGCCGTACTCGCGCCGCCGTGACGAAGGAAGGTCGACTGCTGGGACTGGAGCTCGAGCTCGTCGAAGACTTCGGCGCGTATTGCTTCTATCCGGCCAATTATCTCGCCCGCGTGGTCGCGATGATCCTGACCGGCCCCTACAAGGTGCAGGACTACGCGTTCGACGTGAAGGTGGTGCTCAGCAACAAGTGCGGCAACGGACCGATGCGCGCGCCCATGGCGATCACGAGCTGGGTGATCGAAGGCACGATCGAGGCAATCGCGCGGACGCTTGGACTCGATCCGGCGGAAGTACGCCGCGTCAACATGCTGCGCAAGGAAGAGCTCCCGTACACGATGGCAACCGGCGAAGTATTGGAAGACATTACGCCGCGCGAGACCTTCGAGGCGGCGCTCAGCGCCGTGGATTACGCCGGCTTCCGTGAGCGCCAGAAGCGCGCACGCCATGAGGCGCGATACCTGGGCTTAGGCATCTGCGTGGTCGTCGAATCGACGACCTACGGCTCACGTTTCTACAAGGCCGCCGGTATCCCGGGGTCGGGGCACGAGGCGGCATGGGTGCGCGTCGAACCGAGTGGCGCGGTGAACGCGTCGGTCGGCTTGGGTCCCACCGGCCAGGGCTACGAGACTTCGTTGTCGCAGGCGGTCGCCGAAGGGCTGGGTGTCGACCCGAAAGACGTGCGCGTGCATCTGGGCCACACCGACATCGCACCCTACGGGATGGGCAGCCGCGGCGCGCGCGGCGGCACCGCCGGCGGCAGCACGCTGTATCTCGCCGCTCTCGATGCGCGCGCGAAGATGGTGGCGATCGCCGCGCATCTGCTCGAAGTGGCGGAGTCCGATATCGAACTTAAGGACGGCAGGTTCAGCGTCGCGGGGACCGACCGCAGCAAATCCTTCGCGGAGGTCGCGCGGACCGCATATCTCGATCCGCTCGCGCTGCCTCAGGGCATGAGCCCTGGACTCGATTTCAGCAAGACCTACGATCCACCGGCGATGACGTATTCCAATGCTACGCACGTGTGCATGGTCGACGTCGCGACCGACACTGGCGCGATTTCCATCGAGCGCTACGTCGTCGCCGAGGACTGCGGGACGGTGCTCAGTCCCGTAGTTGTGGAAGGCCAGCAGCACGGCGCGATCGCGATGGGCTTAAGCGGTGCGCTGTTCGAGCAGGTGTTCTATGACGAGAACGGGCAGAACCTCAGCGCAACACTCGCCGACTACCTCGTGCCAACCGCCGCAGAGCTACCGAACTTCGAGGTCATCGCCATGCACACGCCGAACGGCAGAACGCCGGCAGGCGTCAAGGGCATGGCCGAAGGCGGAGTCATGGGTGCGATCGGCGCGGTGCTGAATGCGGTGAACGATGCCCTGGCGCCGTTTGGCGTGGTCGCGGATCGACAGCCGCTCAGTCCGCAATACATTCGGGCCCTGTTGCGCGGCAAGGTTGCAAAGGAAGCGTCATGAGTGTCAGCAAGGAAAGCACGAACGTCGGATTCGTGGGCTTAGGTATCATGGGGCACAGCATGGCCGGTCACGTGCTCGACGCGGGCTTTGCGCTGCACCTGTTTAACCGGTCGCGCGGCAAAGCCGAGGCCCTCGTAGCAAAAGGGGCACGCTGGTACGACAACGCTGGCGACGTGGCAGAGGTGGCCGACGTGGTGATCACGATGGTCGGCTATCCTCGTGACGTCGAGGCGATCTATCTCGATCCGAACGGTATCGTCGAGCGCGCCCGGCCAGGCACGATTCTCATCGACATGACGACCTCGAGCCCTGAACTCGCCGAACGCATCGCCCGGGCGGCAGCAGCAAAGGGACTCCGATCTCTGGATGCGCCCGTTTCGGGCGGCGACATCGGGGCGCGCGAAGCACGCCTTTCGATCATGGTCGGCGGCGAAGCATCAGCCTTCGAAGAGGCACTACCGATTCTCAAGCTCATGGGCACCAGCGTCGTGCGGCAGGGTGGCCCCGGCGCCGGACAGCATACGAAGCTCTGCAACCAGATCGTGGTCGCGGGTACCATGCTCGGCGTGTGCGAGGGGTTGGCCTACGCGAAGCATTCTGGGCTCGATCCGGAGACCGTGCTCAAGTCGATCGGCGGAGGCGCGGCCAGCAGTTTCCTTCTTACCAACATGGGCGCCCGCATTCTCAAAAGAGACTTTGCACCCGGTTTCTTCATCGAGCACTTCGTCAAGGACATGACGATCGCGGCGGCCGAGGCGGAACGCTTGAACGCTGACTTGCCGGCCTTGCGGCTCGCGAAGAGCATCTACGAAGACCTCGTCGCGCAAGGTCACGGCCGCGCCGGCACGCAGGCGCTGTTCAAGCGATATGAAGGGTGAAGCGCGATGGCGATGAATCTGACCGGCGGGTTAGCGCATTCCTGTTGCTCCGCAACGGATTTCTTAATCCGTTGGCTGAAAGTTTGATCTCCTCAGGTCCGAGCTGACCGCATTCGCTTCGTCACGCGAGCGGCAGCTAACTTGCGAAGGTCGCTGTGACCAATTTGTGCTAGCGCCAGGGAAAGCCTGGGAAAGGAGGACGTCGCAATAGAGGACTGAAACCTTTCATTGGAGTCCAGAGGGTTCGACTCCCTCCCGGCAAAGGCTAACCACCGGCCGGAAGCGAGCCTTGCATGGGCTGTGGCAACACATCTCGTGAAGCGTAGGCAGCAGATGCTGAAGCCGCGTCATTGAGCTCCGAAATTTGTTACCCGTTGGTGTCTTCATCGTGCACATAGGTGGGGACCGCGTCGGACTGACCGTTCAGGGTGAGGCCAGTCGAACCGACCGGGGTCGAAGAGCGGGGCAAAGGCATGGGATGGATTCCCCAGGAACTTGGGAGATCCTGCGTTCGACCGACCTTGGGCAGCTGATGGTACCGGGCTAAGAAGCGGGACCGGGCCCTGCGGAGGTCTCTGCCGCACGGGAGCGAACGAGAGACGAAGAGTTGGAGCGGGGGAGCGAATCCATAAGTGACCCCGTACTCGGCGCAGGAAGTCGTAGTGCCCTGATAGTACTCACGACGCCGGGGAACGCTGCTCGGGCGGACCCGGCATCCGGACAAGACTCGTCTGGTCGACTTCCGGCACCGGAAGCCAGACCACGACACGAGTAAGGGATCGCTGGCAACGAGCTTCAACTTCCTGGGCTTTGCCCACGTTTGGGGACGCTCGCAGAAGGGTCGGGCGGTGGTGCGTCAGTTCACCGCCAAGGATCGCTTTGCACGTACGCTCAAGGCGTTCAGTGAGCAGTGTCGAGCGATGCGACACTGGCCGTTGCTAGACCAACACCGGCGCCTATCCCAAATGCTCCGAGGGCACTTTGCGTACTTCGGCATCACCGGCAACTACGACCGCCTCAACGACTTGCTCTATCACGTGCGTCGCTGCTGGCGGAAGTGGCTGTCGCGCCGGTCGGCCAGGCGCAATCTGTCCTGGGCGGCGTTCGCCCGGATTGCGGCGCGTTTCCCGCTCCCCACACCTGTCATCCTCCATCGCTATACCTGACGTGCGCGAAGCTGTGTGATGAAGAACCGGATGCCTCGAATTGGGCACGTCCGGGACTGTGAGGGGTGAGGGCGGCAACGTCCTCACCTACTCGGACTAGGTTTCCTCCGACGGCATTATCGCCGGGGAGCAGACGCCCTAGCCCGATCGGCAAAGTTCGCGAACGGCCCGTTCATCATCACTTCATTGCCGCAACTCGCAAGGCTTTGAGCGTTGTGTTGCGAGTGGTGCCGGCGAGCCGACCGCGTCGGGCCAGCCTTCCCCGGCACGACCAGGTGCCGCGGGTATGCCTCACCGTCGCTTGCGCTATTCCTTGGGTGGGCTATTCTTGCCGGGTTTCCCGCCGCACCGCTACTCACCGAAGGATGACCGATCTCCAGCAGGCGGCGCTTCGCATCGCGGCGTCGAACCGAGAGCGCAGCGTCGAGGAGCTTCGGCGGCTCGTCCGGATTCCGAGCCCCACCGGCGAGGAGGGCGAAGCCCAGGCGCACGTTGCCGGCATGCTGCGCGGCCTTGACGCGGAGACCGTGGTCGAGGAGCCCGACATGGCGGCGCTCTTCGCCCGCTTCCCGCTGATCGCCCAGTACCCGACGCACTGGCAGCACGACTTGATCCTCCCCTACGAGGAGCTGCCCACCTACGAAGGACTGCGCGCGAGCGGGCTGGAGAGCGTGCTCAATTACCGCAGCCGCCCGAACGTGGTTGGCGTCTTTCGCGGTAGCGGCGGCGGCCGGTCGCTGATTTTGAACGGCCATATCGACACGGTTACCGTCGAACCGCGTCGCGAGTGGGATCACGAACCCTACGGCGCGGAGATCGTGGACGGGTGCATGTTCGGCCGCGGCACGTCCGACATGAAGGGCGGCCTCATGGCCGCCCTGCTCGCAATGGCTTACCTGCGCGAGGCGGGCATCGATCTGCGCGGGGACGTCATCGTGCAAAGCGTGGTTAACGAGGAGCATGCGGGCAACGGCACGCTGGACCTGGTGCGCCGTGGCTGGCGGGCCGATGCGGCGATCGTGCTCGAGCCCACGGGCAACCTCGTGGCCGTGAGCCACTACGGCGGGCTTTACTGGCAGGTGACCGTTCCCGGCCGGCCGCGCGCCCCGGGGGCGCGCTGGGAACGCGGCGTGCAGCAGGGCGTCAGCGCGATCGAGAAGCTGCCGCACGTGATCGACGCCCTCATCGCGATGGAAGGCGGATACAACGCTCGAACTGAGACCATCCTCGAGCCCGGGATGGCGCCTTTCTCGCTCGTGATGGGCAAAGTCGCCGGCGGGCACTATGAGACGGTGACGGCGAGCGAGGCCGTGCTGCGAGGAGGAGCCTATTTCGCGCCGACCGTCGGCACGGTGCACGACGTGATGTCGTGCTTCCGCAGCGCGGTGGCGGCGTCGGCGAGCGGCGATACCTTCCTTGGGGAGCATCCGCCGCGGCTCGAGTTCCTGCACCACGACGACAGCACCCAGCAAAGCGCGGGACTTCCCGTGGCGCTCGGCATGGCGCAGGTACTCGCCTCGCACGGCGCGGCAGACCGCATTGGCCTCGGCGCCTTCGCCTGCGACATGCGCCATCTCGTCAACCAGGGTGGCATTCCCTCGATCGTCTTCGGTCCGGGTAGCGTGGCTCACATCCACAAGCCGGACGAGCAGATCGAGATCCGGCAGTACCTGGAATGCATCGACTACCTGATCGAGTTCGTCTGCAACTGGTGCAACCGCGAGCCCGAGGGCGATCGAGCGTCGCGGCGATAGGGCTAGAATAACCGCCGCTAGCGATCACCAGCCAGCGACACATCATCGAGACGGTCGCATAGCCAAGGCGGCCAATGGAGGAGGACAGAAAATGTTGCGTTCGATCGTCAACGTAGTCGTGGGGCTCGCGCTCGGCTGGACCACGTGGCAGGCGGGAGCCGCGGAGCCCAAGCACGGCGGCGCGCTCACCTACTCCTTCACCCCGGAGCCGACCGCGCTGTCCACCATCGCCACCACGGCGGTGCCGACCGCCCTGCTTGCAACCAAGATCTTCGAAAGCCTGCTCACCTACGAAGGCCCGTCGCTCGAGCCCAAGCCGGGGCTGGCGGAATCGTGGACGGTCTCGCCGGACCACCTCGTGTACACCTTCAAGCTGCGTCCGGGGGTGAAGTGGCAGGACGGCGCGTCGTTCACCAGCGCCGACGTCAAGTTCAGCGTCGAGAAGATCGTCAAGCCGCTGCACGCGCGCGGCAAGATTTACTTCAGGCACCTGGTCGGCGTCGACGCGCCGGACCCGCTCACGGCGGTCTTCAGGCTCGATACGCCTGTCCCGTTCTTCCTCAAGGCGTTCCAGCCGAGCGAGACGCCGATGTTTCCGGAGCACCTGCTCGGCACAACGGATCTGGCCACCTTCCGCCAGTCCGAGTTCATGCGCCAGCCGGTCGGCACGGGGCCGTTCATGCTCAAAGAGTGGAAGAAAGGCAGCTATATCATCCTCGAGCGCAACCCGAACTACTGGCGCACGGGACACCCGTATCTCGACCGAATCGTACTGCGCGTCATTCCCGACGACAACGCAAGGGTGGTGGCGCTGCGCAACGGCGAGATCGATCTCGCGCCGATGAACTCGATCCCGGGCGCGATGCTCGGGGCGCTCAAGAGCGACAAGAGCCTGGTGATGTCGCACGAGGGCAGTGAGGGCCTGGGACCGGTCATGGGACTGCTGGTCAACCTGCGCGAGAAGCCGTTGAGCGACCTCCGGGTGCGCCAGGCGATCAGCCTTGCGCTCGACCGCAAGAAGATCGCCGACGTGATGTTCTATGGCCTGGGCGAGCCGGCCACCAATCCGATCGTCCATTCCAATCCGATCTACTACGACAAGAAGCTCAAGCCGTACGAGTTCAACCCGGCCAAGGCCAACAAGCTGCTCGACGAGGCCGGCTACCCGCGCGGCGCCAACAAGATGCGCTTCAAGGTACGGCTGGCGAATCTGCCCTATGGTGCGTCCTACGACCGGCTCGGCGAATACGTCAAGCTCGCGCTCGGCAACATCGGCATCGACGTTACGCTCGTGAACCAGGACATGGGTAGTTGGCTCAAGCAGGTGTACACCGACTGGGACTACGATCTCGCGAGCACCTTCCTCCACGACTACTCCGATCCGTCGATCGTGTTCGAGCAGGAATTCGCGTCCTCGGCGATCAACAAGGGCGGGACGTTTAACAACAACATGGATTACCGCAACCCGAAGCTCGATGCGATCCTCGCCCAGGCGTCGAGCGAATCGGACGTCGCCAAGCGCCAGAAGCTGTACTTCGAGGCGGAAAGCATCCTGCACGACGAGATGCCCGAGATCTTCCTGATCGACCAGTACTACGTGAACGTCTGGAACAAGCGCGTGCACGGCCTGCTTACCAACGGGATATCGATGTACTCGAGCTGGGATTCGGTGTGGATCGAGTGATGCGCACCGGACGACCGGAGGGTGCGCGCCGGCCCAGCGCCGTGAAGCGTTGGCCCGGCGCAGAGACGGCACCGCCGAGACGACGGCCGCCCGTCTAAAGCTACGAACCGATGGGCCGGTCCCTGCTTTGGTTCGTCGGGCGGCGGCTGCTGCAGCTCGTTCCGGTGATCGTGGCGATCGCCGCGCTCAATTTCGTGCTCGTGCACCTCGCGCCCGGCGACGTGGCACAGCTTCTCGCCGGCCAGTCCGGCCAGGCGAGCGCGGAATACGTCAACCAGCTCCGCCACGAGTTCGGCCTGGACCGGCCTCTCCTCGAGCAGTTCCTGATCTACCTCGATCATCTGGCCCGCTTCGACCTGGGCTACTCGTACGTCCAGCAGACGCCGGTCCTCGCGCTCATCGCGGACCGGCTTCCCGCCACGCTGCTTCTGATGGTGTCGGCCATCACGCTGGCGCTGGGGCTCGGCATAGCCTTCGGCGTCGCGGCCGCCCGACGCTTCGGCTCGCTCCTCGACAACATGATCTCGGTGGGCGCGCTCGTCGTCTATGCGACGCCGGTCTTCTGGCTGGGGCTTATCCTCATCGTGCTCTTCTCGGTCGATCTCCGGCTGCTTCCGCCGGACGGGATGACCGACACGCGCACAACGCACACCGGGCTTGCCTACGCGCTCGACGTCCTGCGGCACCTGGTGCTACCGGCCATTACGCTCGCGCTATTCTACGTCGCGGTCTACGCCCGGCTGATGCGCAGCGCCATGCTCGAGGTGCTGGGGCGGGACTTCATCACCGCCGCGCGCGCGAAGGGGCTCGCCGAGCGCACCATCGCCTGGTCGCATGCCGCGCCCAACGCCATCCTGCCGGTCGTCACCATCGCCGGGGTAATGTTCGGCAACATGCTTGGCGGCTCGATCCTGGTGGAGACCGTCTTCGGCTGGCCGGGACTCGGGCGCCTCATCTTCGACGCGCTCCTGCAGCGCGACTTGAACCTTTTGCTCGGTATCCTGTTCGTATCTTCGCTGGTCGTCGTCGCCGCCAACCTCCTGGTCGATCTGGCCTACGGCCTGCTTGATCCACGCATCGTTCATCAATGAAGGCGCTGCGCAATTTCTGGCGCCGGTTCCGGCGCAATCACGCCGCCGCCGGCGCCGCGGTCGTGCTGGCGGTGGTCGTGCTCGTCGCCGTGCTCGGGCCGCTCGTGTACGCGACCAGCCCGTTCGACATGGTCGGCGCGCCGTATTCGCTGCCATTCGGCGAATTCCCGCTCGGCACCGACGTATCCGGCCGCGACATCCTCGCCGGCATCGTGCACGGCGCCGGCGTATCGCTGCTGATCGGCGTGATTTCGGCGCTCACCGCCACGACGCTGGGTATAGCCGTCGGCGCGCTCGCCGGCTACTACGGCGGCGTGATCGACGATGTGCTGATGCGCATGACCGAATTCTTCCTCACCATTCCGTCGTTCGTCCTGGCGGTGGTCCTGGTCGCCATCTTCTCGCCCACCGTGGCCAGCGTCACGGCGGCGATCGCGATTGTCTCCTGGCCGTCGATGGCGCGGCTCGTGCGCGGCGAATTCATCGCCCAGCGCGGCCAGCTCTACGTCCAGGCGTGCCGCGCGCTCGGGATGCGCGACTTCGAGATCATCGTCTTCCAGGTCCTCCCGAACGCGCTGCCGCCGGTGGTCGTCGTGGCGTCTCTCACCGTCGCGACGGCCATTCTCACCGAATCGGGACTGTCGTTCCTGGGCTTGAGCGATCCCAACGTGGTCACCTGGGGCTACATGATTGGGGTGGCG
This sequence comes from Casimicrobiaceae bacterium, assembly GCA_035515295.1. Classification (GTDB taxonomy): domain Bacteria; phylum Pseudomonadota; class Gammaproteobacteria; order Burkholderiales; family Casimicrobiaceae; genus PALSA-1003. The sequence goes on along the minus strand of DATJBM010000072.1, from coordinate 3,516 downwards.
CGCACGGCGCTGTTCGTCGCCCCCTGGATGATCGCCGTGCCCGGGATCGCCATTCTGGTGACCGTGCTGGCGATCAATCTCGTGGGCGAGGGACTGAACGACGCGCTCAATCCCGCGCTCAGAGGACGATGAGCTCTTTGCTGGAGGTGCGCGGTCTCGCAGTGGAATATCGCGCGAGCGAGGGGCCCGTTCGGGCGGTCGACGATCTCGCCTTCGGAATCGGCCGCGGCGAAACGGTGGCGATTGTCGGCGAATCCGGCTCGGGCAAGAGCACGACTGCGCTGGCGCTGCTTCGGCTGCTGCCCGATCCTCCGGGACGGATCGTCGCGGGTGAGATCGTGTTCGCCGGCCGCGATCTCGCGCGGCTCCCCGACGGCGAGCTTCGCGACGTGCGCGGTCGCGACGTCGCGATGATTTTCCAGGACCCTCTCGCGGCGCTCAATCCGATCCAGATGGTCGGGACGCAGATGGTGGAGATGCTGCGGCGGCACCGCAAGGTGTCATCGGCCGCCGCCGAGCGCCAGGCTATCGAGATGCTGGGCCTGGTCGGCATGCCCACGCCGCAGCGGATCTTCGCCCGCTATCCTCACCAGCTCTCGGGCGGCATGCGGCAGCGGGCGATGATCGGCATCGCCCTCATGTGCCACCCGCAGTTGCTGATCGCCGACGAGCCGACCAGTGCGCTCGACGTTACTGTGCAGGCGCAGGTGCTCGACCTCCTCGCCTCGCTCAAGCAACGCCTCGGCATGGCGTTGCTGCTCATCACGCATGATCTTGCCGTGGTCGCCGAGATCGCCGACCGCGTGGTCGTGATGTACGCCGGTCGCAAGGTGGAGGAGGGCCCGGTGCGCTCGGTGTTCACGGCGCCCCTTCACCCTTACACCGCGGCGCTGCTCGACGCCTCGCGCATCGAGCTCTCGGCGGAAGGCTATCTGGCGGAGCTTCCCGAGCCGGCGCCGGCGGCGCATTCGGGCGTCGGCTGCAGCTTCGCGCCCCGCTGCCCCAGCGCCGTGGCGAAATGCCGCGTGCTCGTCCCGCCACTCGAGGAGTTGGCGCCGGGACGCAAGGTAGCGTGCATTCGCGCCGAAGAAAGCGTGCGATGACCGACGCCGTGCTCGAAGTGCACGACCTGTTCAAGCACTACTCGGCGGGCCGCGCCGGCCTGCGGCTGCAGATCGTCCATGCCCTCGAGGGGGTCTCGCTCAGCATCCGGACAGGCGAGACGCACGCGCTGGTGGGCGAATCGGGCTGCGGCAAGTCCACGCTCGCGCGCTGCATCATGCGCCTCGAGCCCGCGACGCGCGGCACGATTCTGATTGCCGGGCGCGACATCACGCATCTGCGCGGGCCCGGACTGCGCGACGTGCATAAGCGCGTGCAGATCGTCTTCCAAGACCCGTATTCGAGCCTCAACCCGCGGCGCACGATCGCCAAGACGATCGCCGATCCGCTGCGGCTCTATGCGATCGGCGAGCGAAAGGGTCGGCGGGCGCGAGCCGAGGCGCTGCTCCGTCGCGTGGGACTCGGCGCCGCGTTCCTGGATCGTCTACCGCGCGACCTCTCGGGTGGACAGCGCCAGCGTGTCGCCATCGCCCGGGCGCTTGCGGTCGAGCCGCAGGTGCTGATCTGCGACGAGCCCGTGTCGGCCCTCGACGTCTCGGTCCAGGCCCAGGTGATCAACCTGCTCAAGCGCCTGCAGCGCGAGCTCGGCATCGCCTACCTTTTCATATCGCACAATCTCGGGCTCGTGCAGCAGATCGCCGATCGCATCTCGGTAATGTATCTCGGACGCATCGTCGAGCTTGCCGATGCCGCGGCCCTGCGCCAGCGGCCGATGCATCCGTATACGGAGGCCCTGTTTTCCGCGATGCCGGTCGTCGATCCCGACGCGGCCGGCAGCCGCAAGCGGCGCATCGTGCTTTCGGGCGAGGTCCCGAGCGCGATCGGCCTGCCGTCGGGGTGCGCCTTCGCTCCGCGCTGCCGCTATCGGCAGGAGATCTGCGATCGCGAGCCGCCGCCGTTCAAGGAGATCGAAGGACGCCGGGTGCGCTGCCACTTCGCCGGCGAGCTACCGATCGGTGCCGCGGGGTGATCGCACTGGGGGTCGAATCCAATCTTTACGGCGCCGAATCCACGTTCGCGCCCTCGATCTTCCAGCCTGAATGGCCTTCGACCGAGCGCACTGCGACGGTACCCGACAACGCGGGCGCCGTGCTCGCGCCCGCCGGGGAGCGCGGCAATCCGAGGTGCGACCGAACGAGGCCGCTTACCCGTTTCTCTGTTCTTTCGGAGAGCTTACGCAACGCTTTGGGCGTTCGGTTGCCGGTCGCGAATTGCTACTGGAGCCGAGAAATGAGCATCTCCCAGTAATACTCCGCGGCCGCTTCCGTCGATAGCCTCTTCTCGGCCGAGCGGTGCAAGCCCGTGCCGAGCGGCTTCAAGAACAGGACCTGGTCGTTCTCGACCGACAGCATTTCGTTACAGCTTCCGCCGGAGAACCCGATCGGCTCCGCGCGAGGAGGCATCGTTCGAGTACGCGATCCCGCCTTGTCTGAAGCCACCGTCGAGATTGACCGAGCACTCCGCCAATTAGGTTGCGGCTAGGTACTCGCGTAGGGCGATGATCCGAACCCCGCGATATAGGCGAAGGTCGAGCAGTGCCTGATCGCCGGTAACGATAGCCTCGGCGCGGCCGGTCAGCGCGCATTCTAGGATTCGGTTGTCCGGCTCATCCTTGACCACGCGCAGTCGGCGGCGCGGACTTACAGTGACGGCGAGGCCCGATAGGAACACCGCGACATGTGCGAGTTCTTCGGGATCGCGGGAGAACTTGTGCCCGAGAACACCGAGCAATTCGTCTACGATCGCCTTGGAAATCAGGAGCTCGTCTTTCTCTTCCACGATGCGCCGCAGAGCTTCCTCGCCGCGCCCGCCTGGGAAGGCCAAAGCCGAAACCAGAATGTTGGTGTCGAAGACGACCTTCACTCGTTCAGATAGCGCTCGAGGTCCTTCTCGGTGAGGATGCCTCGATCACGCGCCTTGCGGCTCCAGTAACCCTGGATGCCTTGGAGCTCTTGCACGCGGCGCCCGACGCGGGCTTGCCGCAGCGCGTCCTGGATGACCGCGCTAAGGGTCTTGCCCTCGGCTTTTGCCAGTGCCTCCGTCTCGCGCGCGAGACCGGCAGGCAATGAGATGGTTTTCTTGACTGCGGTAGTCATAATGCAGGAGGACGTGGATCGGTATGAATTAATCATACCAGCAACTGAACCAGTGTGACAAAAACGTACCACTTCGGCGCGCTTTGGCGATTGATGGGCGGGCCTCTGCACCGGTAAAATTCAATGGAATCAATCTCTTAATCCGTTGGGCGTAGGTTCGAGCCCCTCACGGCCCATCAATCCAACGCGGCTTGGCGAGATAGCAGCTGCCAATCTTCGAGCGCCGGGCATCACAAATCGTTATCAAAAGACCCTCCGTCCATCGCTCAATCCACCGAACATCGGCGAGTTGCTCGTG
>DATJBM010000071.1:0-3525 GCA_035515295.1 Casimicrobiaceae bacterium | reverse complement strand
CCCCTACGCGAAGTCGATGACCCGCGCCGATACGTTGCCCACCACGCTGCGCCTGGAGCCGCGCTGACGGGAATCAGAACGCCGACAGGCCGGTTTGCGCGCGGCCGAGAATCAGCGCGTGCACGTCGTGCGTGCCTTCGTAGGTGTTCACCGTCTCGAGATTGAGCACGTGCCGGATCACGTGGAACTCATCGACGATCCCGTTGCCGCCGTGCATGTCGCGCGCCGTCCGCGCGATCTCGAGCGCCTTCCCGCAGGAATTGCGCTTCATGATCGAGGTGATCTCCGGTGCGGCCTTGCCCTCGTCCTTGAGCCGGCCCAGGCGCAGGCAGCCTTGCAGGCCCAGCGTGATCTCGGTCTGCATGTCGGCGAGCTTCTTCTGGATGAGCTGGTTGGCGGCGAGCGGCCGGCCGAACTGGGTTCGGTCGAGGGTGTACTGGCGGGCGGCGTGCCAGCAGAACTCCGCCGCGCCGAGCGCGCCCCAGGCGATGCCGTAGCGGGCGTTGTCGAGGCAGCCGAACGGTCCCTTGAGCCCTTCGACGCCGGGCAGGCGCTGCTCCTCGGCGACGAGCACGTCGTCCATCACGATTTCGCCGGTGATCGACGTGCGTAACGAGAACTTGCCTTCGATCTTCGGCGCGGACAGCCCCTTCATTCCCTTCTCGAGAATGAAGCCGCGGATCACGCCGTCGTCGGTCTTCGCCCACACGACGAACACGTCGGCGATCGGCGAGTTGGAGATCCACATCTTGGTGCCATTCAGCCGATAGCCGCCGTCGGCGCGCCGCGCGCGCGTCACCATGCTGCCGGGATCCGAGCCGTGGTTGGGCTCGGTCAAGCCGAAGCAGCCGATCCATTCGCCGGTCGCGAGCTTGGGCAGGTATTTGCGCCGCTGGTCCTCCGCACCGTAGGCATGGATCGGGAACATCACCAGCGAGCTCTGCACGCTCATCATCGAGCGGTAGCCGGAATCGATGCGCTCGATCTCGCGGGCGATGAGCCCGTAGCTCACGTACGAGAGCCCCGCGCCGCCGTACTGCTCGGGAAGGGTCGAGCCGAGCAGCCCCAGCTCGCCCATCTCGCGGAAGATCGCCGGGTCGCTCTTCTCGTGGCGGAACGCCTCGGTCACGCGCGGCATCAGCCTGTCGGTCGCGTAGGCGCGGGCGGCATCGCGCACCATGCGCTCGTCCTCGCGCAGCTGTTCGTCGAGCAGCAGCGGATCGGCCCAGTGGAAGGCCGGCCTGGCGGTCTTGATGCGTTCGGGAGCGTTCATGGGTTCCTCCGGAACCGGAGATTATCGCGCCCGGTCGACGGCAACGTCCACCGCATCGGTCGAAGGGCCTAGGCCGCGCGCGCGAGCGCGCGCCTGCGTCGCATTCCTAGCATTCATCGCCCGCGGCCGAAGCGCCGCACCTTGCGAGGAGTTGCCGCCATGCGATCGTCTTCCAGCTTCTCGATCGCCGAGCTGCTCGTCGCGCTCGCGATCTTTTCGCTCGTGCTCGGCTTCGGTGTTCCGAGCTACGGCCAGGGGATCGCCGCGCTCGAGCTTGCCAATCACGCCGAGCGTCTGGCGGCGACGCTCATGCAGGCGCGCACCGAGGCGGTCAAGCGGCAGGTGCGCGTGAACGTGTGCAAGAGCAACGACGGCAGGCAATGCTCGGCCACCGGCACGTGGAGCGCCGGCTGGATCATGTTCGCCGAGGACAACCGCGACGGCGACATCGAACCGCCCGAGAGCGTGATCCGCCACGAGCCCGCGCCCGGCAACGGCATCACGGTGAGCGCCAGCCGGCCGCTCGATGCTTACGTCGCCTACACCAACTTCGGCTACGCGCGGATGCTCAACGGCGCGCTGCAGATGGGCACGTTCGTCGTCTGCAAGCCCGGGCAGAAGGCGAGCCATGTGGTGCTGGTAGAGTCGACGACTGGCGCGGTGACGATAGGTGTGGCATCTCTGTTACCGCGCCTTTCGGTTCGCGGTGCCCCACTAGCCACGCCATGGCTCCGTTTCCAGTCGCCGCTCATCGAACCGGACAGGCGGATCACCCGCATCCGGCTCTCGGACAAGGACATCATGCTTTCGCCCACGGAAGGTCGCGTGTGCCAATGATGGTGGTGAAACAGCCCAGTACGCGCACCCGGCTCCAGCAGTCATCGCCTACTCGCAACCACCCACTCCGCCCGTTGCCGGCCGGCGGGTTCCTCGACAACAACGTTCGAGTTTTCCCTTCGCTTCCACATGGCATGCACTTCGCAACGTCTGAAGCTGCCCGAGTTTTGTAGGGTTACCCCAATCTCGGCTCCCTTGTTGCTTCCTGCATGCGCCTTGAACCAAGGCTCCTTCCCTCCATCGGCGTTACCCGACTTCCACGGTAATACGAGCCCCTCCGCCACCCCACCGCGCCCGACCCATCCCTCACGGGTTGTCGGTTGATCGTGCGCTCGACCACGCGACGGGGCTTCCCGTGTTGCGTGCGCTTTCCTTGTGTACATGCTGCCGCCACTACCCCGGCGCGGCAACGGGCGGCACTGCATCGCTCATCCGTCCCGTCGTACCAGCCTTCCCCGGATTGGCGGCCGGGTCGGCCCGCGCATCGACCTTTTCGAGGTTTGCTCAGCGTTCACTCGCATTGCGGCCTGCACACTCGCGCGGCCACCGAATCGTGGCTCGCTTATCCGAAGGCTTCAACCACTTCGTTTCCTCCATAGTTGCTCCGGTGCTTCCGGCTCGAGCAGTTCGCCGGGCGGGCCTCTCACCCGCTGGAAAGCGCCGCCTTATCACGGCGCACGCCAACAGCGGTCGGGTGCGGATCGATCGGACGGCGCAGCATTGCCCGTAGCCAGCGCGCGCGACGGAGATCGCCGCGGCGCGCCGAGAGGCCGATCCGAAACCCGTCCGTAACGGAAATAAAACGCCGACGCGAGATGCCGCCGATGCTCCCCCGAGCGCCGCTCGTCGGCCCTGCGGCGGAGGCCTTGTACATGTCGTAACCGTTTGTTCCGTCGGCCATACCTCATATCGGTCGGCCGCGCCGGGGGGATGTCGGCGGCATACCATCGATCCGCCGAAAAGGGGGTTTCACCGTGCATTCGTATTTCCGCCGCGCCTGCGAACGAGGCCTGCGCCACCGGCTCGTGCACGGGGGCTTCACGCTGATCGAAGTGATGATCGTGGTGGCCATCGTCGCCATCCTCGCGGCCATCGCGCTGCCGAACTATTCCGATTACATCAAGCGCGGAAAGATCATGGAGGCGACGACCGCGCTGTCCGATGCGAGGCAGCGGACCGAGCAGATCTTTCTCGACACGCGAAGCTATGCGACGTGCCAGACGGCCGCCGATGCCGCGCAGCAGCAGTTGCCGAAGGAAGGTGCGACGAATACCTTCGTGCTCACGTGCACGCCGGATGCCGACCCCTCCAAATACCTGATTTCAGCAACGGGCCAGGGCTCTATGGCGGGATTCGTGTACACAATTGACCAAGCTGGCGCGAAAGCCACTACCGGTGCTCCATCGGGCTGGGCC
>DATJBM010000070.1:0-19769 GCA_035515295.1 Casimicrobiaceae bacterium | reverse complement strand
GACCCTGCTGTGCGTCTACTCGCTCGGCATCATGGGCGTCATTTCGCCGTACGCGACCGGGCCGGCGCCGATCTACTTCAGCAGCGGCTACATCGGCCGCTCGCAATTCTGGAAGTTCGGCCTGATCTTCGGAATCGTGTTTTTCGCGGGCCTGCTGCTGATCGTGCTTCCGTGGCTGGAAGTGATCCGCTGACCGAGGTCACGGCGATAGCGCGCCATAGCCCTCGAAGCCGGTGAGCCGCGCTCGCGAGCCGCCCTTGCGGCAGACACGCGCCACGTAGCAACGGCCCGTCGCGGCGAGCGGCGCGAGCGTGCCCGGGCGCGGTGGCGGTCTTCCGGTTGACGATTAGCACCTCCCGTATCGCTGCAATCGGGGTTGTAGGCCTCGCCGGAAAGCGGCGAGGGCGCGATCAGCGGCTTCCGCCATTTCCATGGGCCCGACGTCAACGTGTTCGACGATGGCGATCGGGCCAACGCGCTGATGGTGCTCCAACTGGAGGGCGCAAGGAACGAGCCTGATCTGCCCGCGGCCGCCGATCTCCCATAGCGCGATAGCCGCGATCGCCGAAGGCACGTCCGGAATGGACCAGGCGATTTCCTGAAAATTACGTCGCTAGCCCGAGGCTCAATACGACACGGCGGATGCCGCCCTCCACGCTCTGTCGCAGGGGCAGTCCGGAGTTCTCGAATACCTCGAGCATCTCTCGGTTGTCCTCGAGCACCAGCGCGAGCAATTCTCGAATGCCAAGGCCCAGGGCGAGGCGAACGAGATGCCGCAAGAGCAGCGTTGCCGCGCCTCGATGCTGATAGTCGTCGGCAACGACGAAAGCCACCTCCGCACAGCTCTCGCCGGGGGCAACGCGAACGAACTGAGCGACCGCGATGAGTCTCTCGCCAGCTTCTTTCCCGACCGTCAACGCGAGGCCAACGTGATCGCGGAAATCGAGCTCGGTCGCCGCCCGGAGGGCTCCCGGCGAGAGATCCGTCATGTGGTGGAAGAATCGCTTGTAGACCGTTTGCGCGGAGAGCCTCTCGAAGGCGATTCGCATGCGCTCCTTGTCGTCGGCTCGCACCGCGCGCACGCAAACCGAGGTCCCATCACGGAGCGCCGCACGGGCGCGAAAGCCGGCAGCATAGGCTTCTGCGCTGGCGCTGCCTGCCGTATCGGGCTCGGTGCAAGGCGACGATTGAAAGCCTGCCTTCACGGGTTCGTGATCGATGACGAAGTCGCTCTTGCGTTCGCCTTTAGACCGAGGGCAAACCCAACCGCCATTGCGCCCTGGAGGGTCAGATCAACAGCGAGCGCCATGCCAGAGAGCCAGACCGTATTGCCAAGCGACAGGTAAATCAAAATGAGTCCGGTGACGGCGCTTACGCAACCCGATATCCCAACCCAACCGCCTCGGGGCAGTGGCGGCATGACCGCGGTCAGCACGATGCGCGCTATTCCTGAGAAGAGCAGCCCCAGAGCCAGAAGTAAGCTCAGCGCTGTCGCAGCAAGCGTTGGATTGACGATCGCGAAGATGCCGGCCGTGCCGTACAGCACCGCGCTCAGCGCCAGGAGTCCAATCCCTCTCCAGGCGGGCACCAGGAGCGTGGTCCCGAGCTGTGCGAATGCCCCGATCAGCATGAATATTCCGACGGCATACACCGAAGTCGCGCCCGCGGGCGGCAGATTGAGAAATGCGAGCGCCCCAAGGACGATGAGCGCCGCCCCGAGGACCATGAACCAGCCCCATCCGAAACCCGTTTCGCGTTCCAGCACATCGGTATCGACGGGAGACGGGGTGGTGGGTCTGTTCATTCGGAATCCTGTTCGGCAAGGCCACGATCGCTGGAGCTCGAGGAACCGGTCGGCAGGGGTGGTGCTTCGACCATGGTCGCTGCGCGTCGAGGATCAGCCATACGCGTGCAACCCGCGTCCTGTCTTCCGTCCGAGATAGCCCGCGGCCACCATCTACTTCACCAGCGGGGCAGGCCGGTGCTTGGAATCGATGACGCCGATTCTTTGCGATGTCATCTTGATGTCCTCTCTCTCTATCCGACAGGAAACGCGCTCTGCGAGGCGTATGTCGCTTCGCGGAAGCCTCACGGGCCGGCCTTCTGCGTGGGAACCGGTCCGAGCTGCACGTCCAGGCCTACCTGCTTGCCGTTCCTCACGACGCCGATCTGTACGTGCGTTCCCGGCTCAGTGCCGATGGTGATATTCATCACGTCTTGCGGATGACGTACGCGCTTTTCACCGACCTGCACGATCAAGTCGCCGACCGCGATCCCGGCCCGATCTGCCGGCCCTTCTCGGTCCACCGCCGCGACCACTGCACCCTCGCGGCCTTGAGGCAGTCGCGCCGACAGCCCGAGCCACGATCGAGCGACGTGTCCCCTTGCCTTGATGCTGGCAGCGACGGTTTGCACGAGGTCAACCGGTATGGCGAAGCCGATTCCCTCGGAACCGCCGCTGTGCGACAGGATCAGGACGTTGATGGCCACCAAGCGTCCCGCCGTGTCGATCAGCGCACCGCCCGAGTTGCCGGGGTTGATGGCCGCGTCGGTCTGAATGTAGTTGTCGACCGGTTTCACGCCCCTGCGCACGACCGCGCTAATGATGCCCTGCGTCACCGTCTGGCCGACGCCGAGCGGATTGCCGACGGCCAGCACGACGTCGCCTACTGCCACATCGTTAATATCAGCCACCGCGATGGGCGGCAGTCCCTCCGCTTCCACCTTGAGCAGCGCAATGTCGAGGTCGGGATCGGCGCCGACGATGCGGGTCGAGTACGACGTGCCGTCCGCCAGCGCGACCGCGAGCTCGGAGGCGTCCTCGACGACGTGATAGTTGGTCACGATGTAGCCATCGCGATCGATAATGACGCCCGAGGCAAGGCTCTTAACCGGCGTCTTGGGGCTGATCGCGAGCAGTCCGGTGGCAGCGTGGGCCGAGTACACCGTCACCACCGAAGGAGCTGCGCGGGCGACTGCGTCGCGATAGCTCACGATCAGGACTGGCTGTTCTGGATGCGTCGGAGGCGAGTTTGCCGCGCCGGCCGGCGGTGCCGCATAGGAGCGCGCCCCGGCGGCCGCGGCGATGGCGAGCACGATCGCGATCAAGACAAGCAACCGTCGTTTCATTCGGTTCTGGTTCTCGCGTAGTTGTCCCGGCCAGCGTAACGTGCCCGGGGCGCCGAGTCGTCAGGGAAACGTCGTCATTGCGTCCGAATTCCATGCGGAGCCGGCTTCAACCCGAGGCCCAACCGCGCATCCCCGGAAGCGACACGAGTTTCAGGAATTCCGAGCTGAGGCCGCGTCTGCAACAACTGCGCCTTCCAGCACAATGTGCACCGCACGCTGGCGAGGGAGATCGCGCGCCAGCGCTCGCGGACGCTGCTGCTCGGTACCGTGCGAGCCGAGCAGCGTCTGGCGGCGTTCCTGCTCGATCTTTCGCAGCGCTACCAGGCGCGCAGCTAGTCACCGTCCAAATTCGGTCTCCGCATGACGCGAGGAGATTGGCAGTTAGCTCGGGGTCAAGCTGGAAAAAGTGAGCCGCCTGCTGTCGCGTATGCAGCAGGAAGGACGCATGGTGAAGGTGCTCTACCGCGCCGAGCTCGAGCAACGGTCGGCCCAGCAGCCTAGCATCTCGAATTACGCGTCACATTCGGAGCATCTGCGTCGGGAAGGCCAACCGATGCCGCCTGGTCGATTCGTGGCCCTCATCCCATCAGCAGGAACGCCGGAAGTACGATGACGGCGCCGATCAGGAGGCCCGCGAGAAAATGGCGCGCGCGGATCAAAGCGCGCAGGTTATCGGTGGCGATCGCCGCCCTCCGTCCACCTTCGCGCCGCGAAGGCGCTTGCTGAAACGAGAGTCTCCACAAGGGCATCTGCGACAGGCCGTGTGAGTGGTTCATTGTCTCAATGACGCATCTCGCTCAGCCGAAGAGCGCGGCGGCTGCGATGACGTAGAGCGGCACCGGCAGGTGGGCGTCCGCCGGGCCTTCATCCGCCGGCCCGGTGCGGCGCTGGGATTCGTTGCCTTTGATGCGGTTGTAGGCTCGGTCGCCGCGTTCCGTCGGCGGGACCACACCAAGCCGCGCGACGAACGATTCGTTGCGGGTTGTCATGACTCTTCACTCTCTGGCTTTGCAAATGCGTTATCGAAGGATAGATGCGTCGGTCGTTGAGGTGGATGACTCTGCCGGCACCCTCCAGAAGGGCCCCGCGATATGTTCGAGCGGCCTGCCCGGGTCGTTCGGCCGCAATCCGTAGCGAAGCAGCGCGATGACATCGGCGCTCACCCTCGGGTTCGAAACGAAGTAACTGTGCCCGAAGAGATCGGTAGCGCCGTGGACTTCGACGATGTCGACGGCACCGAGGCCGCCTATCAAGGCGACCTGGTCGGGAGTGAACATCGTGGGATCGATTCTTCCCAGCCTCGCGATGCTGCCGAACAGCCAACCGGCGATCGCAAGTGCCTTGTCGTCGCGCGAGGCATAGATGGTCAACCTGAGCCCTGGCGACGGCGGGATGACGGTGTCTGCGTCGGGCTTCCCGCCGAATGGCAGGTCGGGATCGGAGAAGACTTTGAAAATCTTCATCACCGCGACATCGCCGTCGAGGTCGGGCGCAACGAGCACGACGTTGCCGATGTGGAATTCCCGAGTCGGCGAGCTTTTCAGGAAGTAAGCCTCGACGCCTAGCTCGGCCAACGCCGAAGCCAGAGTGTCACAGCCACGGCTGTGCGCGATGAAGTGAATCTTCTCGAGACCTGGCGTCGCGGCGATGATGCGGATAACCTTGACCAGGTCCTCGATCGCGTACTGGGCGGATTCACGGTCGACGTCGTAGCCGAACAGGATGCCGCCGTGCCCGCCGGCGGGCCAGGAGAAGACGCCGCACACGAACTCCCGTCCGAGGAAATGGCACATCTCGCCCATGGTGAGAACCGCACTCTCGAAGCTTTCGTGATAGCCGTGCACGAACAGGACGACTTCCTTGCGAGGCGCGCTTGCCAGGCGCCTCGCCACCTCGTCTTGCAGCTGTCGTTTCGCCCGTTCGTAGGCTTCCACGACCGCCGGCGCCCGTCTCTTGCCGTCGCGGGGGCCCACAAGCTCGTACGGTATCGGCGGAAATCGACCGAGCTCCGTTGTTGCTCCGAGGCTGAGGTGGACCGACGCGGGGCGCTCGGCTGCCCCCTGTCGAAGTGCCAGCATGTCGAGGGTGAGGCCTTGACCGAACTCGACCATCGCGGATCCGAAGGCGATCGAGCGCGAGCGGCTGGCGGTGTATGGCGGGTCGCCGGAGTCTTGTGCCGGCGCGCGGTCGGTAACGAACAGCAGATCGAGCGTGGGCGGACGAGATGCCGGCGGCGGGTGGGCGAAAAGCGGCCTGGCATCGGGTCCCGTGTAAAGCACCGGTGTCGGCATCAATGCGTGCTCCGTCGCACACGCCGCCAGGAGGCATGCGAGCAGACCGATGCCGATCCTTGCTGCTCCTATTTTCAGCCGATCCATCTTCACTTACAAACCTCGCATCGCTTCATGGGGTATTCAGACACCAGAGTCTGCCGAGTTGATCGGTCGGTTGGCGACGAGCGGCGAAGCAGGCCGCCTTGCGAGTGCCGTCCGGAGCGCGGCTCGCATTGGCAAGACTCGCATGTCCTCGATGCCCCAGCTCATACGAACTGCCCATCGCGTCCCGGCGGGCGGCGCAGCTTCCGGCAGTCCGCGAGCGACGACGGATTGAGACTTTCTTCGCCCGCAGTCCGGAGCAACGCGCTCAGGAACACACCAGCGCAACCGCCGACTGCAAAGGCGGCGACGACCCACCACACTGCAATCATAAAGCCATCCTTTCACAGTTGCCTTAAGCTTGGCTTGGCGTCGCAGTCCAGGTCCGTGCACCGTCACGCTTCCGGTTGGCGTTAAGGGCTGGATTCGCCATGTACCGCAGCCTATCTCGGTGCCGACCGGAAGTCGTCAAGGATGTGTCCGCGTTCGGTCCGGATTTGGTCCCACCGGATTCAGCGTCCAGCGCGCCCGCCGCTGCGGCGATTGTTCGATGTCGATACCGGCGCCGGGCGCGGACTTACAGAATCCGGACCGAATGTCGACGGTTCGCCGACGACTTGCGCAGTAAGTCGGCGTTACGATGCACCGTCACTCAATGGACCGGTTGTTACACTGACAAGACAACAGATCTCGAGCTTGGACCAAAAATCGAGCGGCCCTCCCGTGACATGTGACGGAACATCGATGAGATTCGTACAAGCCCTGGCAGCCACGCTGGCCGCGATCGCGGTCTTGACCCTGTCCGGAAACGAGGCCGGGGCGCAAGGCCCGGGGTCGAAACGCTCGTCACTGTGGCCGAGTCAGGAAACGTCGACGCGATGAATCTTCTCGGCGTTCTTTATACAACCGGAACGCAAGTTCCACGCGACACGACAATGGCGCTGTACTGGTTCCAGAAGGCGATCGACGGCGGATCGGCCGACGCGATGGACAACCTCGGGACGATGTATTTCTTCGGGATCGGCCTGTCGCGCGACCCGGTCAATGCGCTGCGCTGGTTCCAGCGCTCGGCCGTGCACGGCAATGTGCACAGCACGTACAGCGTCGCGGTCATGGCAGAGAAGGGCTTGGGCACCGAGCGGAACTTGCCGCTCGCTCAGACCATGTATCGGCGAGCGGCCGAGTCGGGCTTCACGCCGGCCCGGATCAGCGAGGGCTACGTCGGCGGATCGGGCGGGAAGCGCGACCTGGTCGAAGCGTACGCCTGGCTGCAGGTAGCTATGCAATCAGGTCTACCGGAGGAGCTGCAGATCGCGGCTTTCGCGAGCATGGAGGATCTCGAGCGGCGTCTGGTGCCGCAGCGCCGTGACGACGCACGCGTGCGTGCAGCCCGCATTGTCGCGCTGTTGAAAAGGCGTGCGCTTCCGGCTGAACCTAAGGCGGCCGCGGCGACGCACTTGTCGAGCCTGTGAAATGGCTCGGCGCGCTCGGAATGCTCATTCTTCTTGATGGTGCACCGCTATGAAATCGATCCTCGATCCGACCTTTAAGTACTACCCTTCGGTAGACACGGACCTGCGTCGCACGTTCCAGAGAATACGTGACGAAATGCTCCAGACGAGCAGCGCGCGATCCGAGAAACGAAAACCTGTCGCGCCGGGGAAGGCCGCCTACTTGGCGGCATCGCAGCTACGGTGCGTGGGCGAGTGAGGCGCGGCTCGTGATTGATTGGCCGATCAGAAGCGCGCTTCCATCCATTCCTAGGGATGAAGCTCCTCCTGGGACGGAGGAGTGCCGACCGGGAGGCGTCGTTGACGATCCGTAAGCTGCTGAGCTCCCGGCGCCGGGCAGCGCGCCTTGTGGGCGTCGCTTTGATGGGCTTTGCATTCGTGAGCGCAGCGGTAGCGACGGACGCTGCCGCAGATGCCCCCCTGGCCGCGCCGAGCGCGGCGGAGCCGAAGCCGGCGCTGCCCGTGACCTTGTACACCATCGTCACCGACCTCGCGCATGTCGACGCGATGCAGCGAGAGATCGAGACCTCCTTGCGCGACACCGCCGATTGGGTAGCGCTCACGAAGCCGCTCGATGCCCCCGCGCTCGAGGGCCCATTTCAGGCACTTCAGGACATCCCGGATCCGGTCACGAACGTCCGCTACACTGAGCTTCGCGCGCTCGACATGTATCTTGGCGATCGGCTGCGGGCCGTCGTCGAAGCCGCAACCTCGATTGGCAGCCTCACCCAGAGGTTCATAACGCAGCTCGACCGCCTCGATCGCGAGGCGGCGCTATGGCCGGAGCGCGCTAAGATCGCGCGCGAAGCTCAGGCGCCGCTGCAGGTGCAGCAAAGCGTCGACGCAGTCGCGCCGCTGCTCGCCGAACTGCGCGAGCGGCTGATCGTACGGCGGGATGAGCTTCTCATCGCGTACCAGCGAGCGGTGCGACAACAGGCTCGTTTCGAGGCGATCCGCGCCGAGGTGTCGCAGCGGCGCGAGCGTCTCTGGTCCGAATTGCGCAGCGGCGTCGGCGAGCCGATATGGCGCCAACGCAGCGTCTCGTTTCCGCTCGACGAACTCCACGCGGACGTCTCGCTGATGCGCTTCAGCCTCGCAGACTGGGCCTCGCGGTATGGGGCGCGCGTGGGGTTTGGGTTCGTCGTGATTCTCGGCGTCGCTTTCGCGGCGCTGCGCAGACGCTCGGCCGCGCTCGTACGCGATGACGCAGCGCCACTGCCCGCTGCCGTGGCCCTTTGCGCAGCGGTCGTGATTGCGGTTGCCTCGACTGCGGCGCTGGTTCCGCCGGGCGCGCCTCTCTCGTTCTATCGGCTGGTGTGGTTTGGGTTCCCGCTGGTAGCGGCAGTGGTCGCCACACACGCGTTCGCGCGTGCCATCCCGGCAACGGTATGGACCGTCGCGTTCGCGGTCTTCCTCAACCAGTTCCGCGTGCTCGCCGAACTGAACCCTGTGAGCGACTGGCTGCTACTCACGGTGCAGATCGTCTCCTTCGGTGTCGCGCTCGGCCGCGACTGGAGGCGCGGCGCGCTGGCGCAGGCGTTTCCGCGTGTCTCTCGCCCCGGGCTGCGCCGGCTCGTTCAGGCCGATCTCGCGCTGCTCATCCTGGCGCTTGCGCTGAGTTTCGTCGGTTATCTCGGACTCGCTTCGCAGGCGGTCGCCCTCGGCGTCATCGCCCCCGGTTACGCGATGTCGTTCGCTGCACTTGCCTGGAGCCTCGACCGCTTCTTCGCCGGGCTCCTGTCGTCGCGGCTCGCGCAGACATTGCGGAGCGTGCGTGAACAGCGCGCGACGATGCTCCGAACGATCCATAACGTCACCAACGTCGCGGCGTGGGTGGCCGGCCTCGCAGCGTTCGCGCTCTTCTACTCGGCGCTGGACGATGTCCGGCGGGTCGTCGCGTTGCTTGGCGACATGAGCGTTAGTGCAGGCGAAGTCACCATCACTCTGCGCGCGGTCGCGTCTGCGCTGACGGTGGTCGCGATTACGTGGCTCGTGACCAAGCTCGTCCGCTTCACGCTCGACCACGAGATGCTGCCGCGGCTCGGCCTGCGCACCGGCGTTCCGATTGCGATCTCCACCATCATCGGCTACGTGCTCGTCCTCATCGGCGGCGTGCTTGCCTTGGCGGCTCTGGGCGTGGACTTCACGAAGGTGACGCTGCTCGCCGGCGCGCTTGGCATCGGTGTCGGCCTCGGGTTGCAGAACCTCGTCAGCAATTTCGCGTCCGGGCTCATCCTGATGTTCGAACGACCGATCAACGTCGGTGATCAGATCGACGTGGGCGGCGTAATGGGCGAAGTGAAGCGCATCGGCGTCCGCTCGTCGACGATTCGCACCTTCCAGGGCGCTGAGATCATCGTGCCGAACGCCGACCTGGTGTCGAAGGAGGTCACGAACTGGACGCTTTCCGACCGCGCGCGCCGCTACGACATCGATGTCGGCGTCGCGTACGGCGCGGATCCTACACAAGTGCTGAAGCTGCTCGAGACGGCCGCCGCAAGCGTGGCCCAGGTGCAGAAGAGTCCTGCGCCGGTCGCGGCATTTACCGGTTTCGGCGACAACGCACTGAATTTTCGACTTTATGCGTGGGTCGAGAGCATCGATGTCGGCATCCAGGCACAGAACGCCCTGCGCACGGCGATCCTGGCAGCGCTCGAGCATGCCGGCATCGACATTCCGTTCCCGCAGCGCGACGTCCGGATCCGGTACGTGCCCGAAGGAGCCGGCGAGCGAAAGGTTCCCGATGCGATTCGGCTCGAGGCCCATGTCGACTCAGCATGAATTGCGGGGCCGAAGACAGGTGCCTGGCGCGATCCCGGTCGCTGACAGCCGCCCGTTATGTTTCCCGTCGCCCCAAACCGCGACCGAAAAGAGACGATTCGCTGACGACGCCCCGCGGCTACCCGGCTACGCTTGATACCTATCGAGTTGGAGGCTTTCGATGGCAGAGGATGCGGTCCGCGAAACGAGCGTGCGACCTTAGCGCCGCAAGTTTCGAGCGGCCGCTCCTTTGCCGCCCGTCACCGATTCTTTGCCTGCGAAAACGATCGAGTGCACCGCCTGTAGCTCTGAAACGGCACCGGCTCGCTGAAACTTTCGCCGCCATGCGTATCCTGTTCGTCTTGATCGCCGGACTCGCGCTTCAACTCGGCGCCGCAACATCACTGTCGCAGGTGAAGAACGGCGCTGAGCGCGACGCGTTGCAGACGCTCATCACTCGCGGAACGCTGCCCGAGCTCCGTCGCCCCAACATCGCGCGCTTTCATTCCGCGCTTGAAGAAGTCTATGGCGAAGCCGATTACGCGCCGCGCTGGCTGTCGCCAGGCAGCTCGCCACGGGCGATGCTCGCCGAGCTCGCCGACGCGCCGAACTACGGCCTCGATGCCGCCGACTACGGCCTCGACTGGCTGGAAGCAGAGCTGAGCGCCATCCAGGCCGGCGACCGATCGCCGGCGCGAATGGCACGCCTGGACGTCGCGCTCACCGTCTCGTTCTTCCGCTTCGCTTCGGATTTGCACGCGGGCCGGGTTACGCCGGAGCAAGCCGGCTTCAAGTTCAGCGGAGGCGATAAGCCGCTCGATCTCGCGGCGCTTCTCCGGAGCGGACTCGCGACGGGCCATTGGCATCACGTCGTCACGACGGTGGAACCCTCCCTGACGCTTTACCGGCGACTCGAGGTGGCGCTTGCACGCTATCGCACGCTCGCCACCGCTTCGCTTTCTACAATACCGGCGCTGCCCGCCGGCAAGTCGAAGATCCAGCCCGGCGATCGCTATGCCGGCGTCGCTGCGATCGCCGAGCGACTGCGCCTCGTGGGGGACCTGCCGGCGACCGCAACGCTGGCAGGATCCGATCGATACGAGGGCGCGCTGGTGGAGGCCGTGCGCAGGTTTCAGGAGCGTCACGGATTGCAGGCCGACGGCGTGCTGGGCCGGGACACGCTGGCGGAGCTCGCGAAACCGCTCGCCGCGCGCTTGCATCAGATCGAATTGTCGCTGGAACGTCTGCGGTGGCTGCCCGAGGTGCACGCCGGCCCGGCCATCGCCGTCAACATCCCCTCGTACAGGCTTTGGGCCTTTGCCGACGCGCAGGACGACGCTGCCGCTCAGCTCACCATGGCGGTAATCGTGGGTCGCGCGGTGAAGGCGCGCGCGACGCCGGTGTTCATCGGCCAAATGCGTTACCTCGATTTCAGTCCGTACTGGAACGTGCCGCCCCCGATTCAGCGCGCCGAGATCGTTCCAAGGCTTGCGCGCGATCCCGGCTATTGGGAGCGCGAAGATTTCGAGGCTGTTTCGGTTGATGGGAAGGGAGCGCCGATCACGGTCCTGGACGACAACACCTTGCAAGGGCTGAAGAGCGGCGCGCTGCGCGTGCGGCAGCGGCCGGGCGCGAAGAATGCACTGGGCGGCGTGAAATTCGTGCTGCCGAACACGATGGACATCTATCTGCACAGCACGTCGGCGCAGCAGCTCTTCAGCCAGACGCGGCGCGATTTCAGCCATGGCTGTGTTCGGGTCGAGGATCCCGCGGCGCTCGCGGCGTTCGTGCTGCGGGATCAGCCGGCGTGGACGCCGGAGCGCATCCACGGGGCGATGGCGGCCGGCAGGCAGAGCACCGTGATGCTCACCCAGCCGATCCCCGTGCTTATCTTCTACACCACGGCTATCGTCGAGGTCGACGGAAGAGTGCGATTCGCTTCCGACATCTACGGCCTCGACGCCAAGCTCGACGAGGCGTTGCGCGCGCGATAGCGCGGGCTCGCCGGGAGCTGCGCAACCGTCCGGCGTACAGCATTCCGACCAAACGTCGACGTTTTGCTTACGACTGGAGTTCGGGATGCGTCTACGCTTCGTGCAGTCTAGTTTGCGAGATCTGCCATGACTCTCAATCCTGAATCCAAATATCCGAACCGGCGGGCGTACGTGCTCAAGATGCGCAGCGATGCGAAACCGGGTGCGCTTGCCGGGCGGCTGGAGAACCTCGTCACCGGCGAGCAACGCGAGTTTGCTTCCGGTGGCGAGCTGCTCGAGTCGATCGCCGTCGATCTGGAAGTGAACGCGGGCGGCCGATCGACCGATGCAACGCCGAAGTGACGATACCAATTCCTGCCGCGGTGTCCCGGGCAAACAGAAAGAAGGACCAATGAGCAACTCAGCTAAACGGCTTTCGGAGAGCCACGAGGTTTCGGAGAAGGTGACACAGATGCTTCAAACCCGCACGCGGACGGCACTGGAGCGCTATGGCAAGCGGGTGCAACGGGCCGGCGAGCAGCAGCTCGCCGGGTCGGTGGCGAGTCCGATGTTGCCGTGGCAAGCCGCGACGAGCGACGCCCAATACGCCGTCGACTTCGCGCAGCGTTCCATCCTGTTCTGGGACACGCTGCGCCAGCGTGGCAACAACTTTCTCGAGCACGAGCGCAGAGGATTGCCGCCTGTGCTCCACTTCGACTACGAGATGGTCATGGACGGACGCACGCTCAAGCGTCCGGTCAATTACGCGCTGCTGCGCATCGTTCCGCCCAAGGGTGTGACGGTGCATGACAGGCTCCGCCCGTACGTGATCATCGACCCGCGCGGCGGGCACGGGCCCGGGATCGGCGGCTTCAAGGACGACTCCCAGGTCGGGATAGCGCTGCACGAGGGGCATCCGGTGTACTTCGTCATGTTCTTCCGCGACCCAGAGCCTGGACAGACGCTCATCGACGTGTGCAACGCCGAACGCGAGTTCGTACACCACGTGCGCGAGCTCCATCCCGACGCTCCGAAGCCGGGAATCGTCGGCAATTGTCAGGCGGGCTGGGCGGCGATGATGCTCGCCGCGTCGAGTCCCGACGACACGGGTCCGGTCGTCATGGTCGGCGCGCCGATGTCCTACTGGGGCGGCGCGTGGAGAGAAGGCGAGGGCGACAATCCGATGCGCTACGCCGGGGGCCTTCTCGGCGGCACGTGGCTCGCCTCGCTCACCTCCGACCTTGGCGCGGGCAAGTTCGACGGCGCCTGGCTGGTGCAGAACTTCGAGAACCTCAACCCCGCCAATACGTTCTGGGACAAATACTACCAGCTGTTCGCCAACGTCGACACCGAGGCGCAGCGCTTCCTGGACTTCGAGCGCTGGTGGGGCGGCTACTTCCTGCTGAACCGCGAGGAGATCGAGTGGATCACGCAGAATCTCTTCGTCGGGAACAAGCTGTGGTCGGGTACGGCAGGTCCGAGCGGGGTTTTCGACCTGCGCAAGATCAAGGTGCCGATCGTGCTTTTCGCCTCGATGGGCGACAACATCACGCCGCCGCAGCAGGCCTTCAACTGGGTGGCGGATGTCTACGGCTCGACCGAGGAGATCAAGGCCAACGGGCAGGTGATCGTCGGTCTGATGCACGAGGACGTCGGCCATCTGGGCATCTTCGTTTCCGGCAAGGTGGCGAAGAAGGAGGGAGCGCAGATCGCGTCGGTGCTGGAGTCGATCGAGGCGCTACCGCCCGGTCTGTACGGCATGCAGATCGCGGAGAAGAAGGGTGGCGACGGCAAGCCGGCGTACGAAGTGAATCTGGTCGAAACGCGCCTGGAAGACGTCGTCGCCCGCCTGAATCGCTTCAAGCGCGCGGATGAAAGGCCCTTCGAGGCCGTGAAGGTCGTATCGGAGTTCAATCAGCGCGCGTACGAGCTTTTCGGGCGGCCGGTGATCGAGATGCTGGCGAACGAATATGGCGCCAAGCTCTCGCGCGAGTTTCATCCGCTGCGCTGGCAGCGGTGGGCGATCTCCGATCTCAATCCCTGGCTGTGGTGGCTTGCCCCGGCCGCTGAGGCGGTCAAGGCCCAGCGGCAGGCGCTTCCTCCAGATCACCCGGCGCGCAAGGTGGAGGCGACGGTATCGGAGCTCACGAGCGCGTCACTCGATTGCTATCGGGCACTGCGCGACGCGATGGGGGAAGCCGCCTTCTTCCAGATCTACGGCAATCTCTTCGCCTTCTATCTCGGCGACGGGCGCGGCATCGAAACGGCCGCGCCGCGGGTGGACCCGCGCGAGCTTCCGTTCGTCAGGGATGCGCTGGCTTCGATCGACAAGGGTGGTTACGCGGAGGCGCTCGCGCGCGTCGCATTCCTGATGGCCCACAAGGACGAGCCTCTCCCGCTCTCGCGCCTGCAGCTTGCCCGTGACCTCATCGAGGAGTACCGGGAACTGCTGCCGGATATCCCGCGGGACGAGGCGCGCCGCATCGGCGGCGAGCAGGAAATCATCGCCCGCTACGAACCGGAAAAGGCGATCCAGACACTGCCGGCGCTGCTGGCGGACCGCAAAGACCGGGAGCGGCTGCTCACGTTGCTGGAGCGCGTGCTCGCGGACAAGCGGATGCAACGCATCCAGCCCTCGCCGGAGCAGAAAGCGGCACTCGCGCGCATCCGAAGCGTGCTCGAGCCGGCGGGGTACCGGCCGCTGCGTGATCGTGGAGCGGTGGTCAGGAAGCTCGCAGCGAGGAACTAACCATGGCCGAGAGAGATCCTGTTTCGGAACGAAGTCACGAAAAATACCAGGGCCTGCTCGACTCCTGCAGGTCTCTGCCGCCCACGCCGACGGCCGTGGCGCATCCCTGCGATCAGAGCTCGCTCGAGGGCGCCGTCGACGCGGCACGCCTGGGTCTGATTTCCCCGATCCTGGTAGGACCGCGCTCGCGGATCGAAGCGGCAGCCAGGCAATACGCGATCGACATCGCAGGGCTGCCGATCGTCGATGCGCCCTTCAGTCATGCCTCCGCCGAGCAGGCGGTCGCCATCGTGCGCGAAGGCAAGGCCGAGGCACTGATGAAGGGAAGCCTTCACACCGACGAGCTGATGGGCGCCGTCGTCAAGCGCGACACGGGGCTGCGCACCGCGCGTCGGATCAGCCACTGCTTCGTGATGGACGTGCCCACCTATCCGGAGCCTTTGATCATCACCGATGCGGCGGTGAATATCGCACCGACGCTCGAGGAGAAGGTCGACATCGTCCAGAACGCGATCGACCTCGCGCACGCGCTTGGCGCCGCGGAGGTTCGCGTCGCCATACTCTCGGCGATGGAGACGGTCAATCCCGACGTGCCTTCGACGATCGAGGCCGCTGCGCTATGCAAGATGGCGGACCGCGGGCAAATCGCGGGCGCCATCCTCGACGGCCCGCTCGCGCTCGACAACGCGATCAGCCTGGAGGCGGTGAAGATCAAGAAGATAAGTTCGCCCGTGGCGGGTCGCGCTAACGTGCTGGTGGTGCCCGATCTGGAGGCCGGCAACATGCTCGCGAAGAGCTTGTCGTTTCTGGCCAACGCCGATGCCGCCGGCATTGTGCTCGGGGCGCGCGTTCCCGTTATTCTTACCAGCCGCGCCGACTCGGTCATGACCCGCCTGGCTTCGTGCGCGGTCGCGGCGCTGGTGGCAAGAGCCCGCCGGGAAGCGAGCGGCAAAGCGGTGGCCTGAAATGGCCGACGCCGTCGCCGTCGTTAACGCCGGGTCCTCGAGCATCAAATTCTCGCTGTTCGTAGATGCCGACGGCGGACCCGAGCTCAAGGCCCGCGGCCAGGTCGAGGGCATCCACACGGCGCCGCACTTTGTGGCCAAAGACAGCGCCGGCGCCTTTATCGCCGAAAAATCCTGGGGGGACGGCGTCAAGCTCGGTCACGCTGGCGCCCTCGACCACCTGGTGGGGTTCGTGCGGAGCGAGTTCGGGCAATTGCGGCTGGCTGGTGTCGGCCACCGTGTCGTGCACGGGGGCACCGAGTATTCGCAGCCGGTGCGCGTCAATGCGAGGATCTTGTCGGCGCTTGAAAAGTACGTCCCCCTGGCGCCTTTGCACCAGCCGCACAACCTTTCGCCGATCAGGCTCCTGCTCGAGCGGCTGCCGGAGGTGGTCCAGGTCGCCTGCTTCGACACGGCCTTCCATCGTGCGCAGCCGCCGGTGGCACAGTTGTTCGCGTTGCCCAAGTGGCTTACCGAGCGCGGCGTTCGGCGCTACGGCTTCCACGGGCTGTCCTATGAGTACATCGCCCAAGCGCTTGCGAAGTACGACCCGGAGGCAGCGCGTGGCAAAGCGATCGTGCTGCACCTTGGCAACGGCGCGAGCATGTGCGCGATGGCGGGCGGCCGAAGCGTTGCGAGCACCATGGGCTTTACCGCGGTCGAAGGGCTGCCAATGGGGACGCGCTGCGGCAATCTCGATGCCGGGGTGATGCTCTATCTGATGGACGAGCTGAAGATGGAATCGCGCGCCATCGAGAAGCTCATCTACCAGCAGTCGGGCCTGCTCGGCGTGTCCGGAATCTCCAGCGACATGCGCACCCTCGAAGCGAGCGGCGAGCCGGACGCGAAGATGGCGATCGAGCTCTATGCCTATCGTATCGGCCGCGAGCTCGGCTCGCTCACGGCAGCCCTCGGTGGAATCGACGCGATCGTATTCACGGCGGGGATCGGCGAGAACAGCCGCGCGTTGCGCGAGCGCGTGTGCAAGGACGCCGCCTGGCTCGGCATCGAACTCGACAAGGCCGAGAACCAGGCGAACGGTCCCAGGATCAGCACGCCAGCAAGTCGCGTCGCCGCCTGGGTCATTCCGACCAACGAAGAGCTGATGATCGCCCGTCACACGCGGACGCTGCTCTCCAGCGCCACGCGCTGAGTTCGCTATGGTCAGCGATCTACCGCCTGTGCCCCTCAAGGGGTTGAAAGCCCTGGTGGTGGGCGTCGCGAACCAGCATTCCATCGCCTACGGCTGCGCCAAGGCGTTCCGTGAGCTCGGCGCTGACCTAGCGATCAGCTACGTCAACGAGAAGACGAAGACCTACGTCGAGCCGCTCGCCAAGGCGCTCGAGGCGCCGATCTTCATGCCGCTCGACGTCGCCACGCCGGGCATGCTGGAGCAAGTGTTCGCCCGAATCGAGAAGCAGTGGAACCGGCTCGACATCGTCGTGCACTCGATCGCCTTCGCGCCGAAGGCGGACCTGCAGGGCGGCCTTCTCGACTGCTCCGCGGACGGCTTCAAGATCGCGATGGACATCTCCTGCCATTCGTTCGTGCGCATGGCAAAGCTCGCGGCACCGCTGATGAAGGATGGCGGAACGATGTTCGCGATGAGCTATTACGGCGCCAACAAGGTGGTGCCGAACTACAACGTGATGGGGCCGGTGAAGGCGGCGCTCGAAGCCTCGTGCCGCTACCTGGCCTACGAGCTGGGCGGCAGGGGCATCCGCGTGCACGCGATCTCGCCCGGGCCGCTCAAGACCCGAGCCGCCTCGAGTCTTAAGGACTTCGATCTTCTGCTCAACGAAGCCGCGCAGCGCGCACCGATTGGCGAATTGGTCGACATCATGGACGTCGGCTTCGCCTGCGCCGACCTCGCCACGCCGTACGCCCGGCGGCTCTCGGGCGGCACGGTGTACGTCGACGGCGGCGTCAACATCATGGCGTGATCATTCGGCGCGCGGTCGATGTCGCCGCGCGACCCGGAACGGGTTCGGCCATCTTGGGATGGCGCTTACCCAATTCCGACCCAGCGGCGACGTTACCCTGACGACTCCGCACTGCTTTGCGCCTACGCTTGGTCCGGATCGCACCGCCCTGAGCATAATCTGAGCCGCGGTGACCGGGAAATCTGCAACAACGGAGCAGCAACCGATGAAAATCGTTATCGAAAATCTGCCGCAGGACGTCTCGGAAGAGGAGATCCGCGAGGCGTTGAGCCGGTGGGCTCATGTCGGCGAGATCAAGCTGATCACGGAGGGCTCTGCTCCCGCCACGGTCGTCGAGGTGGATACGCGCGAGCTGGCCGACTCGCTCGTCAGGCACATCAACGGGCACTTCTACAAGGGACGGAGGATCGCCGCCTGGGTGCCCCTGTGGAACGGGTAGGGGGCGCATTGCGCACCCGCAACGGCGCTGGCCTACGGCGCTCGAGGCGACCGCATTCCGACCGAACACCGACGCTTCACTGACGACTCCCGGCACGCCTTCCCCTACGCTGGTCGCAAATCGAGATCATTCATGACCACGTCATCGATGCCGCCATTTGCCCAGGTCTGTCGGACGATGAGGCTGCCGTCTCGCCTCGCTCAAAGGTCAGGCCGCGGCCTCGCGGCTACCCTCGCGGTGTCGCTGGCGCTCGCTTTGGCGAGCTGCGCGACGCCCGTCATGCAGGCGTCCGTCGACGTGCCCAGCCGATTCGCCGCGGCCCCGGCATCCCATGACGAGCCGGAGGTCGCCTGGTGGGACAGCTACGGCGATCCCGTGCTCTCCGACCTCGTCCGCCGCGCCGCGCGCGAGAACCGGGACGTCAAGATTGCGGCGGAACGCGTGCGTGCCGCGCGGGCCGGCGAGACGATCAGCCGCTCGTGGCTGTATCCGAGCGTCGGCATTCATGGCGCCGGCTTCGACCACCGGACCGGGTACGACTCGATGACCAAGCAAGTCGTTCCGGAGGCCGCGGACACGAAGGGCTGGCAGGCCGGTCTCGACGTCTCCTGGGAAATCGACATCGCCGGTCGCCTGCGCGCGGGCGCCGCGGCGTCCGCGGCGGACACGGTCGCCACCGAGAACATGGCGAGGGGCGTTCGGCTGCTGGTGGTGACCGATGTCGCAACCAACTACTTCACGCTCGCCGGCGCGCTGCGGCAGCTCGACACCGTACGCGCGATATCGGCCGCGCAGGACGAAACCCTGCGGCTCGTCACCGCCCGGCAACGCGTCGGCCTCGCCACGCCCTTCGACGTCGAGCGCGCGCAGACGGAAGCCTCGAAGGCTCGCGCCGCGATACCGCCGCTCGAGACGCTCGCCGCGGTCTCGCGTCACCGCATCGCGGTGCTGATCGGCGACCAGGCGTTCAACGCTTCCGCCATCGTTCCGTCGCGCGGCGATATCGCCGTTCCAGCCACGCATGCCGGACAACCGGCCGCATTGCTGCAGCGGCGCCCAGATCTGCTGGCCGCGCAAGCGCAACTCGACGCCGCCAATGCTCGACGCCAGCAAGCGATGGCCGAATGGTTCCCCCGGCTCTTTCTCGGTGCCATGTTCGGCGGCGAGGGCCTCGATGTGAACGGCATGGCGCTCGGCGCGGCGCGGTTCACGAATGTCGCGGCGCTGCTCGCGATGCCGATCTTCAACGCGGGACGCACGCAAGCGATCAACGACATCGCCGAGAGCCGTCAGAAGGAAGCGGTCCTCCATTACGAGGATGCCATCGTGCGAGCCCTCGAGGATGTCGAGAACAGCCTGGTCGCGCTCGACGATGAACGGCAGCGGGCGCAACTGCTGCAGAGCGCGTCGGCTTCTGCCGAGGCGGCCCTCGGCCGAGCGCAATCGCTCTACGACCGCGGTCAGATCGACCTTCTGCCGCTGCTCGATGCGCAGCGCACGCGCCTGGCGGTCCGGGTCGGCGCGAACGACAGCAACACGCAAACGCTGCTCGACAGCGTGCAACTCTACAAGGCTCTCGGCGGCGGCTGGGAACCGTTCGAACCTGTCGCCGGCCCCGTTCACACCGCGGCGCCTTCGCCAAATTCATGAAATATCGACCGACACGAGGAACCATCGTGAAAAGCTCTCTTCCCATGACGCTTCTCGCTCTATCGATCGCCGCGATCCTGTCCGGCTGCTCGGACAAGCCGCCATCCGAACCGTTGCGCGCCGTTCGCACCGTGGAGATCCGCTACGACAAGACGCAGTCAACAGACCGCTACTTCGGCTCGGTTCAATCGCGCTACGAGGTCGATCAGGCTTTCCGCGTGGGCGGCAAGGTCGTG